>RRZV01000028.1 GCA_003931895.1 Mesohalobacter salilacus
GATTATTAACCAATAAAACTAATATCTGGCAAGCGTTAATTTATATTATTTTGGACGCTATTAGTATAAGAGCATAATCCTCAACAATAGCCGACGAAAACATAGTTTTGTCGGAGTTAGTTCAAATCAAAGCCAATATCCTTTCTGAAATACAAGTCTTCAAAACATAAATTTTTGATTTGGGTATAAGATTTTTCAAGTGCTTTTTTATAATTGTCGGCCAAAGCCGTAACCGCTATGACTCGCCCGCCATTGGTTAAAACTTGATTATTCTCAAGTTGAGTTCCTGCGTGGAATAGCGTAACTTCGTTTGTATCTACATTTGTGAGACCTTGAATGACTTTCCCTTTTTGGTATTTTTCAGGATATCCACCAGAAACAAGCATTACTGTAGCAGCAGATTGTGATGAAATTTTTAATTCAGCTTTGTCAAGCTGTTGTTGGGCCGTCAACTTGAAAAGTTCAACTAAATCTGATTCAATTCGTGGCATAACCACTTCGGTTTCAGGATCGCCCATTCTTACGTTATATTCCACAACAAAAGGCTCATCACCTACCTTCATTAAACCTATAAACACAAAGCCTTTGTAGTCAATGTTTTCTTTTTGTAAACCTTTAATGGTCGGCTGAATAATTTTGGTTTCAACTTTTTGCATAAATTTTTCGTCAGCAAATGGTACAGGTGAAATCGCACCCATTCCGCCAGTATTTAAACCTGTATCACCTTCGCCAATGCGCTTATAGTCTTTGGCATTAGGTAATGTCAGGTAGTTTTTACCATCCGTCAATACAAAAACGCTGAGTTCGATTCCGTCAAGAAATTCTTCAATGACAACCCTTTGAGAAGCTGCGCCAAATTTGTTTTCGGTCAACATATTGGTGAGTTCGATTTTGGCTTCATCTAAATCTTTTAGAATTAAAACCCCTTTTCCGCCAGCGAGACCATCCGCTTTTAAAACATAAGGCGGTTTTAAAGTGTCTAAAAACAATTTACCATCATCAAGATTGTCTGCCGTAAAACTTTGATAAGCGGCGGTTGGAATATTGTGGCTTTCCATAAATATTTTAGCACGCTCCTTACTTCCTTCAAGTTCTGCGCCTTTTAGGGATGGACCAATGATCATCAAATTATTAAAATCTTCATTTTTATCAAAAAAATCTTTAATTCCAGCAACTAATGGCGCTTCTGGTCCAACGACGAGAATTTTGATTTGTTTGTCTTTTACTGTTTTTGCTACGGCATCAAAATCTGTGGGATTGAGGTTGAGGTTTTGAGCAATTTGAGCTGTTCCGGCATTGCCAGGCGCTACAAAAAGTTGATCACATTGAGCACTTTCAGCTAATTTTTGAGCTATGGCGTGTTCGCGACCACCACCGCCAAGGACTAAAATATTCATAATGATTTAATTAAAATGAATGAGGTGTCAAAAATAAATGTTTGTAAATTGTCGCCCTAATTTAATCATATTTTATTTGAATCGATTTGAACGTGTTTTAGAGTTATCAGGTTTTGCTTTAAAAAGCGCAAAACAGCATCTGTTGCAAATCGAAAAGGAGTTGCAAAAGGATACTAATGCTTATGTCAAGAAAAAGCGACAGGATATTTTTCACTATCATCTAAAACATAATTCATTTTATCAAAAATTTGTAAATCAAAACGATATTCAATCTTGGGATGATATTCCTATTATGACAAAAGCAAATTTGCAACAACCCCTTGAAGAGCGCTTGTCTGAGGGCTACAAACTAAAAGATGTCTTTGTTAGTAAAACCAGCGGTTCGAGTGGTCATCCGTTTAGTTTTGCCAAAGATAAATATTGTCATGCTCTGACGTGGGCAAATATCATCAAGCTGTACCAACAGCACGATATTGAGATGGGAAAATCGCTTGAAGCTCGATTTTATGGCATACCAAAATCGGGGCTTTCGCATTATAAAGAGCGGTTAAAGGATAAATTTGCTAAGCGCTATCGATTTGATATTTTTGATTTGTCAGATGAAGCTTTAGCGGAGTTTTTAAAAGCTTTTCAAACCAAACCTTTCGAGTTTATTAATGGTTATACAAGTTCTATTGTAAGATTTGCAAAATATTTAAAATCTCAAAATATAGTTTTGAGAGAAGAGTGTCCAAGCTTGAAATTGTGTATTACTACAAGTGAAATGCTATTTGAAAACGATAGATTACTGCTTGAAAAACAAATTGGAGTAAAAGTTGTTAACGAATATGGCGCAAGTGAATTAGGTGTAATTGCTTTTGAAAATTTTAAAAATGAATGGTTGATTAACACTAAAACATTATTGGTAGAAGTTGTAGATGAGACTGGTAAAGCCTTGCCTTTTGGAGAAGAAGGCGAGATTGTCATCACGAGTTTATACAACAAAGCGCATCCTTTTATTAGATATAAAATTGGCGACCGCGGAGTGTTGTCTTTAGATTCAAAATCAGGACAGCCTATTTTAAAACAACTAACAGGAAGAACTAATGACTTTGCCAAACTACCAAGTGGTAAAGTGATTCCAGCCTTAACTTTTTATTACGTAACCAAGTCTGCTATTGAAAATTCTGGTCAAGTGAAAGAAATTGTAGTGGTTCAAAACCGTAAAGATCAATTTGATATTATTTATGTAGCTGATAGAGTTTTGAGTGACCCACAAAAACAAACCATACTTGAAGCTATTGAGAAGTATCTTGAACCGGATTTAAAAATTAATTTTAACCAAAAAACTCAAATCAAACGTTCAAAAAGTGGGAAATTGAAGCAGTTTGAGTCTAAGATTTAGTTTTTGTATTTAAAATAACCGTAATACATCCAACATAATAAATAATAGAAAGACTCGATAAAATTCAACTTTTCAACTTTTCTGTAGTAACGCCATTGGTGTTTGATCAAGTCCATTTTATTTCTCGATAAAGAGTTTTCTCTCATCCGGTAAATGGCGTGAGGTTTTTGAATTCCGTAAGCAAACTTACAATCTTTTATGTATTTTAACCACAGCCCCATATCTTGGCGTTTGCGAATTTCTGGCATATATTTTTTACCCAACTTTTTAATATCAATAAAAGCCGTCAAACACGAAATAGAATTAGACTTTAAAATATCACTATAGGTTACTTTTGATGGTACAATAAAGTCTGAATGGACGAATTCTAAATTTTCGTTGCTTCTTTTATATGATGCAAAAACAAAAGGGGCTTTTTTTTCAAGGCTAAAAGAAATTGAATCTTTAATATGGAAATCAAACCAAATATCATCGGCGTCAAGAAAAGCAATAAATCTACCTTTAGCTTCTTTAATAGAGTTATTTCTAGCTACCGCTGGACCAGCGTTTTGTTTGAGTTTAAATAATTTAATTCTGGAATCGCTTTTAGCTAAATCTTGAATAATTTGGCAAGTGTTGTCTGTCGAGCAGTCATCGGTAATGAGCATTTCCCAGTTTTGATAGGTCTGAGCTTGAACAGATTTTATGGTCTCATCAATATACTTTTCAGCATTATAAGAAGCTGTTATGATAGAAACGAGTAGTTGTTGTTGCATTAATAAGCCTTTTTATCACCTTTAAAAGCGTTAAATATGGTTATAAAAACAATTTTAATATCTAAAAATACAGACCAGTTTTCTAAGTAAAAAATATCGTACTTGACTCTGTTGATAATGTCTTTATCCGTTTCTATTTCGCCGCGATAACCACTGACTTGAGCTAAACCTGTTATGCCAGGTTTAACGAAATGTCTCACCATAAATTTATCGATTTTGCCCACAAACATTTCCGTATGCGAAACGGGATGAGGCCGTGGACCCACAACAGACATATCGCCTAATAATACATTATAAAATTGAGGTAACTCATCTATACTAGTTTTTCTAATAAATTTACCGATTTTGGTCACCCTATTATCATTTGGTTTAACCCATTTGGTTTGTATTTCGGTATTGGGTCGCATTGACCTGAACTTAAAACAAACAAATTCTTTGTAGTTTAAACCATTGCGTTTTTGCTTGAAAAACACAGGACCTTTTGACTCAATTTTTATCAAAATTGCTACGAGAGGTGTTAACCATGATAATACACAAACCACTACTGTAAGTGAAAAAATTAGGTCAAAACTACGCTTTATAAACTGATTAAAAGGTTCTTCTATAGGTATTTGACGGAGTGATAATATTGGCAGGTAGCCGTAATAATCTATTCTGAGTTGTTTGGCATAAATATCTTTGGTGTCTGGTAAAAACTTGAGTACTCTTAGATTGTTATCAGCAAAATCTACAACTTCATTTATTTGCTCTTGAGTGAGCTCAGCCATAGAGCAATAGATTTCATCTACGTTATTTTCAATAACATATTCAAAACATCGGTCTAAAAAATCATCTTTTTCTTTACAACAAAACATCTCAAGAAACCGATATCCAAATTCTGGGTTATCGTTAAAAAATGATTTTAGCTGATTTGTACGTATATTATCACCTAAAATAACGGTGGTTCTTAAGTTTCCTTTATAGAATTTTCTATAGCGTTTTAATGAATAATTAATCAGTAACTTAAATGATAGTATGACAGTAAAACTTAAGCCTAAGTATTTAAATACCAAACTAACTTCAATGTCAAAACCCTGGTATAGTGTCAAGTAAAAAAAAACGAGAAGGGTAAAAATTAAAAATTGCTCAAATGATAAAGAAAGTATTTTAACAATTTTTGTAAATCTATAGACTTCGTAATAATTAGTTTTTAAAGAAAGAACAATCCAAAAAATGCTATGAAAAAGGCAAAAATAGACGCTTTCATTAACATCAAGTTTTAAGAACCAAATTGAGAAAATACAAAGAATAGAGACATCAAAAAGTTTGATTATAGGTCTTAAATATCCTATATAACGCCATCTTCTACCCATAAATCATTTTTGATTATGTTTAGAAAAGTCTTTATGCTCACTAGCATGAAGTTCTTCTTTAGATAAACTTTTGAAATAAGTAAAAGTCGTTTTCATACCTTCAGCTCTATCCACTTTTGGCGTCCAGCCTAATTTTTCTTGAGCTAAAGATATATCCGGTTGACGCTGCATAGGGTCATCTTTTGGTAAAGGTTTAAAGATGATTTTTTGGTCGGTGCCTGTTAATTTAATAATTTCTTGTGCAAAATCCAAAATACTGATTTCGTGTGGGTTACCAATGTTCACAGGTTCTGCATAGTCTGAATGTAAAAGTTTAAAAATACCATCCACTTGGTCGTCAACATAGCAGAAGGATCGCGTTTGAGAGCCATCGCCGAACACAGTTAAGTCTTCGCCTCTTAAAGCTTGACCGATGAATGCTGGAATTACTCGGCCGTCGTTAAGACGCATTCGAGGTCCATAAGTGTTAAATATTCTTACAATTCGAGTTTCTAAACCGTGAAACCTATGATAAGCCATAGTTATAGCCTCCTGAAACCGCTTAGCTTCGTCGTAAACCCCTCGTGGACCAATGGTATTGACATTGCCGTAGTAATCTTCTTTTTGAGGATGAACCAAGGGATCGCCATAAATTTCTGAAGTACTTGCTATAAGTATTCTGGCTCCTTTAGCTTTAGCTAAACCCAGCAAATTATGCGTCCCTAAAGACCCAACTTTAAGGGTTTGGATGGGGATTTTAAGATAATCGATTGGACTGGCTGGCGATGCAAAATGCAGAATGTAATCAAGCTCTCCAGCAACGTGAACAAACTTAGACACATCGTGATGATAAAATTCAAAGTGCTCGTTTTGAAATAAATGACTGATATTTTTCATATCGCCTGTGATGAGGTTGTCCATCCCAACTACTTTATAGCCTTCATTTATGAATTTATCGCATAAATGTGACCCGAGAAAACCAGCTGCACCCGTAATAAGAATTCTTTTCATCATAATTTTTTTAAACAAATTGTCTGCCAACAGAACGATAACTGAACTTTTGAGTTTTTATTTCTTCAACATCATATAAATTACGTCCATCAAATATAACATGATTGTTCATTAATTGTCTAAGTTTTTCAAAATCTGGTGTTCTAAAAATACTCCACTCTGTACATATTAAAAGGGCATCAACATCATTTAAAGTATCGTACATATCAGAGGCGTAATACAACTTATCTCCGTATTTTGCTTTGACATTGTCCATCGCTTCTGGGTCAAAGACTTTAATTTTTGCGCCAGCGTCTAAAAGCTTCTCTATCATATATAACGCCGGAGCTTCTCTAATATCGTCTGTTTCAGGTTTAAATGCTAGGCCCCAAATTCCAATAGTTTTGTTGTTTAAGTCATTTTTAAAATAATCTAATATTTCTGGAAAGAGTATTGTTTTTTGATTTTCATTAATATCGACAACAGCTTCCAAAATTTTAAAATGATGATTGATATCGTTACCAGATTTGTGTAAAGCTTTGACATCTTTTGGAAAACAAGAGCCGCCATAACCAATGCCAGGAAACAAGAAGCGCTTGCCGATTCGGGTATCTGTACCCATACCAAGGCGAACTTTATCAACATCTGCTCCAACTTTTTGGCAGTAGTTGGCGATTTCATTCATAAAGGTAATCTTTGTGGCAAGGAAAGAATTAGCCGCATATTTGGTTAATTCCGCAGATTTTTCATCCATCATAATAATGGGATTTCCTGAACGGACAAAGGGGTTGTATAGCCTTTGCATAATATTTTTAGCTCTTTCACTACTTGATCCAATAACAATACGTTCTGGTTTTAAAAAGTCGTCTACAGCAAAACCTTCCCTCAAAAATTCAGGATTTGAAACCACGTCAAAATCAGTTTTAGCGTTTTGAGCTATAGTTTCCCTGACTTTTTCAGCAGTCCCAACTGGAACTGTGCTTTTATCGACAATGACTTTATAAGAGGTGATGTATTCTCCAATTTCTTTGGCTACACCGAGAACATATTTTAAATCTGCAGAGCCATCTTCGTCTTCTGGGGTTGGTAAGGCTAAGAATATGACTTCACCAAAATCAAGGCCTTGATGAAGATTTGTGGAAAATGTCAAACGTCCTGCGTCAATATTGCGCTCAAACAACACATCAAGATGTGGTTCGTATATTGGTACAACACCATTTTGCATCTTGTCCACCTTGTCTTTATCTATATCTATACATAAAACTTCATTACCTGTTTCGGCGAGACAAGTTCCTGTGACGAGACCAACATAGCCAGTCCCTATGATTGTAATTTTCATATAAGCGTTATTTTAAAGTAGAAAAGTAAAATTTGATAATAGAAGTTTATTTAGATTAAAACTTGAGCCACAAAAATATGATTATTTTTGCTTTAAATGAAAAAAAATAAAGTATTACACATTTCTGAAACTTTTGTCACTGGTGTTTACACCTACATTCAATCTATTTGTGCCTTTACAGCTCAAAATTCAAATATTGAAACGCACATAATTTATAGCCCAAACCGTGAAGGTACGGATCAACTTAATTTTAAAAAAGATTTTTCACCTGGTACAAAATTAATTTCGCTTCCAATGCAGCGGGAAGTATCTTTTTCTAAAGATTATAAAAGTTTACAGCAACTTAAAAAAGCTATAAAACAGATAAAACCCGATGTCATTCATTTACATTCTTCAAAAGCTGGTGTTTTAGGGCGAATAGCAGCAAAATCTTGGCCTACAGCAAGAGTCTATTACACACCAAATGGTTATGCGTTTTTAAGAGAAGATATTTCACCTTTAAAACAGAAGTTTTTCAAACTTATTGAAAATTGGATACCTAAAATTTACGGCGGCACAACCATAGCTTGTGGAGATACTGAATACGAGTATGCAAAAGCGTTTGGAAAGTCTTTAATGGTAAGAAACGGTATCAATTTATCTGAGTTAGACAACATAAAAGTCAGTTCAAACTCAGAACTTAAGACTATTGTGACTTTAGGAAGAATAAGTGCGCAAAAAAACCCAAAATTATTTAATGCCATTGCAGAAAAATATCCTGATATCAATTTTATATGGATAGGTGATGGCGAGTTACAGCATTTACTCACAGCATCAAATATTGAAATTACAGGATGGTTAGACCGCGAAAGCGCATTAAAGCAATTGGCCAAACACGATGTGTATATACAGACTTCGCTTTGGGAAGGTTTACCGTTTACCATTATTGAAGCCATGGCTTTGCAAAAAACTATTTTAGCGACTAATGTTATTGGAAATAAAGATGCGGTTTCTCATCAAAACAATGGTTTTTTGTGTGATAATTTAGAAGGTTTTGAAAAGGCGATTCATCAATTAAAATCTGAACCTGAATTGCTCAAAACCTTTGGTGAGCAATCTCAAAAACTGACTTATGAGAAATTTGATCGGAATAAGAATTTTAGAGGTTTGATTAAGATTTACCTGAACCAAGGCAACTTATAACTTTTGGGCTCATAAAGTCCTACAATTGCACCAAATAATAAACAGCCTAATTGCCTATGAAAAATATTTTCAACCATCATAAACAAGAAAAATAGGGTTAAAACCGTTAGCATGTCCTGATATTGTTTTGGTTTCAAAAGGGGAATTACAAAAAGTGAGGCTAAAATTAGTAATCCTGGAATACCCGCAATAAGCCAGATATCTAAAAACTGATTATGCGTATTGAATTTTTCATTTTTATAATAATTAATTTTTTTTGTTCGCCCAGGTTCAATCTTACTCACGTAACAATCGGTCATTTTGGGTATTAAGTTATCATGAGATTGAACTCCAAACGTCCAATGGTCTTTAAGTGTTTCAAAGCTACAGTCCCAAATGATAAACCTTATCTCGTAAGCTTTATATTTTTTATATGTTGTTTCAAAGTCAGATTGAATTCGAAACCTTTCTTTCAAATATGGATTCTTTAGTACTACAATTCCAACTATGGTACTGACAACAAAAATTAATAAGATGTGTTTAATTTTTATTTGTTTTGAAATTTTAAAAACGTGATGAAAAATCAACAAAACATGGAGCGCCATACCAAGTCTTGCTGTAATAAAAAAACAAAATACAACAGAAATGATTGCTATGAGATAGTATTTAATTGAAGTACCGCCACGTATCCATTTGAAAATTATAAAATTAGCAAGCACTGTAAGAAAAGCAAGGTATGGTCTGTGAATCAATAACAATTCGAATATCGAAGGCCCATAGCTAAAGTCTATTGAAACACCTTGAGCATATTTGAAGGCAATATAAATCGAGTTGTATATAATCAAAGTTAAAACTCCAAAAACAAAAGAATACTCAATAAGTTTAGGTTTTGAAACTTGTTTTATTAATAGAAAAACAAAAAGTCCTGAAATAAACTTTTTTTGGAAGTCTAGCTCATTTATAAAATCGCCATGAATTAATGCAAAAACTAAAATAATTAAAAGTAAAAGCATACAAAGTAGCCAGTAAAGAGATAATTTTATTTCCTTGCTAAAAAAAATCCTATAAAGAAACATTAGTCCAGCTGGAATTAGCAGAATATTAGGTAGAGCAGGAGATAAAGGCACAAAAAAGACCAACACCGCCAAGCTGTAATCTAATATTTTTTGGTGATATGTTTTTAAAAAAGTTTGCAATATTATCGGTATAAAATTTTCTTGATTGCTGTAGAAATACGTCTTGAAACCAACAGTAAGACAACATTCCTTAGAAGGCCGTATAAAGGGTAAAACCCAAAATAAAAATGTTTTAAAATTATTTTTATACGCATTTTTACTTGTTGTTTTCTTTTGCTTCCAGAAATACCAACATCACTTGTTTCAACATTGACTAAGGCCTCAGGTATATTTGCTGTTTTATATTTTTTAATCACCTTAAAGAAAAAAGCAAAATCTTCAGCTGCTTTAAAATCTGTAGGGTAATATCCCACATCGTCAATTATATATGGTCTAAAACATATAGTTGGATGGATAAACATGGCATTTAGATACATTTTATTCTTTATGTCTTCATGCTTAACAGGTGTTTTATGAGTGTATAAAAACTCACCTTTTTCATTAACTATGTTTACCCAAGTCCCGATAAACGAAATATCCAAGTTGTTCTTTAGAAATTCGACTTGCTTATAAAATCTATTCGGCAAACTCGTATCTGCACAATCTAAACGAGCTATAAAATCATACTTCTTTTTAAGTATTTTTTTTAAACCATAATTTAATGCGTATTCAATTCCTTTGTTAGTTTTATATCCATCTATAATTACATTCCCAAATTTATAAAATTCAAAATTTGATTTTTTAGGTTTTGTTGAGCTACCATCATCTACTATATAAATATCAATTTCAATGGGTTCATCAATAGATTTAATAGATTTAATAAGTGCATCAATGGTATTATAATGTGGAATTAAAACTACAACCTCTGCCATTTTAGTTCTTATTTATTTTAAACTTCAATTGATTTTTTGTTGTTGCTATGAGTAATGCTAAACATATCCAAAACCCAAAGACTCTAAAAGTGTCTACTTGAAGCCAATTGAAAGCGTAACCTGTAAATGATACCAATAGTGTTAAATAGAAAATAGTTTCTTCATTTTTTAACCCTACTTTTTTATAACAAACATAAATCAGTATGATTATAAACAGTGTAAATAAAGAAAATCCTATTATCCCGGTTTCTGCTAATAAACGAGTATAAATATTGTAACTGGGCGGAAAAACCTTACTGCTGTTGTCTAAATAGTTATGTTCAAACTCCCAATTATTTTTAGTTGCCCAGGCTGGATAAAGTGACCTGGCTTCATAAGCGACTTGCCCAAATCCTACGCCTTTTATGGGGTTTTCTAAAAAAACCAGCCCAGAAGTATAGATCATACCAAGTCTTGATTTGTTTGATATAGAATGTGTGCCATCATCAAGATCAAAAGAAGTGACCTTATCATAAACATACTCACCAAATACTTTTCCTTTTAAAATAAGAAAAGGTGTAGAAAGTATGAAAGCAATGACTGCTATTTTAATTAAATTTGAGTGGTATTTCCTTTTTTTGATTAAGTAAAACAAAAAAACAAGGAGTTGCACAATAACAACAAACAAAGCCGACCTTGAACCAGAAAGAAAGACAAAAACAACAACTAAAATGGTAGGAATTACAGATTTTAAGCCTTTATGTGTAAGTATATAACTAAACATCCATCCTGCTATTGTCATTAAATACATCCCAAACACTGGAGGAGCGTAACTGACTGATGACAGCCTTCCATTGCGGTAATCTAACCATGATTCTGTAAATGGAAAGTAGTCAAACAAATATAAAGTTGACTGTAAAAATCTAAAATTGAGATAAATTATTACTGCTTCTAGAATTGTATAAATACTGACAATAACAAATGAAAATAAAAATATTTTCCTAATGGTTTTAAACAATACTTTAATAGAATACCTGCTAAAAATATTGTAGTAAGTTAGTAAAAATATTAAGGCTGATATTATTAAAGCTCCAAATTGCCTAATAAATCTATTGTTACCAGAAGTTTGCTTTAAAAAATAACTTTGAATATCATTTATATTTAAAAAATAGGTTATCAGAAACCAGCTTAAGATTAAGATTAAAAATATAAATATGGGATGTTTAAATGGTAAGTAAGTTTTTTTAGTCTTTACGAGGTTTATTAATTCTACAATAAAGGCTAAGCTAAAAAAAATAAAACAAGATTCTCTTGAAAACTCACCCAAAAAAGGGATTCCTTCATAAGAGTTGAATGGAATAAAAAATAACCCTAAAGCCACTAACAAAAAAGATAGTGAATTGTAAGGGGTGATTTTCAAACTATATCTGGTGTGTTTTTCCAACTTGATAGGTCTCTATTTGTTATTTTTTCTAGTTCGTTTATATCGTCGTGAAATAAAAGATTATATTTTTTAATTAAAGTTTTGTCAATATCTATATCTTCTTTTTTATTTGAAACATTCATATTTATTATTTTCCACCTTAGTTTAGCTTTTGTTTCATTAGAAATAATTTTTGGTAAAACTTGATTGACAAGGTATTTCTTCAATGCATTATCTCCAAATAATAAATTTTGAATAAATTTTGACTTTACCTTACCTGATTTATTGTGCTTTTTAAACTCCGGTATAAAACCTTGATCAATGGATAAAAAATTATAAATATCTTTTATTGTTTTTTTTGAATCATTTTTAATATCTTCATAGAATAATATTTTAAGAGAAGATTTATCAAAATATTTTAAAAATATTTTAATTTGACGTGCATAAAACCCGTGATTAATATAAGTGCAACCCGATTTTGTAACAAAATCTTCTGACTCCATCCTGCTTTGTTCATTTTCTAGAGCTTCTTTAAAGTTTAGATTTTCTTCACCAAACCTTCTGGCATAAAGATAACTAGAAACTGCTCTCTGCATTGGTTGTCTTAGTATTAATATAAATTTAGATTCTGGATTAAAATCTTTTATTCGTTTTATGGACTCTTCAAAAAATATGTAGTGTACACTACACTGTAACTTTACTTTTTTAATATCGCCACAATTCTGATAATGCTTTAACAAATAATCATAACCTTTATCCCTATAATACATTGGTCTAGTAAAAAAAGCTATATCTTTCATAGCGATTGGAGCACAAACTTGAGGGTGTTTTGACAGCCAATTATAAACAGATGTTGTTGCTGCTTTCTGAACACCAATTAGAAATGTATTTGGCTTATTCATTTGAAGTTGTATATTTTATGTTCCATAATGACAAATCTATATCAAAATTCTTCTTAAGGTTTTCTACATCTTTTTTGAAATGCTTAACCAAAAACTCCTCAGCTTTGGGGTCAATATCAGGTGTTTTTTCTTTAAACTTTTTAATCATTTTCAATTTAATTTTTTTCATACCTGGTGTAATTGGCATAAGCCTTTTTATTACACTCCTCAGCCTTGATTGTCTAAAAAAGAATTTGGTAATTAAATTAGACTTATATAAACCGCCTGGATTGTATTTTTCGTTTATACTTTTGGGGTCAAAATTGTAATCAACACCTAAAAACTTATAAATTGATTTCATAACCGCTTTTGGATTCTCATTTAAATTTTCAGTAGTGATGATTAACATTCGGTCAAAAGCCTCATCAAATTTTTTGATTTTTTCGTAGTACATTGAGTTAAAACGGTAATACCAAAAATCTGAATATTTATTTTTCATACGAGCTTCTTCCTCAAGAAGAGCGTCATAAAAAGATAATTTTTCTCTGTCTTCCCTAAGCAAGTGCAAATAGTTAGAATAAGCTCTTTTTATTGGGTCTCTTATAAGCATGATAATTTTTGGATCACCTAAATGCTTTTTAATTTTTGGGATAGTAGTCTCTGGATAATTAACGTAAGAAGGCGAAACCTCACCTATTATTTGTGATGGTTTGGCTTGCTTAAACTGATTGATATAATCCTCATAATTGCCGATGTGAAATGCGTTTACTCTTTTATCATTTGGCCCTTGGTCTAAAGCGTTCAGTATGTCAAAAGTGAAATAGTGAATTTCTTTTTGAGGAGACATATATATATCTGGATGCTCAGCAAGATAATAATACAAAGATGTTGAACCACACTTTGGTGATCCTGCAAGTATAAAATGAGGTAAATTATTATTCATTATTATTTTAAACTAGGTAAAAAATAAGTTCTTATGTTCTTCTTTTTTTTCAAAAATACGGCTCCTGAAATATTCCAAAATACCATACTCGCAACAGTTGCCGTAGCTGCACCAACACCTCCATAAATCGGTGTTAAAATCAAAGTTAATATTAAATTAATGATAAGTGCAGAAACAATAAAATATTGATACATCTTCTGTTCGCCTATCATTTGCATCACTACACCTACAGAGCCAGAGAGTGAATTAACTAATTGCCCAATACAAAGAATAATTAAGACACTTATACCTGCCTCAAAACCATCACCAAATAGACCTAGTAAATATGGGCTTAAAATAATGATTAGCCCAACTATAAAAAATGTAATAAAAAAATTAACCTTAGTCGAAAACTGAATTAATTTTTTATAGGCTACAGTTTGATTTTCAGCATAACTTTTGGCTATTTTTGGGGCTAAAATAGAATTAATAGCCTGTAAACTAAATACTGACAGCGTGGTTACTTTTACGGCAACATTGTATATCCCAACCTCGGTTTCATTTTCATAAATACCCATCACAAAAGTATCCATCCAGCTCATTAAAACCAAAATTGAACTACTCAACATCATGGGTAAAGACTCTTTTACAAACACCCAAGTATTATGACTACTGTAAAATGTAGGCTTTTTTAATATTATATTAGCATGAACCAAACTTGCTATAGCTAATATAATTAAACTTATGAAATGTGCTTTTAACACAAATAAAGCACTGTCGTGAGCTATTAACAATATAATCAATAATATAATGGCAAATCGTCCTACTAAAGTGTAAAACGCAAAAGCTTTATTCATCTTTCTAGCTCTCATAATAGCTGCAGAAACAAAGACCATTGACCAAAACGGGATGCTAAGTAATAGCCAGTTTAAATAGGGGAGTAAATCAGGCTTGGGTTCTAAAAAAACATCTGTAACTAATGCTTCACCAAATACATATATTAGAAGTGATAAAAAGGAAGAAAATATAAAGACTTTAATAATCGATCGGAAAAAAACTCCTGTGTCTATAAGGTTTTCATCCTGAGAGTAAAACTTCACTAAATTAAGATCTAGACCCAGACGACCAAAAATACTTAGGATAGTAAAAATTGAAAACCCTAATGCCATCAAGCCCCATTCTACTTTACCAAACCTATTAGTTACATATAATGTAAAAGCAAAGCTTAACAAAGTCCCTCCAATACGAATAACTATAAATGAAAATCCTTTTGATAAAATTTCTTTAGACTCACTATCTTTTACATGCTTATGTAAGAACTTTATCAAAAGTTATTAATTTATGAAGTTAAAGCTTTAGCTTTTTTGGCGATATAACGAATTAAGAAGAACATGCTATATAAAATAATCAGTAACAGAGGAAACAGCTTGGTTTTTTCTTTTTTCATAAAATCCTCGTTATCTAAAACTTTATAATTAACATCGACTATTTTAATCGTTTCATCTTGACTTACCATTGCCGACTGTAAATCTCTTTGTTGTTCAATTAGGCCTTTTTTCTTGCCTAGTAAATCATTTAAACCAGAATTGTCACTAAAAGATAACTCACTGGACCCTAAACTTATTGGTTTTTCTTTTTGAGCAGTTGAAATAATAGAATCTATTTGTTTAATAATTTCTTTATTTTCTTTTAATTGTAATTTTAAATTTTCTAAGGAAAGACTTTTAATGTCTTCATAATAAGTGTTGTTATTAATGAAGATTAATAAAGCATTTGATAATTCTTGATGATATTCCTTTCCTTTTATTTCTAAATAAATGTGATGATATTTAAAATTTCTACTGTTAATCGGATTTTCAATAAACTCAATATTCCCTTCTTCCTCAAACAATAATTCAAATAGGTCTTGATGAGTTTCATTACGCGATACAAAACTGTAAATATCAGCTACGGGTTTAATTTCTAAAGATTTTATTTTATTATAATGTTTCCCGAATACACCTTTTAGAAACAAGCTATCATCTGCTGCTACCTTATTATCGATAGCATCAATTTTGGTGTAGAGATAGTCTGAACTACCATAATTAGGTGCTACCAAAATATCATTGGTATAAGTTTTTTCAGCAGTTTGTTCATAAAAATAACCCAAAAAACTACCTAAGACAATTAAACCTATAAGTATAAATTTATGCCTGTAATAAAATTGGAAGATATTTATTATACCAAGTAAAAGTTTTTTAAAAAAGACTTGAATTGCTTTAAAAACCACACCCAAATCTATCTCATCATCATTAGGCTTTTGGTTAGATGGTTGTTCACTCATAGTTGGAAGTTTAGTTTAATCTAACGGCAAATATATGCAAATTAGTATCTTAATATAGATGTTATCTTGGTAAAAAGTTGCGTCTAATAGGCACGCTTTTTATTCCCTTCAACAAAATTGATAAAGGCTTTGTTTACAATTTTGCTTCCGCCAACGGTTGGATAATTCCCCGTAAAATACCAATCGCCTTTATGTTCTGGGCAAGCTTTATGCAAATTGTCAACGCTTTGATAAATTACTTTTACTTTAGCTTGTGTGGTTTCATCGCTTAAAAGCTCTGCAATTTTATCTGAAATTTGTTCGTCAGAAAATGGGTCGTAAATGGCTTTAACATAGTTATCAACTGCGTTTTTACTTAACTCGTCTTGAGATTTGCATTTTTCATAAACTTTTTTGATGGTTTCGCCATAAGTGCCTTGGTCTTTATGTAATGCTAAGGCTGCTCTAAAGGCTACAAAATCTTCTAGTTTTGCCATATCAATACCGTAACAATCAGGATATCGAATTTGTGGGGCTGAGGATACAATCACAATTTGTTTTGGCCCCAGACGATCTAACATTTTAATGATGCTCATTTTAAGAGTTGTTCCTCTTACAATACTGTCGTCTATCACCACTAAATTATCATTGGGCTTTACCACTCCATAAGTCACATCATAAACGTGAGCCACTAAATCGTCACGGCTTGAGTCTTCGGTGATAAAGGTTCGCAGTTTAGCATCTTTAATTGCTATTTTTTCAGTCCGCAATTTTTGAGATAAAATCTCTTGTAGACGTTCGTCAGTTAAGTGTTCTTTCTCTTGAAGAATTTTTTGATTTTTCTGTCTATTGAGCTCATCTTGTGCAGCTTCAACCATACCGTAAAAAGACGTTTCTGCGGTGTTGGGGATATATGAAAACACAGAGTTTTCTGTATCAAAATTGATGGCCTTTAGCACTTCTGGCATGAGCAATCGACCTAGTTTTTTTCGTTCTTTATAAATTTCAGCATCGCTACCTCTTGAAAAATAGATGCGCTCAAAAGAGCAAGCCTTTTTTTCTAAAGGTTCAATGATTTGTTTTTTAACCACTCGACCATTGCGTTTGGTTATTAAAGCTTTGCCCGGCTCTAACTCTGTCACTTTTTCAAATGGTACGTTAAATGCAGTTTGAATGACTGGACGCTCAGAAGCGACAACGACTACCTCATCGTCGTGATAATAATAAGCCGGCCTGATGCCGCTTGGGTCTCTTAATACAAAAGCATCACCGTGGCCTAAAAGTCCAGCCATGACATAGCCACCATCCCAATCTTTAGATGATTTTTTTAGGATTTTAGAAATTTTAATTTTATCAACGATGTGTGGTGAAGCTTCTTGTTTGTTATAACCTTCAGCTTTAAGTTTTTTATAGAGTTTTCTCACTTCAGAATCTAAGAAGTGTCCGATTTTTTCCATCACAGTAATGGTATCGGCTTTTTCTTTGGGATGCTGACCGAGTTTCACTAAATTGTCAAATAACTCAGTAACATTAGTCATGTTAAAGTTTCCTGCAAGAATTAAATTTCTATGCATCCAATTGTTTTGTCTTAAAAACGGATGGACACTTTCAATGCTGTTTTTTCCGTAGGTTCCATAACGCACATGTCCGAGCATGAGTTCACCAACATAGGGAACTTCTTGTTTTAATTTAGGTAAATCATTGAGAAGTTCTGGGTCTTTAGCGACTTCAGCATTTATTCTATTATTTATAGTTTCAAAAACATCTTGTATGGGCTGCGCCGCATTAGAGCGATACCGACTGATGTATCGATAACCAGGCTTCATGTCTAACTTTACACTGGCAAACCCGGCACCGTCTTGACCGCGATTGTGCTGTTTTTCAAGCATTAAGTAGAGTTTATTAATGCCGTAAAAAGGTGTGCCGTATTTTTCTTTGTAATAAGACAAAGGTTTAAGCAAACGAATTTGCGCAATACCACATTCGTGTTTTATCAATTCACTCATATTCTTTTAAATAATGTTAGCAACTCCAAACCCTATTTAAGTTAAATTGATTTCAAATTGAGTTAAAGATTCAAAGTTAGACAATCTTTGTTTCAATTCATCTTCAGTCAACTGAAGCATTTTTTCAGTTCCAAATTTTTCAACACAAAAGGAGGCTAAATTGGAGCCGTAAATAATGGCTCTTTTCATATTTTTAAATGAAATATCTTTACTTTGAGCTAAATAGCCTGCAAAACCACCAGCAAAAGTATCGCCTGCACCCGTTGGATCAAACACTTCTTCAAGAGGTAAAGCTGGGGCAAAAAACATTTCATCGTCATAAAACAATAGGGCGCCGTGTTCTCCTTTTTTAATGACCACATAGTCAGGCCCCATATCTCTTATTTTTCGAGCGGCTTTTACTAGCGAATATTCACCTGAAAGTTGTCGAGCTTCTTCATCATTTATTGTAATGACATCGACTTTTGAAATGACTTTCATCAACAATTCCAATTCTGAATCCATCCAAAAATTCATCGTATCTAAGACAATAAGTTTTGGGTTTTTCACTTGCTCTATTACGCTCATCTGTACTGCCGGATGTAAATTACCTAACATTACAATTTCTGCATTGAGATAAGACTCAGGCACTACAGGATTAAAATTTTCAAGCACATTGAGTTGAGTATCTAAAGTATCACGGGTATTCATATCATTGTGATATTCACCACTCCAAAAAAAGGTTTTACCACCTTCTACAACTTTTAGACCTTCTATATTAATATTTCTTTGCTTAAAAACATCAATATAATCTTGTGGAAAATCTTCTCCTATCACAGAAACAATACCAATATCAATTCCTTTAAAATTAGAGGCTGATAAAGCAATATAAGTGGCTGCACCACCTAGGATTTTATCTGTTTTACCAAAAGGGGTTTCTATTTTGTCAAAAGCTACAGTTCCAACACAAAGCAACTTACTCATAAATTATTTTTTTTGCAAATATAGGTTTTCGCATTAAAAATGCTCAGAGTTTTAACGTGAATAAAAGACTGATGGTATGATTGTGTAATGATTAAAAAAATACCTCTTACTTTTCTCTTTCAATAACATAATCAACCATATCGACTAAGGAAGATTTAAAATCAGATTCTGGATAGTTCTCTAAAATTTCTAGTGCTTGTTTTTGGTAAACTTTCATTTGATTTTGTGCATATTCTAAACCGCCATGAGATTTTACAAAATCGATAACTTCATTCACGCGTCTTTTATCTTTGTTGTGGTTTTTCACTGAATTGATTAACCACTTTTTGTCTTTGGGCTTGGCATTGTTTAGGACATAAATTAATGGCAAAGTCATTTTTTGTTCTTTGATATCGATACCTGTGGGTTTACCAATTTTGCGTTCGCCATAATCAAACAAATCGTCTTTAATTTGAAAAGCCATCCCGATAAGTTCACCAAATCTCCTCATGTTTTCGACATGTTCAGAATCGGGTTTTACAGCGGCTGCACCAAGACTACAGCAAGCAGCAATTAGCGTTGCCGTTTTTTGACGAATAATGTCGTAATAAATATCTTCAGTGATATCGAGTTTTCGGGCTTTTTCTATTTGGAGGAGTTCGCCTTCACTCATTTCCCTCACCGCAACAGATATGATTTTAAGCAAATCAAAATCATCATTATCTATAGATAATAATAAGCCTTTAGACAATAAATAATCGCCTACCAAAACGGCAATTTTATTTTTCCAAAGTGCGTTAAGGGAAAAAAATCCCCGACGCCGATTGGAGTCATCGACTACATCATCATGCACTAATGTGGCGGTATGAATAAGCTCGATAACCGATGCCCCGCGATATACCCGATCGTTGACTTCGCCATCTGAAACCATTTTGGCCACCAAAAAAACAAACATTGGTCGCATTTGTTTGCCTTTGCGGTTAACAATAAAATGCGTGATTTTATTGAGTAAAGCCACTCTTGATGACATGAAAAGTGAAAATTTCTTTTCAAACAATTCCATTTCATGGCTAATGGGTAATTTTATTTGTGCTACAACTTTCAACTATAAATTTTTAAGATGATAAATTTAAAATATTATTTTTCACAATGGTCTCATTTTTTTTATATTTACAATCTATTAATCTTAAATTAAGAAAATTATGAAGAAAATTACACTTTTATGTTTTATGATTTTAGCCAGTTATGGCTTAAATGCACAAGACACATGTGCAGGTGCAGTGGCTGTAACAACAGGGGTTACAACTGTAGGACAAATTAATGGTACTGATGTGCCTCAACCTATTTGTGCGTTAAATGGTGATGTGCCAATTACTGAAGGCCCTGCTGGAGAATGGTATTCTTTTACACCAACTCAAGATGGAATTTATGTGGTATCAACAAACTTACCACAGAATGATGGTGTTATTAATAGTGATGACACAAGAGTTCACATTTACACAGGAACTTGTGGTAACTTAACCTGTGTTGGTGGAAACGACGATGTTGATGGTAGCAATTTTTTAAGTGAAGCTGTATTTGGTGCAACTTCTGGAACAACTTATTACATTGCATGGGATAATCGATGGAGTGGAGCTGGTTTTGATTTTGATTTAAGTCTTGACCCTAACCTTAATTGTGATGTCAATTTTCCTTACTTCCAAGATTGGAATCAGACCGATCCCTCAGGTGATTCACCTTTAAAATGGCAAGCTTGTTGGTTTGACGAGAATTTAGGAACTGGAGCAGGTTGGACTTTAAATGGAGCTAATGATTTTGACGGAGATGGAACAGACGATAATGTAATCAATGTATTCCCGCAAACCACACCTCCTACTCAAGCTCCAGCTAAAGACGCTTGGGCGATTTCACCTGGCATTGATATGAATACAAACAACCAGTATGAAATTACCATTACTTATAATGCTGTTGATGTAAACTATACCGCTAATGAAAGTTTTGATTTAGTTATACTTGACGATCAAACAAGCAGTGCAGCCAATCAAACAGTTATTGGATCTTATAGCAATATTGCAATGCAAGGGACTTTTGCTGGACCTCCTAACTTATTTGATGCTGCTATTTCAAGCACAGAGACTTTTGTTCCTACATCAAATGGGGTATATCATTTAGGTATTCACGTTAATTCTCCTGCTGGAGGTGATGTGTTTTTTGTAAAAGAAATAGAAATTGTTGAGGAAACCTTATCAACAGAAGATTTTGAAGCTTTTAATTTTGATTATTTTGTAGATGCTCAAAACAACTTAAACTTATCAGCTAATCAAGCTTTTGACCAAATTCAATTACACAATTTACTCGGTCAACAAGTTTTAAATCAAAAGCTTTCTGCTCAAGACGAGCGTATTGATTTAAACGCTTTAAGCAGTGGTGTTTATTTGGCACAAGTTCAAATTAATGACGCTACAAAGACGTTTAAAGTCATTAAAAAATAGACCTTTTATTTTCTGTTTTTTTTTAAGCCACCCTCTTTCAGGGTGGTTTTTTGTTAATTTTTTTTTTACTTTGTTTTTTATTGTATAAAATTTAACGTATCAATAACATTTTATTTATATTCACAACCTTGAAAAAAATTTTAATGGGGAAATCTACTTTTTTAGGGGTACTTTTTTTGTTAACCTCTTCATTTATAACTAATGCTCAAACCACTGTTGACTGTTCAGTAGGTCCGGTGAATAATACCTTCTGTTATGACTCTGGTGTTATAGAAGAGTTTATTTTTGTAAGCGGTAATGGTTCCTCCTTAAACTTAAACGTAAATTCAGGTAGTGTTGAAGATGGTTGGGATGAGTTTATTGTACTAGATTCTAACGGTACAGAACTCTTTAATGGTTTTGGTAATGGTGGTGATCTAGCAGGTTTATCGTTTCAATCTACGGGTGATCAAATTACAGTTCAAGTCACGCCTGATGGTTCTATAGATTGTCAAGGCTCAAACAATATTAATCCTATTGACTTAACTGTGAGTTGTGCTACTTGTACTAATCCGCAAGTT
>RRZV01000044.1 GCA_003931895.1 Mesohalobacter salilacus
CAAGGCAAAAAAATTAAGCATAGCCTAAGCTACGTTTCATTTTTTTAACGAAGAGAAAGGCAATTAGAAACTATTTATTTGTCTTATTTTATGGGAGATTTGGTATAACAATCAAAACGAATAGGTATTAGGTTTATGAAATTGTCTTTTACTTTTCATAATCTTTACGAGCAAAATGATAAGCTTCCAATATAGTTTGTAAATTGCAAACCGTAAATCTTTACAGAATTTTATTTATGCAATACGCCAAAAATATTATCGAAACTATTGGAAACACGCCATTGGTTAAACTTAATAAAATTGTTTCAGACATTGATGCTTTAGTTTTAGGCAAATACGAAACCTTTAATCCGGGAAACTCGGTTAAAGACCGTATGGCTTTACAAATGATAGAAGACGCCGAAGCCGATGGTCGTCTCAAACCTGGTGGTACAATCATTGAAGGGACTTCTGGAAACACTGGAATGGGTTTAGCTTTGGTCGCAATAGTAAAAGGCTATAAAGTGGTTTGCGTATTAAGTGACAAGCAAAGTCAAGAAAAAATGAATATTCTTAAGGCTGTTGGATGTGAAGTCCACGTTTGCCCTACAGATGTCGCACCAGACGACCCAGAATCTTATTATTCTACTTCAGCAAGATTAGCAAGAGAAACACCAAACTCTTGGTATGTCAATCAGTATGACAACCCGTCTAATTGTAAAGCTCATTTTAAAACCACTGGTCCTGAAATTTGGGAACAAACCGATGGTAAAATCACGCATTTTGTGGTTGGTGTTGGCACAGGTGGTACTATTTCTGGCGTTGGCAGTTATCTTAAACTAAAAAATCCAAACATTAAAGTTTGGGGAATAGACACTTACGGCTCAGTATTCAAAAAATACCACGAGACCGGTATATTTGATGAAAATGAAATTTATCCCTACGTTACCGAAGGCATTGGCGAAGATATTCTTCCTAAAAATGTACGCTTTGAAGTGATAGATGGTTTTACAAAAGTGACTGATAAAGATGCTGCGGTTTATACTCAAAAACTCGCTAAAGAAGAAGGGATGTTTCTCGGCAATTCTGCTGGAGCAGCGGTTAAAGGCTTGCTTCAACTAAAAGAACATTTTAAGAAAGACGACGTTGTAGTAGTCCTTTTCCACGACCATGGCAGCCGTTATGTTGGTAAAATGTATAATGATGAATGGATGAAAGAAAAAGGATACCTATAATAAACAAATCTAAATGAATACCCTTCCTTAATTGTCGTGAAAAATATTTTGGCACTACGTCGAGCCTAACTGTCGACAAAGAAAGATATATTTAGTTTCGATAATAGGAGGTAGGATACTTTTTGCGGAAAGCTATGCATAGAGTGTTACCAAGGGAAACGGCGGTATTGTATCGAGAGCGTTGCAACGAGATGCTATTTATCTTAAATTTCAAACATGATTTCAACCCAAGTTTGCATAGTTGGCGGTGGCTTAGCTGGATTGGTTTCGGCAATTCACCTTGCTCAGCAAAATATTGAAGTGGTTCTGTTTGAAAAACACACTTACCCACGACATAAAGTCTGTGGAGAATATATTTCTAAAGAAATTTTACCATATCTCAATTCTTTAGATATCAGCTTGTTTAAACATCAAGCCGTTGACATCACACATCTCAAACTTTCTCACCAAAGTGGACAAAGTCTTGAACAAAAATTACCACTTGGCGGCATCGGCATCAGTCGATATGAAATTGACCAACTCTTAGCACAAAAAGCAAAGGCCGAAGGTGTAAACATCATCCATGATGAAGTTCTTGAAACGACTTTTGAAGAGAAATATTTTTTTGTTCAATCTAAAAATCATAAACTAAAATCTGATTTTGTAATTGCAGCACATGGCAAACGTTCCGGTTTCGACAAAACTTTGAGCCGTAACTTTATTCAACAAAAAACACCATGGATTGGTATAAAAGCCCATTATAAAACCGAAAACTTTGATGAAAACTTTGTGGGACTTCACAATTTTAAAGGTGGTTATTGCGGTTTGTCAATGGTTGAAAATAGACATATCAACTTGTGCTATTTGGTACATCAAAATGAATTTAAAAAATATAAATCCATTGAAAAATTTAATCAAAACGGCCTGACTCAAAATCCGCATTTGAAAAATTTTCTCAGCCAATCTGAACCCGTATTTGAAAAACACTTAAGCATTTCGCAAATTTCATTTCAAAATAAACCCACGGTTCAAAACCATATTTTATTTGCAGGCGATGCCGCGGGATTGATTCACCCTTTATGCGGCAACGGCATGGCAATGGCAATACACTCAGCTAAATTACTATCTGAACAGATTTTAAAATTTTACCGCAATGAAAAAATTAGTAGAACTCAAGTAGAAAACAATTATCAAAATCTTTGGCATCAAACCTTCAACAAACGTTTAATTTACGGCAAGATGATTCAAAATATTTTATTGAAACCACAGCTTTCCTCAAATTTGATTAAATTGGTATCGAAATCGCCTTTTATTTTAAAACAAATCATTAAACAAACCCACGGAAAACCGCTTCAAAATTGACCTCAATAAAAACACAATATCGCACAAATGCGGAAGAAATTATGGATGATTTTGACCTCAAAGGTCAAGACTTACAAATGGTCTTAAACGATATTGACAAGGTAAATCACAGACTTGGCGGTCATCGTATTACCTTAAAAGGTTTAAAAAAACTTGCGCAATCTTCAGCTAAAACTACGCTGACTTTTGTTGACATTGGTTGCGGTAGCGGTGATACTTTACGCGTCATTAGCGATTGGGCTATACGTCAAAATTTCAACATCAAACTTTACGGCATTGACGCCAACGCACATATTATTGAGCAAGCTAAAATTCTTTCAAAAGATTATCCTGATATCAAATATTTACATCAAAATATTTTCAGTGATGAATTTAAACAACAGCAATTTGATATCATTTCCTGCTGTTTAACGCTGCATCATTTTAAAGACCAAGACATTTTAAAACTGTTGCCTCAACTCTATCAACAATCAAAAATTGGTGTGCTGATTAATGATTTACAACGCAGTCGTTTGGCGTATATTTTATTTAAAGCCTATGCAAAAGTGTTTATGAAAAGTAAAATTGCAAAACACGATGGCGCCATATCAATTTTAAGGAGTTTTAAAAAAACGGATTTACATCATTTTTTTACATCTATAAATCCTAAGTCGTTCAACATCGAGTGGTGTTGGGCGTTTCGCTATTTATGCTTAATTCAAAAATAACTATGGTTAAAGTTAAAACGGTGGCAACACAATTGCCTGAATATTATCAAGAAGTCAAAGAAACCATTCCCTTAGTAGAAGAGTGGTTACAAAGTGAAGACGAGCGATATGTTAGAAAAGCCGTTAAAATTTTTGAAGGCGCTCAAGTAGATAAACGCTACGCCATTATGCCACCAAAAGACGTGTTCACCAAAACTTCTTTTGAAGAAAAAAACCGCCTTTACCAAAATGCAGCAAAACAATATGGTAAATCGGTTTTAAAAAAAGCCTTGACTCAAGCGGATTGGGACGCTAAAAGTCTGGATTACATCATCACTGCAAGTTGCACTGGCATTATGATTCCGTCTTTGGATGCTTATTTAATTAATGAATTAGGACTAAAACAAGATGTCGTGCGCTTGCCTATCACGGAAATGGGTTGTGTTGGTGGGGTTTCAGCGATGATTTATGCTTTTCAATTTCTAAAGTCTCATCCAGATAAACGTGCCGCTATTATTGCTTTTGAAAGTCCTACAGCTACATTTCAGCATGACGATAAATCTATGACCAATATCGTGAGTTCGGCCATTTTTGGTGATGGCGCAGCTTGTGTACTAATGACTTCTGAAGAAACCCAAGGCGTTGAAATTATAGCAGACCAGATGTATCATTTTTATAACCAAACCCATATGATGGGATTTGATTTGACCAATTCTGGACTTAAGATGGTCTTAGATATTTCAGTGCCCGATAAAATTGCAGAGCATTTTCCGCATATTATTTATCCGTTTTTAGAAAAACATAATTTAAATATTGAGGATATTCAACATTTAATTTTTCACCCCGGAGGAAAAAAAATCATACAGACCGTTGAAGAGTTGTTTGGAAAAATGGGTAAAAACATCAATCATACCAAAGCAGTTTTAAAAGAATATGGCAATATGAGCTCAGCTACGGTGTTGTTTGTTTTAAAAGCTTTTATAGATGAACCTCAACCCCAAGATTCCTTTGGTATGATGTTGAGTTTTGGCCCAGGATTTACCGCACAAAATTTATTATTAAAATGGTAAAAAATAGTAAACATTGGGCAATAATCATTGGCGGCAGTCAAGGTCTTGGTTTGGCTACGGCTAAACAATTAGCTCAAGACGGCTACAATTTATTAATTATTCATCGCGATTTCAGAACGAATTTACCCCAAATTCAATCAGAATTTAAAGCGATAGAAAATTCTGGCGTTCAGGTCTTATCGTTTAATAAAGACGCTTTAAAGCAAGAAAATATTCAGCAAGTCTTTGATGTGATTTCAGCCCAAAAATTACAAATCAAAATTTTAGTGCATAGTTTAGCTAAAGGCAATTTAAAATTACTTTCGGGCGATAATGCTATAACTACATCAGATTATATGCAAACCATTCACGCTATGGGAGTCAATTTTTATGAATGGGCTAAAGCTTTGGTGGATTCAAAATGCTATGTGCCCAATACTAAATTACTCGCTTTTACAAGTGAAGGTAATCAAAAAGTTTCAAAATCTTACGCCGCAGTATCTGCAGCCAAAGTCACTTTAGAAGCTGTTATGCGTCAAATGGCAGTAGAATTTGCGCCACTCGGCATAACTTCAAATTGTATTCAAGCAGGAATGACAGACACACAAAGTTTTCAAAAAATTCCAAATGCAGAGCAACTCAAACAGTTTAACCTGAAACGCAACCCCTTTCAACGCTTAACTACGCTAGACGATGTGGCTCAAGCCGTTAGTCTTCTCGTTGATGACAAAGCGAATTGGATAAATGGTTGTGTGATTCCTGTTGATGGTGGAGAACGCTTGAGATAGCATTTGGTTTATAGCTTTTAGACGGTAGAGGGTAGTTTACTAGATTTTTAATTAATATAAAATTAATTGCTTTTCGAGCTTTGCGCGACAACTTAGCGGTCTTTGCGTGAAACTTTATGATCCTTAAAGTAAAAACTTTTCCTGAAAGCAGATTTGTCGCTTAAATTCAGTTCAAAAAGGAAAATACTAATAGCTCCGCCTAAACTTCTTTTCCACAGAAAAGTTTATCAAATTCATAAAATTATCGTGAACGCCTAAATTATGATCTAAATTGAGTTGGTTGATGAATTTTAAAATAGCTTCTGAATGAAACTGTAACTCGGGAATTGAAATATATTTTTCAAAAATCTCACCAATGCTTTTATAATAAAGTGATTCAAATACATTTAAGTTAATAGGCATATTATTGATATATTCAAAAGAATGAATTTTAAAATATTTCAAAACATCACTGACATAATTTTTATGTAAAATCGGTTTGGGATTCACAATATTCAGTTCTTCTATATCGGGGTTCAAGTAAGCGTAAAGGATGGCTTTAGACACAAAGTCAACCGGCACGATGTTTAAACCGCTGTTTTTGTCAATCCAAATTCTAAAATTTCCATCAGATTTTGTGGCGTGTTTTTTTAAAAACATTGGCCAGGAATAAAACACATCAAACTTTGGGATTTCAAAATAAGGCTTATCTATCAATCGTCCGCAAATAATACTTGGTCTTAGTATTTGTGGTTGAATAGAATGTTTTTTACAGAACCGTTTGACATAAGATTCACTTTCAAATTTGGATTGTTCATAGGCATTTCTAAAATGGGTAACGGAATGCTCATCAATTTTATCATTCACTTTTTTTTCTTGAATACCAAAAGAAAAAGCTGTACTGATATAAATAAAACGCTCTACAAACTCAGGAAGTTGAGATAAAAGATGTTTGGTGATTAAAAAATTTTGCTGATGAACCTCATCTTTAGATGCATTGGACTGCGATAAGCTTGTTGATGCCGCGCAGTGAATAACCGTGTCAAAAGTATATTGTGCTAAAGTTTCAGTACTGATGTGAGACAAATCTGAATCTATAACCGTGATTTTTTCAAGACAAGATGAAATAGAAAAATTATTCAGAAACTCCGGGCGAGACTCATCTTGTAAAACATCAAGCAAACGTTCTTTAGCAGTTTTATCTTTACTTCTAATCACCAAAAAGAGATGATTTACAGATTGTTCCACAAGGGCTTTATGTATCCACTCAAAAACAATATGACTACCTAAAATTCCTGTTCCGCCTGTAAGTAAACAATTCATTCAATTCAATTTGAAAACGTCAAAAATAGTGAAGTTTTGTTTATTACATCGTTTGTTAATTCAAAATATAAAGTTATAATTTCACATGTTAAACCTAACTTTAATTATAATTTTATCACTTTTAAACTATGAATTTCAAAACAGACATTTTACCACATTTACCTTACGACGAACCTTTTTTGTTTGTTGACGATATTTTAGAAGTTAAAGAAGCTTGTATTAAAGGCGAATATACATTTCCAAAAGAATCCTATTTTTACAAAGGTCATTTTAAAGACCAACCCGTCACACCAGGTGTTTTGCTAACCGAATGTGCGGCTCAAATAGCCTTAGCCTGCTATGGCATTTTCAAGTTTAAAAATCAAAATCTTAAAGCCAATATTGCGATGACGTCAACGCAAATGGAATTCATAAATTTGAGTTATCCCGATGAAAAATTAGTTGTAGAAGGTAAAGAAATATACTTTAGATTTCAAAAATTAAAAATGGCGGTTAAAATTTTTAAAGCTGACAAAACACTCGTGGCACAAGGTGAATTAGCAGGGATGATAATTCCGTCAAAATCTAAATCTTATGAGTAAACGTGTTGTTATCACAGGACTTGGTGTGGTGTCGCCTAATGCTATTGGTGTTGAAGATTTTGAAATAGCTTTAAAAAACATGAAATCTGGTATCAGCTTTCATCAAGAGCTCGCTGATAAAAAATTTAGTTGTCAAATCGCTGGAACGCCAAAAATTAAACAACAGCATCTCGACCAATATTTTACTGCATTAGAACAAAAAGGTTTATTAGCGAGTGGATTGATTTACGGCGGCATTGCTGGTCAAGAAGCTTGGCAAAACGCAGGTTTATCTTTTAATAAAAAACCCGATTTTGACGCCGGTATTATTTATGGCACTGGGGTTTTAGGCGTTGATAAACTCAGAGAGGCTTTTCATAAAATAGACCAAAATCAAGTGCGACGCTTAGGAAGCCAAAGCGTGATACAAACGATGGCGAGTGGCATAAGTGCGTTTTTAGGACAGAAAATTGGTTGTGGCAACCAAGTTACCACCAACTCATCAGCTTGCGCCACTGGCACAGAAGCCTTAATGATGGGATATGAACGCATTAAAACCGGTCAAGCCAAGCGGATGTTGGTTGGCAGCACGAGTGATTCTGGACCTTACATTTGGGGTGGATTTGAAGCTTTGAGAATTTTACCTCATCAGTATAACAACAAACCAGAAGAAGCGTCGAGACCCTTCTCAGAAGAGGCTTCGGGTTTTGTGCCATCTTCTGGTGCTGGTGCTTTAGTGCTGGAAGATTTTGAATCAGCTCAAGCTCGAAACGCACCAATTTATGCTGAAATTATTGGCGGCCATATCAATTCAGGCGGACAACGTCAAGGCGGGAGTATGACGGCACCTAACTCAAAGGCGGTTATCAAATGCATTGAAACAGCAATTATAAGTGCGGAAATTACTTCAACAGAAATCGATACCATCAATGCGCACTTGACGGCGACAAAAATGGATGCGACAGAAATTGAAAACTGGACTTTGGCTTTAGATAGAAAAGCTGATGATTTTCCGTTTATCAATAGTTTAAAAGGTATGGTTGGTCATGGTTTAGCGGCTTGTGGCAGTTTAGAGTTAGTCGCTTCGGTGTTGCAAATCTCTAAAAGTTTTATATTTGGTAACCGCAATGCCAAACCGATTCATTCTGATATTTTAAATTTAATTAATAAAGAAAAAATACCTTTAGAAACGATAGATTATCAACCACAAGTATTGGCAAAAGCCAGCTTTGGATTTGGCGATGTCAATGCGTGTGTGATTTTGAAAAAATTTAAACCTTAATGTTTCTTAACTTCTTAACGGTTATTTATAAGAAATACAAAAATTATATATATGTCTAATAAAAAAACAAAACGCGAGTATTGGCTATTTGGTGCTTTAGGAAGTTTAGTGCTTGGCTTTGGGTTGTGTTTATTGGTAGAAAGCGGTTTTATCAAGCATAGTGAAGCACCAACTTGGCATTGGATTGGTCTTGGTACTTTATCTCTGATTTTAATTATGAGCGGGATTAATTTTTTATTTCGGTCATTTGAAAGCAAAATAAAACTAAAATGAGTACAACTAAAATTTCTTCATTTGTTGTTTCATCATCTTGATTTGATCACCAAGCATATTGTGTTTATCAAGTGACTTGGCTTCTTTAATCAACATTTGTGCTTCTCGCTTACGTCGCTTAGACATGGCAATTCCAGCCAAATTAAGTTTGGCCATAGCTAAATCATGTTTCATGGACAAACCCAAACGTATGGCCGTTCTAAAGTATTTTTCAGCTTTGGTCATATTGGTTTGCGACAAAATCAAACCGTGTAAGTAGTTGTAATAGCCTTGTTGCTTTTTGGTTAGGGCTGCTTCAGGATTTTTAATTTTATCTAACCATTTTTTTGTGCCTTGAAAATCCTGTTTTCTCAACCTTAAAAATGCTAATAAAATCAATTCGTTTTTAAAATATAGAAATACAAAAATTCCACTAAGTAAAACAAGTAAAATGCCATTACCAATATTACTTTCTATAAATTGATATACCGCAAAAGCAAAAACTAAGGCGGCTAGGATAAGCTTTATAATTTTATTGAACATATCTAAAATTTTGATTTGCAAAGTTACGAAAAACCAAAGGAAAAGAATTAAAAATTAATGTTGTAAAATTAAAAAGACTTTGTATATTTGCACCCGATTAAAATTAAGCTGACAAATTATAATATAAAGTCTGATGAAAAGAACATTTCAACCTTCTAAGCGTAAAAGAAAAAATAAACACGGTTTTAGAGAGCGCATGGCGTCTGCTAATGGCAGAAAGATTTTAAAACGAAGAAGAGCTAAAGGCCGCAAAAAATTGAGTGTTTCATCAGAAACCAGTATGAGAAGAAAATAATAATGATATTATCAATATTAATATTTTGAAAGTGTTACTTAACGGTAACACTTTTTTTTTATCTAAATTTAGACCTTTAAAATTACTATCCAATGCCAAAAAACCAAGATTTAAAAAGCATATTGATTATCGGTTCTGGACCGATTATAATTGGGCAAGCCTGTGAATTTGATTACTCAGGCTCTCAAGCTCTTCGTTCGCTGAAAGAAGAAGGTATAGAAACTATACTTATCAATTCCAATCCGGCAACGATTATGACCGACCCCAGCATGGCCGATCATATTTACTTAAAGCCACTCAACACCAAATCAATTATAGAAATATTAAAAAAACATCCACAAATTGATGCCGTATTACCAACTATGGGTGGACAAACTGCTTTAAATCTCTGTATAGAAGCTGATGAAAAAGGAATTTGGGATGATTTTGATGTTAAAATGATAGGCGTTGATATTAATGCCATCAATATTACTGAAGATCGTGAACAGTTTAGAAAACTAATGCAAGACATCAATGTTGGTGTGGCGCCTTCAAAAACAGTTACTTCTTTCCTTAAAGGTAAAGAAGTGGCTCAAGAATTTGGGTTTCCTTTAGTGATTCGTGCCTCTTACACACTTGGCGGACTCGGTGCGTCTATCGTTCACGAAGAAAAAGATTTTGAAAAATTATTGACCCGCGGATTAGAAGCTTCTCCTATTCACGAAGTCATTATTGACAAGGCTTTAATTGGTTGGAAAGAATACGAATTAGAATTATTAAGAGATAAAAACGACAACGTTGTCATTATATGTAGTGTAGAAAATATGGATCCAATGGGAATTCATACCGGAGATTCCATCACCGTAGCGCCAGCGATGACCTTGAGTGACACTACATTTCAACGGATGCGAGATTTGGCCATTAAAATGATGCGTAGTATTGGTAATTTTTCAGGTGGTTGTAATGTGCAGTTTGCAGTGAGTCCAGACGAAAAAGAAGACATTGTGGCTGTAGAAATTAACCCAAGGGTTTCGCGCTCATCTGCTTTGGCCTCAAAAGCTACAGGTTATCCTATTGCTAAAATCGCTACAAAACTCGCTATTGGTTATCATCTCGATGAACTCAAAAATCAAATTACTAAAACCACTTCTGCATATTTTGAACCAAGTTTAGATTACGTGATTGTGAAAATTCCACGATGGAATTTTGACAAATTTGAAGGTTCAGATCGGGAACTCGGTTTACAAATGAAAGCTGTTGGTGAAGTCATGGGCATTGGGCGGTCGTTCCAGGAAGCTCTACACAAAGCCACACAGTCACTCGAAATTAAACGTAACGGACTTGGTGCTGATGGAAAAGGCTATAAAAAATATGATACTATAATTGACAAGCTGACTCATGCAAGTTGGGATCGAGTTTTTGTGATTTATGACGCGATCCAAGCTGGCATTCCGCTAAAACGTATTCACGAGATTACAAAAATAGATATGTGGTTCTTAAAACAATACGAAGAACTTTATAATCTAGAAGTTGAAATTTCAAAGTTCAATATTGAAAATCTTACTAAAGATTATCTACTTGAAGCCAAACAAAAAGGTTTTGCAGACCGGCAAATTGCTCATATGTTGGGTTGCTTAGAAAGTCAGGTGCATAAAAAAAGAAAAGAACTTGGCATAAATCGGGTTTATAAACTTGTAGATACGTGTGCTGCTGAATTTGAAGCGCTAACACCTTACTACTACTCTACTTTTGAAGCAGAAATGACCGATAAAGATTGTAAAACTTTTACAGAAAACGAAAGTATAGTTACCGATAAAAAGAAAATTGTAGTGCTCGGTTCAGGCCCAAATCGCATTGGTCAAGGTATTGAATTTGACTACTGCTGTGTTCACGGCGTTCTCGCAGCAGCAGAATGCGGTTACGAAACTATCATGATTAACTGTAATCCTGAAACGGTTTCCACTGATTTTGATACGGCAGATAAACTTTATTTTGAACCCGTATTTTGGGAACACATTTACGATATTATTCAGCATGAACAGCCTGAAGGTGTTATTGTTCAACTCGGTGGACAAACGGCTTTAAAATTGGCTGAAAAATTGAATCGTTATGGTATAAAAATTCTTGGCACCAGTTACGAAGCATTAGATTTAGCTGAAGATCGTGGCAGTTTTTCTAAATTACTCCAAGAAAACAACATTCCTTATCCCGAATTTGGTGTAGCCGAAAGCGCAGACGAAGCCAGAGAACTAGCAGAACAACTCGACTTCCCTATTTTAGTTAGACCATCTTACGTGCTTGGTGGTCAAGGGATGAAAATTGTGATTAATCAAGAAGATTTAGAAGCTCACGTGGTCGATTTACTGAGAAAAATACCGAATAACAAACTTCTACTCGACCACTATCTCGATGGTGCCATAGAAGCCGAAGCCGATGCGATTTGCGATGGCGAAGATGTTTATATTATTGGCATTATGGAACACATTGAGCCTTGTGGTATTCACTCCGGTGATTCAAACGCCGTTTTACCGCCATTTAATCTCGGAGATTTAGTTATGCAACAAATAAAAGACCATACTAAAAAAATTGCATTAGCTTTAGAAACAGTTGGTTTAATCAATATTCAATTTGCCATCAAAGACGATAAAGTTTATATCATTGAAGCCAATCCACGAGCGTCAAGAACTGTTCCTTTTATTGCAAAAGCTTATGGCGAACCTTACGTCAATTACGCAACAAAAGTGATGTTAGGACATAAAAAAGTTAGTGATTTTGACTTTAAACCACATCTAGACGGTTATGCTATCAAACAACCCGTATTTTCATTTAATAAGTTTCCAGAAGTCAACAAACAACTGGGTCCTGAAATGAAAAGCACCGGAGAAAGTATTTTATTTATTGATAGTTTAAAAGATGATGATTTTTACGAGTTATATACACGAAGAAAAATGTATTTGAGTAAATAAATTACTAATGTGCTAATGTATTAATGTGATAATGTAGCAATTTGAAGATTTAAAAATGTATTATAATTTGAAAATAACCTCTGCGACCTTTGCGTCTCCGCGGTAAAAATATTTTCATAAAGACTTGATTAAGCCTAAGAATTTTATAAATATTAAAAATGAAAACCCATAAAATAGCGCCTTCTATTCTTGCCGCCGATTTTGGAAACCTGCAACGTGATGTTGAAATGGTCAATAAAAGTGAAGCCGATTGGTTCCATATCGATATTATGGATGGTGTGTTTGTCCCTAATATCTCATTTGGCATGCCTGTCTTAAAATCTATTAGTGAACATGCCAAAAAATTTATCGATGTCCACTTGATGATTGTTGATCCAGATCGCTATATCAAAACTTTTGCCGATTTGGGATCTAATATGTTGACGGTTCATTACGAAACTTGCACGCATTTACATCGCACATTGCAAGCCATAAAAGCTAATAATATGCAAGCTGGCGTTGCACTTAATCCGCATACGCCTGTGCATTTGCTTAAAGATGTGATTCAGGATATAGATTTGGTTTGTGTAATGAGTGTTAATCCGGGTTTTGGCGGACAAAGCTTTATTGAAAACACCTATGAAAAAGTGTCTGAACTCGAAGAATTGATTCGCAGCAAGAATGCTAAAACCTTGATTGAAATTGACGGGGGCGTCACTGATAAAAATGCTAAACAACTTGTTGAAATTGGCGCTGATGTGCTTGTCGCAGGGAGTTATGTGTTTAAGTCAAAAGAGCCAATCAAGACCATAAAAGGTTTGAAGGAGTTATCGTTTTAAGAGGCGTTTCTTTTATAACCTTACAATTTTATCAAGTCTGAGGTTTAGTTCGTTTTGTATATTTATGCTCTTACTAGAAGGCTAGCTGGTTTGCCTGAAAACACTAAAACTATCTGTTAAATTTTATCGAAATATTGTTACTATTTTAGATTTTAGGTTTTATTGATATTAAAATATAATTTTGCAGTTATGACTTATGACATTTTGATTATTGGTGGTGGGCCAATTGGCTTGGCCTGTGGTTTGGAAGCGAAAAAACGAAACCTTTCTTATGTCATCATTGAAAAAGGAGCATTAGTCAATTCGCTTTATCACTACCCCACTAATATGACGTTTTTCTCCACTTCAGAAAAACTAGAAATCGATGGTATTCCTTTTATCAGCAAAAACCCAAAACCAACGAAACAAGAAGCTTTAGAATATTATAGACGTGTTGCCACTTCAAATGGCCTCAACATCAATTTGTTTGAAAGCGTTAAAAATGTTGACAAACCCAAAAAAACGTTTAGAATTAAAACTTCAAAAGGAGACTACAAAGCCAAACATATCATCATAGCTACTGGGTTTTATGATATTCCCAATACCTTAGAAGTTCCTGGAGAAGATTTAGAAAAAGTCTTTCATTACTACAATGACCCACATTATTTTGTCAATCAAGATGTCATCGTAGTTGGTGCAAGTAATTCTGCAGTAGATGCGGCTTTAGAAATTTACAGAAAAGGCGGTCGCGTCACCATGATTGTTCGAGGTGATGATATTGGCCAACGCGTAAAATACTGGGTGCGACCTGATATTAAAAACCGAATTGATGAAGGCAGTATCAAGGCTTATTTTAATGCTGAAATTACAGAAATCAAAAAAGATACTGTTGAATTTAAAGATGAAAATGACAAGATTCAACAAATTAAAAATGATTATGTTTTAGCCTTAACAGGATATAAACCCAATTTTGATTTTTTAAAGAAATTAGGGGTTAAACTCTCAAGTGACAAAACAAGAGTACCTGAATACAATAAACAAACTATGGAAACCAATGTCAATGGCTTATATTTGGCAGGTGTAATTTGTGGTGGTATGGAAACCCATAAATGGTTTATAGAAAACTCAAGAATTCACGCCAAAATGATTGTGGAAGATATCACGTGACTTTAGTTTTGTATCAAAATGTCGATAAAATCAGAGGCTACAAAAGATGAAAAATCATCACCTTTTTACAAAAACAATAAAAAGTTTTGTAAAAATGTTGAAGACTTTGTTTTAGATAAAGAGGGTAATGTTCATGGATATTATAATGCCTGGTCTTATCATATTGTTGCCGAGGTTTTTACTCCTCAAAAATGGAGATTAATTTATAAAAAATCAACGTTTTCCTCTGGGCATATCCTGCTCAATTCAAAATCTCAGAACATTAGAAGTACACTAACTTGGGAGACTATGACTCAATTTAAAAAAAATGAATATTTTATAATAAAGAAAAGGAATATTCTTAAATATTTATCGTTTAATATCAAAAAACAACCTGAATTTAATTTACCTAGAAAATATTCTTTTAAAGGAAACATTAAAGATTTTAAAACTGTAGATAACATAATTCATATTTTAGACAAAGCTTTTATTAACTATGAAATTGAAAAAGTACATTTGAAAAACAAAATACTAATCATAAAAATCGCCAATAGAAACACTTTATTAAACGTGTTCGAAAAACTATTGTATTTAAATATTTAATTCTTAAAATCAATTGTTTAGAACATTTAAAAAACTTAAGTCTATACCTTTTAAGCTTTATTTTATACATTTGTTAAATTAAAATATAACTATGAAATTTTTTTGGGCATTTTTAATTTTTGCATTTTGGCTTCAACCGCAAGCTCAAGAACAAGACGATATCGTAAAATCGTTTGATTCTGTTGTTAATTCTGGCGGCAATTATCAAGACTATAAAGTTATTAAACGCGTTAAACTTAACACTTTTAAAGAAAATCTGGCTTCAACAAGAGATAGTTTGGTTTCAAAAATTAGTGCTTTAGAAAAGAAAATTGATGAGGTTGAAACAAAATTTGAAAGCTTAGAGTCAGAAAATAAAGCATTGAGTGATGAACTTAACAATTTAAAAACAGAAAAAGATCAAATTAGCCTCCTCGGAATTGATATGTCAAAATCAACTTACAACTTCAGTGTTTGGGGTTTAATCTTATTATTGCTTTTAATCATTGTCTTTTTATTTATAAATTATAGAAATAGAAATATTGTCACACAAGAACTCAAGGAAAATCTTAAAAACACAAATAAAGAGTTTGAAGAATACAAACACAGGGCTATTGAAAAACAACAAAAGCTCGGTAGAGAACTTTTAGACGCTCAAAAAAAAGCGCAAACTAAAAACCGCAAAAGCTAATGAGAATTGACATCGTAAGCGTTGTCCCTGATATTTTAAAAAGCCCTTTTGAAGCTTCTATTTTAAAAAGAGCCATTGAAAAAAAACACGTTGAAGTTCATTTTCATAACCTAAGAGACTATAGCAAAAACAAATATAAACAAGTAGACGACTATCAATATGGTGGTGGTGCAGGTATGGTTTTAATGCCTGAACCCATCGACAAATGCATTAGCCAACTTAAAGCTGAAAGAAGTTATGATGAAATTATCTATTTGACTCCAGATGGTGAAACCTTAAATCAAAAAATGGCAAACAGCTTATCTTTAAAGCAAAATTTAATTTTACTCTGTGGACATTATAAAGGCATTGACCAAAGAGTGAGAGAAATGCACATCACAAAAGAAATCTCCATTGGCGACTATGTGCTTTCTGGCGGTGAAGTCGCAGCCATAGTTTTGTCAGATGCCATTATCAGATTGATTCCAGGTGTATTAAATAACGAAACCTCTGCTTTAACCGATTCGTTTCAAGATGATTTATTAGCTCCGCCAATTTACACAAGACCAGCTGAATACAAAGGTAAGAAAGTGCCTGAGGTTTTAATGAGCGGACATTTTAAAAAGATAGATGAATGGAGAGAAACTCAAGCCCTTAAAATCACAAAACAAAAACGACCAGATCTCATTGATAAAGAATAAAAAAATGAAATATACACTTGCCTTATTAGTTTATTTAATTGGTTTTAGTGCTTACACTCAAAGCTGGTTAGACGGAAAATGCAAAACATTAGATCAGACCATAACCTCATCCGAATTTAATGAGGTCAATCAGAGAAATGTGCTTAAGCTTATTATCAACCAAGCTGGAGAATTAGTAATTAATGACGAGGAAAAAGCTAACCTTAGAGAAATTGCATTTAAAGAATTAGTTTTAGATTTTGTGACTAATCCTAAACAAAATAAAAATAAAGCGAGCAATCCAGATAAGGTTTATATTCAACTCTCAAGTTTCAAAAAAAATTCAAAACAACTAGAGGAATTTAAAGCTTATATCCAAGAAGTCTATATATATCTTTGGGATAAATATGCAGGTGAGAAATATGATTCGAGTTATGTCGGGTTAAACTGTAGAAAACGATCAAAAGTTTTTGAGACCTATCCTTTAAGAATAATAGGGGAAGTAAAAAGTAGTGAAAAATCAAATAATAGTCCAAAAGGCGTTGGTGTTCCACCTTTTGCTGGCGATGTTAATGACAATTAACGCTTTAGAGTAAAGTGACCAGTGAGATTACGACCATCCTCTAAAACAATTTTATACCAATAATCTTGAGAAGGCATAGGTTTGCCGTTATAAAAACCATCCCAAGATTTATCAAGCCCTCTAAAAGATTTTAAGAGTTTACCATAACGGTCAAAGATATAGACAAAAGCTAAGGCTTGTTTGTTATTAAAAGTGCCTTTGAACCCCCAAGAATCATTAATGCCGTCGTTGTTTGGTGTGAAAAATGGCATAATTCCAATCACTCCAAAAGTTTTTTGTTGAATGCCACAACCATTTTTATCTCTAACAAACATATCGTGAATACCTGGTAGTACATTTTCAAAAACATTACTATTTTGATATGGACCATCAGGATCATCTAAGGCGTATTCATAATCACCAAGGCTACTTTCAGAAACCAAAACTTCAACTGTATTGTCATTTCTATTAAACTCTTCTATTTCTAAACTAAAAGTTGCCAAGCCAGAAGAAATAACCTCGATAGCTCTAAAATTTGTGCAGCCTGTTTCTATTGCTGTTATAGCAACTTCATAAATACCAGATTCATTCACATCTATTTCAGGTGTACTCTCATTTGTTGGTGTCCATAAGTACTCAAAATTATTAAGTTGGTTGCTAGGCACTCCAGAGGTTAAAGTGATTGGATTTGGAAAGTCTTCAACGCAATAAAACACAACTTCATCCTCAGCAACCTGAGGTAACGCTAGGACTTCTAAACTTAAAACGCCTAAATCTTTACAAGGTGTTCCGTTTTCAATAGTAAAAAACACATTTTGCTGAAATGGGTTTTCATTAGTAAAATTTGATGGATTATTTATGGGATTAATTTCATTTAAAGCATCATTTTCAGTCATATAAAATGCATCAGTAACTAAATTTTCTTGAGTTTCAATTGAAGTTAAGTCAAATGTTTGAATCCCATTTTGACTAACATCGCAACGCTTTAAAGTGAAATTTTGAGTCGTAAAATCTTGGATGTCAAGTGTCAATTCAGAAATAGTTGAACACCCTGAATTTATATTTTCTACTATAACTCCAAGGATCTGAGGTGTTCCTGTATTGATGTAATTCTCAGGGTTTTGAATTGGGTTAATACCATTTTGAGCTTCATCTACAGATTCAAAATATGTAAATTCAAAATCACCTTCAGACGCTTGATTGGAGATGAGTTGATTGTTAGCTTGAGTCAGATCAAATTCTGCAGAATTAGTTTGTAAGTCTTCTACACATTCAGTCAATTGCGTATTATTTGTTTCTGGAAAAGGAAAATACGTAACATTAGCTATACCGACTCTACCACAACTTCCGTCATTCAAATCCACATCTAAAGTATAAGTTTCTTGAAAGGGTAACTCAACTCCAAATGGTTGTGAAATATCTAAAGAAGATGAGTTTTCACCTGGTATAATTTCTCCATCTCTTTTCCAAGTGTAGTCAGCATTTGGAATATCGTCATAACTTAATGTAAAACTTTCGCCGTCACACAAGTCTAATTGTTGAGTTTCTGTACCAACAATATCAATTCGGGATGAAAATAAAGATTGAATAAAAGGCGGCAACCCAAAATTAGTCTGATTCCCCAGACTAATAGCACCATTAGCCAAGCTCTCTGAATAATCAGCTTGATTCCCAGGCAATTCAGGGTTGTTGATGACAGACAAAAAACTTTGCCCCACCATACTGCGGTATATTTTCCCATTAGGGGCTAATTGTATTGCACCAGAGGCATTTCCTGAGACCCCATTAAATGTAAAAATAGAGTTTGGTATATTGGTAGCTTCTAGATCCCATTGTAAAATTGTAGAAACATCAGATTGAGTAACTGAAGCGTAGGCTTTTGTACCTTCTGGTGAAAATTCTACACTGTAAGCATTCACATCATTAACCAATTCTACAGGGTTTGAAACCACACCAGTATTGGAATCAAAATCAAATAAATACACATTTCCTGTTCCCTGGTCAACATCGTTTACGGGGTCAAAGTCCATAGTTTGGTTGGCTGTAATAAGTTTATCTCCATTAGGTGAGGCTTTTAAGTAACCAATGGCTGCACGTCTGTAATCGTCAGTTGACACAAAAGGCCCTACTTGAGAAGTAACAGGGGTTTCGTTTAATCCCGTATCGTCTATAAAAAATGCATAAAACGTATCTTTAAAATGCGTAATGACCCAAATCGAATTACAATTTTCTCCGCGAACCGCAGTAATTTTTTCAGAACATTTGAATTTGACATCTTCAGAATCATTGGGATCGTAGGTAACGAGTTCAATATTTTTTTGAGCGGGAAGCACATCACCTAAACCGCCATTTAAAGACATATCTACAACCGAATAGTTAAACCCATTATTAAAGCCATCATCAGCTTGAGGAATGCTCTGGTTGGTATCACTGTAGGTGGTTCTTGGCGAACCATCCGGATTAGCAGGGCCTTGATTGGGGAAAGCAAACGCATTTTCGTGATGGGGTTCATCAACAGTAAATACAAAATACAAATCTTCGTCAGTAGGGTGTGGTACTATCAAACCACTTGAGGTGCTTGACGGATCACCATTTAAACCTGTACCACCAAAATAATTGGCGTTATTCATAATTTGGTGATTGGCATTCCAAATGGTTCGTCCATCGGTATAAAATAGCAACTCGCCACTAGCATTTGAAATAGACGAACAGCCTTCATTTGTACTGAGCTGACCGTCATTTAAAACCGTTGGTGGAGACGTATTAAAACTTATTCCCGCATTATTACCAAAGTACCAATTATTAGCTTCACCTTGTGAGAAGGTTAATATTGGGAAAAGTATAAATAAAAATAATAGGAAATATCTCTGCTTGTCTTTCATAATCATAGACTAACAAAGATATAAGATTTATTTACAAATCCCTTTTCTTTAGCAATCTATACGATCCAAACACACATAAAAATGTCCAAAATAAAACGGTGATTATACTCACAATACTTACGCTGTAATCTTGCATAATTTCTGCGTTGAGTTGTTTTGCTGCTGAATTAATAATATCTAATCTTGTGATAGGTTCAGGAATAAGTTGCCACATGGCGTTGAGCGGCGTATAATCACTTATAAAATCAAAATTTGTTTTGTTGACACTAATGCTAATAATACCTTCAACAATCCACAGTAGAAACAAAAACCCCAAAGCAAACGCAGAACGTTTGACGAGCAAGCCTAAAAATAAACACAGAGAGAAAAACCCTAAGAGCTTTACAAAATAACCGCCTATGTATTCTAAATCAGAAAATATAATTTGAACCTCGTCATAATCTGAAAAAATTAAACCGAGAACCAAAGTGACAACAAACAATAAAATCGTTGAACACAACGCATATAAGACGGACACATAAAATTTAGATAAAACAAATTCTTTTTTACTCAAGCCATCAATCAAATTTTGCTTAAGCGTTCTATTGGTGTATTCACTTGACATCATGGAGACGATAACTATGGCTAAGATGATTTTGAGAAAAGCCACAAAAAAGCTCATAAAATGCCAAGTATAAGGAAAATTATAAATGCCTTGGTCGGCCAATCTAAAATTGAATGGCCCAAAATCAAACTTAATGGTTGATAGTAAAGCCGCTGAGAGAAATAAACTAAAATAAAGTATAGTCATGATTTTAGCTGACCGGCTATGTCTGAGTTTAAAAAGCTCTATATTGATGAGTCGTAACATAAGATTCTAATTTGTAAGTTTTAAAAATTGTTCTTCAAGGCTTTCTTTGCGTTTGATAAGATGAGTTAGCACAAAGCCTTTTTCAAAACATAACTTGTTAAACTCACCTGCTGAAAAATCTTTTTTCAAAAATATCCTAATTTGATCGTGTTCTATGTTATCAAATTTGTCAATAAAATCAAGACTTTCTAAGAATTTCTTGAACTCATCGGGCACTTCAACAGAAGTTTCAATATAGCCGAAAGACGCATTCATTTCATCAACTCGACCGGCGTAAAGCTTTTTACCTTGTCTGATAACAACCACGTGGGTGCATATTTTTTCAACTTCGTCTAACAAATGAGACGCCAAAAGAATTGTCGTGCCATTATTGGCAATTTTTTTGATAATTTCTCTAATTTGATGAATCCCTTTCGGGTCAAGACCATTGGTCGGTTCATCTAAAATTAATATTTCAGGATTGTTTAATAAGGCTGAAGCAATCGCCAAGCGCTGTTTCATACCTAAAGAATAGGTTTTAAAATGATCGTGTTGTCTATCCAACAACTCAACCGTTTTTAAGACATTTTCAATATTGCTTTCTTCGATTTCTTTAATTTTACAAACTAATTTCAGGTTGTCTGAAGCCGACATATTGGGATAAAAATTAGGGCTTTCAATGATGGCACCGACTTTTTTTAAGGCTTCATGCGTGTCCATTGTATCAGAAAACCACTCAAATGACCCTGAAGTGACATTAATCACATTGAGCACCATACCAAGCGTGGTAGATTTTCCACTTCCGTTAGGGCCGAGAATACCGTAAACATTTCCTTTTTCGATGATAAAACTTAAATCGGAAACCGCAGTAGATTTCCCAAATCTTTTCGTGAGGCTTTTGAGTTCAAGTATAGTTTCTGGCATAGTTTGGTTTTATGTATATGACGTCTTTGTTAAGGATTTGTTACATAAATAATTTTGAAATGCCAGAGATTGTAAAAGCATAAATACTTCAAAACGACTATACATAAAATTTGAAAACACTTTTTTCTAACGACTGCTAAAACATTTCATTTCAAATATAACAAAAAAACGCCCCAGACAATCTAAGGCGTTTTTGTATTCAATAAGATTATTATTTTACTAATGATTCAATTCCTCT
>RRZV01000024.1 GCA_003931895.1 Mesohalobacter salilacus
GGGAATCGAACCCCTGTTACCAGGATGAAAACCTGGCGTCCTAACCACTAGACGAACGGACCATGCAATAATTTGCGGGTGCAAAAATACATTATTTTATTTATGTTGCAATATTTAATATAAAATTTTAATAAGCTTTGGCATAAAGCACTTTAGCAACGGCTTTGTTTTGAGAATACAAACATTTACTACTTTCAGGTACTTCGGTGCTTAAAATACAACGAATAGTGGCTTTTGTGTCTTTTTTGATATATTCTTCAGTTTCAGCTGTGCCGTCCCAATAGGCTTCAACGAAACCGCCTTTGGTTTCTATGAGACTTTTAAATTCCTCATATGATTTGACTTGGCGAGTATTGTCTTTTGTGAATTTTTGGGCTTTATCAAAAAGGTTGATTTGAATATCAGTTAAAGTTTGTTTCACGGTATCTATTAATTCATCTTGTTTGATGAATGACTTACTTAAAGTGTCTCTTCTTACCAATTCAACAGTTTTGTTTTCTAAATCTTTTGGGCCAATACCAATTCTAAGAGGGACACCTTTCATTTCGTATTCAGCAAACTTCCAGCCAGGTTTATGTGTGTCCCTATCGTCAAATTTTACACTGATGTTATGATCTTGTAATTCTTTTATAATTTCTTGAGCTTTTTCAGAAATTTGATTGAATTGTTCATCGTTTCTATAGATTGGCACAATAACCACTTGATAAGGGGCGAGTTTTGGCGGAAGTACTAAGCCATTATCGTCACTGTGTGACATGATTAGCGCACCCATAAGTCGTGTAGATACGCCCCAGCTGGTTGCCCAAACATAATCTTGTTTGCCTTCTTGATTAGTGTATTTTACATCAAAAGCTTTCGCGAAATTTTGTCCTAAAAAATGAGAAGTTCCAGCTTGTAGAGCTTTACCATCTTGCATTAAGGCTTCAATACAATAGGTTTCTTCTGCGCCAGCAAATTTTTCACTTTCTGATTTAGTACCTTCAATAACTGGCATAGCCATAAAATCTTTAGCAAATTTAGCGTAAATACTATTCATAAGTTGAGCCTCTTCCAGCGCTTCTTGTTTTGTAGCATGAGCAGTATGACCTTCCTGCCAGAGAAATTCTGCAGTTCTTAAAAACAAACGTGTTCGCATTTCCCATCTTACCACATTGGCCCATTGATTAATTTTTATAGGTAAGTCTCTGTAGGATTGGATCCAATTTTTATAAGTATTCCAAATAATAGCTTCGGACGTGGGGCGAATGACAAGCTCTTCTTCAAGTTTGGCTTCGGGGTCAACTATGAGTTTAGATTTGTCGTTTTCATCAGTTTTAAGACGATAATGCGTGACTACAGCACATTCTTTAGCAAAGCCTTCGGCATTTTTTTCTTCAGCTTCAAAGAGGTGTTTTGGAACTAAAAGCGGAAAGTAAGCATTTTCATGTCCTGTAGCTTTAAACATTTTGTCGAGTTCGCTTTGCATTTTTTCCCAAATGGCGTAACCGTAAGGTTTGATAACCATACAACCACGTACAGCAGCATTTTCAGCTAAATCTGCTTTAACGACTAATTCGTTATACCATTTTGAGTAGTTATCTGAACGTTTTGTTAAGTGTTTAGACATATTTTGATTTTTGGCATAGAAGTTGTATCTATGTATATAAATTAAAAATTACGCAAAACTAAGTATTTTGCTTTATATAAATTCTTTTAAAACCACAAGTTATGAGACCAAAATTAAACTTTTTCAAATCTGTTCAAATTATAGCAGGATTAATGATGGTGGTTTTTGTATCTTCATGCGGTTCGTCTTATGAAAACGCAAGTGTTCAAAACGACGGTATTTACGCTACTGATGCTTTAGCCAATGAGGCAACTCAACAAAATAATAATAATGATCAAGCCCAAAATAATAATGATTATTATCAAAATTATTTTGATCAACAAGATCAATTGATATCTCAAGCCAGAAGTCAAAATGAAGTTTTTACAGATGTAGAATCTTATTCATCTAATGAAAATGGCGTTCAAGAAGAAGATATTATTATCGATGAAAACCAAACTGAATACAACTCTTATGGCGGTTGGGGCACACAACCCACTTCTGTAACTGTTAACTATATTGATAATGGCTTTGGACCTTACTGGGGTGGATTTTATGGCGGATTTGGTCCGTGGTATGGCTCTTACAATAGATTTGGTTTTGGTGGGTTTTATGGACCAAGATTCGGTTTTGGTTTTGGATATCACAATGCTTTTGTGTATGGTAATCCTTATTGGGGTGGCTTTGGATATGGCTTTGGTCCTTATTGGGCAGGTTACTCACCTTACTTTTACGGCTATAGAAATCCCTATAATGGCTATGCTTATCACAATAATTATAGAAATAATGCTTTAGCATTAAACAGAGGACGTTCTAATTTTGATTCAAGAAGAGGTGTAAGAAGTAGTCAGAATATAAGAGGACGATCTTCAGATAATAGAAGTCGTATAAATTCAGCTCGCAGTAACCGAAGTTATGTTAACGCTGATGGAAGAAGAATAAGGAATTCTAGCAATGTGAATGCCAGGGTAAGAAATGGTAGATCAAATGATAGAAGCACAACAACGACACGAAGATCACGTTCAAGTTATTCTAATCAGAGTATATATAGAAACTCTACGCGAAATAATTCTTCTATAAATAGGAGAAGTACTAGAAGCAATAGAAGTTATACACCGAGAACAAGAACCAATACACGTTCTACTAGAAGCAGTTCTAGTGTAAGAAGCTCAGGTAAAAGCAGTAGCTCAAGATCTTCAGGTAGCCGAAGCAGCGGTAGAAGTAGTCGAGGCGGAAGAAGATAATAAGTTTAATAGTTAATTTGACTGTCTGATGATTTAATTGAAAACTTCAATGATTTTCAGGCAGTTTTTTAATAGCCGAAAATATGAAAGTCAAAATTTTAATTATACTAATTTGTTTGCCTATAAGTTTTACTTATGCTCAGGATATTACAGATGCGGTTAGATTTTCTAGAAATGACTTGATGGGGACAGCAAGATATACAGGAATGGCTGGTGCGTTTAGTTCTTTAGGTGGAGATTTGTCTGCGATAAAACTCAATCCGGCTGGTTCTTCTGTGTTTCTGACAAATCATGCTTCAGGCACGCTAAATCTTAATATCAAAAACAACGATGTCAATTTTACCGATGGATTTACAGATGAATCAGAAACGACTTTCGATTTAAATCAAGCAGGAATTGTTTTTGTTTTTGCAGCAAACAATGAAGATGCTACGTTGTCTAAATACGCTTATGGTTTTACTTATGAACAAGTGGCTAATTTTGATGATTCTTACGTGGCAAGAGGCATCAATAATCAATCAATAGATCAATTTTTTCTCGATAGTGCTGACGGAATTCCTTTAGATTTATTAACTCCATTAAGTGGAGAGTCTGTTGCAGATTTATATACATTTTTAGGTGAAACTGAAGGCGTCGTTGCTCAAAATGCTTTATTAGGATTCCAATCTTTTATTATTGACCCTGTAGATCCTGATGACTTTAATAACACAGATTACATTTCAAATGTAACTGCAAATCAATTTTTACAGGATTATTTTATTCAAGAAGATGGCTATAATGGTAAATTTTCATTTAATGCAAGTGTTGAACTTAATAAACGTTTTTATTTCGGATTAAACCTCAATGCGCATTATATGGAGTATGATAGGTTTACTTCATTTTTTGAATCTAACTCAGACCCAACAAGTGAAATCAACAGCATTCGTTTTGATAATAGGTTGAGAACACGAGCTAATGCGTTTTCTTTTCAGTTAGGAAGTATTGTTAAAATTACAGATCAGCTGAGAGCAGCCCTGTCTTACGACTCGCCGACTTGGTATAATGTTTCTGATGAAACCACTCAATTTATAAGAACGGGAAGTGATGAATTTGGACCAGCAAGTGTTGACCCAAATGTGCTTAATATTTTTCCTGATTACAATTACAGAACAGCAAGTCAATGGAGAGCAGGTTTGTCTTACATATTTAAAGGCAGAGGCTTGTTGAGTGTTGATTATACTATACAGGATTATTCTAATGCTAAATTCACAACAAATAGTCTCGAGTTTTTAAATTCAGGAATTGAACAAAATTTAACTTCGGCAGCTAATTTAAATATTGGTGGAGAGTATGTTTTTAAACAATTTAAATTTAGAGGCGGTTACTTTTTACAAGAAACCCCTTATGAAGATGACTTTATTCAGGGCGATTTGGAAGGTTATAGCTTAGGGCTTGGCTATACCATAGATAATGTTAATATTGATTTGGCCTATAGTTTAGCTTCAATAGACCGCAATGAGCGCTTGTTTCAAACTGGATTAGATCAGACAGCTCAGGTAGAATCAGATATTTCTAATTTGTTTTTAACTGTCTCTTTTGGATTTTAAACTATTTCATACCATTTATTAGCTTTGAGCGTTAAAATATGTATGAAGTCTTTTTTAATCATTGTAATAGGGTTTTGGATGAGTTCTGCTTCATCTCAAGGTTTATTTTTGAAATTATACTCTGAAGAACCAAAACAAGATAGCCTTCTCAAAACTTTAAGCCCAAATCAATCTTTTAAAGATTTTGAAAGTCTAAAAAATGCTTCAAATAATCTAATAAATCAACTTCAATTAAGAGGTTACTTAAACCTAAGAACAAAAAAACTAGAATCTATAAATGATTCGGTGTTTCATCTCGAGCTTAACTTGAGAAAGCAATACAATGTAGTTTATCTCAAAAACCATTCTGCTTTTCCAGATGTGTTTAAAAATGCGGAACCTTATGTAGAAGTTGAAAACCTATCAAATACCTTATATGCTATCTTAAATCAATTGTCTCAACAAGGCAAGCCCTTTAGTCAAATCCGCTTAAAAGAAATAGCATTTAATAAAAGTGATACCGTAATTGCTCAAATAGACCTTTACGAATCTAATATGAGAACTTTAGACAAAATCATAATAAGAGGTTATGATAAATTCCCTAAAGTCTTTTTAAAAAATTATGCGAATTTAAAAATAGGCTCAACCTTTAATAGAGAACAATTGATTAAACAATCAGAAAAACTTGATGTTTTGCGATTTGTTAATCAATCTAAAAGTCCACAGGTCCAATTTACCAAAGATTCAACCAATTTGTTTCTGTACCTAAAACGCTCACAAGCCAATAGCTTTGATGGATTTTTAGGGTTTAACAATTCTGATGAAAACGACTTTCAGCTTAACGGCAATATTGATTTAAAACTCATTAATAATTTTCATGGTGGAGAAGAAATTAATCTTAACTATAAAAACGATGGTAATGCGCAAGAGTGGTTTGATGTTGGTGTGAGATTACCCTATATATTTAAGTCGCGTTTTTCATTAGAAGCAGGCTTAGGTTTTTTTAAACAAGATTCTACATTTTCTAACAATACTCAGCGACTCAAATTAGATTATCAGGTCACTCAGAATATTAATGTAGGTTTTACAGCCGAGTTTGAAACCTCTACGAATTTGTTAGACGACAACGAACGGAGTGATATAGAAGATTTTGATAAAAATCAATTTGGTATCAGTAGCGTTTACAATAACCCTAAACAATTTTCAAACTTATTTTTAAGCGCACAATACATCAATTTAAGTTTTGGTATTGGAAATCGTCAAACTCAGGATTTAGATGAAGATCAACAATATTTAAGTTTAGAAGCACGGCAAATATTTAAACTTGATAAAAGACAATACATATATATAGGTATAAATTCTGGTTTTTTAAACTCAGAGCAATATTTGAGTAATGAACTATATCGTTTTGGTGGTATCAATTCTATTCGTGGTTTTGCCGAAAATCGCTTTTTTGCCAACTTATTTGGTACTGTTCAGACCGAATATCGTTATGTTTTAGGCTCAAACTTGTATGTGCATAGTGTTTTAGACTATGGTTTTTATGAAAATGACATTAATCGGTTCAGCGAAAATTTATACAGTTTGGGTGTGGGGTTTGGTATAGAAACTCAAGCTGGTGTATTAAGGCTTATCTTCGCCAATGGTGGGTCTGACACGCAAAATATAGAATTTAAAAACACCCAAATTCATCTTAAATTTTTAACGGTGTTTTAGTCTTCATGTATTCTTAAAGTTAAGTTTTAACACTGTTTTTTTAAATTAAAGTAAAAAAAATTTGTTTGATTAACTATTTATTATGATTTTTGGCATTGGCTAATTCAAATAAATTTAAAAATGAGAACAAAGTTTAAAGGAATTCTAACGCTACTATTAGCGTTTGTTGTGCAACTGACGTTTGCGCAAGAAAAAACAGTCACCGGGACGGTGGTTGATGGACAAGGTTTGCCTGTTCCTGGGGTAAACGTTATCATTAAAAACACAACTACGGGAACTCAGACAGACTTTGATGGAAACTACAGTATTAGTGCAGCTTCCAATCAAGTGTTGCAATTCTCTTATGTAGGGTTTAAAACTCAGGAGATTAGAGTAGGTGCAAAAACAACAATTAACGTTACTTTGCAGCCTGACCTAGAAGAACTTGATGAGGTTGTAGTTACTTCTTATCAGGGTATTTTAAAAGAGTCACAGGTAGTATCTGCATCGTCTAATGTTAAATCTGAGTCTATAGAGCAAGTACCAATCGCTTCAATTGACCAAGTTTTGCAAGGTAACGTAGCAGGTGCTAACGTTCGTGTGGCTTCAGGTCAACCAGGACAATCTGCAACTGTAATCCTTAGAGGACGTACTTCTATTAATGGTGATACAGAGCCTCTTTATGTTGTTGACGGTATGCCTGTTGATCAGGATAACTTTAGAAACATCAACTCAAATGATATTGAGTCTATGCGTGTTCTTAAAGATGCTGCAGCTACTGCCATTTATGGTAACAGAGGTGCGGCTGGTGTTATTTTGATAACAACCAAAAGAGCTAAGAAAAACACAAATTTATCTGTGCAGTATAGAGGTTTGTTTGGGGCATCAAATTTGCCTGATTCTAACATTGATGTTATGAATTCTTTTCAGCTTTTACGCTACCAAAGAGATTTGTTGCCTGGCACACAGTTTGGTGATGGTTTGACTGATCAAGAAATTAATGCTATTGCGAGTCAAGCAAATACAAACTGGGAAGACATTATCTTAAGAGAAGGAACTACAGAATCTCATGATTTAGTGATTACACAAGGAGGTGAAAATTTGTCTTCTTATACTTCTTTACAGTATTTTGAACAAGAAGGTACTACTTTGCGTTCAAAGTTGCAAAGATTTACTTTAAGAAATAATTTATCTGGAGGAGATGATAAGTTTAGATATGGTACTAATTTAACAGTAGGTTTTTCTAAAAGTGATTTTGTTATAGATGCGATTAGAGATGGTAATACTGGTGGTCAATTAGATAATCCATTTATTGTACCTTTTTTGTCTTTGCCCTACCTTAATCCATTAAACCCTGACGGTTCATTAAACACTTTTGGTACAGTTCGCTCTGGCGCTTTTAATCCAGATGGATCAATTAGTCCCAATGGTGCTAATGGCTTTGAAAACACTCCCTTTCTAGCTTTAAACACTGCAAGGTTTAATACAGATAGAGAAAGTGAATTTAGATTAACGGGTAGTGCTAATGCAGAATATGACATTTTTAAGAACATTACCATTGGTACAAGCTTGGGTGTAGATTACCTCAATATTGAAAGATTGTTTATTGAAAGCCCTAATAGTATTAGAGGCTTGTTAAGTCCAAATATAGATGCTGCTCAAGAATTTTTTGGTGGTACGCAATTTGAATCATTTTCAAGAAATTTTTCTTTTAACACGAATGCCTTTATAAGATATTCTAATACTTTTGAAGAGAAACATACTGTTACAGCAGCGGCTTTTACAGAATATTTTTACAATAATATTCAAGGAGCTTCTTTTCAAGCTTTTGGTTTAAACCCTAAGTTTCCAGGTTCAAGTGCTGGTTTTGTTGATCCTTCTACTTTTTTTCCTGCCCTTGATGAGCCAAGTCCAGCTGCTCCTTTCATACCTTCAGTATCTTCAACTGAAGTAGAGTCTGCTTTGCTTTCTTATTTTGGAAATGTTACTTATGATTATGATGGTAGGTATGGTTTAGATTTAACCTTAAGAAGAGATGGAACATCTAGATTCGCAAATGATCAAAGATGGGGTACATTTTTCTCTGTTGGTGGTCGATGGAATATCAATGAAGAAAGTTTTATGGATGATGTAAATTGGGTAACAGCGCTTAAGTTAAGAGGAAGTTATGGTGAAACAGGAAATCAAAACATATTAAACAATTTCTTTCCAGGTTTTCAAACTATAGGAGGTGGTAACGGTTTTCAAAATGCACCTATACTTAGTGTAAGCCAGTTAGCAGATACAGATGTTCAGTGGGAGACTACTAAACAAACTAATATTGGTATTGATTTTGGGCTTTGGAATAATAAGTTAACAGGATCTATTGATGTATATGATAAAGACACTGAAGATTTATTATTTGCCAAAAATATTTCAACAGCTGGCACAGGTTTTACTTCTGTCCAAACTAATGTTGGTGAGATGCAAAACCAAGGTGTTGAGGTTCAACTATCTTATGATATTCTTAGAAAATCAACAACAAATGATTGGTCATTAAACGTTTTTGGTAATATAGCTTTCAATGAAAACGAGATTGTGAATCTTGATAATGAACAAGGCTTTGTTAACTCTGGAGGAGGAACAAGGCTTATAGAAGGAGAAAGAGCATTTACTTATTTTCTTCAACGTTGGGCAGGAGTTGATCCATCAAATGGACAGCCATTATACTTAGATGCTGAAGGTAATTTAACTACTGATTTTGATAATGAAGCCAATGGTGTTGCTTTAGATAAGCAATTTGATCCAGTTTGGACAGGTGGTTTTGGTACTGCTGTATCTTGGAAAAACTTTAGTTTAAATGCATTGTTTTCTTTTGCAGCTGAAACTTATAGGTTAAATGGTACTCAAGCTATTACAGAAGATGCCTCTTTAGCTGGTTTTGCTAATCAAAATGTATCAATGCTCAATGCATGGCAACAACCTGGTGATGTAACGCCTATTCCAAGTTTAGCTTTTGGCGGTCTTAGAGGTGAAGCGGGCGATCGTTACCTTGAAGACGCTTCTTTTGTAAGACTTAGAAACGCAACATTATCTTATAATGTTGATGCAAAAACTATTGAACAAATTGGCTTTTTGTCTGCAATAAGAATTTACGCTCAAGGTACTAATTTATTTACTTGGAGCGAGTGGAGAGGCTACGATCCTGAAAGTTCTAGTCGAAATGAATTTTTTAGTTTTCCATCTGCGAGAACAGTCTCATTTGGAGTTGATATAACATTTTAAATAAAATAACGATGAAAAAAATATTTCTAATACTTTTTGTAACAACAATTTTATTGAGTTGTGCAGAACAAATTAATAGAACACCTAATGATGTTCTTATTAATGAAACCGCATTTGAAACTGTTGATGATATAGAAGCAGCAGTAAACGGAATTTATACTACATATAATCCTAACAATATTTTAGACTTAAGTGATATATTTACTGATAACTCACGTTTAGGCAAAGATAATGGAGGTCAAAAAATAAATATATTAAATCAAGTTTTAAATACGCAAACAGGTTTTACATCTGGTATATGGGTTAATAGATATAGTACTGCCAACAATTGTAACCGTGTAATTGAAGCTGCAGAGCTTGTCACGGTACAGCCAAATGAGCAAGAAAGACTTGATAATTTGTTAGCTCAAGCTTATGGTTTGAGAGCCTTAATGCATTATGATGTTTTAGCTTTATATGGTGAAGATACAACAGACCCTAATGCACTTGGTATTCCTTATCAAGATTTTGTCTCTGCTACTGATGCTCCTACGAGGTTAACAACCCAAGAGTCTGTTAATAGAATCCTTGATGATTTAGATACCGCAAGTGCACTGCTAGATGATGATTTTGCTGATGTTAATCAAGTTACTGAGGATTTCATTACATTTCTAAGAGCAAGAGTCGCTTTAATCACAAATGATTGGGATGGTGTCATTACAAACACTACTATTATTATTGATAAGTTTCCATTAGCAAATCAAACACAATACCAAGCAATGTTTACTGGAGACCAAGATCAAACTGAGGTCATATTTAAATATGATAATCTTAATGGCTTTAATAGAAATATCGCTGGTGAGTTTATATTTACAGGTACAGGTGGTAATTTTATTGGAATGGCTGAAGGTCTCTTTGACTTGCTTGAAACAGAGTCTATAGATAACAACGATATAAGATTTGAAACCTTTACTAGAGAAGATGATGCTCCTGATGAAACTTCAATAAACAAATACCCTGCTATTGCTGGTACTTTCATTAATGACTTTAAACTCTTTAGAGCGTCAGAAGCTTACTTGATGAGGGCTGAAGCTTTTGCTAGGCTTACTCAATTTCAAAATGCTGCTGATGATATACAAGCTATTAGGAATGCAAGAAGAGGGACAACAGCATCTGCTAATGCCTATTCAAGTTTAGTCAATGCCATAGAAGACATTGCTTTTGAGCGAAGATTAGAATTGTGTTTTGAAGGTCATAGATATTTAGATTTAAAGCGGTATAGAAATATTTTAAATGAAGGAATAATAAGAGACCCAAGAGATTGCGATGGTAATATACCTTGTTCATTACCTGTTAATGACAGAAGCTGGGTGTTACCTATTCCTCAAGTAGAAACTAATGGTAATCCAAATATTCAACAAAACCCAGAGTGGTTATAAAATTTAAATTATGAAAAAAATATTTTTGATAGTAATACTAGCTGTAGGAACGTTAATTTCCTGCGATGATACTGAACCTGCTGTATTTGATGGCTCTCAGACTTTAGTCTATTTCCCTAATAATTCAGCTAATCTAGATGTTGTCATTGATGATACTGGTACTTTAGATATTCAGGTTAATACTACAACATTATCAGATCAGGATAGAACAGTTACAGTAGAAGTTGTTGAAGGTGATGCAACAACTGTAGATTTTGAAAATGTAGTGATTCCAAGTTTATCTACTACTATTCCTGCTGGAGAATTCTTTGGTTTTTTAACTATAGAGGGTATTGATAATACTGTTGAGACCAATCCTGAATTACTCACCTTGAGAATAGTAGATGCTGGTGATGCTACTATAGATCCTGCAACTATTGAGGTCAGTGTTAGACAAATTTGCCCTATAGAGGAAGGATTATTTACAGGGCCTTACCTATTAGAACAAGTTACTCCAATACATCCAGCTAATGGTGTATTGTCATTTAATGTTCAAACCGTAGATTTAGTTCAAAATGGTGGCTCTACAGAACGTTCTTTTGATGCTGCATGGTTAGAAGCTGCTGGTTTTTCTACACAACAAACTATACCTTTAGATCTCTCTTGTAATAATGTGCTTATTACTAGTGATGAAATAGATACCGGTTTATTGTGCACACAAGGAGTACCTACAATCACTTTAGGTTCTGCACCTCAAACTGGTAATTATGATCCTACAGATGATTCTTCATTTACTGTAATTATTGGCGAATATTTGACAGATGGCGATTGTGGTGTTCCACAGCCCTTAGTAACAGAGTTTAACCTTACAAAACAATAAATCATGAAAAATATAATTAAGTTAACAACCCTAATTTTAGGACTGGTTCTTGTAGGTTGTAATGCCGTTGATGATACAAGATTTAAACCTAATACAGAATCTGGTTGGATAGAATTTTCAAGAGTAGCTGATAAAGTATTAAGTACAGATGGTAGTGTTCAAATACCATTTGAATACAATGTACCAGTAAATAGAGAAAATACAATTGTTAGTTATGACGTTGAAATTATTTCTGGTGAAGCGCCTTCTGTTGAAACAGGTTCTTTTACTACTGTAGTTCCTGCTGATACCAGAGATATTGATGTTTTATTTGACGTTGACCCTAATATAACTAGTAATTATACAATTCAATATACCATAACATCCGTCAGTAACCCAGACGTTATTGTTGGATTAGACGGTGATAATCCTATTGTTTATGAGTTAGAGGTTTGCGCTGATATTTTACCTCTTGCTTATACAGGTGTCGCTTTTATTGGAGATAGCCAAATTAACACATTTGATGTTTTCTTAACTAGAACAGACGATTGTGATGTATTTGAAATGAACTCTGCTTGGGGTACTAATTTTGTTGCTGAAGCAACAGGTAATCCTGATTTTGATGGTCAGTTTATATACGAGGCTGATTTAACATTAAATCCTGATTTCACTGTTACCATAACAGGTGTAGGTGATGACGCTGGTGCTTTGCCAGGCTCAGTACCTAATGAAGATGCTACAAATGGTAATGTTTTTGACCTAGATACAGGTGTTATTACTTATTCTCTATCTCAAGGTTTATTTGCTAACCCTTTTGTTGTTGATGTTGTTTTAACTCCAGCTGTTGAATAAGTTAGGAATTATTAAATAATATTAAATCCCACCACTTGGTGGGATTTTTTTATATTTATATCATGCAAAAACATATTATCTTTGGAATTCACCCAGTTTTAGAAGCTTTAAGAAGTCAAAAACCAATCGACAAAATACAAATTCTTAAAGAGTCAGATAACACCCAAGAACTTCTAAACCTCGCTAAAGAACTTCACGTAAAAGTGAGTTTTGTACCTCACCAAAAGTTTAGAAAATATCAATCTAAAAACCATCAAGGTGTTGTAGCGTTTATGGCTCCAATAGACTTTGCTGACTTTGAAGCTACTATTGAAAATGCTTTGGATAAGAACCCTGAAGCACTATTTTTATTACTTGATGGCGTTACGGACGTCAGAAATTTCGGAAGTATTTTAAGGACTGCAGAATCAGCAGGTGTAAGTGCGGTAATCGTGCCTCAACAAGGATCTGCTAGAATAAATGAAGATATGGTTAAAACTTCTGCAGGCGCTATTTTTAATATACCACTCTGCAAGGTTAATCATCTTAAAGATGCTATTTATTTTTTACAAGCACACGAGGTTAAGCTCATAGGAGCAAGTGAAAAATCAAATCAAAGTTTGTTCGATGCTAATATTCAAAAGCCTGCTGCACTAGTAATGGGAAGTGAAGGTTTTGGCATTCACCATAGTATCATAAAAATGCTTGATCATACTTACCATATCCCAATGAAAGGCAAGACACAATCGCTTAATGTTTCGGTGGCTGCTGGTTTATTTTTGTACGAGTTGGTACGGTAAAACTACTCAGTTCTATCTCGGCTTCTTGTAATGTGGTATACTACTTTTGTTTCAGCACCGTCTTCTTCTTTATCATCGTTATTTTTTTTAGGATTAAAATTGCCATCTTCATCAAAAAGTTGCATAAATTCATCGTCTTCTGAATTGTAATCTTGTTTTTCCCATTCGTATTTAGGTGGGGCTAAATATTTAGTTTTGTATACAAATGCTAAACCTAAGCCCACAATGAACCCTGATAAATGGCCTTCCCAAGACATGCCAGTTTTGCCGGGAAAAAGCCCCCAAACTAAACTTCCATAAACAAAAACCACACTTAAGGATAAAGCTACTAATCTATAATATTTAGAAAAAATACCTTTAAAAAATAAAAAAGAGGCCAAAACATAAACTAGTCCACTAGCTCCGATGTGATAACTCGGCCTGCCAATAAGCCATGTTAATAGACCTGTTACCAAAATTCCCCATAGAATAACTGGTTTGCTAATACTTCTATAAAAGTAAAACAATGCCATACTCAGTAATAATAGAGGTACGGAATTGTTAAATAAATGCTTTAATCCACTATGAATGAAGGTTGAAAACAAGATGCCTTTTAAGCCTTTGATTTTTTGAGGATAAATACCATACTGATTAAAATTTAAATTATACTTAATTTCTATCCAATACACTATCCATATCAAAAGGACTAAACCTAGTGGATAAAGCAGGACGTCATGAGTATATTTGATGGCTTTTGACATAAATTTATTGATTTCATAAAGATATCAATTTCATTTCCAAGTCCACAACATCTGTAATAATGTCACTAAAATTGTAAATTTGTACTTATGAACACACCTTTGGCAGAACGACTTCGTCCAAAAACTTTATCAGACTATATCGGTCAAGATCATTTGGTAGGCAAAAATGGTTTAATTTCAAAAATTGTACAGCAGCAAAGCTTACCATCGCTTATTTTTTGGGGGCCACCAGGAATTGGTAAAACTACACTAGCCCAAATTATCGCCAACGAAATCAACCGACCGTTTTATAAGTTAAGCGCGATTAATAGTGGGGTTAAAGATATTCGTGCTGTGATAGAAAAAGCTAAACAAACTCAAGGCATGTTTAGTCAAAATTCACCAATATTATTTATTGATGAAATTCATCGTTTTAGTAAATCTCAGCAGGATTCATTGCTCGAAGCTGTTGAAAAAGCCTGGGTCATTTTAATTGGTGCAACGACTGAAAACCCCAGCTTTGAGGTAATTTCAGCTTTATTATCAAGATGTCAAATTTACACCCTTAAATCCTTTGGTAAAAATGAACTTAAAACACTACTTGAAAAAGCACTTTCTGAAGACACACATCTCAAATCTTTAGATATTCAAATTAAAGAAAGCAAAGCTTTATTTAGATTGAGTGGAGGAGATGCTAGAAAATTACTCAATATATTAGAGTTGGTTATTAGTCAACAAAACCTAAAAGGAAAAATTGTTATTGATGACGAAAGCGTTTATAAAATTGTACAAGAAAAACCTTTAAAGTACGATAAGTCGGGAGAGCAACATTACGATATTATTTCGGCCTTTATTAAATCCATCAGAGGCAGCGACCCCAATGCGGGTGTTTATTGGTTAGCCAGAATGCTTGAAGGTGGTGAAGACATCAAGTTCATTGCCAGGCGACTCATTATATTGGCCTCTGAAGATATCGGCTTAGCAAACCCAACAGCACTTGTGATGGCTAACAATACATTTCAAGCCATAAACATTATTGGTATGCCTGAGGCTCGAATTATTTTAAGTCAATGCGTAATTTATCTTGCCACTTCACCTAAAAGTAATTCAGCATATATGGCAATTAATGAGGCAATGGATTTGGTAAAGAAAACTGGCGATTTAGACGTTCCTCTTTCGTTGAGAAATGCACCGACAAAATTGATGAAAGATTTAGACTATGGAAAAGCTTATCCATACGCACATGATTATAAAGGTAACTTTGCTTTTCACGACTTTATGCCAAATGAATTATCTTCTAAAAATTTATATCAAACTTCAGATAATCCAAAAGAAAAACAATTTAAAGATTTTTTAAAACGACGCTGGAAAGATAAATACAAATTTTAATGTCTTAGATTTACTGTTTTTTAAACTCTAATTTTTGAACTGCATCTTCATCTTTTATAAGATGTTCTACTATTAGATTTCCTTCAGCATCAAAAAAAGCAGCACCATCTATGTCAGCCGAATCAAAACTATAGCTACCTTGACCAGCATATTCTAAAGTGGCGTAAACAGTTTGTCCTTTATCTGTAAAAATAGTAAAATTATCACCTTTCTGAAGTAGCCAATAGGTTTGACCATAGAGTTGGTATGCATTAGCTCGTTTTTCAAAAGGTATTTCTTTTTTGGTGCCTTTATCATTGGCTTTAACCTCAACAATGTCAGACTTTGTTTCTTCTTCACTTGAGGTTTTGAGGTATAAAGGGGAATTTGACTGAAATTTATCTAAAGCTCTATTAAGTGCTTCTTGATATGCTTCTTTAAAGGGTTTTAAACGGCTTGTTCCTTCGCTTTGATAGATTGTCTTTCCAAAGCAATCCTTCAGTTCAAAAATTAATGTTGTTGTAAAGATCCCTTTATCCTCTTTAACATTTGCATTTAAAGCAAGACATCTATCTAGTTTTAGTTTGGTAGGTTTATCTTCCCTTTCATTCATATACACTTCAAAGCCCATTTCCTTTAATCGAACTCTAGTCAGAACATTAAGTTGATATTTGTTTGCTTCATTTAAAAAACCATATTGAACAGGAACGATAACAAATTCATACTTTTTATCAGAGGTTTGACTAAAAGTTTTAAAACAAAATAAAACTACAACTACAACTAAAATCTTTTTCATATACCTTATAATTTATAACACTGTTTTTAAATCTTTTAAGTGTTCAACATAATCAACATCAAAATTAGGCTTTTTTCCAAAATAAATTGCCGGCATTCCGAAATCTTTAGCACCCTGAATGTCTGCTTCAAGACTATCGCCTATCATAAGACTTTTGCTCTGGTGTGTTTTTGCTTTGCCTAAAGCATGTTCAAATATGCGTTTATCAGGTTTTTTGTAACCTGACCCTTCTGCTGTAGTTACTGTTTCAAAAAAATGATCAATTTTTGAGGACTTTATTTTTTTGTGTTGAACATTTTCAAACCCATTGGTGATAATATGCAGTCTATATTTAGTTGCTAAATAATTCAAAGTCTGCTCAGCATCTGGAAATAGATGCACTTGATTAGACAAATTATTGATATACTCTTCTGCAATTAAGTCAATGAGCTGTTTATCGCTTTTAATTTTTAAAGTGTCAAAAACTTCTTTTAACCTGTAAAATCTTAAATTTTCCGAATCAATCTTATTGTTGCGATATAAATCCCAATACTTCAGATTTACAGGTTTATAGACGCCCATAAATGATTTCAAATCTATGTTGATACCGTGTTTTTCAAAAATTATATTAAAAGTAATTTGCGAATTTTTTTCAAAATCCCACAAAGTGTGATCTAAATCAAAAAAGATATCAGTTAGGTCTTGTCGCAACATTTTTTATAAATTTTATGATTTCGAAGAAACGATTTTTTTGATCATCCTCTGCAAAATCTGAATTATCAAATAGTAAATTATAATTAACTTTATGAGGTTTTAAATCGTTTATCAGTTCAAAGACTTGTTCATTATTAATAGAATTTAACGCCTGCGAACTTAAAAAATAAGGATGCAGTTCTATAGGCGATGCTTGCTCTAAATTTAAATCATAAAATAAAAACGATGAACATGTTCCAGCTCTAAAACCAATATGTCGGGCATACCCCATAGAGAAGTCTTTTTGGACTATAGTTTTTTCCAAATTGACATAAAATTCTGGAAAGTTAAGCTTTCGATCTTTTATTAAAACACTTTCTAATTCTAAATTTGATATGCTTTCAAAACGTTTGATTTCTTTATTTAAAACCTCAATATCTTCAATACCTTCGTGACTTGCCAACAACCCAATTTCGCAATAATCACCCATTGATTTGATCAGCTTTTTATAAAGTCTTTTTCTATAGTTTATGTTCTTAGTATAAATGCTATAATTCCCAAGTTGAAACATAAATAGCATATTAATACCTAAGCTATTTTTTAAACTTACTAAATCATCATAAACATCATAAGGGTCAAGAGTAGAATTAAACCATGTTTTTATTCTACTGTAGAGCTCTCTTATTTTTAACTGAAAAAGATTTAAAATAAAACCACCTATACTTCTTGAAATACCAAGTTTTCTGTATTTAAAAGCCTTTTCTACAGCTATGATGATAGTTGTTGTGTTTTGTTGGATTTTTGAAGACTCTATAGAGTCAAATTTCTTGCCCAAAACCTCTTTAAATTTGGCCATCCAAATATCGATCACGGGTTTTTGTAAAAAATCATTTTGATAGGCTAGACTAGCATCAGCTGGAAATTCGCCAAGCTCATCTTTTACGTGAGGTAAATATTCTTCATATCGGGTTAGCAAAAAGAAGCTGGCTGCAAATATATCATACGGAATATCACTTTGTGAAGACGTTTTAAAAAAGTAAGGCGTGTCTTGCCACTTTGAAACTGTAATCTCAATATCATTGACACCCTGTTCGTTAAGAAGACCATGAGCTTGAATAAAAATTTCATTCCCTAATCTTTGGTTGGCATATGAAAATTTTACGCCTTTGTAAGCAATGAAGGTTTCAATTTTGGTAGTAAAATTAATGTCAAAACCTAAAATACGTTTACACAACTGTCTAAACGTGTAGTTTATACGCGAGGTAATTTTAGGAACGTAAATTAAAATTTCCATAAGTTAAAGCAGCTGTTCGTCAGCAAAGCTAAAATAAGATTTCTCAGTCACAATGATATGGTCAAATAGTTTTAAATCCATCAATTCTGCAGCATTTTTAATTTTTTCTGTTAATTTGATGTCTAATCGGCTGGGTTTTAAAGTCCCTGAAGGGTGGTTATGTGCTAATATTAAAGCAACAGCGCCGGAGGTAAGCGCTTTTTTAAATATTAAACGTATATCAACGACTGTACTAGTTATTCCACCTTTACTTACCTGATGCTTATTTATCACTTTATTAGAATTGTCAAGTAACAAGGCCCAAAATTCCTCATGAGCTAAGTCCCCAATGATAGATTTCATGACCTTGTAAGCATCAGCACTCGATGTAATTTTAGGAAAAATAGGTAAATCCGCATTACCGTGACGTTTACCAAGCTCTAAAGCTGCAACAATGCTAATCGCTTTAGCCTCGCCTATGCCTTTGTAGTGTTGTAGTTCTTCTACACTCATTTTACTGAGTAATTTGAGCTGATGGTCTTTATCTTTCAATATGCGTTTGCACAACCCAACAGCACTTTCAGCCCTGTTTCCAGAACCTATAAGAATAGCGAGAAGTTCCGCGTCACTTAAGGAAGATTTACCCTTGTAAAGCAATTTTTCTCGTGGTCTGTCATTTTCAGACCATGATTTTATAGAAAGTTTTGACATGGTCTAAAAATACAAAATTGCTATAAAACAGGGAATTTCAATTTTTAGCTTTTATTTCAATCCCCTAATAAAATGTATCTTTGCCCAAAATTAAACTGTAGAGGTTTACTGATTTATTGTATGAATTACTTTAAAAAAATCATTCGCTTTGCCAAACCTTACAAGGCTTATGCTGTCGGGAATATTATAGCCAATGTCTTTTATGCACTTTTTGGTGCATTATCTTTTATGGCACTTATACCTATGATTAGGGTTTTATTTGATGAAGAAACAGAACCCATTACTGAAAAACCAGTTTATACTAATTTGGCAGATGCTAAGGATTTTGTTTTTGATACTTTGGCTTTTCATATTCAAAGTTACTCAAAAGACGACCCTTCTGTAGCTTTATTAATTGTAATAGGACTGGTTGTGACTTTATTTTTTCTTAAAAATATATCCAATTATGCGGCACTTTACTTTGTGACTTTTTTGAGAAACGGAGTGCTTAAAGACTTGAGGAATGCCTTGTACAAAAAAACAATTCAGCTGCCATTATCACATTATTCTGAAAAACGAAAAGGAGATACTATTGCAAGAATAACTAGCGACGTTTTAGAAATACAGCATTCTTTTTTATCTATTTTGGAGCTGTTGGTTAGAGAACCCCTAACTATTATTTTTACAATAATATTCATGTTGTTTCTAAGTGCCAAATTAACCTTATTCGTATTTGTATTTATTCCGATCTCGGGATTTATCATCTCTTTAATCGGTAAGTCTTTAAAAAGTAAATCTGATTTGGTGCAAAAAGAACAAGGTCATTTTTTATCAGTTCTTGAAGAAACTTTAGGCGGTTTGAAAATTATAAAAGGATTTAATGCCGAATCTATTTTTATGAAAAAGTTTTCAGACTCGACAAAACGCTTTTTTGATTTTTCTAACACTTTATTGAATAGACAAAACTTGGCTTCCCCAACATCAGAATTTTTGGGGATAGCAGTAATTGCAGTCTTATTGTGGTATGGTGGTAGAATGGTTCTGCTTGATGATAGTTTAGATGGCGCTACCTTTATCGGTTTTATGGGCTTTGCTTATAACATTCTCACGCCGGCTAAAGGAATTTCTAAAGCTTCTTATAACATCAAGAAAGGAAATGCTGCGGCAGAGCGTGTTTTACAAATTTTAGAAACTGAAAACAGTATTAAAGACAGCAAGGATGCTGTAAATAAAACTAGCTTCGATTCTAATTTGTCTATTAAAAACTTATTTTTTAAATATGAAGATGAATATGTGGTCAAAAACTTTTCAGCAAAATTACCAAAAGGCCAAACTCTAGCCTTAGTTGGGCAATCGGGTAGTGGTAAGTCTACAATTGCTAACTTGATAACAAGGTTTTACGATATTGAAAAAGGAGCTATAACAATTGACGGTATAAACATCAAGGACATTACTCAAAATTCATTGCGAGGTTTAATGGGGCTTGTCACACAAGATTCTATTTTGTTTAATGATACTGTAGAAGAAAATCTAAAGATTGGTAAACCAGATGCCACTAATGAAGAATTAGAAAATGCTTTAAAAGTGGCAAACGCCTATGATTTTGTAACCAATCTTCCTAAAGGCTTACAAACCAATATTGGCGATAGTGGCAATAAATTGAGTGGTGGACAAAAACAACGTTTGTCTATTGCCAGAGCTGTACTTAAGAATCCACCAATTATGATTTTAGATGAAGCCACATCAGCATTAGACACAGAAAGTGAACAGCTAGTGCAGGAAGCACTTGAGAACATGATGAGAAACCGAACATCTGTGGTAATAGCCCATAGATTGTCTACTATACAAAGTGCAGACCGAATTATTGTGATGCAGGATGGTGAAATTGTTGAGCAAGGCAAACACGCCGATCTCTTATCTCAAAATGGGATGTATAAAAAACTAGTAGATATGCAGTCTTTTCAAGAGTAATGACGTATGGAAATTGAAGAAGAAAAAAAATTAATTTCAAGATTGTGTTCTCAAAATCAAGCTGATGCGGCATTTGCAGAATTGGTAGAGGTGTATAAAGAACGACTATATTGGCATATCCGTTATCTGCTCAAAAATCATGAAGATACCGACGATGTATTGCAAAACACGTTTATTAAAATCTATAAAAATATCAAAAAATTTAAAGGTGATAGTCGGCTGTACTCATGGATGTATCGCATTGCCAAAAACGAATCACTTACGTTTTTAAAAAAGCGATCTAAAATGCTTAAAATTAGTAATGAAGAATTACAGTCACACATTGTTAATAATTTAGAAAGCGATGTTTACTTTGAAGGTGATGAAATTCAGTTAAAATTACAAAAGGCTATTAGCACTTTACCAGAAAAACAACGCGAGGTTTTTCAATTGAGATATTTTGAAGAAATAAAGTATCAAGATATGGCAGAGTTGTTGCAGACTTCTGAAAGCGCATTAAAATCTAACTATCATCACGCGTCAAAAAAAGTAGAAGAATACCTAAAAAATAATTAAACCTTTTTGAAAATCAGTCGTCTAAGTAATAAATGAAGCTAAATAATCACATATCAGACAAAAGCGGATTTAAAGTTCCAAGATCATATTTTGATGATTTTGAAATTAAGTCTTTTAAGGTTCAGGGGCAAAAATCTAAAACCGGATTTTCAGTTCCAGAACATTATTTTGAAGATTTTAAAGTTAAACACTCAAAATCGTCGAAACTTATTAGGCTAAATGAATTTCAAAAAACTATAGCGATTGCAGCTTCATTACTTGTTATATTAGGAACTTTATTAACGGGTCTGTTAGTTAAACCCCAACAGCCACAGCAACTTGATTTTAGTAAAATTAGTCGAAATGAAGTAAAGAATTATTTAGAAGATGAAATTATGATGGATTATGACTTATATCTTGAAGACGAACAGTTAGAAATTAATTTGACTGAAAATAATGTAGACGATACTAATATTATAGACAATATGGACGACGGTTCTATAGAACAACTTATGGACTATTAAACATTCTAGCTTTATTAAAACAAGAATATGAAAACTTTAATTTTATTTTTATGTTTGTTTCTAAGCCTCAATTTATCTGCGCAACAAGGTAAAGATGATGATATAACTTCATATAAAATTGCCTTCATTACTGAGCGTTTAGATTTAAACTCAAAAGAAGCGCAAGTCTTTTGGCCGATCTACAATAAACACAATAAGCGCTACGAAAATCTCAAGAAAAATACCTGGGAGCCTATTAAAAAAGATCTTATAAATATTGATAATTTATCAGAAAAAGAAGCTGAACAGCTTTTAGTAGATTATAGAAATTACAAGAAAAAACGATTAGCATATCGAGAAGATTACATCAAAGAATTATTAACCGTCATTTCACCTAAAAAGATTATGCAACTCAAAAAAGCAGATTACGATTTTAATCGAGAGTTGCTTAAACAATACCAATCCAAGTAATTTTCCAGAGCTTTTTTCCCTATTTTTGTCGCTTAAATTAAATGGATGCGATTACACAGAAATTTAGTGTTTGCCGTTATAGATTGTTTACAATTGATATTTAACAAAGGCGAATACGCTGATAAACAATTACGCAAGACTTTAAAACTAGATAAACGATGGGGTTCTCGAGATCGTGGTTTTATTGCAGAAACCGTTTATGATATTGTAAGATGGCAAAGGCTTTATGCTGAAATTGGCGATGCGCACAAACCTTATAAGCAAGAAGATTTATTCAGAATGTTTGCTGTTTGGGCAACACTCAAAGGAATTAAATTACCAGACTGGCCGCAATTTCACAACACACCCACCCGACGTATAAAAGGTCGTTTTAGCGAACTTTCAAAAATCAGAAAATATAAAGCTTCAATTCCCGACTGGCTAGATGAGTTAGGTCTTAAAGAACTTGGCAACCTGTGGGAAGAAGAAATTTATGCGCAGAATGAAACAGCACCAGTTATTCTAAGAGCCAATCGCTTATTAACGACTAGAGACCAACTCCTGAAAAGTTTGGCTAAAGAAAATATTTATGCTCAACCCGTCAAAGCTTTAAAAGATGCCATTGAGCTCAACGAGAGAGCTGACGTATTTAAAACCGATACCTTTAAAAAAGGCTGGTTTGAAGTGCAAGACAGTTCATCTCAAATGGTTACTGAACTTTTAAATCCTCAGCCTGGAATGCGCGTTATCGATGCCTGCGCTGGTGCTGGAGGCAAAAGCTTGCACTTGGCTTCGCTAATGCAAAACAAAGGTCAAATTATTGCGCTTGATATTTACCGCAAAAAACTCATTGAACTCAAACGCCGTGCAAGACGAGCAAAAGCATTTAATCTTGAGACTCGCCACATTGAAAATAATAAAGTTATTAAAAAATTACACCATTCAGCAGATGCAGTTTTAATCGACGCACCTTGCAGTGGCTTAGGTGTTTTGCGCAGAAATCCTGATGCTAAATGGAAGCTAGAGCCCGACTTTATAACTAAAATAAAAGACACGCAACAAGAACTTCTTCAAGCTTACTCTAAAATGCTTAAACCCAATGGAACATTAGTGTATGCGACATGTTCTATTTTGCCCTCAGAAAATGTTCAACAAGTTCAATCCTTCCTTGATTCAGATGCTGGTAAGGATTTTAGCCTTATAAAAGATCAATCAATTTTAACCCACCAAACAGGTCAAGATGGTTTTTATATGGCAAAGCTAAAAAAGGTATAATATTTGCGCACTTAAATATATGCATTTTTTTAATTAAAAATCAACACAATTGTAATCCTAAAACGATAAGTTATTTATGAAATATATATTTACTCTAGTTTCTGTTTTTGCTTTCACCTATGGCTTTGCACAAGCTCCAAGTAACTACTACAATTCGGCTCAAGGCCTAACAGGTTTTCAGCTTAAAACAGCTTTGAAAAACATCATAGATGATGTTGATGATAACAATGGACAAGCTTTTCACAATCCCCAAACTTACTCCGATTTATGGACCGCATACGCCAATACCAATAGCGGATACATAGACAACTATAATGAATTTGATAATGATGGCTTTTTACTTGATGTGTATTCTGAAAACCCAAGTGGTAACGATCCTTACAACCATACTTTAGTTTCTGACCAATGCGGTAACTTTAATGGCGAAGGCGTTTGTTATAACCGTGAACATTTATTGCCACAGTCATTTTTTGACCAACAGTTACCTATGAGAAGTGATTTTCATTCTACTTTTCCTACAGATGGCCAAGTGAATGGTTATCGTGGCAACTTACCTTATGGTGAAGTTAATAATCCTAATCTCACTACGTTGAATGGTACAAAGCGTGGTCCGAATGTGTTCCCAGGCTATTCAGGAAACGTCTTTGAACCTCTTGATGAGTTTAAAGGCGAAATCGCAAGAGCTTTATTCTATTTTGCTGTGAGATATGAAGATGAAATCAACACCTCGGGCTGGGATGATCCTATTGACAATGTTTTAAACCCTAACGCCAATCAGTTTTATGACGATTGGTATATTGATTTATTATTGAGTTGGCATTTAAGTGACCCAGTATCTCAGGAAGAATTAGATAGAAATGAAAATGGATTTACCTTTCAAAATAACCGCAATCCTTTTATTGACAATCCAATTTGGGTTCAATCCATTTGGGATGAAAATTTCAGTACTGACGAATTTCAAAATTATGACATTCAACTTTACCCTAATCCTGTTACAGGACGTTTTTTGAATATTAAAACAAAGGGAATTTCTGATTTAAATATAGAGGTTTATAATATTTTTGGTCAACAAATATTATCTAAAAAATTGAAGAATTCTACTAATCAAATTTCAATAGAGCAGTGGTCGTCTGGAATTTACTTGCTGAAATTGTCAAATATAAATATCAAAGAAACTTTTAAAGTAATTGTGCCTTAAAACATTCCAAGAGTTTTAAACCCTTGTAATTTTGATTTCTAAGGCTAAGCTTGAGAAAGTAAATTCAAATTTTAACATTTGTTATTTAAATTTAGTATAAATAAAATTTGCAGAGTTTATTTTCAATGATATATTTGCAAAGTATTTATATCAAATCTAAATAAAAACAACAAATTACTAAAAAATGAAAAAAGCGATTTTAAGTTTAGCTATTTTAACTTTAATTTTCACTTCTTGTAGTGATGATGATAGTGGAGATATTATCAATAACAATACAGTTGAAGCCCCAAACACTTATAGCTTCGAAAGAAATGGAGAAAGTACAGTAGATTTTAATGGTCAAACCACCCGAATTCAAATGGGAGATGAATTTGATTCTGCTTTGATGGACAATACATTAACAGAGGCAGAATTGCTTTCTATGTTTGCGCATCAAGAAGGTAATGCAGACTTTTCTGATGCACAGCTTAACGCTTCAGGAAAAAATATGAGAAGCAAAACCGCAGCGTCAAGAGATTATTTCTTTACCAACTCAACAGCTTCAAATGCCATAAAGTCTCAATTTGATACTTGGATTTCAGGGCAAGTTAACGAAATTTTTACTGCCTGGGAGGATACTGCTGCTGAAGGTGTTGCGGGACAAATTCAAGAAGCTGGTGGCGGCTCAATTCGGTATGTTAATGCTAAAGGTTTAGAATACAATCAAGCTATTATTAAAGGCCTTATTGGGGCTTTAATGACTGACCAAATGCTGAACAATTATTTGAGTCCAGCCGTTTTAGACGAGGCTGATAACATTGCTAATAACGACAATGGCATTACCGAAGAAGGCAAAAACTACACCACCATGGAGCACAAATGGGATGAGGCTTTTGGCTATCTCTATGGCGACGACAACCCAATTAACCCACAACTCGGTCAAGATAGTTTTTTAAACAAATATCTATCTCGTGTAGAAAACGATGAAGATTTTACAGGTATTGCCCAAGAAGTTTACGACGCTTTTAAACTTGGTAGAGCAGCCATTGTAGCAAAAGATTACGATTTAAGAGACCAACAAGCCGAAATTATCAGAGAAAAGATTTCAGAAATTATTGGTATTAGAGCTGTATTCTATCTACAACAAGGGAAGAATGCTTTAGCCACAAACAAAGGTGCTGCTTTTCACGATTTATCTGAAGGTTTTGGATTTATTTATAGTCTTCAATTCACAAGACAGCCTAATTCAAATAGTCCTTATTTTAATGCAACTGAAGTCGATAATATGCTAACAACTTTGTTAGAAGGCAACGGATTTTGGGATGTATCTGAGCAAACCTTAGACGACTTTTCAACACAAATTGCGGCTCGCTTTAACTTTACTGTTGAACAAGCTAAAGACTAATTTAAAATTAGTTTAAGACTTAATTAATCAGTTACTCATTGGTTTAACCTGTATATTTGCAAAAAAAATTAAAAGAGGATGAAACGAATTTTAATAGCATTATTTGCCATTTTCCTTGTCTTGTCTTGTAGTTCAGACGACAGTGGCTCAGAAATCAACAATAACCCTAATGATGGTTTTGATAGACAAGCCATGTTGAGCAACTGGGTGGATAATATTATCATTCCAGTGTATACAGACCTCAATGTCAAACTTGGAAATTTAGTAAATGCCAAATCAAGCTTCATAGATGACCCAACTCAAGGAAATCTCGACAATCTGAGAATGGCTTGGCAAGAGGCTTATAAAGTATGGCAACATGCCGAAATGTTTAATGTTGGTCTTGCTGAAAGTACGAATTATATTTTTCAAATGAATGTGTATCCAACCAATGTCAATGATATTGAAAATAATATTCAATCTCTAAATTATGATTTAGGAAGTGTCAACAACAATGACGCGGTTGGTTTTCCAGCTTTAGATTATTTATTACATGGTCTGGGCGAAAATGATTCTGAGATTTTAGCGTTTTATACTTCAAATGCCAATGCTGAGAATTATAAAACTTACCTGTCTGATTTGGTCGATAGAATGAAAACCCTAACCCAAAGTGTTTTAGATGATTGGAATAATGGATTTCGTGACAATTTTGTATCTAATACTGAAAACTCAGCAACAGGATCTATCAATTTGATGGTTAACGATTATATCTTTTTTTACGAAAAGGGTTTTCGAGCCAACAAATTTGGTATTCCAGCAGGCAATTTTTCGCCAAACCCATTGCCAGACCGTGTTGAAGCTTTTTATAAAGCCGATTTTTCTAAAACTTTAGCTCTGGAAGGAATTGATGCTATTCAAAACTTTTTTAATGGACGAGCCTATAGCGGCACTTCTGATGCTGAAAGCCTTAAAGATTATCTCGATTTCCTCAACACCATTAAGGAAGGTGAAGATTTGAGTACATTAATCAATACTCAATTTGATGAAGCTCGCCAAAAAATCAATACCTTAAATGACAATTTTGCGGAACAAGTGCAAACCAATAATGTGGCTATGACAGAAACTTTTGATATCATCCAACTGGCCGTGGTTTTGCTCAAAGTTGATATGCTTCAAGCTTTAGATATCAGTGTAGATTTTGTCGATACTGATGGAGATTAACGTAAATTACAATTTAATAAAGTAGTATTTTAAAAGGGGTTTTCAGTTTAAGAAAATCCCTTTTCAACCTTATATAGATGTCCATTAAATCTTATCTTAAAAAAGATACATCATCAGCTCCTCTTGCTGTGTTTAGAATAGGTTTTGGTGTAATGATGCTCATCAGCATCATTCGATTTTGGAGTTACGGTTGGATAGAAAAACTATACCTTGAACCGCAATTTCATTTTTCATATTATGGTTTTGAGTGGGTCAAGCCTTTAGGCGATTGGACCTACCTCATTTTTATTATCTGTGGTTTATCTGCATTTTTTGTAGTCTTAGGCTTAAAATATCGCTTGTCTATCATTTTGTTTTTTTTGAGTTTTACCTATATCGAACTCATGGACAAAACCACTTACCTTAATCACTATTATTTCATTAGTATTCTCAGCTTTGTGATGATATTTTTGCCAGCCAATGCCTACTTTTCTTTAGATAATTATTTTAGACAAAAACAATACAAGCAAATCCCAAAATGGACCATAGACAGCATTAAACTTTTACTTGGTATTGTGTATTTCTATGCGGGATTGGCTAAAATAAATAGCGATTGGCTGTTTAAAGCCATGCCGCTAAAAATTTGGTTACCTTCTAAATACGATTTACCGTTTATAGGCGAAAACCTCATGCAACAGGAGTGGTTTCATTATGCCATGAGTTGGAGTGGAATGCTGTATGATTTGAGTATTCCATTTTTATTGTTGTATAAAAAAACACGCGTTTTTGCCTTTATTTTAGTGGTGTTTTTTCATGTCTTTACTCGCGTGCTGTTTCCTATTGGTATGTTTCCTTATGTGATGATTGTGGGCAGTTTGATATTTTTTGATGCTAAAGTTCACTCTAAAATCATCAAATGGATCAAGTCATTGTTGAAAGTTTTTAAGGTCAAAATTCAAAATTTACCGACTTCAAATTTTCAATATCCTAAACAAAAGATAGTGACTTCATTTTTAGCGGTTTTCTTTATTTTTCAAATATTGATACCATTTCGATACTTGTTGTATCCTGGAGAGCTATTTTGGCGGGAAGAAGGTTATCGTTTTTCTTGGCGAGTAATGCTGATGGAGAAGCGCGGTTATGCCAATTTTAAAGTGGTTAACCCTAAAGACAAGACATATTTCTATGTGGATAATTCAGATTTTTTATCCTCATTTCAAGAAAAACAAATGAGCACACAACCTGATTTTATTTTAGAATATGCGCACTTTTTGGGTGAGCATTTCAAGTCTCAAGGTATTGAACCTATTGAAATTTATGTGGAAAGTTATGTCGCACTCAACGGCAGACGAAGTCAAGCCTACATCAATCCTGATGTGGATTTATTAAAAGAATACGAATCATTCCAACCCAAAAGTTGGATTTTAGCATTTAAAGATGAGATTAAAGGATTTTAGTTTAAGTTTACTTTTAGGTTTATTATCGTTAAGCCTTTTTAGTCAAAATAAAATTGAAGGTTATGTTTTTGACCAAGTTAATCAAAAGCCATTAAAAGAAGTCAAAATTTATGATAAAGCAAAAGGACTTCTCACTCAAACAGATGCATCTGGGTATTTTAGCTTTGAAACACTAAAACAAGACATCACATTGGTTTTTTATGCTTACGGTTATCAAATTCTTGAAAAATCAATTCAAACAAACATCACAAAAGACTTAAACATTCAACTCCAAACCCTTTCAGAAGAATTAACGGAAGTTGAAATCATTGCTCAGAAGGATAAAGTCTTTGAATTACAGCGTTTAAAAGATGTAGAGGGCACAGCGATTTACGCTGGCAAAAAAACAGAGGTCATCCAAGTGGACCAGTCTATGGCTAATTTGGCGACAAATAACGCACGACAAATTTATAGTCAAGTGGCAGGTCTCAATATTTATCAAAACGACGATGCAGGTTTGCAACTTAATATTGGTGGTCGTGGGTTAAACCCCAACCGAACGGCTAATTTCAACGTCCGTCAAAACGGTTATGATATCAGCGCCGATGCTTTGGGTTATCCTGAAAGCTACTACACTCCAGCCTCTGAAGGACTTGAGCAAATTCAAATTATTAGGGGTGCGGCGTCTCTGCAATATGGTACCCAGTTTGGTGGATTAATCAATTTCGTAATGAAAAAACCCAACCCCAACAAAACACTTGAAGTTATCACAAGAAATACAGGCGGTAGTTATGGGCTTTACACCAACTTCACAAGTTTAAGTGGTACCAAAGATAATTGGAGTTATTATACTTACGTCAATTACAAGCGGGGCGATGGATTTAGACCCAACTCTGAATATGAGTCAATCAACATTTTCTCTCACGTAGGTTATGAGTTTAATGAAAAAACTAAACTTACAGGTGAAATCACTTATATGAACTACCTCGCTCAACAAGCCGGTGGATTGACTGATGAAATGTTTGCTCAAGACCCATTTCAAAGTAACCGTGAACGCAATTGGTTTGAAGTTGATTGGCTCTTGTATAATTTGAAATTGTCTCACGAATTTTCAAAGCAAACCAATTTCACGTTTAGTTTTTTTGGTTTAAATGCCCGAAGAAGTGCACTTGGCTTTAGGACTAATCGCGTAAACCAGATTGATCCGCTTGGCGTAAGAGATTTAATTGAAAGCGATTTTAATAATTTTGGATTTGAAACCCGATTGCTCAGCAAATACAAAATTGGAGACAAAAATGCGACATTTTTAATTGGCTCAAAACTGTATAATTCAGATAATCAAGAGCGTCAAGGCCCAGGTTCAGATGGTTTTGATGCTGATTTTAGTTTTAGAAATAACGAATTTCCTAACTACCCCAATCAATCTGAATTTGACTTACCAAACATCAATGTTGCGGTGTTTGGAGAAAATATTTTTTACTTAAGCGATAAATTTTCAGTTACCCCAGGGTTTAGGTTCGAATACATTAAAACCGAAAGTGATGGATTTTTTAAGCGTATCAATACCGATGCGGCAGGCAATGTTATTAACAACGAGACCATTCAAGACCAACGAGAGTTTGAGCGTTCGTTTGTGTTATTTGGTTTAGGTTTAAGTTATAAACCAAACGACAACTTTGAAGTTTACGGTAATATTTCTGAAAATTACCGTTCAGTGACGTTTTCGGATATCAATATTACCAACCCAGCCTTTGCGGTTAACCCTAATATTACAGATGAAGAAGGCTTTACAGCCGATATGGGATTACGAGGAAATTACAAAAACTTTGTGTCGTACGATTTGGGTGTTTTTGCGTTGTCGTATCAAGGTCGAATTGGCTTTGTTCAAAAAGTTTTGGAAGATAACCGTATCATCAGTGAGCGTGGCAATGTTGGTGATGCCTTGATGTATGGTGTAGAGTCCTTATTTGATTTTAATTTTAAAAAGCTATTGCATTTAAATTCAAATTATCAGTTTAATGTTTTCGTGAATACCTCTTTCATCAATTCAGAATATACCAGTTCTCAACAACCTGGTATAGAAGGCAATGACGTTGAATTTGTGCCAGACCTTAACCTTAAAACAGGGTTTAGGTTTGGGTATAAAGATTTTGCGGCAAGTATGCAATACACGTATTTGTCCAGTCAATTTACTGATGCGAGCAACTCTGTGGAGTCAAGCCTGAGTGGTGTTATAGGCGAATTACCAGAATACGATGTTTTGGACATGTCATTGTCTTATCGTTACAAGCAATTTAAATTAGAAACCGGAATAAACAATATTTTAGACGAAGCCTATTTTACCCGAAGAGCCACGGGCTATCCTGGACCTGGTATTATTCCATCTGCGCCTAGAAATTGGTACGCGACTTTAGAAGTAAAGTTTTAAATTTATAGTGAGTATAGATAAACAGCATTTATTTTAGGTTAATTACTAATACCGTCCAAAATAATATAAAATAACACTTGCCAGATATTAGTTTTATTGGTTAATAATCAAATATTAGAGTTTAGGGGTTTTAAATCGG
>RRZV01000067.1 GCA_003931895.1 Mesohalobacter salilacus
AGAACTGAGAACTGAGAACTGAGAACTGAGAACTGAGAACTGAGAACTGAGAACTGAGAACTGTAGACTTCATATTTTCAATTAGTTAGTAAACCAAAAATAGTAGAACTTTTTATAACTCAATTGAGGGTTTCACTCACTAAATGTTAAAATTCGGGTCTTAGTCAAAAAATTTTTACAATCATATAAAAACAAAATTCAGCTATTATAGTTCAAAACCCTTAAATTTGAATTCATTGGGATAAGACTATGATTAACAAACGGCTTTTGATTAAAAACCTGCTGGCGCATAACGACGAAAATAGTTTTTATGACAAAAAGCTCAAACTCGATTTTGGGAGTCGTGAAGGCAAAGCCAAGTTTTTAAAACACGTTTGTGCCATGAGTAATTCTAATCCCAAAAACAATTCTTATCTCGTAATTGGCGTAAAAGACGATGATAACAGTATTGTGGGAGTAGATTTTTTTGATGATTCTAAAATCCAAAACCTCATCAATGCGTATTTAGAACACCCGCCATTGGTCAACTACGAAAATATTCCTTTTCCGCATTTGCCTGCCGATAAAGTGGTAGGCTTGGTCAGTATTAGACCACGAAATGATGATAGTATTTGTGCCTTAAGACGCAACATTTGGAAGTATTACGGGGGTTCGGTTTTTATGCGCGAAGGCAGCATCAGCAAACCTAAAGTGTTTGACATTGAAATCGAAGACATCAATTCTGAAATAGTTAAAGCTATAGAAAACCACTCACAAAATAACATCAAAATGACCCTAGACAGTGTGTTTGAGTTTATGCAAAATAGCAAAGATTTCAATCCTACGTACAAAGTGTTTAAAGAATATTTTGTATTGTGTTGGGCAGGAAAAACTCAAAAAGTCAACAACAAAACCTACTATTCAAGAGTCAATATTGAATTGATAAATGAGCAAGTCAAGTTATTTTATTCTGACCAAGATGAAGTTGAAATTGAAATTAGTGAAAACGAATTTAAAATTTTAGAATATATTCATCTGGGCTTGCAAGGAGAATACTATTATTATCCTTTAGAAAAAACATCTATCAGCTTTAAAGACAATATGAGTTACGATATTGAAAGTGAACTGGTGTTTCAACCACCAAAGTTTGACCAAAAAACATTGCGACATTATTTGAATTCAAACGATCATTTATTAAAAAAAATCGAAAAAAACCTCAACTTAAACAAGCAAGAAACCATTGAACTTCGATATTTACCTTCAGTTTATTTAATCGGGTATCTCAACGGTTTTGAAGATTGTATAGAAAAGTTAGAATCGGCAAAACCCTATTTAAAAACAAAAAGCAGTACAGCTTACAAAAAATACAAAGACGCCATGCGGGTTTTAAGAAAAATAAAATACAATTAGAAATGAATAGAACATTAGTTATAGGCGATATTCACGGGGCTTTAAAGGCTTTAAAAGAAATCTTAGAAAAAGCTAAAGTCACTAAAGATGATAAACTCATTTTTCTCGGCGATTATGTTGATGCTTGGAGTGATAGCGCCAAAACTTTAGATTTTTTAATTTCACTTCAACAAAGTCATAACTGTATTATGCTTAAAGGCAATCACGATGAGCTATTACTCGATTGGCTTATTCATCAAAACCAGAATGAAAAGTGGTTAATGCACGGCGGGCAAAGTACTTTAGAGGCGTATAAAAATATGAATAAAACGCATAGAAAAATTCATCAAAAGTTTATAGAAAATTTACCTACATACCATGTTGACAATCAAAACCGATTGTTTGTTCATGCAGGCTTTGCTAATATGCATGGACCAGATTACGAATACTATGAAAATACAGTTTATTGGGACAGAACTTTATGGGAAACCGCTGTGGCTACTGATAATAAATTAAATCAAGATGACGTCAAATATCCCAAGCGTCTAAAACTTTTTAAAGAAATTTATATTGGCCATACACCAGTAAGTCGTTACGGACAACTTACGCCTATGCAAGCTCAAAATGTGATTAATGTCGATACTGCCGCAGCCTTTAAAGGACCACTCACAATTTTGGATGTCGATACCAAAAACTATTGGCAAAGCACACCTGTTCACGAATTATATCCTGATGAAAATGGAAGGAACTAATACCTGTAGCGTCCTAAAATTAGTATAACACTAAGTTTACTTTTCGAAGCTATAATCTCGTTCAACTTTAGCTATTCTGGTTTTGTAACATTTATACCATTCACTTTGCCCTTTTTGTTGAGCAATTTGATGTTGAGAATGTTTTTTCCACTGTTTTATAGATTCTAAATCTTTCCAATACGACACGGTAATTCCCAAAGAGTCTCTCGCAGACTCAACACCGAGAAATCCTTTTTGCTTTTGAGCTAAGTCTATCATCAATTCAGCCATTTCAGCATAAGCTTTATAGTCTCCTGGTGTTCGTATAGACGTAAAAATAACAGCATAATAGGGTAGTTTGGGGGTTTGAGCTATCATATTTAATTTCAATTGTCAATAATAATTCGACTTACACGTTGAGAAATTCTAGTAATCAGCTCATAAGGAATACTCAATTGATTGATATCAAAATCTAATGCCGTATGTCCTTCTCCAAAAATTAAAACTTCATCACCCTCTTTGCAATCAATATCTGTAACATCAACCATCAAAGTATCCATACAAACATTACCGACAATAGGTGCAGTGTTTCCATGAAGTTTTACAATGCCATTTCCGTTACCATACATTCTAGAGATGCCGTCTGCATATCCAAGTGGTAAAGTCGCAATCTGTCGTTTGTTTTGCGCCTTAAATTTTCTGTCATACCCCACGCTATCGCCTTTTTCAATCCATCTTAATTGAGCTATTGGTGCTTTTAATGATGCTATAGGTTTTAGCATTTTATGCTCTGCAGGGTGATTTCCGTATCCATATAATGCAATACCCGCACGTACCATACCCATTTCAGCCTCAGCATAGTTAAGTATCCCACTCGAGTTACAAAGATGCGTTATTAAGTCTTCGTGTGCATAAGCTTCAAAAACTTTGACCGCGGTCTTAAAACGTTTTATTTGTGATAATGTAAATTTTTTCTCTTCTGGCATGCCTGCTGCTGATAGATGAGAAAATATGCCTTTTAATTTTAAAGTTTCTCTATCTGAGAGACAGGTTTTAACGTCTTGAAACTGGTGTTCATCAAAACCTAAGCGATTCATTCCTGTATTAATTTTTAGATGAATAGGAAAATCTTTGATGCCTTGCTGTTTTAAATTTTGATGTAAAGATTTTAAAAAATGAAAGCTATAAACGCTTGGGGTTAATTCAAATTCTAACAATTGAGACAATTCCTCTAACTGTGGATAAAAAATTAAAATAGGACATTTGACTCCTGCTTTTCTGAGGCGAACACCTTCTTCTATATAAGCAACCGCTAAGTATTTTACCCCTAAATCTTGTAGTGCTTTACCTATAATCACTGAGTCTGAGCCATAGGCAAAAGCTTTGACGACACCCATAATTTTTGTCTCTGCTTTGAGATGACTTTTGATGACTTTAAAATTGTGTTTTAAAGCCTTTAAGTTAATTTCGAGTCGAGTTTCTAAAGCCTTATGCATCAATCTTTAGGTTTTATTTCTTCAACATCTTTGAGTTCGATTTGCTTTAATTTTTCATGCTGCATCGCTTTGAAATAAGCAGCTCTGCTAAGTGGTTCATATTCTTCTGTTTCGCCAAGAAAAACCAATTTGTCATTTGTTGATTTTCTAAAACTATATTGTGCCAAATTACCTGTTCTTGTACATACAGCATGTACTTTTGTAACGTATTCTGCTGTTGCCATTAAATTAGGCATAGGCCCAAAGGGATTCCCCTTAAAGTCCATATCTAGCCCAGCAACAATAACCCTTATACCTTGATTAGCAAGGTTATTACAAACATTGACAATTTCATCGTCAAAAAACTGGGCTTCATCTATGCCTACAACATCACATCCGTCTGCCATTAAAGGAATATTGCCAGCTGCCGGAACGGGCGTAGAGCGAATTTGATTTTCGTCGTGAGAAATAACATTCTCTTCATCATAACGTGTATCAATTTGAGGTTTAAAAATTTCTACTTTTTGTTTGGCAAACTGCGCTCGTTTTAACCGGCGGATAAGTTCTTCGGTTTTTCCTGAAAACATGCTCCCACAGATCACTTCTATCCAACCAAATTGTTCTTTGTGATTAACAGTATTTTCAAGAAACATTTTTAAAATTTATAAGGATTACCGAAACAATTTCATTAATTTTAGGTCGTTAAAATTAGTAAAAATAAAGCGTTAATAAACAGACAAAGAAAACAAAAATGAAGAAAGTCTTAGAAGACGAATTAATGAGCTTAGCTCACAGAATCCTCAAATTGAGGAATCGGGCTGAAATACACGAACTTAAAGAGCAGGCAGCAGTATTACATGAAAAACTCTCGGTGCTTTCTTTTGCTGAAAAACATTTTGACGGCCTAAAGCCAACAATCAAAAAACACGATGTAGAAAAAGCTATAGAACAGGATTATGTTGAAGAAAAAGACCATCTAAACTACCCTGACGGCACCGAATACAGCGAAGATCAAATTTACGAACACAACACAGAAAAAATAAAAGACATCGTTTCTCAAATGCCTTACGAGACAGAGCAAGTCGATAAAATGTTTGAAAAACAGGATCAAGAATCTGGCACAAATACAAAAACCGAAGCTAAACCTTCATCACAAAAAGATGTTCAAGATTTTGGGGTACATTACGACGATTTACCAGATTTTGAACCCGCCGAAGAGGATACCTCACAAAAAGATAAGCCCAAGTCTAAAGAAGAAAACCCTGATACTGAAGGCGACGCAAAAACACAGGATAAAGCATCAAATCCTGAAGAAGAAGAGCAACCGAAACGTAAAATGGACTTATTTTCTCAACCCAAAAAATCCCTTAACGACAGTTTAAACAAAGAGTTAAAAATTGGATTAAATGATAGGTTATCTTTTGTCAATCAGCTTTTTAAGGGTGACACTAAGGCGTATGAAAGTTTTATTGGTCATATCAATGCTTTAAAAAGTTTTGAGGAGGTGAAGTCTTATCTCAATGAACAAATTCAAGATAAATACAGCTACTGGAAAGACAAAGAAGAGATAGCAAACAGACTACTTCATTTGATTGAAAAAAAATTTGAATAACTATGCTTTATTTTGTTCCAACGCCGATAGGCAACCTTAAGGATATAACCTATCGCAGTGTTGAGGTTTTGAAAGCTGTTAATCTTATTTTAGCAGAAGATACTAGAGTCAGTGGAAAATTGCTCAAAAATTATGACATTCAAACGCCGATGTTAGCTTATCATCAGCATAATGAACATGCCTTTACTGATAAAATTATTGAGCGGTTAAAAAATAACGAGGACATTGCCCTAATAACCGATGCTGGTACTCCAGGTATATCAGATCCTGGATTTTTGTTATCGAGGGCTTGTGTAGAAAACCAGCTTCAAATGACATGCTTGCCTGGTGCAACAGCTTTTGTACCAGCTATAGTCACAAGTGGTTTACCCAATGATAAGTTTGTTTTTGAGGGATTTCTCCCTCCAAAAAAAGGGCGCCAAAAACGGCTTCAAATTTTGAAGGATGAATCCCGAAGTATGGTGTTTTATGAATCACCTTATAAAGTTCTTAAAACCCTTAAAGATTTTAAATCAACCTTTGGTGGTGAACGCCTGATGAGTGTTTCTAGAGAAATAAGCAAGCTTTACGAAGAAACTCAACACGGTAGTATAGATGAAATTTTAGAGTTATACACCGACCAAAAGCCCAAAGGTGAATTTGTAATTATTGTAAAAGGTTTGGATTAACCAATTTTGGTTTAGACTTTAAAGCTTTCAAAACCATGACGTCTTTTTCTGCAATTATTTTATAGGCTAAATCTGAATTAAAAAGTTGTAGTGCAATCGTTGCTTTTAAATAAGTCCTTACAATAGACTGAGCTAATTCATCACCTTGATATTCCAGATTAAAGTTTTGTAAAAACGCTTTAAATGCAACCAACATGCTTTGACTAACTTCATAATACGTCGTAAAGTCATCGGTGGTTAGGCTATTATAATAAGATCTGTTTTTTTCTAATTCATCAAAAATAAAGCGATCTAAAATTCCACCTTCAAACATATCGTGAATATCAATCTCAATTTCTCCAACTTGCTTGGGTACAAAAATATCTGGAATAATACCGCCACCGCCATAGACAGTTTTACCTTGTGGTGTTTTAAACGCCAAAGAGTCAACCACATCTATACTATCAGCAGATTGAAGTTCACCATTAGTGTAACGGCTCATATAGTCATTGAAATAATCTTCTCTACCATTGCTGTACGCCCTTTGTATAGATCGACCTGTCGGGGTGTAATATCGCGCTACGGTTAATCTTACTGCGCTACCATCACCAAGTGGCATAATGCGTTGAACTAGACCTTTACCAAATGATCGACGGCCTACTATAAGTCCGCGGTCGTTATCTTGAATGGCGCCTGCTAAAATTTCACTGGCAGAAGCAGATTTTTCATTAATTAATATTGTAACGTTTTCGTTTTCAAACAATCCTTTTCCAGTAGCTAAAGTTTCACTCATACTTCCGCTGCGATCTTTAGTATATAAAATAGGTATATCATCTGATAAAAACTCATCTACAATATTCACAGCTTCTTTAAGGTAACCTCCTCCATTATTCCTTAAATCAATGATGATGCGATCAGGGTTTTGATCTTTTAAAGATTTGGCATAAGCCATAAACTCGTCGTAAGTGGTTTTGGCAAAACGATTAATCTTAATGTAAGCGGTTTTAGGATTTAGCATAAAACCAGCGTCAACACTTTTTAATGAAACTGAATTGCGTTTTACTTTAAAGTTCAGCAGCTCTTCTTTATTATCACGCTTTACTTTTAAGCTGACTTCGGTAAGGCGCTCGCCTTTTAAAAGTTTGACAATTGAGTCTGAAGTGATTTCAGGTTTAGATAGTTCTAATCCGTCAGCATACAAAATCTTATCACCAGACTTTAATCCTGCTATATCACTTGGTCCTTTAGGAATCGTTCTAATGACGGTGAGTGTATCATTACTTTTGTAAAAGCTAATACCTATACCAACAAAACTACCGTTCATACTTTGATTTTCAGCATCAAGCTCAGCTTTAGGCAAATAAGCTGTATGCGGATCTAAATCTCTTATAATTTGATTGATTGTTAAATCTACAATACTGTCGGTGTTAACTTCGTCGACATATTTATTTTCGATTAATTGAATCAGCGTGTTAAGCTTCTGCTTTTGATTGTATAATTTTAACGAACTCACAGGAGAAGAGACGTTAAATAGCGCGCCAATATATATACCAACCACACAAGCAATGCTTAGTAATACTGGAATGTATATCAGTTTTATACGTTTCATTTTATTCTGTTATGTTGGGGATATGTACCAAATCTACTTCAGCTTTTTTCAAAAAATCAAGCCCTGAATTGTCTTTATAGGCCTGTTGATAAACCACTCTAATGATTCCTGCCTGATGAATCAACTTACTACACTCTCTACAAGGCGATAATGTGATGTATAAAGTTGAACCTCTACAGGACTGTGTAGATGAAGCGACCTTTAAAATAGCATTTGCTTCAGCGTGCAATACATACCATTTGGTGATGCCCTCATTATCTTCACAATTATTGTCAAATCCGCTAGGTGTTCCATTATAACCATCAGATATAATCATTCTATCTTTAACGATAATAGCACCGACTTGCTTACGTTTACATCGCGATAGTTTACCCCATTCTCTGGCCATCCTTAAATAAGCACGGTCAAACTTGTCTTGTTTTTTTGGATTCATGAAGCCGTTATATCCTTTCAGTTTTGATTATTATCAAAATTAAAACTTTTAAATGTGTTTTAGTCTTTATCTTTTCTTAAAGGTTTTTTACCATATCCAAGTTTCTCTTAAAATCGGTATGCAAAGCCCAATGACAATGGAGCAACTGACCAAAATCCAATCCTTTTTAGAAAACCGAAAGAGGTTTTGAACTAAAAACCCAAGAATTAAAACAGGAATTACCACAAAAAGTTGAGCCAATTCTACGCCTAATGCAAATTCAACTAACATGAGCAGTATAGATTCAGCTCCTTGCGACACCATATTGAAATATGAAGAAAATCCAAAACCATGAATTAACCCGAAGAATAACGTAAATGCATAAAGCGCATTAATCTTTTGTTTAGCAATATTTTTGTTAGCAAAAAATATATTATAAAGCGCTGTAAATAATATGCTTACAGGAATTAAAAATTCTACCCATGCACTATCAACTTGAATAACTTTATAAGCCGCCAAAGTTAAAGAAAGTGTATGGCCGAGTGTAAAAACTGTCACTAGCCAAAATACGCGTTTTCCTTCGCTAAATGTATAAGCTGCTACTAAAGCGATTAAAAATAAAATATGATCATAAGCGCTCCAATCTAAAACGTGGAAAAGACCAAGTTTTAAATTGAACCAAAAGTCTGCAAGCATGTGTTAAAAATTTAATAATGCAAAATATCAATTAATTTTGATTTAAAAATAAAAATAATAGTAAATTTGTGCTTTTATGGGGAATTAGCTCAGTTGGCTAGAGCACTACGCTGGCAGCGTAGGGGTCATCGGTTCGAATCCGATATTCTCCACATTATTTTATTGGTAACTTAGAAATTAGTTCTTCACATAATCTAAGGCATATTCTACACCTTATCACTTTTAAACTATTGGTTTAAAAACACTTTGATTATCAAATAATCTACAATTCAAACCCTTATTAAAAAAAGTCGATATTTTATTCCTCTATATTAAGCCTGTATTTGCCAGAATATACTGCAAAAAACAAGCCTAAATTATTATTGAAATTAATACCAATTAAGGTATTAAAATTCACCCAACCAATTTTATAATTGTATTTCTCGCTGTTAAAAACTTGCTCCGTTTTTTGAAACGGAATTTGATCTAAAACTTTAATGTTTTGGCTTGCCAAATAAATTTTTAGATAAAAATTATTAGTAAAGCTCAGATTAAGACTTTTAGATTTTTTATAACTATAAGCATATTGGCTTTTTAAAGCTGAAACATCAGACAATACAGCACTTGCTGTAGGATCACCTCCTGCCCCTTTACCTAGATATAATTGCTGATGAGCAAATTTAGCATCAATATGCACAGCATTAAATTCGTTTTCGACATTAAAATTAGCGTGTTGCGTATTCACTAAAAATGGTGCTACAAATCCAACAACTTTATCATCGATATTTTGTGCAAAAGAAAAGAGCTTAAGTTTGCAATTAGACTGCCTTGCAAACTCTACATGTTCTGGCAAAATATGTCGGATACCGCAGTTAAAAACCACATCTGGCTGAGGACTCACCCCAAACGCATGTTTGAGCAAAATGATGAGTTTATATTTAGCATCAAAACCATCAACGTCTAAAGTCGGGTCAGACTCTGCATAGCCAAGCTCTTGAGCTTCTTTTAAAGCCTTGTCATAATTTAGACCCAAATTAGTTCTGCTTAAAATATAGTTTGTTGTGCCATTGCAAATCCCTTGAAATCCAAGTATTTGATCGCTTTTAAAATAATCTTCTAAAGTTCTAATAATAGGTATGCTGGCACATACTGAAGCTTCATATAAAAAAGATGTGTGTTTTTTGTTTGAAATTTGAATAAGTTCATCAAGATGATGCGCAATCATTTTTTTATTAGCAGACACCACTTGTTTTCTTGAGTTTAAAGCTGTTTTTACAATGTTATAAGCTGCCGCTGCATCGTCAATTAGCTCTACTACGATATCTATTTCAGCATCTTCTAAAATATCAGAAGCTTTATAACTAAAATAATTTACTGGTAGGTCTCGGGTTTTACCTTTAGTTTTTACGACTATGGTTTTAATTTTTGCATTGAGATTTGGACTTTCATTAACAGCTTCGTAAAATCCTTGTCCTACACAGCCATATCCAAAGAGCCCTATATTTAAGGTTTTATTCATATGTTTTATTTTTTTAATTCTAAACTATTGTGTTTTTATTTTATGTACCAAGATGAAACTAAACGGTTTATTTTACTTCCTTCAACTAAAAATCCATCGTGTCCATAAATAGATTCAATTTCTATGTATGTTGCATCTTTAATATTTTCAGCCAAAAAAAACTGCTCCTCGGGTGTAAATAAAATATCAGACATGATACCAATACATAGTGTTTTAGCTGTTACCTGCTGAAGAGCTTGATAAGTAGAGTCAAATCCTCGTCCAAGATGATGGCTGTCCATACTTTTGGTTATAGCATAATAAGCATAAGGGCAAAAGCGTTTGACCAGCTTTTCCCCCTGATAACGTTGATAACTTGAGGCTTTAAAATCGGTTTGCTTGGCTGGTGAAACTTCACTTTGAGTTTGGTTATAAATTTTTGAAGTTCGGTAGCTTAACAGTGCTATAGCACGTGCAGCTTTTAAGCCTAGCTTACCGCCATCTAACTTATTATCTTGAAAACTCTCGTCTGCTTCTAAAGCAAGACGTTGAGAGTCATTGAAAGCAATGCCCCAAGATGAATGAAACGCATTGGTAGCTATAACACATAATTTTTGAATTTGTTTTGGATAATGCACAGCCCAATGCAAAGCTTGTTGACCACCTAAAGAGGCTCCCAACAATAACTGAATTTTCTTAATGTTTAAGTGATTCATAACCAATTGATGTGCTTTAACCATATCAGCAATATTGACCAAAGGAAAATTTTTTCGCTGAAATTGTTTCGGCACTTCAGGTGATGACGCTCCAGTTGAACCATAACAAGAACCTAAAAAATTAACACAAACGATAAAATACTTTTCAGGATCTAAAAGTCTCCCTTGTCCAAACAAATCTGGCCACCATTGGTCAACATTTGAGTCAGCGGTTAAAGCATGACAAACCCAAATGACATTAGTTGCGTCAGTGTGGAGTTTGCCATAGGTCGTGTAAGCCAGCTTTAACTCTGGTAATACTTCACCACTTTCAAGCTTAAAAGATTTTTTGTATCTAAATATATTAGACATATATTTTATCCTTTTTTGCAGTATTGATTTGATAATTTATTGGTGTTTTTTGACTTAGGTTATCACTTACTGGACATCTTTGTTTTACTTGATCTATTAAAAATTTGAGTTTTTCTTCAGAAACATTGGTGTTAAAGTTTATACTAACATTCAAAGATTGAAACCCCGCTCTACCGTCACTGCTCATTCCTAACAATTTTGATACATTAATGTCACCCTTAATATTGATACTCAAATCATCTATTGTAATTCCTTGTTCTTTAGCCACTAAATTGATAACTACATTAAGGCAACCTGCGTATCCGGCCAAAATGTATTCGACTGGATTTGCGGCCAAGTCTTGACCTCCAAGTTGTTGTGGCTCGTCTATTAAAAAACTAAAATCTCGTGATTTCCCTTTATATAATGTTGGGGTAATACTGGTTCCGTTGATTGAAAAGTTTGATATACTCATTTTTTTTGGTTTTAAATTTTCGAAAAAGCTTGATTAAAATCATTTTTGATGTCGTCTATATGTTCAATTCCAACTGATAGCCTCAAAATACCAGGAGCTACACCAGCTTTGGCTTGATCGGTTTCACTAAGCTGTTCATGCGTTGTTGAAGACGGGTGAATAATAAGGGTTTTTGCATCACCAACGTTTGCAAGATGTGAAACCAATTCTAGGTGGTTAACAAAATTATCGGCGGCTTCTCTTCCAGCCTTAAGTTTAAAACTCAACACCCCGCCAAAGCCTTTTTTGAAATACTTAAGGGCGTTTTTGTGATATGGCGACGAAGCTAATCCTGGATAATTGACCCATTCAACCTCTTTGTGGTTATCCAACCATTTGGCTATTTCTAAAGCGTTACTCACTGTTCGTTCTAATCTGAGTGAAAGCGTTTCAAGACCTTGCGTCAATTGGAAAGCATTAAAAGGAGATAAGGAAGGACCAAAATCTCTAAGCCCTTCTACTCTAGCTCTTATAGCAAAGGCTATATTACCAAAATCACTGCCTTTACCAAAAACATCAGAAAATACCAAACCGTGATAACCTTCTGAAGGCTCCGAAAATTGAGGGAATTTACCATTGCTATAGTCATATTTACCAGCATCGACAATCACGCCTCCAATGCTTGTGCCGTGACCCCCAATCCATTTGGTAGCCGAAGCCACAACGATATCCGCACCGTGTTTTATGGGTTGAAATAAGTAACCACCAGCCCCAAAGGTATTATCTACAATTAGTGGTATATCGTGTTTTTTGGCCAATTGAGAGATGCCATCAAAATCGGCTACGCTAAAGGCTGGATTACCTATAGTTTCTAGATAAATGGCTTTAGTATCATTATCTATTTGAGCTTCAAAATCTTCAACTTTTATACTATCAGCAAATTTAGCTTGAATACCCAGTCGTTTGAGAGTAACTTTAAATTGGTTAAAAGTTCCGCCATACAAATGAGGTGAAGTCACAAAACTATCACCAGCACCTAAAATATTAGTCAATGCTACAAATTGAGCGGCTTGCCCTGAACTAGTGGCTACCGCAGCAAGACCGCCTTCTAGTGCAGCAATACGTTTTTCAAAGGCATCGGTTGTGGGATTCATGATGCGGGTATAGATGTTTCCAAACTCCTTGAGGCCAAAAAGATCTGCAGCGTGTTTGGAATCATTAAATACGTAAGATGTTGTTTGATAAATCGGTAATGCTCTTGAGCCTGTTGAAGCATCGGCTTCTTGTCCAGCATGTAGCTGAAGCGTTTCAAAGTGTAAATTTTCTTGTGACATGATAATATGCTTTTTGAGTTAAATGAATTGAAATAAAAAAGAGTTTGAGCAAGTGAAAGTTGCTCAAAATGAGATGGGATGAGGCTAATTCAGTATTAGCAACACATTCGCATACAACAATAGCATGCAAAAAGGGAAATGACTGATTTTAAATCAGAATAAGAATAGAAATTGGAAATAGAATCTTTAAAATACTTCATCGCTTAAAGGTTTTTATATTCTCTGAAAGCACTATCGCTCTCAGATCTGGAATTGGCACCGGTTTTCCAACACTGAAATACATCAGCACTTATAGTGGGTTGCCAGAGGGTCATTGAGCCAGTCTCTCACCTCGTTCTTTATAAAATTTGCGATTACTCACAAATTGGTGATACAAACATAAGAATAATAAAATATCAATTCCAAATAAACTTTTGTTAAAGACAAAAATAATAGCTAAATATTTTATTTCAGGTGATTTACCAAATAAAAAATCGCATTATATTTGACTCATAAAAAATGATACTATGCTTAAAAATTTTATTTATTTACTAACACTTACTTTACTTTTTTCCTGTGGTGTGCCCTATCAGATCAGTTCAGTAAAACTTAAAGACGGTTCCACTAAAACACTTCTTGTAAAACAAGATGAAGGCTTTTTATTAACTAAAGATAATTTTTCAGATAGTCCTGAAAAACTGCATTATTCTGAAATTGATTACGTCAAAAAGAAAAACAACCTTAATGAAGAGACTAAATTTAAGTTTTTTAAAGTTGCGGGTAAAAATCAATATTTACTTTTAGAAGAAGAAATCGTCGGTCCAGTAAGTTTGTATATTCAAACAACTGAAGGTACAAATACGGAATATGCAACAGGAATGACCTACAATTATACTTCAATAGGATATTATGTTAAGAAGGAACATAATAATGAAGTTATATTTTTGACATCAGATTCTGCTTTGAATTTTAAATTTACTGAAATAGGGCAGACTTTTTTTAGAGATTGTCCCGAATTAGTCCAAAAAATTGAAGATAAAGACTTTAGAAAAAAAGACGTTTACGAAGTTGTAAAATTTTACAATAAAAATTGTGCTGTAGGGGTCTCTTTAGCTAATTAATTCATCAAAAAGTATCATAAAAGTCTTTCAAATCTTTTGGTAAACCTCCAATATTCTGAAGCTTGATAGCCGCTAACTTTAGTCCCAATTTTAAGCATTTCTCTTGACTTAAGCTCTTAGTGTACCCATATAAAAATCCAGACCAAAACGCATCGCCGGCACCTGTGGCATCTTTAACATATTTGATAGGCTGCGCAGCTAAATGAATGATTTTTCCATGTTTATCTAAGTATTTAACGCCTTGACTTCCTAAGGTTAAATAAATTCGATTTACACCGAGTTTGCTTTGGAAGTAGTCAAAAATTTCCTGGTGACTCAAAGATGTGTCAAGAAGCCGATTAACATCATCCTCACTTATTTTTAATAAAGGGTTTAGCTGAAGATATTTCTGTATAACAGCAACTGCTTCGGCTTTATTTGACCAAATTTGTGGAGCATAATTTAAATCTATACTCAGTTCGGCGCCAAAATTTTTAGCTTGTCTCGCCGCTTTTAAAATGGCCTCTTGTGCAGGTTGTTTTGATAATGCAAAACAAGTCGTGTGAAACACTTTGGTTTGTTGGAGCAATCTTTTTGTAAACTGACTTTCTTGGATATGATAATCCGCTGCTCGATACGGCATAAATTCTGGTGTTCCGGAAGTTTTAGACACGATAATGATCGAAGTCGGTAAAGTTTGATCTAGTCTTAAGTTTTCAATCGATAGCTTATTGGATTCGAATTCGTTTAAAATATACTTCCCTAAACCATCATGACCTATACTACCAACAAAACGAACATTCAGTTTAAGCGAATTCAAATTAAGAGCCACATTAGCCGGTGAACCGCCCAAAAAACGCTGAAAGTCTTCGGTTTCAGACAAAGAATGATTCATTTGCTGACCAATCATGTCGATTAAAATTTCACCTGTGCTGATGACGTCTATAGGTTTTTCAGTCCAATCCATTGTTTTCCGTTTAAAAATTGTGTCAGCATCATTGTGGCAGCTGCACTCCAAGTGCAATATTTTACGCCGTTTGGCTCTTGCGTTTTAGAATCGAAATTTTCATAAAAGCCCCAATTGGCTTTGGCATTGAGTGTATTGATTTGCTCTAAAACAGCTTCGGCTTCTTTCTTTTCACCTTGAAGATAACAGCCTATCCCATAAAACCCATTGACCATTGGCCAAGTGCCTCCATTATGAAATTGGTAAGGATAATTTCTGAATTCGTACTTACAGTTATTGGTTAATAAATCCCAGTCTTTGTCGTCTTTAGTAATGACCGGCCAAAAGGCAGGCAGACTTTTGAGAGACAAATCTTGTTTTAAGGTTTTGCAGTAGTTTAAAAGTTTATTCTGGTCTTGAGTTTGACCAATATCTAATATCAATACCAAGCTATTGGCAAAAGCATCAAACTGAGTTTGGTAACCCGCAGGTTCCAGGCTGGCCACCCAGTAATCCATTTTATCTAATTGTTGATTGTAAGCATTGGGATGGTATACGTTTTCGGCATGATCGCGTTTTTTATAGTTAAGTTCAATTTTGTTTTGAATAGCATTATATTTGGTTTGCAATTTCTGATCGTCTTCAAAATGCAGAACACATCGTATAGCCCAGAGTCGCAAAAGCTGGTCATAAAGAATAAAACCCTCAGTAGGATATTCATCAGCCCAATTACCACTGCGAGGGACGTACATCAAATCACCGTTATTAAATTCCCAGGCTTGCATGAGTTTCAGGCATTTATCAATCGCAATTTTATGCGTCTTAAAAAATGTAGTGTCCTCAGTGACGTGCGCATATTGGCAAACCCCAATCACAAACCAGGCTAAAGTATCCACACGACCGGCCAAACCTCCAAAACTAACTTCTCCGGTTTCTACATCCACATTCGAAGGTATATTTCCAATCTCATGCTGATGTTTAGCTAAAGTTTCCAAAGTGGCTTTCATGGTCTTGACCAGAGTCTTGTCACCGTCCAATAGTCCTGCCAGACCACAAATCACACCATCACGCGCCCAGATGCGTTTATAGTTAGCCACATCATTAATTGCTGCCAAAAAACCATTTGGAGATTGGGCTTTTTGGAGTAGTGATTTGGCTTGTTGGTAGGCTAGATTCATAATATTGTAAAAAAAGTTAAAATTACAAAATTCAGCCTGTACCTATAGATAAATTTCTTCTCAAATATTTAAATTAACTTTACTTTCCAAAAAGAACCCTATTTTTGTCAAAGGATTTTATAATAAATCACATAATAACTTGTTATTCAACTGACGTCAATTTTTTAATAGTTTGAAATTTAAAATCAATAATTTTTTATTCTTAGTAATTCTCGCATTACTGGTTTCTGCATGTTCAACACAAAAAAATAAGTTTGTCAACCGCAATTGGCATGCTATGAATACTTATTACAACACCATTTATCACGGCAATTTAGCTATTGACAATGGCATTCAAACTGTTGAAGATGAATATCCCGAAAACTATTGGGACATCTTACCTGTTGAACGCATGCAAGAAAAGCCACCAACTCAAGATATTTTTGAAACTAAAACTCAAAAAAACGAAGCTAAAAATCCCGATTTTAAAAGAGCCGAAGAAAAAGCAGCTAAAGCTATTCAAAAACACTCTATGTATATTGCTGGAGAAGAATACAACTACCAAATCGATGAGGCTTTTATACTTTTGGGTAAAGCCAGGTATTACAGCCATCGCTACATTCAAGCTAAAGATGCTTTCCGTTATGTGCTTAACCACTACCCTGAAAGTAGCGGTATTGTAGATGCTAAAATTTGGATGGAGAAAGTGAATATGCGTCTCAATTATTACGAATTAGCTTTGCAAAACTTACTCAAAATTCAATCTGAATATTCTGATTTAACTGAGGAAGAACAAACGCACCTCAATAGTATTTTGGCTGAAGCTCATATTCTGAATGACAATTACAGTCAGGCCATTGAACCTTTAAATAAGGCAATATATTTCGCAAAAGATAATAATGAAAGAGGACGCTTTCTCTACATCAAAGCCCAACTTTTTGATGAGCTCAACCAGGTAGATAGTGCCAATTATACCTATCAAAAAGTGATTGAACTCAATCGTAAATCACCACGAGATTATATGATTCATGCCAAGTTAGAACAACTTAAAAATATAGATCAAGATACCGTAGACTATGCTTTTATGAAATCTCAATACGGCGAGCTAATAGAAAACCGTGAAAATAGACCCTTTTTAGATTTTATTTATTTTGATTTTGCCGAATACCATAACAGCCTTGATTCTATTGATTTAGCAGTCAATTATTATAATAAGTCTTTAGCCAAACAACCTCAAGATAAATATTTATACTCAAGAGATTATTTAAGGTTAGCCCAAATTTATTTTGATCGAAATAATTATAAAACAGCTGGAGCTTATTACGATAGCACCCTCACACATATTGACAAAAGTAAACGCGAGTATAGACTAATTGCTAAAAAAAGAAAAAGCTTAGACGATGTAATCAAGTATGAAGGCATTGCTAATGAAAAAGATAGTATAATCAATTTGATTGAAATGGACAAAAAAGAACAGCTTGCCTATTTTAATGATTACATAGAAACTTTAAAAGAAGAAGCTCAAAGTGTTTTCGCTCAACAATCGGCTTCTCAAAAAGCATTAAACAATTCAAAATCAGCTTTTAAAAGTGGTAATGCAAAAGCACAAAATAGACTTAGTGCACCTAATGGAACTAATGGCGGAAGAAGTTCTTCTGGAGCAGCCAGTTTTTATTTTTATGATACCAATCAAGCCCAAAGAGGTTTACTCAACTTTAAACAAACTTGGGGAAATATTGAATTGGCCGACAATTGGAAATATGGCGGCAAGAGAAATACTAAATCTTCTGTAGAAGAAGAAAAACCAGAAGAGAATCCCTTTGAAAATGACCCAAAATACCAGCCTGAAACTTATATTTCTCAAATACCTACAGATCAAAATATCATTGATAGCCTTTGGATAGACCGCAATTTTGCTTACTATCAACTTGGCGTTATTTACAAAGAGAAGTTTAAAGAGTACGACTTATCTAAAATCAGATTTGAAAATCTGCTCAACAGCAAGCCTGAAGAACGATTAATTTTGCCTAGTCTTTATAATTTGTACTTAATTGCAGAAGCTCAAAATAATAACTCTGCCAAAAACCAGTGGAAAAATAAAATAATAAACGATCATCCTGAAAGCGAATATGCGGCTTTATTATTAAACCCCCAACAATTTAAAGATAGTGAAAACAACCCACAAAACATCTATGAACGTTTGTATAGATTGTATAAAAATCAACAATATGAATATGTCGTTCAACAAGCCGGGCAATACGCTAAAAAATTAGTGGGAAGACCAATAGCCCCTAAATTTGAATTACTAAAAGCTTTCGCTATAGCAAAAATAGATGGTGCTGAAGCCTATAAAGAAGCTTTAAATTATGTCGCTTTAACCTATCCGCAGTCAGATGAAGGTAAATTTGCTCAAAAACGCTATAATGACCTTAAACAAAAAGTAAGGTCACAAGAATTTAAACCTGATACAGACCAACAGATTTACAAATTAGTCTATCGTTTTGATAACCTAGAGGACCAAAAAACATTTAAGGCTGAACTTTTAAACGCTTTTGAAGCAAATGATTACAATTTTAAAGTTACTGACGAAGTCTACACTTCTAGTCAAAGTTTTACAGTTGTTCATGGACTAAAAAGCTTGCTTGGCGCGCAAGGCTTAGCAGAAATTTTAATTAAAGAAGAAGGGGTTTCCGAAGAAATTAATTATTTTGCAATTTCAAATGAAAATTATAGTATTCTTCAGATATACAAAAACTTAGACCAATATTTAAAACATTTAAACAAATAAATATGTTTTCTGATAAAAAAAACCCAAAAGCAGATTTTTCTAAAGAACAAAACAAAATCTCTCAAGGCACGACCCTAACTGGCGACATAAGCTCTGAAGGTAGCTTTAGAATAGAAGGAGAGCTAGACGGCAATCTTAATATTAAAGGTAAAGTCGTTATCGGCGAGACAGGACAAATTAATGGTGAAGTTATATGTGAAAATGCTGATATTGAAGGCAAATTCAATGGAACGCTTAAAGTTAATGCTTGTTTAACCCTAAAAAGCACTTCTCAAATCTCAGGCGATGTTATTACAGACCAACTCGTAGTTGAGAACGGTGCTGTTTTTAATGCTACCTGTCAAATGAAAGGCAATGTAAAATCCCTCGAGGATGAGCGAAAAACAACAACAAAACCCCAAAAAACCAAAGCAGTCCAATAAATGGGTTGCGCTTACTGGCGCGGGTATTCAAATGGGTGTGATTATTTTTGTATGTGCTTATATTGGTAAAAAACTCGACACTTACTACGAAACACAAACCGCTTGGTTTACTTTAGGTTTGATTTTATTTGGTGTTTTTATAAGTTTATACCTATTGATTAAGCAGATTAATAATTTAAACTCTTAAATTTATTTTTCTATATCTTTCGTCTAATAAAAATCCAATTATAACTTTTGAGTATATTAATACACAATGAATGAATTTTTAAATAGAGAATTTCGGTTCTTACTTTTGTTATTATCCTTTTCCATTACAGGATTTCTAATTCATTGGTATATTGAATTTCAGTTTTTTTTAGAATTAAATTTAATAATACCAATTTTCACAATTTATCTGTTCAATTTTATAACTGTTGTGATTGTTTATACTATCATAAATTACAGGTATTATATAGGTAAAATACAAATATTACCTTTATTTTTGGGTGCAACTTTATTTAAAATGATATTATCTATAATTTTTTTGTTGCCTATTTTATTAAAACCAAATGAAAATGCAACTACAGAAACATTAAACTTCTTTATTCCTTATTTTTTCTATTTGGCATTTGAAATTATTGCAATTATGCAATTAATGAAGGGAAAATAATCCTGATTTTATTGTTTGAAAATTGACTTAGTATTGCTACATTTGCACAAATTTTTAAAGAAGCCATCATTTATTAATATAGTAATGAATATACTTTCTGCTAAGTCTCTTGTTTTTAATGTGTTATTATTTCTGTCATTAATGGCTTCTGCTCAAGTTGAAGAAACTTTGATAGAAGAGGAAACCGATGAAAATAAATTTGACCCGAAGGAAATGATAATGCATCATATTAAAGATGCATATGGGTTTCATATTATAGATATAAATGACCATCCTATCTCAATACCTTTACCTGTTATACTATGGACTGAAAATGGTTTGACAACTTTTATGTCTTCAGAATTCCATCATGATTCTGATGGAAAGGTTATTGTTGAAAAAAATGGTGAAAAGTTTGTGAACTATCACGAAAAAGCATACAGACTTAATCCAAGTGCAGAAAAATTAAAAATAGGAGATGATGGCTATCCTGTTAACGCAGAAGAGCCAATTGACATATCGATTACTAAAAATGTATTAATGATGTGGATTTCGGTAATTGTGCTTCTTTTGATATTTATTACTACAGCGAGACAATATAAAAAATCAAAAAATAATTTACCAAGTGGAATAGCTAAATTTACAGAACCTCTCGTGTTGTTTATTAGAGATGATGTTGCTATTCCAATGATTGGAGAAAATAAATACAAGAAATATATGCCCTATTTGTTAACCATATTCTTTTTCATATGGGTTAATAATATTTTTGGATTAATACCAATTTTTAATGCAGCAAATGTTTCAGGTAATATTGCATTTACTATGACTTTAGCTGTTTTTACATTCATTATTACTACATTAAGTGGTAATAAAAATTACTGGAAACATATTTTTTGGATGCCAGGAGTTCCTATACCAATGAAAATATTTTTAATGCCTATCGAAATTGTTGGGATGTTTGTAAAGCCAGTTTCTTTAATGATACGTTTGTTTGCTAATATTACCGCAGGTCATATCATTATTCTATCATTGATATCACTTGTCTTTATTTTTGAAACAGTTGCGTTAGCCCCTGTTTCTGTTGCGTTTTCATTATTCATAACATTAATTGAAATTGTTGTAACAGCAATACAAGCATATATATTTACAATATTATCAGCGCTATATTTTGGTATGGCCACAGAAGAGAATCATTAATTAATTTAAATTTTATATTATGACTATTACAGGAATTGCAGCGATTGGAGCTGGTTTAGCAGCGATTGGAGCTGGAATGGGGATTGGCCGAATCGGTGGATCTGCCATGGAAGCTATGGCTCGCCAGCCAGAAATCCAAGGAAAAATTCAAACATCAGCATTAATTCTTGCAGCTTTCGTTGAAGCTGTTGCGTTATTTGGTGTTGTTGTAGCCTTATTACAAGGTTAATTAATTTACAAAACACAGAAATAACGGTTGGTTATTTCTGTGTTTTTAAAAAAAATTTAAATGATTAATATTACTTTACTATGGATTTAGTTAACCCAGGATTTGGATTAGTTTTTTGGACAGCAATTACTTTTTTATTCTTAATTGTTATTTTAAGAAAGTTTGCATGGAAACCTATTTTAGGAGCAGTTGATTCTCGCGAAAAATCAATCCAAAAAGCTCTTGACTCTGCTGAAGAAGCCAAAAAGGAAATGCAAAACCTCAAGGCCGATAATGAAAAAATGAAGCAAGAAGCGCGTCAAGAACGCGACGCTATGCTTAAAGAAGCTCAGCAAATGAAAAAGCAAATGATAAGCGAAGCCGCTGAAGAAGCTGCTAAGAAATCTGATGATATCATTGCAAAAGCTCAAACAGCTATAGAAAATGAAAAGAAAGCCGCAATTCATGAATTGAGACAACAAGTCGCTCAATATTCAATTGAAATTGCTGAAAAGGTTTTAAAAGAAGAACTTAAAGACAAAAAGGCCCAAAACAAACTCGTTGATAGAGAGTTAGAAAAAGTTAAGCTTAATTAATCAATTCCTATGGGACAACGCGCAGCAAAACGATACGCTAAAGCTATTTTAAATCTCGCTCAAGAGCAAAAGTCTATGGACAAACTCTTAGGGGATTTGTCATTAATTCAAAATAGCATAACGCAGAGTTCTGAATTAAGAAGCATCTTTAATAGTCCTGTGGTTAAGAATAAAGATAAATGTGCTATCGCCAAAGCGGTTTTCAAAAACGCAGACGACATGTTGCACAAATTATTTGAAACCTTAGCTGAAAATAAACGTTTTAATCACCTTAAGTGGATATGCCAATCTTATGCAACGCAGTATAATAAATTGCACCATATAAGAGAAGCTCATATTAGCTCTGCCGTTAAGTTAAACGACGAAGCCATTACAACTTTAAAAGAAAAGATAAAAACCATTACAGGCGATGAAGCCCAAGTCAGCACCTCAACTAATGAAGAGCTTATTGGCGGTTTCATTTTAAACCTACAAGATTTACAATACGACGCCAGTTTATCAGGGAAACTCAATAAACTTAAAAGAAATTTACACACAAGATAATATCACATTTTAACGCATAATAGTTATGGCAGAAATTAATCCAGCTGAAATTTCAGCAATCATCAAAAAGCAAATCTCAGGATTTGAATCCAAAGCTTCTCTCGATGAAGTGGGAACCGTCTTAAACGTCGGTGATGGTATTGCTAATGTTTATGGCTTGACCAATGCTGAATACGGAGAACTCGTAGAATTTGAAAATGGCCTTAAAGGCATGGTACTTAACCTTGCTGAAGATAATGTTGGGGTTGTTATTTTTGGTAAATCTACACATATTAATGAGGGAGAAACCGTTAAGCGGACCAAAAAAATTGCTTCAATCCAAGTTGGTGAAGGTATTGTGGGCCGTGTAGTTGATACTTTAGGTAAACCTATTGACGGGAAAGGACCAATTGATGGCGAAACTTTCCAAATGCCAATCGAGCGTAAAGCGCCAGGTGTAATTTATAGAGAACCGGTTTCTGAACCACTTCAGACGGGTATTAAATCCATTGATGCCATGGTGCCTGTTGGTCGAGGACAACGTGAATTGGTTATTGGTGACCGTCAAACTGGTAAAACAGCAGTTTGTATCGATACCATTTTAAATCAAAAAGAATTTTATGATGCTGGTGAACCTGTCTATTGTATTTATGTAGCCATTGGACAAAAAGCCTCTACAGTTGCAGGAATTGCCAACTTACTTGAAGAACGCGGTGCTTTAGCTTACACGACCATTATTGCAGCCAACGCTTCAGATCCAGCACCAATGCAGGTTTATGCTCCACTCGCTGGTGCCGCTATTGGTGAATACTTTAGAGATACAGGACGACCCGCTTTGATTATTTATGATGATTTGTCTAAGCAAGCAGTAGCTTATCGTGAAGTTTCATTACTTTTAAGACGCCCACCAGGTCGTGAGGCTTATCCCGGGGATGTCTTTTACTTACACTCCAGATTACTTGAGCGTTCTGCAAAAATCATTAATGATGATACCATAGCTAAACAAATGAACGACTTGCCTGAATCTTTAAAAGGTAAAGTCAAAGGCGGTGGTTCATTAACAGCATTACCTATTATTGAAACCCAAGCCGGTGACGTCTCAGCTTATATTCCTACCAATGTAATTTCAATTACTGATGGGCAGATATTTTTAACTTCAGATTTATTTAACTCTGGTGTTCGTCCTGCGATTGACGTGGGTATTTCGGTATCTCGTGTTGGTGGTTCTGCTCAAATCAAGTCAATGAAGAAAGTAGCTGGAACACTTAAACTTGACCAAGCTCAATATCGTGAACTTGAAGCCTTTGCTAAATTTGGTTCAGATTTAGATGCTTCAACAAAGCGAACTATCGAAAAAGGACAGCGCAACGTGGAATTGCTTAAACAAGCAGAATCAGACCCTTATAAAGTTGAAGACCAGATTGCTGTGGTTTATGCGGGAACTAAAAACTTGTTGAAAAATATTCCAATTGACAAAGTCAAAGAATTTGAAACAGATTATTTAACTTACCTCAACGCAAAGCATGAAGGTGCTATGCAAGATTTGAAATCTGGTAAGTTAACTGATGAAGCTATTCAAGCACTTGAAGAAGCTGCGCAAGAAGTGGCTTCAAAATACAACGGATAAAATTATAAGATAGCATTATGGCTAACCTTAAAGAACTTAGAAGTCGAATTAGCTCTGTGAGCTCAACCATGCAGATTACCAGTGCCATGAAAATGGTATCTGCAGCAAAATTAAGTCGTGCTCAAGATGCCATAGTATCGATGAGACCTTATGCTGAAAAATTAACTCAACTTTTACAAGACCTCAGTGCAACGGTTGAAGATGATTTATCGACTGCTTTAACTGAAGAACGCGAGCTCCAAAAAGTTTTGATTGTGGCTATTTCTTCAAATCGTGGTTTGGCTGGAGCATTCAACACCAATATCATCAAAAAGGTTAATCAGCTTAAAAAGGAAACTTATACCACTCAAGACGTAAAAGTTCTCACAATTGGTAAAAAGGTTAACGATATTCTTAAAAAAACTTACGACATTTTTGAACATCACGAAGAGATTTTTAATGATTTGAGTTTTCACAATTCGGTTCAAATCTCTAAGGCGATTATGAATGCTTTTGAAGACAAAGCTTACGATAAAGTCGTTTTAGTGTATAACCGTTTTAAAAATGCAGCAACACAAATTGTAGAAGCTGAAGATTTTTTGCCACTTGTTGCCGATAAAACTGAAGATGAAACGCCACAACAACTCGATTATATTTTCGAACCTGAAAAGGGTGAAATCATCAGAGAATTGATGCCAAAGGCTTTAAATATTCAATTGTATAAAGCCTTAAGAGATTCATTTGCATCTGAGCACGGCGCGCGTATGACTGCTATGCACAAAGCCACAGAAAATGCCACAGAGCTCAGAGATGGATTGAAACTCACCTACAACAAAGCCCGTCAAGCTGCTATTACCAATGAAATATTAGAAATTGTTGCTGGTGCTGAAGCTTTAAATGATTAAGCAATAGCTCAACAAAATTTAAGTTTTAGGTCTTCAAACTTGTCAATTCGCATTTATTCATTGATTTTTGCATAAATTAAAACTGCTTTGGTTAAAATAGGCAATATACAACTCAATGACTTTCCTCTGCTTCTTGCACCGATGGAAGATGTAAGCGATCCTCCATTTAGAGCCCTATGCAAAGAAAATGGCGCAGATGTCGTTTATACTGAATTTATTTCTTCAGAAGGTTTAATTAGAGATGCTGCAAAAAGTGTCATTAAGCTTGATATCTATGAAAAAGAAAGACCTGTAGGTATTCAGATTTTTGGAGCAGACAAAGAAGCCATGCTAAAATCGGTTGAAATTGTTGAAAAAACTCAACCAGATATCATTGATATTAATTTTGGTTGTCCTGTAAAAAAAGTGGTCTCTAAAGGCGCAGGCGCAGGCATACTAAAGGACGTAGATCTTATGGTTTCACTAACAGAGGCCATGGTTAAACACACTAAACTACCGATAACCGTTAAAACACGTTTAGGTTGGGATCACGACTCCATTAGAATTGTAGAAGTGGCCGAAAGATTACAGGATGTTGGTTGTCAAGCTATTTCAATTCACGGTCGAACACGAGCTCAAATGTATAAAGGTGATGCAGACTGGAGACCAATAGCAGAAGTGAAAAACAATCCACGAATGCATATTCCTGTATTTGGTAATGGTGATGTCAATACGCCAGAACGTGCCGTTGAGATGCGCGATCGTTATGGGCTTGATGGGGCAATGATTGGTCGAGCTTCTATTGGTTATCCCTGGTTTTTTAATGAAGTTAAGCATTATTTTAAAACAGGAGAGCATCTTCCACGCCCTGACATTTCAGAAAGAGTTGAAGTCGCTAAAAGACATTTGCAAATGTCTGTTGATTGGAAAGGTGAAAAACTTGGTATTTTAGAAACGCGAAGACATTATACCAACTATTTTAGAGGTATCCCAAATTTTAAACCCTACAGAAAAACTTTAGTCACCTCAGAAAACCTTCACGAAATATACGATACCTTAGATACCATTAAAAATGTGTTCGCAGAAACAGAATTTTTGGTCTAAGACTAAACAAGTTTAGCGGCTCTAGAAGAAGCTATTTTTGAAGCCAATGTTCCTAAGCCTAAAGTTGTTATTAATACGATAATTAGGGTCAAAAGGTTCCATTTAACGGGATAAGCCAACGATGAGGTGATGTAAACCAAATCATATTTTAGTTGTAAAAACACCAATATAGATCCAAAAATTATACCTAAAATTGACCCAACTGCTGTACTTAGTAAACCTTGTATAAAAAATATACTATTAATTTGAGAAACATTAGCACCTAAATATGAAAGCGTTTTTATGTTTTCTCGTTTATCAATTATAGCCATAATAACAGCTCCAATAAGATTGAAAAGGGCAATAATTAGAACTAATGTACTGATGAGGTAAACCATTAAGTTTTCAGTATTCAACATTTTGTAGAGCTCGTCGTTTAGTTGTAAACGTGTTTTTATATTTACGGATTGTTCTGGAAAAATCTGAATAATTCGATCTTTTAATTCAGATATATCTGCATTCTCATCAATTGCTAACTCTATACCTGAATATTCGCTGTTTTGGTAATTCAATAATTCTCTAGCTAAATTTAGCTGACTGAAAACGTATGTGTTGTTGTATTCTTCAGAAATTCCAAAAATACCTCTTACGCGGCTTGGAACTTTTCTAAAAGCATCCTGAGGATTCATAATTTGTCCTGTACCAGGTTTAGGAACAACAAAGTTTAGGTAAGCCGATTGATCTAATATACCTATAGATAATTTTCGACTTAATCCATTACCTATAACAACTTGATAAGGATAATTTGGGTTAAGCCATTGACCAAGAAATACATTAGACTTAAGACTATTAACCCTAATATAATTGCTGTCTACAGCTTTTAGTACAGCGGGTAAATTTTTATCTTTAAAATTCAGCAGGGTTTTTTCTTCTATAACTTTTGATGCATGCTGTACACCTTTTAGCAAAAGTATAGAATCAAGATGTTTATCAGTGACTATAAGTCTTTTACTCTCTAAAGGAAGCACTTTTAAGTCTGGGTCGTATTTATTTGCAAAACTCAAACTAAACTCCTTAAGACCACCAAAAGCTGATAACACTACAAAAAGGGCTAAAGACGTTCCAAAAATACCTACTAAAGCCAAATAACTAATAATATTTATAGCATTATTTTTGCTTTTGCTTAAAAAATAACGTTTAGCAATATAATAGGAAAATTTCAAGACTTTTTACGTTTATTGAGCAGATCTGGGTTTTTGATAGGATTTTCTTTTCCTTTAAAGGCAGCCTCTACTTCACTCACATAAGCTGCTGTGTCGTCGTGAAAGAAATGAACCTCAGGCACGCGTCTCAGTTGGTTTTTGGTTCGCATTGCCAATTGATGCTTAATGGCATTAGACAGTTCCTTTATTTCTTTGATAATTATCGGTGTTTTCTCTTCAGGAAAAACACTCAAATAGGCCTTAGCTTCAAGCATATCAGGCGTAACTTTAACCTTTGTCACGCTAATGATGATGTTCTTTTGCCCAGTTTTTCTTAAATTCTCTTGTATAATTTCAGCGAGATCTTTTTGAATGATTTGGCTTATTTTTCGTTGTCTTTGACTTTCCATACTGCAAAATTAAGCTTTTTTTAGACAATAGAATTTTTATAATGCATTGGTCTTAAAACCACGATTTAAGCTACATCTTATAAATCCAATCGGCGGGGTTTTGGGTTTTATCGTTTTTGTAGATGTAAAACCCTAAGGTTGTAGAACCGTCTGTTAAATCTTGACCTATGCTTCCTATAAATTGATTGCGCTTGACCTTATCACCTTTTCTGACATTGAGCTTGTCTATGTTTTTGTAAACACTAATATATTGACCGTGGCGAATCATTACTACTTTGAAAGCGTTTGGTATGACCATAATTCGACTGACTTCACCGTCATAAATAGCTCTTGCTTTCGCCCCTTGCTGAGTATCAATGCGTACGCCTTCACTTTTAGTCATCACTGTTTTGACTACAGCGTGACGTCTGGTGCCATAAGGGCGAGAAACAAATCCTGAGACTACTGGCCAAGGCAATTTCCCTTTATTATCTTCAAATTTGCCCCCTAAAAGTTTAGCTTCTGGAGTCATTTTAAATCGACTGCTTGAACTACTTCCTAATTTCTTGTTTTCGGCGGCAATGGCTTCACGGATCAATTTTTGAATGAGTTTATCAATATCACTGATCTTTTCTTGTTTGCGTTCTAACTCTTTTTTGTATTGGCCTTCTTTTTCGCGAATTGAAGCAATAAGTTCCTTTTCAGCAGCTTTGTCTTTATTGAGTTTTTCAATGGTTTGTCTATTTTGGGCTAAAAGCTGTTCTTTCGCTTTGCGTTGTTCAAATAGTTTTTCATTTAATTCTTGAAGTTCTTTAGTTTGAATTTCTATTTCTTTACCCTGTTGCTCACGATGTGCTGCAAATTGTTTCATGTATTGCAAACGTTTGTAGGCTTGCAAAAAATTATCTGAGGATAATAAAAACATAATCCGGTTTTGCTTAGACTTGCTTTTGTAGGCGTCAACCACCATTTGGGCATATTCGGTTTTGAGTTGCTTGAGTTGAGAGCGCAGTTTATCAATAGCTTGAGAGTTGGCATTGATTTCTCTGGATAACATATTGGCTTCACGATTGTTGATGCGCACAAGTCGTTCAGCAGCGGCAATGCGTTGGTTTAAGGTTTGTACTTTTTCAATAACCGATTGTCTGCGAGATTGACTTTCGTCTAAATTGTTGTTGATCTGCTTAATTTGCTGCTCGATTTGTTGGCGTTCTTTTTCTAGCTCTTTTCGAGTTTGACCAAAAGCGAGCTGTGCATAAAAAATGAAGATTATAAGTAAAAAAAGAAAACGCTTCATACTTTTAGTTCAATTGAATTGGCGAATAGTTGTTTGGAAATTTAAAAGGAAACTTCAAATCTTCATTCAACTTTATGTTTTTATATGTTAAAGTAATTTGAATTTGTTCGTTATTATCTCCAGCTAAAATTACAAATTCTTCTGGAAATGAAAACCCGTCAACGACTTGATAAGATTTATAAATAATTTTAATTTGCCTGTCGTCTAGACTTAGGGCTTGTTGTTTGATTTTAAATGTTTTAGCGTCTAAAAGTAAAAATTGAGTCAAACCATTTTCATACGTCGTTACCATTTGGAAATACTCATCTGCAGTTTGAAAATCGGTATTAGAGACGTCAATATTTTTTAGAGCTTGCCCAGTAAACATATTTTCTATTTGATTATAATTCAATTCAAGACCTAAAAAAGAGCTCACCAACTCAAAATCTCCATCAAAATAGGAATTATCTAAACGTTCGTAAAACTTTATATTCTGGGGTGTTATCATCATTTTTGCAACTTGAATAAATCCTGCAAATTTTGCACTCATCCAAAGCGTTTTGTCTTTTTTAAACCTATAACTAATATTGATATTTTGTTGCTGACTACCGTCATTATAAAGTCCCTTTATTCGTCCCCGCATGGTTTTAAACTCAGGTGCAGACTTGTTGTAGTTTTTAACTATGGCTTTTAGTGTTTCTGTTTTGAGATCCTTTTTTTTTAAGGCTGACTGGCTACCACCGCAGGCTGACAGTATTAAAACTGAAATCAAAACAACAAAAATTGGTTTAAGCCTCATAGATTTATTTAAGTTTATCCTTAAGTTGTTTAGCTTTTGCTTGATAAGTGTTTGATTTTTCTTCTTCATTTAAACCTTTGTATGCGCGTTGTAAACTTTCATAGAGTTGAAGCATCAAATTATTTTCTTCGAAAATGTAAGATTCTGCTTCAAGTAAAACCGATTCTGCCGCGTTATATTGTGTTTGTTCAACTAAAGCTTGACCTTTAATTAACATAAAAACGGCCTGTGTTGGAAAAATTTCAAGCGCTTGATCTACGGTTTCAATCGCCGCTTCTGGCTTATTGAGTTGAAGTTCTAAAATACTGATATATCTTAAAATCTGAAAATCCTGAGGGTTTTGCGCTAGTGCTTTTTTGAAATTTTCTAGGGCTCGAGGTTTATCGTTTTCAAAATAAAACAAGCCCAAGTCTAAAAAGCTAGCCGAGTTTTCTGCAGTTTTAGAAGCTACATTTAAGACTTGCACAAACGCTTCTTGATATTCGGGGTGATTTTCCACATAAGATTTGACGTATTCAATAGCTTTTACTTTGTAATTCTCTTCTAAAAATCGATCAGACACAACAACTTCAAGAGCATCAAATGCTTGTTGAACTTCATCTAATTTAAGATGAATTTGAGTTTTTAAAACATAAGCTCTTGTAAAATGTGGGTGATTATCAATTAAACTCTTTGAAGTTTCTAAGGCTTTTCGATATTGTTCGCTTTGTATCAAAAACCTTGTTAGTCTGATGGCATTTAAAGGGTTGTATGGCTCGAGTTCAACGCGTTTTTGATAGTACGATATGGCCTTTTTTGGCTTGTTGTAGGCTTCATAAATCACTTCTCTCAACTGGTCTTTATGCACGTCAAAACCCTGTTTTTGCTCTGCTTTAGTTAAAGCATCTATCGCTTTTGGGTATTGCTCTGTAATCAAATAAAGGTTGGCTAAAATTTCATAATATTCTGGTTTTTTTAAAGCTAGATCGCTTGCTAATTCAATGGCTTTTATATAGTTTTTTTGTTGTTCGTAAACTTTGAAAAGCGCTTCGCGAATATCAAAATCATTAGGTTTTAATTGGTCAGCGATTTCCAGATGTTCTAAAGCTAAATTATTTTGTTCTAAATCGAAATAATTTAAACCCAGTTGAAAATAAATGACAGCTTTTTCAGAATGCTCTTTTTTAAGCGATTCTAAAATTTCACCCGCTTTTTCATAATTTTCTATACCACGTTCAGAAAGAGCTTTAAAAAATTTGACTTGAAAAATATTGTTGTTTTCAATATTTGAAATACTGTCTTGAGCCTCGAGGTCTTGTTCAATTTGAGCATTCAAAATTTGGGAGAAAATAAATCCCAAAACACAAAACAGATATGTCAAAGCTTTATAAGTCATCTAATCTAAAACCGAATAATCGCCAATACTGATGCTGGTAAAATTGCCGTCAAATTTGGCAAAATTGCCTATCATAGCATTATCGAGATGAGCATTTTTAATTTCGGCTTGCTCTTGAATCAAACTGTTTTTTATCGTGCTGTCTTTTACCACCGTACCTTTTCCTAAAGATACGTGAGGCCCAATTTTAGCATTAATTAATTTCACATCATCCGCAATAAAACAAGGTTCTGTAATTTCAGAGTTGTGAATTTCAACATGATCTGAAATTAGTTTTTCATCACTGTTTTTTAAATGTTCTAAGGTGCGCTTGTTGGTTTCAACGGTTACGGTTTTATTACCGCAATCCATCCATTCATCAACTTTTCCAGGTTTAAAGACAATGCCGTTGGCTTTCATTTTTTCAATACCATCATTGATTTGATATTCGCCTCCACGAATCAAGTTTTCATCTAAAACAGCTTGTAATTGTTCTTTTAAAATACTGACGTCCTTAAAGTAATAAATGCCAATGACGGCCAAATCAGATTCAGGATGTTCAGGTTTTTCTACCAAGTCAGTGATGTGACCTTTGTCGTTGAGATTGACCACGCCAAAAGCTTTAGGATTGTCAACTTGTTTGACCCAAATCATGGCTTCAGTATTGTCTTCAATAGTAAAATCTGCTTTAAACAAAGTGTCTGCGTAGGCCACCACAGCAGGTCCACTTAGAGAAGGTTCAGCGCTCATAATAGCGTGACCAGTACCAAGGGGTTGATCTTGAATATAAATGCTGGCTTTGGCATTTAATCCTGTGGCGATATTTTCAAGTTGCTCTTCAACAGCTTCGCCAAAATCTTTACCAATGACAAATGCAATTTCTTCGATAGGTTCTTCTACAACTTTAGCAATATCTTCAACCAAGCGTTGTACAATGGGTTTTCCAGCGATAGGAATAAGCGGCTTTGGAACAGTTAAAGTATGCGGTCTAAGTCGAGACCCTCGACCTGCCATGGGAACGATTATTTTCATAATATAATGTCTTTCTAAAGTTTTTCAAAAGTAAGGATTTATGTTTTGAAAGCTGTTCATCCTTATAAAATTGAGACAAAAAATATTTGATAGCATAATATTTCTTAATTTTAACAATGCGAATTTTTATAACTTCAGTAGGAACGCGGGGCGATGTCGAGCCTTTTCTTGCTATTGGCGAAATACTTCAGCGGCGTGGTCATCAAATCACTTATGCCTTTCCTCAACAATTTTCTCAATTGGTTCCAAAAACTGCTGATTTTTTTGCTTTATCACCAAGAATTATTGAATTAATTCAAAGTAAACAAGGTCAAATTATGATGGGAAAAGCAAATATTTTCAAAAAGCTTCGAGCGTTAAAATATCTATACAAGCAAGGAAAGGTTATTAATAACGCTATTGCAAAACAGCATTTTGAAGCACTTCAAGCCACACAACCTGAACTGATTATTCACAATCCTAAATGTAGCTATCCTTTCATTTGGGGATTGAATAAAAATATAAGTACAATATTAATAAGTCCGGTGCCCTACATAATTCACAAAGTTGATCATCATCCGCACTTAGGTTTTCAAAAAAACTTAGGTAAAAGTCTAAACCACCTGACTTATAAATTATCTAATTATGGTTTAGTCAAGACTATTTATGATATTCAAAAGAAGATAACAGACAAAACAACATTATTTTCTAAAAAAGAAATACTTAAAGAATTAATGAATAAAAAAATCATTTACAGTATTTCGCCAAGCTTATTTAAAGCTCCGAAATATTGGCCAAAAAATACAAAAGTCTTAGGCTACTACCATAGAGATATTTCACAAAAGTGGTTACCAACTGATAAGGTTAAATTATTCCTTAAAACTTACAATAAGCCTGTGTTTTTGAGCTTTGGTAGTATGCAAAGCAATCAAGCTCAAAAAACTTCAAAACTTCTTTATGCCGTATTTGATAAGCTTAAAATTCCGGTCATTGTCAATACTGCTGAAAAAGGTTTAATAGCACTTGAAACTTATAGCAATAAAAATCGTTTTTTATTTGTCAATGAAATTCCATATAATTGGATCATGTCAAAAGTTTATGCTGTAGTCCACCACGGCGGCTCTGGCACTACTCATACAGGGATTAAGCACGCTTGCCCAACCTTAATAATTCCACACATCATAGATCAATATATTTGGAACAATTTAATTTATGAGCTTGGCATAGGCCCAAAAGGAAATTCAATTAACCGCTTAACTTCAAATAAATTTGAAAAAGCTTTAAATGATTTATATGAAAACAAAAAATATAAGACAAACGCAAATGTCTTGTCAACTCAAATAAATAAAGAAAATATTAAAGAAAAAATATTGAACTTTATTAAAGCTTAATTGCTCTTTAACAAACTATTATATGAAATCTATAAGCTTAAACTTTTAATTTGGCTTAATTTGTGCTTCTTATTTTATAATTTTGAAACTTGTAAACAATATTCTAATGAAAAATAAATTTGCACTATTGTGTATAGCCGTCCTTTTAGCGGTAAGCTCGTGTAGTTTCACCACTAAAAAGTTTGATACTGAAGGCTCAGATAAAGATAAAATTTTAATAGAACTCATTACTTATGTTATAGACCAAGGACACTATGACAAGCGTAAAATAGACAATGACTTTTCAAAACAGGTTTATGATGAATTTATCGAAAGCCTCGACCCGATGAAACGTCATTTTATGCAAAAAGATCTTAAAGATTTTGACCAATACAAAACTGAAATTGACGATCAAATTAAAGAAAAAGACATCAGTTTTTTTAATTTAGTTTACAACCGTTACCAACAACGTCTTGAAGAAACTAAAGTCTTTTATAATTCTATTTTAGAAGAAGATTTCGATTTAAATTCTAATCAAACCATCAATACAGATTATGAAAATTTAGAGTTTGTCAAAAATTCAAAAGATTTAAAAAAACGCTGGAAAAAACAATTGAAATTTTCAATTATATCTAATTATTATGCTGCTTTCGATACCCAAAATGCTTTAGCTGAAGAAAGTGATACCGTAGAAATTAAATCAAGCGAAGAGCTTAAAAAAGAAGCTATCGACCAAACACGTGAATCCATTGAACGCTATTTTTCAAACTCTGAAGATTTAAGACGTGAAGATTGGTTCAATTTATACGTCAACACTGTTGTTTCTCAATTTGACCCACATACGGCTTACTTAGCGCCGAGAGATAAAGATCGTTTTGATATTTCAATGTCTGGAAAACTTGAAGGTATTGGTGCACGACTTCAAAAACTAAGAGACAACGTCAAAATTGTCGAGATTATTTCTGGTGGTCCAGCGTGGAGAGGAAAGGAATTAGAAGTAGGCGATTTAATCATGAAAGTCAAGCAAGAGGATGAAGAACAAGCTGTAAACATCACAGGAATGCGCTTAGATGATGCCGTTGAGCTAATTAAAGGCCCAAAAGGCACCAAAGTGACATTAACCGTAAAGCGAGTCGATGGTACATTTGAAGATATTACGCTTGTGAGAGACGTGGTTGAAATTGAAGAAACTTACGCTAAGTCTACCATAATCGAAAAAGACGAGTCCAAATTTGGGTTTATCAATTTGCCTAAATTTTATTTTAATATGAACAATTACAATGAGCGCAATGCGGCTTCAGATGTTGAAAAAGAAATTAAAAAACTTAAGGCTTCTGGTGTGCAAGGTATTGCGATAGATTTGAGAAATAATGGTGGCGGCTCATTATCAACGGTTGTAGAAATGGCAGGTTTGTTTATTGATAAAGGACCCGTTGTTCAAGTTAAAGATAAAGATGGGAATGTTGAGGTTTTAAAAGACAAGAAAAAAGGTACGATTTGGGATGGTCCATTGGTGATTTTAGTCAATGAACTTTCAGCTTCAGCTTCAGAAATTTTAGCAGCAGCCATGCAAGACTACAAACGTGCCATCATTTTAGGCAGTCGACAAACCTACGGAAAAGGCACTGTGCAAAACGTTGCTAATCTTAACCGTTGGATGCGAAGTAATTCTTTAGGTGATATGGGTGCATTAAAACTGACTACGCAAAAATTTTACCGTGTAAGCGGTGGTTCAACACAACTGAAAGGCGTTGAAAGCGATGTTACGGTTCCAGACCGCTATTCATTTATTGATATTGGAGAAAGAGATTACAAGAACCCACTGCCCTACGATAAAATCAGAGAAGCAGATTATGAAGTTTGGACAGGTTATGAAGATTTAGAAAATATCGTCAAAGCCAGCCAAAATCGTATGGACAGCCACGAGCAAATTAGCTTGATAGAAGAACAAGCTAAATGGATTAAAACCCAACGAGACAAAAATGACTTCCCACTTAACTTTCAAGCCTATAAACAGTTAATGGAAGAAAATGATGCACAAGCCAAAAAATTTGACTCGCTTAACGATTATAAAAACAGCTTAACTTTTAAATCTCTACCGTCTGAAATTAAGGCATTTGAAACCGATGAGGCTTTAAAAGACAAGCGCGAGAATTGGCACAATAATTTACAAAAAGATATATACGTTGAAGAAGCTGTGTCTGTTTTGCAAGATTTAAGACAACACACTAAAAACTTTAAGTTGGCTGAGGCTTCAACACAAAACTAATGTAATGAAAAGTCCAAAAGGACAATCACTTTTAAGCTTAGCGCTCCAAAAATTCAAAACACGTTTTTGGGGCGTTTTTAGTTTGAGCTATATTGTTTTTTGTGCTTTAGTGGCTCTATTAGCTTATATTATTGCGCCAGATTCTTCAGTTAATGCCAATCAAATGCAATTGGCAATCCATTCCAAGTCGCCAGGTTTTGAAACTTTAGTCATTGAAATTCCTGACAAAAAAGAAACTGAAAATTCTTGGACATCCTGGTTAACTGGTCAAAATTCAGTCAATGTTATTATTCCTATTCAAGATTATCAAATAAAAAATAATGTAGTTGAAATCACACCTTTTGACACAACAGCATCTAAAGAGAGTATTGCTTTAGATCATTTTGAAAACGTCAGAGAAATTGAAGATAATTTTATTTACACCAAAACTTATTGGCTTGGCACAGACCGTTATGGTCGAGATATGCTCAGTCGGTTACTCATAGGAACACGTGTTTCCTTGTCTATTGGTTTTGTGGCGGTATTTATTTCGCTCGTAATTGGTATTTTTATTGGTGCACTTGGCGGTTATTTTGGAGGAGCAATTGACCAATTTGTGATGTGGCTCATTAATGTCACATGGTCTATTCCGACACTACTTCTGGTCATTGCATTAACACTTGCCTTAGGCAAAGGCTTTTGGCAAGTCTTTATCGCAGTGGGTTTAACGATGTGGGTTGAAGTTGCACGAGTTGTTCGCGGACAAGTCAAAAGCGTAAAACAAATGCCTTATATTACCGCAGCACATGCTTTAGGCTTTTCTCATTGGCGTATAGTCACCAAGCATATCTTACCCAATATCATGGCACCAGTGATCGTAATTTCTGCAGCCAATTTTGCGGCAGCTATTCTCATCGAAAGCGGATTAAGTTTTCTCGGTATTGGTGCACAACCGCCTATTCCAACTTGGGGCAACATGATAAAAGAACATTACAACTACATCGTGCTGGGTCAAGCGCATTTGGCTATTATACCAGGCTTAGCTATTATGAGTTTGGTGATGGCTTTTATGATGATTGGCAATACTCTTAGAGATGCATTTGATGTGAAAGGATAATCATAAAGATAATTTTAAATACCAAAAGACTTCGTAATTAGACAACTTTACTGTGCAATATTTAAACATTTCTATAGTAATAACATTGAGTTGTTATTCCGATGACATAAGATATCTCTAATTACAGCTTTAAATTGTGACAAAGCTTTGCCAATTTGACATACAATTAACTCTAAATCCTAAATTTTAACCTTACACCTAATCTTAGCATGTTTTTTGTTTTAACTTTGAAACTGCAAAATTTATAATCCATTATGAGCATTTTAGATAGCGTACTTAAAACATTTGTTGGTGATAAAACCAAGAAAGACCTCAAACAAATATATCCAATTGTTGACCAAATCAAATCCTATGAGTCTGAGCTTGTAAAGCTTGATTTAGAACAACTTAGGCAAAAAACAACTGATTTTAAAGCTAAAATTAAAGCTGCAAATGCAGAAGAATTTGAAAAAATTGATGCACTAAAAAAAGAAGCAGACACATGTGAAGATATTGACGAAAAAGAAAATATTTATACTCAAATAGATGACTTGGAAGAAGTGGTATATGAAAATTCTGAAAAAGTTTTAGACGAAATTATGCCTGAAGCTTTTGCTGTGGTCAAAGAAACAGCCAAACGCTTTTTTCACAACACCGAATTACGCGTTAAAGCTACAGAATTTGACCGTGAACTTTCTGCAGAAAAAGACTATATCAGTCTTGATGATGATTACGCTATTTGGTCTAATTCATGGGATGCCGCCGGGAAGCCCATTACTTGGGATATGATTCACTATGATGTACAGCTAGTAGGTGGTATTGTGATGCACCAGGGTAAAATTGCAGAAATGCAAACTGGTGAAGGAAAAACTTTAGTGGCTTCCTTACCAATGTATCTCAACGCCTTAACTGGCAATGGAGTTCACCTGGTTACTGTAAATGATTACCTGGCTAAACGTGACAGTGCTTGGATGGCACCAATTTTTCAATTTCACGGCTTGAGTGTAGATTGCATAGACTACTACAAACCTAACTCTGCCGAACGTCGCCGAGCTTATAAATGTGATATTATTTACGGTACCAATAATGAATTTGGTTTTGACTATCTACGTGATAACATGAGTCATTCAACCGACGACTTAGTGCAACGAAAACACAACTTTGCTATTGTAGATGAAGTCGATTCTGTTTTAATTGACGAAGCTCGTACACCCTTGATTATTTCTGGTCCAGTACCAAAAGGTGATGTACATGAATACGACGAACTGAAACCTAAAATTAATCAACTGGTTGAAATTCAAAGAAAATTTTTAGTTAAAGAACTTGCTGAAGCCAAAAAACTCATTGCCGAAGGAGAAAATAAAGAAGGTGGTCTAAAATTGTATCGCGTATATCGTGGTTTACCTAAAAATAAAGCACTTATCAAGTTTTTAAGTGAAGAAGGCATCAAACAACTCTTGCAAAAAACGGAAAACCATTACATGCAAGACAACAACCGCGAGATGCCTACTGTCGATAAAGACTTGTATTTTGTAATTGAAGAAAAAAACAATCAAATTGACTTAACCGATAAAGGTGTCGATTTTCTGTCAGGTGAAGACGATCCTGACTTTTTTGTCATGCCTGAACTCGGAACCGAAATTGCTAAAATTGAAAGCGAAGAGCTAGATAAAGATGAAGAAATTGCTAAAAAAGAAGAACTTTACAGAGATTTCGGTGTAAAAAGTGAACGCATCCACACTATGCGTCAGTTATTGAAAGCCTACACCTTATTTGAAAAAGATACCGAATATGTGGTCATGGACAATAAGGTCAAAATTGTCGATGAACAAACGGGGCGTATCATGGATGGTCGCCGCTACTCTGACGGTTTACACCAAGCCATTGAAGCCAAAGAAAATGTCAAAATTGAGGATGCTACCCAAACTTTTGCTACTGTAACACTTCAGAATTATTTCAGAATGTATAGTAAACTGTCTGGGATGACAGGTACTGCAGTAACTGAAGCTGGTGAATTTTGGGAAATTTACAAGTTAGATGTTATTGAAATTCCAACCAATAAACCCATTGCTAGAGACGACAAGGAAGATATGGTTTATAAAACCAAACGCGAAAAATACAATGCCATTATAGATGATGTGGTCAATTTATCAAAAGCAGGAAGACCGGTATTGATAGGTACAACTTCTGTTGAAATCTCCGAATTGCTCAGCAAGATGCTCAACATCAGAAAAATTAAGCATAATGTTTTAAATGCGAAGCTACACAAACGCGAAGCCGATGTTGTGGCAGAAGCTGGAAACAGCGGTGTAGTAACCATAGCTACCAATATGGCTGGTCGTGGTACAGATATTAAGCTTTCTAATGAGGTTAAAAAAGCTGGCGGTTTAGCCATTGTCGGTACTGAACGCCACGATTCTAGGCGAGTAGACAGACAGTTACGTGGTCGTGCAGGTCGTCAAGGTGACCCTGGAAGTTCCCAGTTTTATGTTTCACTTGAAGATAATCTTATGCGTTTATTTGGTAGTGAGCGAATTGCCAAACTGATGGACCGCATGGGACTAAAAGAGGGTGAAGTTATTCAACACAAAATGATTTCAAACTCTATAGAACGCGCTCAGAAAAAAGTAGAAGAAAACAACTTCGGTATTCGTAAACGCTTATTAGAGTATGATGATGTCATGAATGCCCAGCGTGAGGTGGTTTATAAACGTCGTTATCATGCTTTGTTTGGTGAACGCTTGCGAATAGATATCGCCAATATGATTTACGATACCACTGAAAGTATCGTCAACCTCAACAAACAAGCTGAAGATTATGCCAATTTTGATTTTGAACTCATTCGCTTTTTCTCTATGGAATCGCCTGTTGATGAAACAGAATTCAAAAAAATATCTCAAGACAAATTAATTGATAAAGTTTACGAAGAAGCCTACAAGCGATATGAAGAAAAAATGGTCAGAAGCGCTGAACAAGCTTTTCCTGTAATAAAACAGGTTTATGAAAATCAAGGGGATAAATTTGAGCGTATCGCAGTGCCATTTACAGACGGGCAAAAAACACTTCAAGTGGCTACTAATTTGAAAAAAGCCTATGAAAGCAATGGCAAACAGTTGGTCACCGATTTTGAAAAAAATATCACCTTAGCCATTATTGATGAAGCTTGGAAAAACCATTTACGCAAAATGGACGAGCTTAAACAAAGTGTTCAATTGGCAGTACACGAGCAAAAAGACCCGTTATTAATTTACAAATTTGAAGCTTTTGAACTCTTTAAAGTCATGCTTGATGAAGTGAATAAAGATGTGGTATCGTTCTTGTTTAAAGGCGAACTCCCTGAAAGAGATAATGCAAATATTCAAGAAGCAAGACAAACCCGAAGACCTGAAAAAGTCCAAACCCGAAAAGATGAGATCCAAAACCTAGATGAACGTGCCGCTGCTGCAAGACAAGCTGGACAAAATGCTAGCGGTCAAGGGAATCAAGTTGTAGAAACTATTGTAAGAGATAAACCTAAAATTGGGAGAAACGATATCGTGACCATCAAAAATATAGAAACCGGTGAAAACAAAAGTCTAAAATACAAGAAGGCTATTCCTATGCTCAATCAAGGCCAATGGGTTTTGGTTGACCAAAATTAAGCCCGTAAAACGCATGGAAAAATTTAAAATTGAATTTAAATGGGCATCAATCTTTACAGGTATTAATCTGATTTGGGTTTATCTCGAAAAGTATTTAGGCTTACACAATGAGCATATTAGCTACCATTCCATAGTCAGTTTAATCATGTTACTGCCTCTAAGTTTTTGTATTTTTATGAGTTTAAAACAAAAACGTCAAGAGTATTATAAAGGCGAAATGACCTGGCAAAAGGCCTTTTTTTCTGGCTCATTGCTAAGTTTGTTAGTCGCTGGCTTATCACCTGGACCCATTTATGTGATGACACAATACGTCTCGCCAGACTTTTTTGAAGTGGCAAAAACTGCCAGCGCAGATAGAGGTGTGCCTCTTGAGTTAACTAAGCAACTTTTTAATTTAAATACTTATATCAGTCAAGCCATTATGTTCTACTTAGCTTTTGGGGTTATGATTTCTGCTATTGTTGGATTAATTGTAAAACGAAATTCAACTCAAAAATCATGATTTTCAATATAAGTTTAAGCTAAGTTTTACGACTACAAGTCAATAAATAATAGCAAATGAACTCAAATTTCAATAACATTATCAAAAGTGAAACTCCAGTATTAATTGACTTTCATGCCGACTGGTGTGGTCCATGTAAAATGTTAACACCAATTTTAAAAGAGGTTAAAAGTGAGTTGAAAGATAACATCAAAATCATTAAAATAGATGTAGATAAAAACCAAAGCTTGGCTTCTAAATACCAAGTAAGAGGTGTGCCTACCATGATGTTATTTAAAGATGGACAGCAAATGTGGAGACAAAGCGGTGTTTTACAGAAAGAAGATATTATTAATGTGATTAATCAACATTCATGAAAAATTTAATTTTAGTTTTAATTGGGTTTATTCAAGTATTAGGCTTAGCGCAAACCGAAGTTGTCATCAACAAAAATATCCAAGCCGTTAAAGTCTCAGCTGGTATTCAAGTGGAGTTAATCACCAATGCTCAAGACAATAAAATTGTAGCAGACGAACGTGTGTTAGAAGCGATCAATTATAAAGTTGACGACTATGAACTCAAAATAGGTCTATCGCTAGGCACTATATTTGACGGTGATTTTCCTTTAAAACTTAAAGTATTTACTAAAAATATTGACCGCCTCAATGCGGTGCAAGGCTCTACAGTAGAAATTAAAAACTTGATTAAAGCAGATCAGTTTTTTATACGAGCTACAGAAGGTTCTATTGTATCAGGAGAATTTAAAACCCAGTCTTTAGAACTTAAGGCACTCTCTGGTGGTATTATAGACATTAGAGGCAAAAGTAAGAGTCAGGATGTATTAGTCAATACTGGTGGAGAATACAAAGGACGCAACTTAAAAACTGAAAACACAAAAGTTAAAGTGACCTACGGCGGTAATTCTACTGTGTTTGCTTCAGAAAACTGCGAAGCCCAGATTGTTGTTGGTGGTCAAATTGACGTTTACGGCAGTCCAAAGTATGTGAATGAAAAAACTACTTTTGGTGGCAATATCGATATTATAGATTAAGTGTTTTGTGAAATTTTTAAGGTATAAGTTTTTTAAAAAGTTAGTCATACCCCCTTTTTTTGAAAAGGTTTAATGATTTATAATACAATTATTTTTTGTTGTACCACTTAATTTTTACTCCCTAAATCTTATAATTAGCATGAAAATCGCTATATAATAAAAATGAACTTTATTTGTTTTTTGTTATTATGATAATTTTATTACGCTAAAATTAATTTTTTAATACTTATTTAGCATATTATTGTATTTATTATTGTTATTTTAGGTTTGAATATTAAAACAAAACAAAATGAAAAACTATATTATTATATTTTTAGCTTTAAGTTTATTTACTAAAATTAATAGTTATGCTCAAAATTCAAATCTAAATTTTGATGAAGGTGAAGTTTTTACTATTGCTGAAGTCTCAGACAATAATTATGAATATATTAATTTTCCTAAACCAAATTTTATTATTAAAAAAGGGGGCATTCCAGATTTTAAAACTTTAAAAGGTAAGAAAGTAGAGATAGCTTCTATTAAAAAAAATAAAGTTGGAACTTTAATAGCGAATATAAGGCTTACCTCAAGAGCTTCTTTTTTCAACAGCCACAAATATGTTGAAGTTAGTATAGAAGATGCTATAAAAAATGGTGAGTTAATTAAGGAGTAAGAATTTCAATACTTCTGAAACACAAAATGAATTAAACGAGGAACAGTTTCTTTGGTTTCCTCATCAAACGATTCTTGGAGGTCTACCAAACTCAAATTATTAAAATTAGCTGCATCGATAAAATCTGAAATGTGATGTGTAAACGTCTCTAAGACATGGACTTTATCATCAACCTCAAATCTGGCTTTACTACCTATATATTGTTTAAACGGGTGCAATTCACTAATATAGAATAAGCCTTTTGAATTTAATTTTCTATAGACTTGTTGAAACAAGTTATTTAAATCTTGAATATGCTCCAAAACTAAATTGACACTAATTAAATCTGCAAAAGAATCTTCAACTGGCCAGATCTTAAGTAAATTAGCTTTTTTGAAATGGACGTGCTTTAAGTTAATTTTTTCTTGAGCTAAATTGAGCATTTTTTCTGAAAAATCAATTGCAATAACTTTTTGTGCTCTTTCAGCAAAATATGTTGTGTTCTTTCCACTTCCACATCCCAACTCTAAAACATTTTTAAAATCGTACTGCTTAAGAATTTCTCGGGTTTTCTTCTGATCTAAATCTCTGGTTTTATTAAGATTGGTATCGTATTGACTAGCCCATTGGTTGTAGGCTTCTTCAGTTTTCATATTAAGAACTGCTATTGGCGACTTGAGTTTCCATTTCTAAAAAATCTTGATCTAACTTTGTTTTTAAATTTGAAATAAATTCAAAATAAGAAGACTTAATAGATTCAGGCATAGGTTTAGCATCTGGCAAATCCTGCTTATAAGGATCAACTTGGCGACCGTGAACCCAAAATCTATAGCAAACATGTGGACCTGTAGCAAGACCTGTACTACCCACATAACCAATAACTTCACCTTGTTTTACACGTTGACCAACTTTTACAGCGCGTTTAGTCATGTGCAAATATTGAGTTGTGTACTTGTTAGTATGCTTAATTTTAACATAATTCCCATTGCCTCGGGTATAGCTAGATTTAATAACGACACCATCAGCGGTAGACCAAATTGGTGTTCCACGAGAAGCAGCATAATCAGTTCCTTTGTGGGCTTTCCATCGTCTTTGGACAGGATGAAATCTTCTAGGACTATATCGCGAAGAAATACGTGAATATTGAACTGGTGCTTTTAAGAAAAATCGTCTTAGCGTTTTAGCATTTTCATCAAAATATTCAGTTCTTCCTGTAAGAGAATCAACTTCGTATTCAAATGCGTAATAGGGTTCATTTTCGTGAATAAAAACTACAGCATCAACGCTTTCTAGACCAGCGTAAATACTGTCATTAATGTATTTTTCTTTAAAAACAATTTTAAATTGGTCTCCTTTTTGAATTCTAAAGAAATCTATGGTCCATTGGTAAATATCAGCCAAGCGGTTGGTCAGCATATAATCTAAACCTGCTTCGTCTATGGTTAAAGATAGAGAAGAATTGATAACGCCAGAAGCTGTCCTTGTTTTAATAGTTACGGGTTTTTTGGCTCTTTCAGCATAAATGCTATCGCCTAAAAAAACTTTGGTATAATCTATTTTATTATGCTCGTAGATAAATGCGTAGGGCTTGGCTAGACTATCCTTGTTTTTTAAAATTGTATAAGGTTTGCCAACATTAATACGTTTAAAGTCAAAAATAGTATCTGGAATGCTTTGCGTAATCTGATAAACTTCTCTGGGTGTTACACCATGTTTATCCATAATAGAACCAAAAAAGTCACCTTTGGAAACAGTATCATTAACCACCTCATAATGCTTAAGTGTAAACCCATAAGCTTTTATAGTTTTTTCAACCGGAGCCTTAGCTATCTGGGATTCCTCTTTAGTGTTGGTATCCGTCGTTGAGTTGTTGTTTTGACAACTAAAAACCAATATAAAGGGACACAAAAAAGCTAAATATATTTTAATCATGAAATTCTGTTTATAACTTTTGCAAAGTTAGTAAATTAGAAGTTTGTGGCAGGCTAACTTAGTAGTCAGAATTAACTTTTTCCTTGATTTCTTCTAAATCTTTTATATCTAAAACCTTATAGTCTTTTTTCTTAAAAATATTTGTCAGCAAACTATTTTTTGAATTATATTTTTTACAACGTTCACAATAAGAGATATGCATTTTAAGTTTTAATCTTTCCCAAAAACTGGCTTCACCATACTGCATTTTATCACTGTAGTGTGCTATTTCTTGACAAGACTTTGGGATATTTTCTTCTGAATATTTTTGACTCATTTACTCTTTAAATTTAATTCTTAAACCAGCTACTATCCATACAGTCAGCTAAAGATTTTCTCGCTCTATGAATAATTACCCATAAATTAGACGGTGTAATATCAAAAACATTACATATGGCTTCGGTATCGTAGTCTTGAATGGTTTTCATTCTAAAAATTTGTGCCTGTTTTTCATTAATAGTCTCAAGACAATTTTCTATAGCTAAGCCTAATTCCGAGTTTTCAATATTATCCTCTGCTGTTTTATCAGAATGATCGGCAACTCTTTCTTCTAGCCAATCGCCCTCTTGATCCTCTGAAGTATAATCCATCTTGACCTCAGCTTTACCCTTTTTAGAGTTTATTTTTCTATAGTGGTCTATAATTTTATGTTTTAAAATAGACACCAACCAAGTGCGTTCAGTAGAATCGCCTTTAAAATTATCTTTAGATTTTAAACCGGCTAAGAATGTTTCTGAAATCAAATCTTTAGCAATTTCAGCATCATTCACCCTTGTAATGGCAAAGTTAAACAAGTAATTAGAATACTTATCTACCCAAGATTTAGGAGAAAGTTTTTTATCTGGCATAATGTTAAATTAAAATCTAAAATTAGTAGTTTTAAACCATTAAAACTTTAATAAATTCTTAAAATTTTGAAGGCTGCAAAAATTCTTATTTTGGGCTTACAATATCCAGAGCCGCAATCGACTGCAGCAGGGTCGCGAATGCTTCAAGTTATATCTCTATTACAGTCTTTTGGTTGTGAATTGCATTTTGCAACTACACAACCTAAAACCGAGCTTTCATCAGATTTAAACAGCTTAAATATAATGACTTATACTATCAAGGTTAACGATGATAGTTTTGATGATTTTATCAAAACTCTACAACCTGAAGCCGTGATTTTTGACCGCTTTATTACAGAAGAACAATTTGGTTGGCGTGTTGATGAACATTGTCCAAGAGCTTTAAAAATTTTAGACACCGAAGACTTACATTTTTTAAGAGAATGGCGGGAAACACAAATAAAATCGAAGCAAACTACTGAACTACCAAAACACCTCACCGACAAAGCTAAACGCGAAATAGCAGCGATATATCGTTGCGATTGGTCATTGATGATTTCTAAAGTTGAAATTGAAATTTTGAGCAAAACTTATGGAATCCCAAAAGAAATGTTGTTTTACTTACCTTTTGTATATAACACAAAAAAAGCATTGAAAAGTGATTATCCTGATTATGGTCAACGCTCTCATTTTTTGAGTATAGGCAACTTTAAGCACAAGCCTAATTTAGATATGGTGAATTATTTGTATCGAAGTATTTGGCCTAAAATTCACCAAACTTTACCCCAAGCCGAGTGGCATATATATGGTGCGTATTGTCCTGAATCTATTCAGCAACTTCACAGCCCTAAAAAAGGTATCATTGTAAAAGGTCGAGCAAATGAGGTATTGTCGACTTTAGAACAATACCGAGTCATGCTAGCGCCATTGCGCTTTGGGGCTGGATTAAAAGGAAAATGTTTTGATAGTATGCTTGCAGGCACTCCTTCAATAACCACACCTATTGGCGCTGAGGGTATTTCTGAAAATAAAGATTGGCCTGGCTTTGTAGAAGACCAACCTGAAGCTTTTGCTCAAAAAGCTACTGAATTATATACCAATGAGAGTCTGTGGAAAGAAAATCAGAAAAAGGGTATTGATTTGCTTCAAAAAGACTTTAAAATCCAGAATTATAAAGATAGTTTTAAAACAAAAATTAACAGTAGTTATCAAGACTTAGACCTTTATCGTCAACGTAATATGGTTGGACAACTCTTAAAACACCATCATCAGCGTAGTACAAAGTTTATGTCGCTTTGGATAGAAGCGAAGAATACATTATCTTAGAAAAAATTGAAATTTTATGCATCAATTAAATTCTAAATTGCCTCACATTGGCACCTCTATATTTACTGAAATGAGTCAATTAGCTCAGGAACATCAGGCTATTAATTTATCACAGGGTTTTCCTAATTTTATGCCAGATAAGACGCTTATGCATTATGCTAAGGAAGCTATAAACTCACACAGAAACCAATATGCGCCTTTAGGAGGTTTGCCAGAATTACGCCAAAAATTATCTGATAAGTTTTATAGGTTATACCATCATCGGTATGATTGGGAAAGTGAAATCACTATTACTGCCGGAGCAACACAGGCCATTTTTACAGCTATTTCTACATTGGTAAATCAAGGCGATGAAGTGATTGTATTTAAGCCCGCCTACGATTGTTATGAACCTGCCGTTGAATTGTATGGTGGCGTAATTAAACCTGTACAATTAGATGCTCCAGACTATAAAATACCTTGGGAAAAAGTTAAAAGTTTAGTTACTGATAAAACCAAACTTATTATCATTAACACACCACACAATCCTTCAGGTTATGTATGGACTAAAGAAGATTTTGAAAGTTTAAAAACCATTATCAGAGATACCTCTGCTTATATTTTAAGCGACGAAGTTTATGAACATATGGTGTTTGATGATAAAACTCATCTCAGTATTTGTAAAGATAAAGAACTGGCCGAGCGTAGTATAGCGACTTTTTCTTTTGGCAAAACTTATCACGTCACGGGTTGGAAGTTGGGCTATGCAGTTGCACCCAAGGCTCTAATGAATGAATTTAGAAAGGTGCATCAATACAATGTGTTTTGCGTCAATCATCCTTTACAATTTGCTTTGAGCCAAATTTTAGAAGAACCCAGACACTATATGAATTTATCTCAATTTTATCAGCAAAAACGAGACCGGTTTTTAGAATTAGTGAAAGATTCAAGGTTTAAGTTTGTTCCAACTGAGGGCACGTATTTTCAGCTGGCAGACTATTCAGAAATTTCAGATTTGCCCGATACTGAGTTTTGCTTAGAGTTAATCAAAAAGCATCAATTGGCAGCTATTCCTGTTTCGGTTTTTAATCAAAATAAGCTTCAGCAAGGTTGTATCCGATTTTGTTTTGCTAAAACAGATGAAACTTTAGAACAGGCTGCGGAAGTAATTAATACAATTTAGCTGACATTTCAATGATTTAAGCATTAAAAAATTGTTTAAGCTTAATAATCCACATGCCCCCAATTTTCGCCATTTTTAATTCTATAAAGTTGCATATCTGAAATTCCGAATTCTTTGGCAATCATTTTAATACGCGTACGACGGTTGGGATCGTGAATTTTTCGTTTAAGCCTTATCACTTGTGTTTCGGTGAGTTTTGAATTTCTTATTCTTTTAGACTTTGGTCTTTTCTTATGCTCAGGGTTGCTAAACTGATGATTTTCTTTTTCTTCCTTAGTCGCCCATTTAAGGTTTCTAACGTGATTGTCTGTTTTATCGTAATTAAGATGAATCACGTATATACCCTCGCCTTGTTCTAAAAAATGTTGCGCTACAAGTTTATGGACATATCGGCTAGTAAGTTTACCACTTTTTCTATTTTTTAGTCTTAAGTTTTGGTAACCGTTGATGTAAGATTTTTTAACTAGAAATTCTTCTTCTCCTTTACAGTTGATAATTCTACCGTAATTAGAAATTTTATAAAATTCTCCATCGGCTATTCCCTCATCAAACTTTATAGGTTTCCATTCTTCATCCCAATAACTTCTAATCATGTTTATTTAGTTTGTCTTAAATATAATCATTATATTTCAAATATCATCATAGTCCACAACCACTTCAGGAGTTTGAGGCTGGGCTTGACAAGTTAAAACTAAACCTTGAGCGACTTCATCATCGGTTAAGATTTGGTTTTTACGCATTTCGGCTTTACCTGTTTTGATTTTGGCGAGACAGGAACTACAAATACCCCCTTGACAAGAATAAGGCACGTCAATATCTTTTTCTAAAATAGCATCGAGAATAACGTCGTCTTGATCCATAACCAATTCGTATTCTTCATCGTCAACGATAATTTTTAGTTTGGTTTTGCCTTCTGTGTTGGCAATATCTTCAGCTTCTTTTTCTGAGTAAAATAATTCGTATTTAATTTTATCATCTTCAATACCATTATCTCTTAAAACGTCTTGAACCTGTTCAATCATGGGTTCTGGACCACAAAGAAAATATTCAGAAAAGTCAATTCCACTGTACTTGTTTTTTAAGGCGTAATTGACTGTTGGTTTTTCTATTCGACCAAAATGTGCTTCGTCTTCACGGGTTTGGCTATAGATATTTTCAACAAATAAACGATCGGGATAGTTTTTTTTTAGCTCTAATAATTCTTCAAAAAAAATTGTTTCCTGAGGTGATTTATTGCCATAAACTAATAAAAATTTAGAGTCGCCATTCGACTCGAGAACACTTTTTAGGATAGACATTACAGGTGTAATACCACTTCCTGCTGCAAAGGCACAATAATTTGTTGATACATTAGAAGATAATGTAAAATGGCCTTCGGGTGGCATAACTTCAAGACTATCACCAGGTTTAAGATTTTTATTAGCAAAATTTGAAAACACCCCATCAGATATGGCCTTTACGACGATACTTAAATCTTCACTAGGTGTTGAACAAATAGAATAAGACCGTCTAACTTCTTTTCCATCAATTGTGGCCGATAATGTAAGGTATTGACCTGGTTTGTATTGAAATTCTGTGGTTAAGTCACTGGGGATTTCAAATGAAATTTTTACCGCTTTATCAGTTTGGCGGTCTATAGATTTTATTGGGATTGTATGAAATAAACTCATGTGATTTTTTTATTATCTGCAAAATTACAACCTTATGAATTTTAAAGGATTAAGCTTTATTAAAATATTGGTAATTTTTATGACTCATTATAGCATTTTTGTTTAATGTGAACCGAGAAAGTGTTTTCTAAACCAATTTATTTATAAGACTTCACAGCATCTACAAATGCCTGAGCATGGTCAACAGGTATATTAGGTAAAATACCGTGACCGAGATTGGCAATGTAGTTTTGCGTTCCAAATTCATCAATCATCTGATGTACCATTTTTGTAATGGTTTTTGGCGGAGATAAAAGCCGTGATGGATCAAAATTGCCTTGTAAAGTGATTTGGTTATTTGTTAATGTACGAGCTGTTTTTGGTGAGCACGTCCAGTCCACTCCTAATGCAGATGCTCCTGAAGTGGACATCTGTTCAAGCGCAAACCAACAGCCCTTTCCAAAAGCAATCACAGGGGCATCGCCTTTCAAAGCGTCAATGATTTGTTGAATGTATTGCCAAGAAAATTCTTGGTAATCTACAGGAGACAACATACCACCCCATGAATCAAAAACTTGAACAGCATCTACGCCAGCTTTAACTTTTGCTTTGAGGTAAGCAATCGTGGTATCTGTTATTTTTTGTAATAAATTATGGGCTAAATCTGGTCGTGAAAAGCAAAGTGCTTTGGCTTTATCAAAATTTTTAGAGCCTTGTCCTTGTACACAGTAGCAAAAAATGGTCCACGGCGAACCGGCAAAACCAATTAATGGCACGCGATTATCCAAAGTTTTTTTTGTCAATTTTATAGCTTCAAAAACGTAGCTTAACCGATCATAAACATCAGGGATATTGACTTCTTGAATGCGTTTTTCACTATTTACAGGATGAGGCAGCCAAGGGCCGACACCAGGTTTCATTTCTACCTCAATGTCCATCGCTTGCGGTACAACCAAAATATCGCTGAATAAAATTGCCGCATCAACTCCAATTTGATCTATGGGCATGACAGTAATTTCAGTGGCCAATTCTGGCGTTTGACAACGTGTAAAGAAATCGTATTTGTGTTTGAGGGTCATAAAATCTGGCAGGTATCTACCCGCTTGACGCATCATCCACACGGGCGGACGTTCAACCTTTTCTCCTTTTAAAGCTTTGAGAAATAAATCGTTTTTATACATAAATTAATCTCTTCCTAAGTAAATCATTATAAAATATAACAGGGTTGCAAGGGAGCCAATTGCTGCTACGACGTATGTTCTTGCTGCCCATTTTAAGCTGTCTTCAGCGAGTTCGTATTCTTCTGCATTAACAATGGCATTACTTTTCAGCCAAGCCAATGCACGGTTACTGGCATCATATTCTACTGGTAAGGTGATAAAACTAAATAATGTTCCCATTCCAAACATGATAATACCAGCCAATAACACCATTTGACCAACACCAACTGAAACCATAACCATTAAAATAATACCACCAAAAATGACCCATTGGCTCAATTGAGAAGCCACACTCACTACAGGAACCAGTTGGCTTCGCATCTCTAACCATTTGTAAGCTTTGGCGTGTTGTACAGCATGTCCAACTTCGTGGGCAGCCACTGCTGCTGCAGCTGCATTACGTTGGTTATAAACACTTTCACTGAGGTTAACCGTTTTTTTGGTTGGGTGGTAATGATCTGTTAGTCGACCTGAGGTAGAAATGACCTCTACATCAGTAATATAATGATCTGCCAACATTTTACGAGCAATTTCAGCTCCACTCATACCATTTTCTAATTGGATCTTAGAGTATTTTTTAAATTTTGATTTCAGCTTGTTACTGACATACCAGCTGACCAACATTATGGCACCGATAAGAATATAATAGGACATCATAGTATTTGTTTTATTTAATGAATTTACAACATCAAAAATACTTCCAAATTATGAAATACTGACATTTTTACCTCATGTTATTGTTGACTTTCTATAAACTTAATAAAGCCAACAACAAGCTCCATCACACCATTTGTCCTTAATATTGCTGTCGAGATGTATCGAGAGATGTCAAATCTAATAATTTTTAATCAAAGAAGGCGAGTAAAAAATTATATCAATTTGTTCTAGGCTTTGCCCTTTTTTTTAAAATCTAGTTCAAAACAAAATCCGTCGTCACATCGAGTGATTTTTTTAATCGACAATAGGCGAGTAAAAAAATTGTATCGAGATGTGTTAAGCTGAGCCTTTCGACTGGGCTCAAGACAGGCCAAATCGAAGCTCTATCCCACAATATTCACAATTTTTCCCGGTACCACAATGACTTTTTTAGGCGTTCGGCCTTGCAATTGTTTTTGTGTGCGCTCATCTTGCATGACTATATTTTCTATTTCTTCTTTAGATAAGCTCAAATCCAAATCTAAAGTAAAACGCATTTTACCGTTAAACGAAATCGGATAAGTTTTGGTGTCTTCTACCAGATATTCGTCTTTGTGTCTTGGATACTCAGCAAAACTGACAGAATCTTGATGACCGAGTTTCTCCCAAAGCTCTTCGGCAATATGTGGCGCAAAAGGTGCCACTAAAACACACAAAGGCTCTAAAATTTCTCGGCTACTACACTTCAGTTGAGTCAATTCATTAACACATATCATAAAACTAGAGACAGAAGTGTTAAAACTAAAATCCTCAATATCAGCATTGACTTTCTTAATGGTTTGGTGTAAAACTTTTAGAGCTTTTTTATCGGCCTTTTCATCGCTGACAGCAAACGTATCGTCTTGGTGATAGAGTTTCCACAATTTTTTAAGAAAGCCAACGACACCAGATAATCCAGCCGTATTCCAAGGTTTGGCTTGGTCTATCGGGCCAAGAAACATTTCAAATAAACGCAAAGCATCAGCGCCATATTCATCACAAACATCATCAGGATTGACGACATTGTATTTGGATTTGGACATTTTTTCGACTTCAAACTCTAAAATTACTTTGTCTAAATAAATTATTGGTATTTCATTATTATCTAAATTAAACTGTGAAAGGTGTTCTCGTGTACCTATTCTTAAATTATTGAATTTTGGATATTTTAGTCTTATATCTCTTATTTTTTTCAAAGTAAATATGAAATTCTCACCTTCTTTATAAACAAATTCTATCGGAATGTTTTCAATTTTGAATTCAATATTCTTATTTAAATATTTTAGAAGAGATGTGGGGTAAACTCTCCAGTTTTTGTATTTATAAGTTGATTTATCTTTTAATATTTTAGGAGCAATATCAGGCAAACCTGTTATGAAACCATCCTCATCGACTGCTTCATTACTAATTTTATTAAAATCTTCTTCCGTTAAATATTCTGGAATTAATAGTGCTTTTGGAGATTCCCCTAAAATCATCCCTTGGTTGATCATGCGTTGAAAAGGCTCTTCAACGTTTAAAAAACCGCGGTCTTTTAAAAACTTCGTCCAAAACCTTGAATACAGCAAATGCCCTGTGGCGTGTTCGCTTCCGCCCACATAGAGATTGACATTTTGCCAATAGTCTAAAGCGTCTTGAGAGGCAAACACCTCATCTCGATGTTTGGTTTCCATATAACGAAACATATACCACGAACTGCCCGCCCAACCTGGCATCGTATTGAGCTCAAGTGGAAATACCGTTTTATGGTCAATCTTATTATTATCTACAACTTGATTAGATTTGGTGTTCCAAGCCCAAGTTTGCGCCCGACCCAAAGGTGGTTCGCCATCTTCTGTGGGTAAGTATTTTTCTACTTCTGGCAATTTTAGCGGTAAATGTTTTTCGTCTATCATTTTAGGTAAACCATTTTCGTAATACACAGGAAAAGGTTCGCCCCAATAGCGTTGCCGAGAAAACACTGCATCACGCAATCTATAATTGGTTTTAGCCTGACCAACACCTTTATCTTCTAAAGCTTGAATCGCTACTTTTATGGCTTTTTTGATCGGCAAATCATCTAAAAAGTCTGAATTGGTAATTAGCGTGTTGTCTTTTTCGCCAAAGGCTTCTTTAGAAATATCTGTGTCTTTAAAGATATTAGGAATAGGAATGTTGAAATGCTTTGCAAAATCGTAATCTCGTTGGTCGCCACAGGGCACGGCCATCACCGCACCAGTGCCATAACCCGCTAAAACATAGTCACCAATCCAAATCGGAATAGGTTGTTGAGTTAAAGGATGCTCAGCATAAGCGCCTGTAAATACACCGCTAATGGTTTTTACATCAGCAAGACGATCGCGTTCACTGCGTTTAGCGGTCTCTTTGATATAAGCTTCTACGGCTTCTTTTTGTTCTGGCGTTGTGATTTTTTCAACCAACTCATGTTCTGGTGCAAGCGTCATAAATGAAACCCCAAAAATGGTATCCGGTCTTGTGGTAAACGCAGAAATTTTGAATTTTGAATTTTGAATTTTGAATTGAATTAAAGCTCCAATTGACTTCCCTATCCAATTACGCTGAGCTTCTTTAATAGAATCTGACCAATCTAAATTCTCCAAACCTTGAAGCAAACGCTCTGCATAAGCTGAAATGCGCATACTCCATTGTTTCATTTTTTTCTGTTCTACCGGATGACCACCACGTTCAGACAAACCGTTAACAATTTCGTCGTTGGCCAAAACTGTGCCGAGCGCAGGACACCAATTCACTTCCGTTTCAGCCAAATAAGTCAAGCGGTATTGTAGTAAAATTTCTTCTTTTTTGTCCTCCGAAAACTCCTTCCAATCTTCGGCTGTAAACTCAACAATATCTTCATCACAAGCCACATTTAGCTTGTCATTACCTTGTTTATCAAACACTTTGACCAACCCATCAATAGGCTTGGCCTTTTGGTCGTCATAATCGTAATACGACCCAAACAATTGAATAAAAATCCACTGAGTCCAGCGGTAATATTTCGGGTTGCTCGTTCGGACTTCTCTATCCCAATCAAAAGAAAATCCGATACGGTCAAGCTGTTCGCGATAGCGTTTAATATTAGCTTGGGTTGTTTTCGCCGGATGTTGACCGGTTTGTATCGCATATTGTTCTGCAGGCAAACCAAACGAGTCATAACCCTGTGGATGCAACACATTATAACCCTGGTGACGTTTGTAGCGGGCGTAGATATCACTGGCAATATAGCCCAAAGGATGCCCAACGTGCAGACCTGCTCCCGATGGATACGGAAACATATCTAAAACGTAAAATGGTTTTTTAGTTTCTTGATTTTCAAAAGGTTGTTGAGCTTTAAAGGTTTTATTTTCCGCCCAAAATTTTTGCCATTTCGCTTCGATGTCTTTAAATTGGTATGCCATAATATCCACAAAATTTTCCTTGCAAAAGTAAGGTTTTAAAAAGAAAATAAACCCTCAAATTGCAGTGTAATTATTAGGGGCTTTCCCCCGCCTAATGCGGGAGTCGGGCTTTCGGCAGTCGCTTTGCCACGCTTATGGCGTGTCAAGAGCTCCAACAATGCCTCAATCCCTAAGCCAGGGCAAATCTTGAAAGGTTAAAATTTAGTAACAAGACTTATACTATCAATTCAATTTATGCGGTGTTGGTATATGTTTTTTATGAACTAATAAAAATATTGTATATTTGCAATAATCAAGTCTGCAAAACACGAAAGTCGACTCCATGTCGTTATTTCAAATTTAATTTGGAATTAGTGTTTTAGTGGGCTTATTTTATTTTCAGCTGTCAATGGATTTTTTCGGTTGTCATAATAATTTTTCCATCCATTATAATTCTTTGTATCGTATAAGTCAATTACCAGTTTTACTTGGTCTTTGATAAAGTTATAATACCTGATTTCACCCCTTTCAAAAACACGTTGTATTGTCCAGCAGAAGTAATCTGCTAAATTTAATAATGGGTCTTTTGTTGGATAACTTACATTAAAAACTACTTTAGTTTTAGAATTCTTATTTTCGTTTATTTTAGAAAATCTTTGTTTAGCTTTGAGAAATGCCAATTCCAAATTATGGTTTTTCGTGCTTTTCCCACGCTCTGAAATATGCATAACAAGCTTGTCGTGTTTTGAGAGTTTGTTCTTAAGTAAATGGGAAAGTAAGTCTGCATAAAAATACTCTTCCTTTCCTTTATGCTTTGTTTCATAACGTTCAATATCTTTTCTACCGACTACAGCTTCGAAACTACAATTTATTGTTTTCATTAAGTCAAACATTTCCTTTCTAACCTCCGGTAAATCGTCTGTTGCGTGCAAATAATACCCTGTTTTATTAATTTTCTTTAAAACACTTGGGACGTGATAAAATTCATCCTTAACAATTTTATTTTGGAGCTCATTTATTTTATCCCTTACTTCATCCAATGGGTCTTTAATTTTTATCATTCCAAGAATAAATGCTTTTGATACACCATTTTCGCCAATAATGTTTTTCTTTCCTTTTCCATAAAAGGTAGTATCACCAGCCTCATCCAAAAATCGATGAAAATCCATTAATTTATTCTTTGCCATTTTTTGTTTATTTGACTACTTCTTTTTTTGCGATTTTATTGTCTGTTTCAATTTTGTTTAATAAGGAAGTGTCAATTTCTAATTTTGCAGAAATTCTTTGAAATTATTATTCAGTTAGCTCTTTAATTTCCTCTTTTAATTTATTCAAATGCCGTTTCAAAATGACCCAAACAATTGAATTATCAATGCTATCATAGGCGTGAATTAATCTATTTCTAAATCCAATAATTTAATGAGCGTTTTTGATTTCAATAGCTGGTTCTATTTTTTTGAATTGATTCAAAGCTTCACCAATAATAGCTATTTGCCTTTCAACAGCGCTTTGAGTTTTTAAATCATCTTGATATACATTAAAATCAGAAATATCAACTGTAAATTCTTCTATCAAATTGATAGCCCTTAAAATATCAGATAGATATTTTTTGCTTTTGTCCATCATAGATTAGAATTTTAGTTGAATCAATACTTTTTTTAAGGATAGGGTTTTTAATAGAAGTATTTGTTAACAAATCAACTTTTCTTTGAAAAAATTGTTCAAATTTATCCCATATGTTTATTAGGCTTTCGCCGCGCTCTATGGGATCGTCTTTATCAATTTCTATCAATAAGTCTATATCGCTTGAATCCTCATTAAACTTATCTGTAATAGAAGAGCCAAAAGCATATAAGCTTTTCACATTATGCGCTTTACATAATGACAAAAAATCAGCAGTTTTGTGTTTTATAGACTCTTTTAAGTTCATACGGCTAATATAATATTTTTTCAGCTTGCTCAAGACTAACAAAAGATATTAATACTTTAAATCAACCTAACTCCATTACCGTCACTTCTGGCCAAATCCCTACACGGCCAGGGTAAGCCAAATAGCCAAAGCCTCGATTGACATTGATGAATCGTTTTTGGTGCTTATAAATTCCTGCCCATTGTTTATAGCGATATTGCACAGGACTCCACTTGAACCATCCAGGAATTTCAATGCCAAATTGCATCCCGTGCGTGTGACCACTTAAAGTAAGCTGAAAGTTCTTAGGGTGATGTTTTAAATTTTCATCCCAATACGACGGGTCGTGACTCAACAGTATTTTAAAATCTTGAGGCTTTAAATGTTCTGAAGCTTTATCAATATCACCGTGTTTTACAAAACCCCCTTTTCCCCAGTTTTCAACACCTACTAAATGTAATTTTTCACCAGATTTTTCAATACTCACATTCTCATTTCTCAGCATTTTCCAACCCATTTTTTTATGAATACTTAGTAATTGATTGAAATTTTTGGTTTTATCAGCTTCGGTCTCCCAATCGTGATAATCGCCGTAATCGTGATTGCCTAAAACGGAGTAAATCCCAATTTTAGCTTTAAGTTGATTAAACACTTCAAACCAATTATTCATTTCATCAGCAAGGTTGTTGACCAAATCTCCAGTAAAGCAAATAATGTCAGCGTTTTGAGCATTAATCAAGTCGATGCCGTATTGCACTTTGTCTTTATTGTCTAAACTTCCAGAATGTATATCGCTAATTTGCAACACTTTAAGTCCTTTAAAAGCTTGGGGTAAATCTTCAAACTCTAATTTGTATTTTAAAACTTTATAGTTGTATTTCCCCTGATACATCCCATATAAAAGCGATAAAAAAGGAATTGCACTAATGCCAAGCGCCAACTGACTCACAAATTTTCGCCGTGAAGGAAACGACTTTTTTGAAGACGGAAAGATTAAACGAAAAACATAGCGCAATATTCTCGTAATGTCTTCAGCAAACATAAAAATTAGAAGTCCAATTTTTAGAGCCATCATACTTAAAAACAAACCAATAAAGAGGCCTCTGGGTTGTCCAAATGTGCCGCCTTGCACCTCCATATAAAAACCACCAATCATCAAACCATAAACCAAAAGGCTCAAGACAATGTAGATAATTGTCACTTTCAATTTAGGGAATAGTCGTCTAAATGCTTGAAGCGCGTAGATTTCAATTCCCAATAAAATGCCAATGCTAATGATCCAGCGCATAAGTTATGAAGCTTCTTCCATATAGTCTTCGATGGGATTGCAAGAGCAGATTAAATTTCTATCGCCATAACCTTCGTCAACTCTTCTAATAGACGGCCAAAACTTATTATCAGCTACATAATCTAATGGAAATGCAGCTTGTTGTCTGGTGTAATTGAATTGCCACTCATCTGCAGTCAACATGGCTTGAGTATGTGGTGCATTGGTTAACAAATTGCCATCATCTTCAGGTTTACATTTTGAAATTTCTTGTCTTATATTAATCATCGCATCACAAAAACGATCGAGTTCTATTTTGCTTTCACTTTCTGTAGGTTCTATCATCATGGTTCCAGCGACTGGAAATGATACCGTGGGTGAATGAAAACCGTAATCAATTAATCGTTTGGCGATATCTTTAACCTCAATACCATTTTTCTTAAACGGTCGGCAGTCTATAATCATTTCGTGAGCGGCTCTTCCGCACTCGCCGGCATACAAGGTTGGGTAGTGATCTTTAAGCCTTTCTTTGATATAATTGGCATTTAAAATAGCAGTTTCTGTAGATCGTCTTAAACCCTCTTCACCAAGCATTCTGATATAGGCATAAGAAATGATACAAACGAGCGCAGAACCCCAAGGCGCGGCAGAAATTGCTGAAATAGACTTATCACCACCAGTTTCTATTAAAGGATTGCTGGGCAAAAATGGAACCAATTGTTTAGCCACACAAATTGGCCCAACGCCTGGACCACCACCACCGTGTGGGATGGCAAAAGTTTTGTGTAAATTCAAATGACAAACATCAGCGCCAATAGCACCTGGACTGGTTAAACCAACTTGAGCATTCATATTAGCACCATCCATATAAACTTGTCCACCGTGTTGATGAATACAATCTGTAATTTCTTTTATACTGGACTCAAAAACACCGTGAGTAGATGGATAAGTCACCATCAAAGCGGCTAAATCTTTACTGTATTTTTCAGCTTTTGCTTTTAAGTCCTCAACATCAATATTGCCTTTTTCGGTTGATTTTACCACCACAACTTTCATTCCGGCCATCACTGCACTTGCAGGATTAGTGCCGTGTGCTGAAGATGGCACCAAGCAAATATGGCGGTGGCTTTCACCTCTTGATTGATGATAAGCACGTATCACCATTAGACCAGCATATTCGCCTTGAGCACCAGAATTAGGCTGTAATGAAGTTGCTGAAAAACCTGTAATTTCAGTTAAATATTGTTCTAATTGTTTAAGCATTTCATGATAACCTTGAGCTTGCTCCACAGGAACATAAGGATGTAAATTTCCCCATTTCGGATTGCTCAACGGCAGCATTTCAGCGGCCGCGTTTAATTTCATCGTGCACGAGCCAAGAGAAATCATAGAATGGTTAAGTGATAAATCTTTACGCTCTAAAGATTTGATGTAGCGCATTAATTCCGTTTCTGAATGGTAAGAATTGAAAACCGAGCTTTGAAGAAAATCTGTAGTTCGGTTTAGATGGTGTTTTGTAATGATGTCAAAATTTTCTAATTGTTGTATGACAACATCATTTGCTGATTTGTATGCTTTAAAAACCTTCAAAATCGCATTTAAATCTTCAACAGAAGTGGTTTCGTTAATGGAAACGCAAACCGATTCTGCATCGGGATAGTAAAAATTAATTTGATGTTTTTCCGCTATCGTTTTAATTTTCTCAGCATCTGCCTTTAGTAAAAGCGTATCAAAATAGGTGTCATTGGCTTGAAAAATGCCAAGACGCTCAATAGCATCAGCAAGATTTGCAGTTTTTTGATGAATTTGCTCCGCAATAAATTTTAAACCTTTTGGGCCGTGATAAACGGCATACATTCCTGCCATAACCGCTAAAAGCACTTGAGCGGTGCAAATATTAGAAGTGGCGCGGTCACGCTTAATGTGTTGCTCGCGAGTTTGTAATGCCATTCTCAAGCCCCGATTACCATCCATATCTTTGGTCACACCGATAATACGACCTGGGATTTGTCTTTTATAGTCTTCTTTGGTGGCATAGTAAGCCGCGTGTGGTCCGCCATAGCCCAAAGGAATACCAAATCTCTGGGTTGTGCCGACGACAACATCAACACCCCAACTGCCCGGGGCTTCAAGTAAGACCAAACTCATCAAGTCTGCTGCTACTACGGTTTTAATTTCGAGCGAATGTGCTTTTTCAACAAAGCTTTTTAAATTATGAATTTGACCGGTTTTACCTGGATATTGTAAAAATGCGCCAAAGTAATCTTCAGCAAAATCAAAATCTTCGTGACGACCGACTACAAGCTCTATATTTTGTGGCTCAGCTCGGGTTTCTAATAGCGCTAAAGTTTGTGGAAAAATATCTTCAGACACAAAGAATTTTTGAGCTTTCTGTTTCTTTTTAGTTCTTGACCTTACGGCAAATAACATACTCATCGCTTCTGCAGCTGCTGTGGCTTCATCGAGTAGAGATGCATTGGCTAATTCCATTCCTGTTAAGTCGCTGACGACAGTTTGAAAATTCAATAAAGCTTCTAATCGACCTTGAGCAATTTCGGCTTGATAAGGCGTGTAAGCGGTATACCAGCCTGGGTTTTCAAGAATATTTCTTTGGATGACTGCTGGCAAAATAGCTTCGTGATAACCTAATCCGATATAGGTTTTAAAACTTTGATTTTTTTCAGCTAAAGCATTGATATGTTGACTAAATTGGTATTCACTCAAAGCTTCTGGTAAATCAAGGGGTTGTTTTAACCTGATGTTGTCAGGTAGGGTTTCAAAAATCAATTCTTCAATTGAAGAAACCCCTATGGTTTTGAGCATATCGTTGAAGTTATCTCCACGAGGTCCGATATGTCTATTGGCAAATACCGAAGTGTTCATACGTATCAAATTAGGTTTTTGCAAAAGTAAGATATTTCACACAAAACACTTGTTAAATACTAACGCGCATTCGTTAAGATTTAAACTTGATATCAACACTGGATGAATTAATGTATTTTTGAGTTATGATTTTTTTAAAAGCTTTGTTTCGGTTTTATATCAATTCGAGTATTCACGTCGCTTTGGCTGTTGTAGCTTTATTGGTTTTCACTCATCAACAGTTTGAAATTTCTTTAGATTATGCCTTGATAAGTTTTGTGTTTTTTGGCTCAGTAACGGGCTACAATTTTGTGAAATATGCTCCTGTCGCAAAATTACATCATAGAAGCTTGACAAATCAATTACGGCAAATTCAAATCTTTTCGTTTTGTTGCTTTTTAGGTTTAGGTATTTCAGCTTTTTTTTTAGACATTAAAGTACTATTAGTTTGTGGAGTTTTAGGGCTTTTGACTTTACTGTATGCTATTCCTATTTATAATAAAAACTTGAGAGAAACTTCTGTTTTAAAGGTGTTTATCATAGCATTAATTTGGGCAACAGTGAGTTTTCTCTTGCCATTTTTAAAAGAGAATCTTTCTCATTTTTACCAAAGCAATTTTTGGTGGCTCAATTATGTTGAACGTTTTATCTGGATATTATTATTGATGATTCCGTTTGAAATTAGAGATTTGCGTTTTGATGAAACTTATCTCAAAACTTTAGTCAGTATTATTGGAGTCACTAAAATCAAAATACTTTCAATTTTAGTTTTGACTGCTTTAGCAACGCATAAATTTTTAGATAATAATTATCAGAATATTTTGATTTATATTATTATTTATAGCTCGTTTGCAGGTTTTATCTTGAGTTCAAAAAAAATTCAAAAACCTTATTTTGCTTCATTTTGGGTAGAAGCTTTGCCGATTTTTTGGCTATTTATGTGGTATTTACTTAGCCTTTGATTTTTTGTTTTGTTCCTTGACATAGTTTTCTAAAGCCATCGTCATAGACGGTGTTTTAGGCGTTGGCGCCTTAATTTCTATTTTTAAACCTTGCTCTTTGGCTGCTTTTAAAGTAGAATTTCCAAACACAGCGATTTTGGTGTCTTTTTGTTCGTAGTCTGGAAAGTTTTCGTAAAGTGATTTGATACCACTTGGGCTAAAAAACACAAGAATATCATAAAACACATCTTTTAAGTGTGACAAATCACTCACCACGGTTTTATAAAAAATACCGCGTTTCCAGTCCACACCAATTTTATCGAGTTGCTGAGGGATAACAGGTTTTAAAACATCAGACGATGGTAGCAAAAATTTTTCATCGGAATGTTTTTTGATGTTGACAATGAGGTCTTGAAAGGTACGTTTACCGACATAAATTTTACGTTTTCTGTAAACCACATATTTTTGAAGGTAGTAAGCCACGGCTTCACTTTGGCAAAAATATTTTAAAGTGTTCGGTATTTTGTAGCGCATTTCTTCAGCGATTCTGAAAAAATGATCTACAGCATTTCTGCTCGTCAATATGATAGCGGTAAAATTTGATAAATCTATTTTTTGTTGCCTGACATCTCTACAATCTACTCCATCAACGTGAATAAATGGAATAAAATCTATTTTTACATTAAGCTTGTTTTCAAGCTCAGAGTAAGGGGAGTTTTCAATTTTGGGTTCGGGTTGTGAAATAAGAATCGTTTTCACTTTCATAGAGTACTTATTTTCAGATTTTTAGTCAACAGCAAAGATTTTATACAAAAAGAAATACGGTGCTATTTCGAGGGTGCAAAGGTATAAAATAAAATAAAACCAATGTTTAATTAACATACTTAGGTTTTTATAAGTAAAAAACAATAGGTTTATAATAAAGAAAAGCCCTATTAAGACTAGGCCTATGATAAAAAAATTGACTGAAATAAATGGCGAATAAACCTCAAAAATCAGAAAAGGAAGTCCTAAAAAAAATGCATATGACCAAATTATCTGCTTATAGAACAAATAATAATTTAAAAAAGAACTATTGCAAAGTGAAAAATTTATAGCTTTTTCAAAATAATATTTAAGGACTGAAAACAGGGTTAAAATCAAAAAAATGATCAAAACATTTAAATAGGAATTAAAATTTAAACTTATATCTAAATTTTCTTTTTGAACAAATATGTAAGCAAATTGTGCTAAAACAAAATGAGATAGTGTAAATATTAAAACTTCAAAGTTTGTGATAAATTTTGATTCTTTTAATTTTTCAGAAAAATAAGTCTCCGAAAAACCAAGCCTGGCAAATTGAATATATTTATTACGGTAAAGTTGTTTGACGAGCACCAAGCCAATGAGAAATACAATAATACTCAAGGCAAACCAATCATAAGAAATAGTATCTCTAAACATAATGCATTGTAAGACTTTACAAAATTACGCCAAATCTCATGCAACAAAGAAATTCTATATAGAATATTGTTTTATTTTTGTTTTTTAATGTGCTTTTACCATGCCTGAGAGAATTGTTATTATTCCGACTTACAACGAAATCGAAAACATCGAAAGGATTATTAGAAATGTATTTTCTCAAGATGTAGCTTTTCATATTTTAGTTGTTGACGACAGCTCACCTGATGGCACTGCTGTTAAAGTGAAAGCACTTCAACAAGAATATCCAGAGCGTTTAAATTTACTTGTTAGAACAACAAAGAATGGTTTAGGTCGTGCGTATATTGCAGGCTTCAAGTGGGCACTTGAGCATAATTACGACTACATTTTTGAAATGGATGCCGATTACTCTCACAATCCTAACGATTTGATTCGGTTGTACAACGCTTGTTTTAAGCATGGTGCAGACTTATCAATTGGCTCAAGATATATCAATGGAGTGAATGTTGTCAACTGGCCTATGAATAGAGTGATGTTGTCTTGGTTGGCGTCTTGGTATGTCAAACTTATAACCCAAATGCCTATTTGCGATACCACAGCAGGCTTTGTCTGTTACCGCAAAAGCGTACTTGAAAAAATCAATTTTGATAAAATTAAATTTGTAGGTTATGCGTTTCAAATTGAAATGAAATACAAAGCCTACACATTAGGATTTAACTTAAAAGAAGTCCCAATCGTTTTTACCGACAGAACCAAAGGCGAATCAAAAATGGACAAGCGCATTATTTGGGAAGCTGTTTTAGGCGTGATCAATCTCAAATTAAAAAGTATTTTTTTTAAACAAAAATTCAATTAATTATGGCTTATCTGATCAAAAATGCTCAAATCGTCAACGAGCAAAATATTTACACCGCTGATGTTTATATTGAAAATGACACTATTCAGCGAATTGATAAAAATATCAATATCGAAAAAAATCATAAAATTATTGACGCCAACGGCCAATATCTAATTCCTGGCGCCATAGATGACCAGGTGCATTTTAGAGAGCCAGGTTTAACTCATAAAGAAACCATTAAAACAGGCTCCTTAGCAGCTGTTGCTGGCGGCATTACCTCATTTATGGAAATGCCCAATACCAATCCGCAGACCGTAACCCAAGAGCTTTTGGAAGAAAAGTTTGCCATGGCAGCAAAATCATCTTATGCAAATTATTCTTTCAAATTTGGAGGAACGAATGATAACTTAGAAGAGATCAAAAAAATTAATCCCAAAACCACTGCTGGCTTAAAGTTGTTTTTAGGCTCTTCTACAGGCAATATGTTGGTTGACGATTGGAAAGTTTTAGAAGATATTTTTAAACATTCGCCTGTTATCATTTCCACACACTGTGAAGATGAAGATACCATCAAGAAAAATACTGAAATCTATAAAGCAAAATACGGCGATGATATTCCTATTAAGTATCATCCAAAAATCAGAAGTGAAGAAGCCTGCTATTTATCGTCTTCACGAGCGGTAGAATTAGCTAAAAAAACTGATGCCAGACTTCATGTTTTTCACCTTTCTACGGCCAAAGAAACCCATCTTTTTGATTCAGATATTCCTTTAAGTAAAAAGAAAATTACTTCTGAAGTTTGTATTCATCATTTGTGGTTTTCAGATGAAGATTATGCTGAAAAAGGCACGCATATCAAGTGGAATCCCGCCATTAAAACCGCTCAAGACCGAGACCAGTTACTCAAAGCTTTGTTGGATAATAAAATTGATGTTTTGGCAACAGACCATGCGCCACATACTTTAGATGAAAAAAACCAAGTTTACACCAAAGCGCCAAGCGGCGGTCCATTAGTGCAACACGCCATACCTGCCTTGCTTGAGTTTTATCATCAAGGTAAAATAAAACTTGAAGATATTGTTCAAAAATTTTGTCACAATCCGGCTTTGTTGTTTGATGTGCATAAACGCGGATTTATCAAAGAAGGCTACAAAGCAGATTTGGTTTTACTAAATACTAAAAAACCTTGGACGATTTCAAAAGATAATATTTTGTACAAATGCGGTTGGTCTCCTTTTGAAGGCACAACTTTTCAATCACAAATAGAAAAAACATTTGTCAACGGACAGTTGATTTATGATAATTTTAAATTTAATGATATTCAAAATGCACAACGTCTTGAGTTTGATCGATAGAAAACATATCCTTGTTTTTGCTTTAATAATTTTTGTTGTTTGGTCGTGTAGCGATGTTCAAAAGCGACCCAAACCTGACAAGTTACTCTCTCAGGATAAAATGGTAAACATTTACACAGATATGCTCATATTAGATGGGGTTTACAGAACAAATCCTAAAAAATTTGAAACCTACGGTTTAGAGCCAACGGAACATATTTACAACAAATTTGATATTGATAGTTTGACTTTAGCTCAAAATATGAGTTATTACAACTTAGATTTTGAAGTCAACTCTGAAATCTATGAACAGGTTCAAAAAAATATTGAGGCAAAAAAACAAATCTTAGACTCCATAAGCCAAGTCAAAGATAGCTTAAAACGTCTTGAACGCGAAGCCAAAAAACCTAAACTAAAAGACAGCATTCCTTTATCCAAAAAAATTATGAAGGCTGATTAAAAAAACTTTATGACTAAAATATCTGGATTTTCTAAACTGACTAAAGCTGAAAAAATTGACTGGGTTTGTAAACATTATTTACAAGGTCAAGATGAAGCTAAATCTGTTGTAGAACAATATTGGAATTCAAACGAAAAACTACAAAAACTTCACGACGAATTTGCTGAAAATACCATTTCAAATTATTATTTGCCATTTGGTTTGGCGCCAAACTTTATCATAGATGATAAAGTCTATTGTATTCCTATGGCTATAGAAGAAAGTTCTGTGGTAGCGGCGGCAAGTAAGGCGGCTAAATTTTGGGGAAACAAAGGTGGATTTAAAACCCAAGTTATTGGCACGACAAAAGTGGGACAAGTACATTTTAGTTGTCAAAGCGAATATCATCAACTTAAAGAAGTATTTGAAAAGCACAAATCTCAATTTTTTGAAGACGCTAATGAGATTACCAAAAATATGGAAAGGCGAGGCGGTGGCATTAAAAACATTGAGCTGGTCAATAAAACTGATCAACTTGAGCACTATTATCAGTTGCATTGCACATTTGAAACTGTTGATGCTATGGGTGCCAACTTCATCAATTCTTGTTTAGAACAATTCGGCAAAACCCTTGAAAAAATAGCACACGATTTAAATGTTGAAGTCATCATGTGCATTTTATCTAATTATGTACCAGAATGCCTGGTGCGCGCCGAAGTCTCTTGTCCAATTCAAGACTTAGCAGCTAAAGCAGAAGACGCCAAAAATTTTGCGCGCCGATTTAAACAAGCCGTTGATATAGCTAATATTGAGCCTTATCGTGCTGTAACGCATAACAAAGGGATTATGAATGGTATAGATGCTGTAGTTTTGGCTACTGGAAACGATTTTAGAGCCGTAGAAGCTGGCGTGCATGCCTATGCCGCTAAAGACGGTCAATATAAAAGTTTAACCCATGTTGATATTGAGAATAATCTCTTTAAGTTTTGGATTGAAGTTCCGATTGCAGTCGGTACAGTTGGCGGTTTAACAAGTCTTCATCCCTTAGTTAAAGTGGCTTTATCTATCCTGGGCAATCCATCTGCAGAGCAGTTGATGCGTATTATTGCAGTTGCAGGTTTAGCACAAAACTTTGGTGCTGTAAATTCTTTGGTAACTGACGGTATTCAAAAAGGCCATATGAAAATGCACTTATTAAATATTTTGAACCAATTTGAAGCCACAAACAATGAAAAGGCCCAAGCTATAGAATATTTCAAAACCCATTCTGCAACACATAATGCGGTTGTAGATTTTATCAATAGAATTCGGTCTTAAATGAAAATGCAAAATTTTTATAGCCACGGCAAACTTTTGCTCACTGGAGAATATGTTGTTTTAGATGGTGCCAAAGCCTTAGCCTTGCCTTGTAAATTAGGACAATCCTTAAGTGTTAAAAGCATTTCTGACCAAAACAATCAATGGATAAGTTATTTAAAAAATGGTCAGGTTTGGAAATCACTTGATTTCAGTTTAAAAGAAATTCTTGAGAATAAAGCAAGTGATAAATTTAAAACCCGCTTATTTCAAATTTTAAAAATCATATATCAGGAAAAACCAGAATTGTTTGAAAAAACTTATGCGTTTTCAACCCAATTAGAGTTTGATAAAGATTGGGGGCTCGGTTCATCTTCTACACTGATTAATAATTTAGCACAATGGTCAAAAATTGATCCCTATTTTCTATTAGAAAAAACATTTGGTGGTAGTGGATACGACATAGCTGCAGCTCAACAAAAAAATCCTTTTATATACCAAAGACTTGATGGAAAAGTGACTATCCAAACTGTTGAAATTTCAAATCGACTCAAACCCTATATCTACTTTATTTATCTAAACCAAAAACAAAATAGTCGAGAAGCTATTTTAAATTATCGAAAACATTCAAAATCTGAAAAAGGTCAAAATATTAGTAAAGTTTCAGATTTAACTCAATCCATAATTCATTCATCTGATTTAAAAGAATTTGAAAACAACCTAAAAATACATGAAGAGCTGATTTCAAAAATCATAGACCAACCTCCTATTCAAGAGTTAAAATTTAAAGATTATAGGTCTGGAATTGTAAAAAGTCTTGGTGCTTGGGGTGGCGATTTTGTTTTAGTGACAGCACAAAACAAAGATGATTTAGAATATTTTAGACAAAAAGGCTATGAAGTTGTTTATAACTACGGTGACTTGGTTTATTGATTTTTAAAAACACATCACAAGTTCAAAAGGTAACGCTACTCAATCAATTTGGTTAAAAAATTAATTGTATTTAGTATGAAATTTTAAAAATATAAACTAATGTTTTAGTTTAAACTAATATTTTAGTTATATTTGTCATCTAAAACATCATCAAATGAAATCTTTAACCAAAGCCGAAAGTGAAATCATGCGTATTTTATGGCGCTTAAAAGAAGCCAATGTTTCTGCCATTATTGATGAAATGCCTAAACCAAAACCCGCTTATAATACGGTTTCAACTATTGTTCGAATACTTGAGCAAAAAGGTTTTGTAGATTACAAAAAACAAGGTCGCGGTCATATTTATTTTCCAAAAGTGAGCGAAGAAGACTACAAAACCTCAACCACCCAACGTTTGGCTAATACTTATTTTGATGGCTCATTTAAAAATATGGTGTCTTTTTTTGTGCAAAAAAACGATTTAAGCACCAAAGAATTAGAAACTATTTTAAAAGAACTCAAATCTGAAAATTATGATTAATTATTGTATCGAAATTTTCATTTATCAAGCTTTATTTATCGGCTTATATCAGGTGTTAAAATCTGAGCCTTTGTTTAAAATTAACCGATTGTATTTGTTGATGAGTTTGATGATTTCTTTGGTATTACCTTTAATCAATTTTGTTGATGTATTCTCCATGGATATCAATGAAACCTACGTGCAGTGGTTACAACCCATTAATATTAATACACAAGGTGCAGATAACACCGAAGCCCTCATGTCAAATTTATCTAAAACTCCAAGTCTTAGCTGGAGTTACTTCGATTTGATTTACGGCTTTGGTCTTTTACTTTACAGCTTGTGGTTTTTGATAAAAAACAGAACAATTTTTAAACATCTCAAGCGTCCAAGTCATTCCACTTACAAGGGCAAGAAGGTTGTTATTTTGCCAAACTCATCAACAGCCTTTTCATTTTGGAATCGTATTTATTTAGGTGAAGATATCCCTGAATCTCAACGCGAGATAATTTTAGAACACGAGTATCAACATTTAAGGCTGAAACATTCTTGGGATATGATAGTGCTTGAGTTGTTGCAATTTATCCTGTGGTTCAATCCGTTGATTTATATTTATAAAAAGCACCTTAGACAAATCCACGAATTTGAAGCCGACCGTTTGGCAACTCAAAACACATCAAAATCAAGTTACGTCAACACTTTGCTCAATCAGAGTTTTGGCTGCCAAAACATCTCCTTTGTCAATTCTTTTTACCAATCTTCTAATCTTAAAAAACGTATCAAAATGTTACACAAAACCCATTCCATGCGGATGAAGTATTTGCTCATCTTACCAGCTCTTTGTCTTGCAGTATTTTTGTCTTGCACTCAAGATAAAATTGAAGATTCACAATTTTCTGAGGATGAAATGCAAGTGTTTTTAAACAAATTAACGAAAGAAGAACCTAGTTTTTTCGAAAGGCTTGATAAAAAACCAGATTTAAAAAGTTTGTTGAATGCTTATGATTTAGACATAAAAGATGAGTATTCTGAAAATGAAGAAGGTCAAGTTGCTTTGGTTTTAGGTATTTTAAAATTATCAACTGTTTATAAAAACGACCAAGACTATCAAAACAGAATAGATAACGAAATCAACCAATCTATAGGTTTGCAAAACGTAAATGAAATACTACAAGAAAAATTAAAAGCAAATAATATAAGAAGTGAAACAGAGGTTCAAGAATTAGATCCAAATTCTGACATTCCTTTTGCCAAATTAGACCAAGTGCCACACCCTTCTTCTTGCAACGACAAAACAGGTAAAGCCTTAAAACAATGTGTCAGTGAATTTATCTCAACTCATGTCAATACAAACTTTAATACTGGTTTAGGTAAAGAACTTGGTTTAACAGGTACAAATCGTGTAAGTGTTCAATTTAAAATCGATAAATCTGGTCATATAGTTGATGTAAGGGCTAGAGGGCCACACCCAAAACTTGAACAAGAAGCTCAACGGGTCATCAAAAGTTTGCCTCAAATGATTCCAGGACAAGTCGATGGTAAAAACGTAAGTGTGCTGTATGGTTTACCAATTAATTTTGTGATTCAGTAATAAGATTTGGCTAGAAGCCTTTTCTTTGAAATTAATTTCTACTAACCCTTAAAACCTATTGAATGAACAACCAAAAAAATTTGACTCATAAATTTATATTATTAGTTTTTGTTTTATATGGGTGGATTAGTCATGCACAGGACAAAAAAGCAGAAGCAAATTCAAAAGAAGAGGTTGCTTTTGCAGTTATTGAAAAGGCTCCTCATCCGAAATCTTGTAAAGTCTATGAAAATGACCCCAAAGCTTTAAAGCAGTGTTTTACTGAATATATAAGCGAACAAGTAAGAAAAAATTTTCGAATGAAGAAATTCAAAAATTATCCCCCTAAAAAATATAGAGTTGCCGTTCAATTCAAAATTGATACTGATGGTAATATCGTTGATATATTGGCAAGAGGAGCTGATGAAAAAATAGAAAAAGAAGCCATTCGAGTCATTAAAAAAGTTCCTCGATTAATCCCAGGTGTTACTCATGGCAAAAAAGTGTCGGTTTTATATGCCATACCCATTAACTTCATAATCCCCAATAAGTCCAAAAAATAAACTTTGACTGCAAGGCATTCTTTCTTACTTTTGAGCCATGCTGTCTAAGAAAACAAAATACGCTATTAATGCTTTGATCTATATTGCTAAACGCAAAGACCAACAGCCTGTCATGTCCAGCGAAATTTCAAAAAAGCAAAACATTCCCAAAAAATTCTTAGAACGTATTTTGTTAGATTTAAAACAAGCCGAAATTCTAGACAGTAAGCGCGGACGACATGGTGGATATTTTTTGTCTAAATCCACTGACCAAATCAATCTGGCTGAGGTTATGCGCCTTTTTGATGGTGCCATTGCTTTTTTACCTTGCGTAACTCACGATTATTACGAACCCTGTGAAGAATGTCAGTATGAAGAGCAATGCGGTATTCGCCATGCTTTTATGGAACTCAAGCACATGACAGTCAAATTTCTCAAAAGATGTACACTCAAGGATATTTTAACCCGTGAATATTTATTGAGTTAAAGTGAGTTTGATATAAAAATTAAGTGTTCGTCTTAATATGAATTTGTACTCCCCGAGGCTTAAAACTTCAGGAAAAACTTTGCCGAGAGCTCACTTAAAGCATCTTAATTTTACCTGTTTTTAAAGAATAGACACCCCCGACAATTTTAATTTCTCCAAAATCTTCAAGGTCTTTTAAAATAGGACTTTCTTTTCTAATACGTTCAATATTGAGCTGCACATTTTTTTCGACTACGGCCTGAACAAATTCAGCATTCTTTGAGCTACGCTCGCCTTCTGTTGATGTGTCTTCAATGGCTGGCTTTATATTTTTCAACATCGAAGTGATGTTTCCCAATTCTACATGGTCACATGCTGAACTTACAGCGCCGCATTTTTCATGACCAAGCACAAACACGAGTTTACTACCAGCAACTTTGCAGGCGTACTCCATACTGCCCAAAATATCTGTATTAACAAAATTGCCGGCAACCCGAGAGACAAATATATCACCGATACCTTGGTCAAAAATGGTTTCTACAGGCACCCGACTATCTACGCAAGATAACACGATGGCTTTAGGATATTGACCTTCGGTTGCACTTATTTTTTGGGAGCTGTAATCTCTATATTCAAACTTGTTTTCTATAAAACGCTTATTGCCTTCTATAAGATCTTTAAGGACGCTTTCTGGCGTCATTTTATCTTGCTCTTGCTTCGAAATAATTTTGTCTATCTTATCCATAATATTTTATTTATCTACTGATGTAATTTCATCAAAATATTTTTTAAAACTTTCAGGGTTTTTAACTTCTCCTTTTTTATGAACCAAATTTATATCAATATTTCTATTTTTTGCTTTAAAGGCGTAATCATCAAGAATTTCTAAAATATCGTAATCTAAAGATTGTGTTTTAGTAATATCAATTTCCACAAAAGAATCGTCTTCTATGTTTTTTAATTCTCTCATAATAGCTCCTTTATTAAAAAAGGTTACTTCTTCGGCTAAAGTCATGTTGATGTGTTTTTTATCGCCATTTTGCCCTTTCAAGTGTAAAAAATGTGAGTTTTTATAACTGTTATATAACACCGTTAAAAGTCCTGATATTAAACCTAAACCAACACCAATCAACAAGTCTGTAAACACAATACCTGCTACAGTAATGCTAAATGGTAAAAACTGTGATTTTCCGAGTTTAAACATCTCTTTAAACAAACTTGGTTTAGCTAATTTATAACCCACAACAAATAAAACTGCAGCTAAAACCCCAAGCGGTATTAAGTTTAAAATATGAGGGATTATAATGACAGAGATTAAAAGTAAAAACCCGTGAATAATAGCTGACAATTTGGTTTTATTTCCAGAGGACACATTGGCTGTACTTCTAACTATGACTTGAGTCACCGGTAAGCCACCGACAAGACCAGACAAAATATTACCTGTCCCTTGAGCAAAAAGTTCGCGATTGGTTGGTGTTATACGTTTTTCTGGATCTAATTTATCAGTAGCTTCAACACTAAGTAGGGTTTCTAGACTGGCTACAATAGCAATAGTTATTCCAACAATCCAAACCTCTGAGTTTGCAATCACTGAAAAATTAGGAAATGTAAATTGTCCTATAAAATCTGAAGTGCTTTCTGGCACAGGAACTGTGACAAGATTATGTGCTGAAATAGCTAAGGCTGAACCTTCTGGCACTAAAACATAAAACAAAACCCCAATGATGACAGCTACCACCGGTCCAGGAACAATTTTAAATATTTTAGATTTTTTCTCTAAAACATTAGCCCACAAAATGATGATACCTAGACTAAGAAGAGTAATAAAAATTACTCCTGCAGAAATATTGTCTAATAAAGTTTTAAAATATTCTGTATAAGCGATATGGTCATCGGTGACGTATTCTGAAAACTCAACATTATCGCTTAAGCCAAGTGCAAAAGGAATTTGCTTAATAAAAATAATAATACCAATACCAGCCAACATGCCTTTAATGACAGAAGTTGGGAAATAATATCCAATCACACCAGCTTTGGCAATACCCAAGGCAATTTGAATCACGCCGCCAATAACAACAGCGACCAAAAAGTTTTCAAAACTTCCAAGACTGGCAATGGCACCAAGCACAATAACGGCCAATCCTGCTGCTGGACCACTAACGCCAACTTGTGAGCCACTCAGTGAACCGACTACTATACCACCTATGATACCGGCAATTAAACCTGAAAATAATGGTGCTCCAGAGGCAAGTGCAATCCCTAAACATAAAGGTAACGCTACAAAAAATACAACAACACTAGCTGGAAGGTCTTTTTTTAAATATTTAAACATGTAATAAAAGTTTTTGCCTTTTCAGGCAGAATGAAATAAGAAAAATTAACTAAGAAATGATTTGCTTTTAAACTTTAAACTAAAGCATCTGGTGGTGGTGAGGGAATACGAATGTGATGTGATTTTACAGCAAATTGATAGACATCAAAAATTAAAGCATCATGAGTTTCGTGTTCACTTAAAGCTTCAAAATCTTGAGAATTGACTACAAAATCTAAAAAAGAACTAACTGAAGTTTCAGACTTTTCTTCTTCTGCAAAAGTGTAAACTATGCTTACATCAGCATTTTTATCTAAAATCTTAACAACAGTCGGAGTAGCCAAAAAGGCTATGAATAAAAATAATAAATATGTAGCATAAATTTTTTTCATATTTTCAAATATAGTATAATATTATTGATTTGAAAATTTCTTTGACTAAGATTAAGAGAATAACAGACTTAAATTTCCTTAATATTTTCTGTCGTCATCCAGCCTGTTGTGCCGTCGGGAAGTTCAACTTTGTAAAACGAGCGAAATTGGTCAAGAATCTTGATTTTAGTGCCTTCATGAAGTTGAAATAAAGTATTACTATTTGGGTTGGGCTCTTCAAATAAATTTTTTTCTTTTTGAAAAATAATGCCGTAAACCGAAGATTTAACCTTTTCAAGTTGTGTTTGGGCTATTACAAATGCACCTGCTGAAAAAAGAATAAAACCTAAGCAAATTCCAAAGGCCAAACGCTTGACAAGTGTGCGTTTAAATAATAAGAAAACACCAAAACACAAGGCAGCAACACATAGAAATACAATTCCAATTATAGACCACGTATCAATAGAAAATTTGGTAATAAAGTCGTCTAAAGTCTTATCGACTTCGGAGTCTGGTAAACGCTCAAATTGATCGAGACGCATGCGCTCTGCAAAGGCTAAATTGTTTTGAATGCTTTGGTCTTCAGGATTGAATTTTAAGGCTTTTTCGTAATAATAAATACTATTGGCGAGATCTTCAAGCTTGTAATAGGTATTCCCTAAATTAAAATACAGCTCGCTTGAAGCTTGACCATTTTTTAAAATATTTTGATAAAGCCTTTTAGCTTCTTTATAATTCGCATCAGCATAAGCGTCGTTAGCTTGTTTGAAAATAGAATCGTTTTGAGCCGTTGTAGAAAAGCTTAAAACAAAACATAATATGGAAACTATTATTTTCATAAATTTCTATCAAGTTGTGCTAAGGTCGTTTTGGCTTGTTGATAATCTTTATCAATTTCAGATTGCGTTAGAGGAGAATATCTTGCTATTTCACAATTTTTAAGCAATTCTAAAAAAGCATTCACATCGTCTTGTTTTGCGCCTTTTTTTAATAACAATTCTTCTATTTTTTCTTTGCTCATCTCGCTCGTCGTGATACGCAACTTGGCTTTTAGATAATTGTGAAGCGCTCTTTCTAAAGATAAATAAAAGGCTTTAGAATCATTTTGATTAGACTTGGCTTCAGACAAAAATTTCTTAGCCAACTTATTGGCTTTTTTACGATTTCGGTCAGATTCTGACAATCCTTCACGGTTTTGAACTTTTTTAAAGACGATAAAAAAAGGAAACAGCGCCAAAGCAGACAAAGAAATTGCCCAAAACACCGTGCTTTTAAAAAAGCGTTTTTTTTCTATTGGAGTTAAATTGGTTTCGAGCTTGATAAAACTGAACTGCGCATCGGGTGGTTTAATAAATGAATAATTGTTACCCGTTGAATCAGAATTTGAAATAGTATTGGTTAAACTTGCGTTCGGTTCAACTTCAATTGAAATATTGCTTGAGTTTAATGTGACATATTTTTTTTGAGAAGGATCAAAATAAGAAAATTCTAAACTTGGCAAGACCTGTTTACCTGCTTGTTGTGGCACTAATGTATAGACATTTCGCTTAGTTCCCACCATACCATTTGCAGTAGTACGGATATTGTCTTGTTTTTCTGGTTCAAAAATTTCAGTATTGTTTGGCGCTTTTAGGGCAGGCAATTCAAATAAACTCATATTGCCTTCACCGCTCAATTTCACTTCAGCTTGAAGCGACTCCATAGCTTTGAGTTTATTTTTATCAACACTCACATCAAAATCAAATTTTCCGACAGCGCCTGTAAAGCTTGCAGGTTTGTTTTCTTGTGGTAAAGGTTTGACATCAATTGTTCTTGTTTGAGCAGAATAGGTTTTATCTACCGTTTCATAAAGTCGTCTACCAAAAAGGTCCCTACGGTTTGTTGGCACTTCAACGCCAATAGAAAGTGTTAGGGGTTCAATTTTAAGTTTACCCGTTTTTTGTGGATATAAAATAGTTTTACGCAATTCCACATACCGATATGGCTTCCCAGCAAATTCTCCATTCTTAACTTCAAGTTGTTTAACATCTATGCTTTGACTCCAAAAGTTTTCATATTTAGGATTGTCAAGCGCGCGCCAGTTTCTAATATCGGTTGATGGGCTCACATAGAGTCTATACACAACGTAAATCCCTTCGTTAAGATATGGACTTGTATCTGAAATTTCAGCGACCAAATGAATGCCGTCCAAAGCTTTAGACTGTGGTGTAGCATCTGCAGTTTCACTTGGGTTATCAACTGCAGCAGTGACTTCAATAGTTTGAGGTGAGGTTTTATAGACTTGACCATCAATAGTAACTTCAGCTTGACCAACAGTAAGCTTGCCGCGTTTTAATGGTTGCAAGAAAAAGGTATAAGATTTTTGAAAACTGCTTTTACCATTAATCCAACTTTGACTCACAGATTGATTTGGCCCAGCAATTTTTCTAAAGCCTTCAAAAGATGGTGGTATAAAGTTGTCTCCATCTTTATTCATACTGAATTCGACACGTAAACGTTCGTTCATTCCAAGCTTTTCACGACTGACTTCGGCTGTGAATTGAACTTGAGCTTGACTAAAAGCACAACTTATAAAAATTAATATGTAAATTAATTTCTTCATTTACCAGTCTTTCTCTGTTTTGACTTTAGCCCCTTTGACTTTTTGGGCATTGAGTTTTTCTTGTGTGTCTTTTTCTTTATTTTGAATAGCCTGCAACAAGTTTTTGATTTGTTGTTCGCTCATTTTTCCTTTTTGAGGTTTTGGTTGAGACGGTTGTTTTTGCTTTTTGCTATCTCCTTCTTTTGGATCTTTTTTGGCGTCGTCTTTCTTTTGTTTGTTTTCTTTTTCGTCATCGCCGTCTTTACGGTTTTGTTGATCCTGCTTTTTTTCGTCTTTATCGCCTTCGCCGCCTTTATCTTGTTCTTTCTTTTTATTCTCTTTTTTTTGGTCTTTATTTTTGTCTTTTCCGCCGCCTTTGTTTTTTTGTTTTTCTCTTTTCTGTTTAGCTAAAGCTAAATTATATCGCGTTTCTTCGTCATTAGGATTATTTCTCAGGGCATTTTTATAAGCTTCAACAGCTTTGGCATATTGTTTTTCTTCCATCATCAAATTACCGAGGTTATGGAAGTTTCTGTGTTTAACCATTTTATCTTCCGAAGACTTTGCAGATTCTATATATCGAATAGCTGATTGCTTATTTTTTTGATTTTCGAAATATAAATTACCGAAATTATAAGCCGCTTTATCACCTTTAGGATTTTTGTCTAAGGCTTTTCTATACAGGGCTTCAGCCTGGGCAAAATCACCGTTTTGAGTTTCTTCTGCGGCCAATGAAGCATATTTTTGATATTGTTTTTGTGTTTTTTTGATGTTTTTGTCTTGTGCGTTAACTGCAAAAAACAAAAACATTAAAACACCTAATAAACTAAATTTCATCATCATATTCTTTTTCATTAAACAAGTTAAGTCGTCGTACCCATTGGGTTTTTCTTTCTAAAATCAATATATCTAATAGTATAAAAAGTATGCCAAAACCGACAAACCATTGATATTGGGTCTTAAAATCTGAAATTTGTTTGGTTTCGAACTCCGATTTTTCAATTTTTTGTAAATTTTCTAATAAAGCTTTAACAATTTCATCGGTTCTTACTTTATCAATAAAGGCGCCATTGCCTTTTTCGGAGATATTTTTTAAAGTCATTTTGTCAGCTCTTGTAATTACCGTTTGGCCTTGGTTGTCTTTTTTATAAGTTACCCCACGATTTTGTTTAATTGGTATTGGGCCACCTTTTGAAGTGCCCACGCCAATGGTAAAAATTTTGATGTTGTTTTCAACCGCACGTTCAATAGCTTCATCAGCTTTACTGCCGTGGTCTTCGCCATCACCAACTATAATTAAAACCCGATTGGTAGTATCGTCACGGTCGTAATAGGTGGAGGCCAAATCAATAGCATCGGCAACAGCTGTGCCTTGACTGGATACCATATCGGTATTCATCGCTTGCAAAAACGTCTTGGCAGCACCGTAATCAGTTGTTATGGGTAGCTGCGGGAAAGCACTTCCTGCATAACCAATAATTCCAACACGGTCAGACACTAAAGCATTTAATGTTTGAGAAATAATTTGTTTGCTTTTTTCTAATCTATTGGGAGCAATGTCTTCGGCTAACATACTTTTAGACACATCAAGCGCAAACACGATGTCAACGCCTTGGCGTTTTACTGTTTCCATTTTTGTCCCCATTTTAGGGTTGGCTAAAGCAATTATGAAAGAGGACAAAGCCAAGATAAAAAAGATAAATTTAACCCAAAGCTTAAAGACAGAGCGTTGCGGTGCCAGAAATTTAAACAACTCTGGGTCTGCAAAACGTTTTTGAGCACGGGTTTGCCAAAGTCTATAAATTACAAACAATAAGATGATGACACCCACAAGGGCGAAATACCAAAAATAATATGGGTTTTCAAATTGTATCATTTATACTAAACTTCTCATTATGGTATATTTTATCAAAGCAACTAATGCCATTAATAAGCCTGCAATGATGACAAAAATGGGATACTTTTCGTCATAATTGTAGTATTTTGTTTCTTTGATTTCAGTTTTTTCTAATTTGTTGATTTCTTCATAAATCGATTTCAATTTATCTTCATTAGTCGCTCTAAAATATTGTCCTTCTGTCATTGAAGAAATCTCTTCAAGAAGTGCCTCGTCAATTTCGACTTCGGTATTGCGGTATTGAAATTGCCCATTTCTATCAATAGCCACGGGCGAAAGTGCTGTGCCCATACTGCCAACACCGATACTGTAAACTTTTATACCGTATTCTAAAGCTAAATCTGCTGCGGTTTTTGGTTCAATAAAACCAGTATTATTGACGCCATCGGTCATCAAAATAATGACTTTGCCTTTAGCCTTGCTGTCTTTTAGTCGATTAACAGCTGTGGCTAATCCCATACCAATAGCTGTTCCTCCTTCAATTTGACTGGAATATGAAATATCTTTTAAGGTGTTTAAAACAATACTTTTATCAGAAGTCACTGGCGTTTTGGTGTAGCTTTCGCCTGAAAAAACTACAATACCTACGCGATCATTCGGGCGATTTTTAACAAATTCAGAAGCCACCTCCTTGACGACTTCCATACGGTTAGGCTGAAAATCTTTAGCTAACATACTAGCAGAAATATCAATAGACATTACAATATCAATACCGCGTGTTTTTTT
>RRZV01000070.1 GCA_003931895.1 Mesohalobacter salilacus
TTTTGTTTTTTAGAGCGTCGGATTTATATACGCCTGAGGCGTACGGCAGTTCCCCCGAAGCTTTGGGGCTGCTCCTCGCTACAATTACCAAAGCCTTGTATTCACAGGGCTTTTTTAGTTATGTTAAATAATTATTTTCAAGTGTTTTGTTGCTTTTAACTATATTAAAAATTTATTTCTTATCTTTTTAAAGATTTTATTTATATTTAGAAAAAATAATAACTATGAAAAGCATTTTAAATTTTTTTATTCTATTATTGATTATTAGTTGTAAATCTGAACCTAAAGATGAAAGCAAGACGTCAAAAACAGAGCAAAAAACTGAAACACAAAAAGAAATTCCTGTTGAAATAACGCCAATTGAACACGCTACTTTTGTTATGGAATGGGCAGATGAAGTTGTTTATGTTGATCCTAATGGAGGAGTTGATGCTTTTAAAGATTTGCCTAAACCTAGCTTGGTTTTAATTACGGATATTCACGGCGATCATTTTAATTTAGAAACGCTTAAAGGTTTATCTCAAAGTTTTGATATGGTTGCACCACAAGCGGTTTACGATAAAATGCCAAAAGAACTCCAAAATAAAACTAAAATTCTTGCCAATGGGAAGTCATTCGATTTTCACGGGTTTAATTTAAAAGGCGTTCCAATGTATAATATAACAGAGGCACGCTTAAAATATCATGAGAAAGGACGTGGAAACGGTTATGTTGTTTCAAAAGACAATTACAAAGTTTATATCAGTGGCGACACAGAGGCTATTCCAGAAATGAAAAGCCTAACAGATATCGATTTAGCTTTTATGTGTATGAATCTTCCTTACACCATGCCACCAGAAATGGCTGCCGAAGCTGTGCTATCATTTAAGCCCAAAAAAGTTTTACCTTATCACTACAGAGGTATGAAAGATGGGAAGCCACATTTTTTTAGTGTAGAAAAATTTAAAGAAATGGTTCAATCGCAGAATGATGAGATTGAAGTCAGTCTTTTAGATTGGTATCCTAAAAAATCTAGCTAAACACTTGTTGGATAACACTTAGTGATTTTGGAATCTTGAAGTTTTCAATGTGTAATTCATAATAATTCATCAATACCTCTAAAATTTCTAAACGCTGTTTTTTTGACAATTCTATATGTTGGTAATTTATAAAGTCGTTTTCAATAAATTCAGACAACAATTTTGAATATTTAAAGTTTAAAGTATATGGACTTTCAAAAGCTTGAAATAAACCTTCACTAAGGTTAAAATAAATTTCATCTATTTTGCTAGAAATATGTGGGTAAAAGCCTAAAAATGAAGATAGTTTTAGAAGAAAAGCGATATGAAAATTAGCATAGTTAGATGTATTTTCTAAATGTAGAATACAAAATTCCAAAAATTCATAAAGTTTTTCATTCTGTTCTTCTTCAACAATAACTGAGTTTAAAATTTCGGATAAAAACATCACCAAAGACGATTTGTAAACATTGCTCTGCAATGCGTTGAGATGGTGTGTGAGTTGTACTTCTTTAAAATATTCTAGATGGCCTTTATTTCTATATTGCATCTCGATGCTAATCAAACTTAAAGGCTGAAACATTGAAACCCTCAATTTACCTTTTTTTGATTTTAGCACACCTTTTGCCATAAACGAAATACTGCCTAAGGCCTTAGTGTAGCATCTTACAATAAGATCAGCGTCACGATATTTAATACTTGAAATAACAATAGCTTGGGTTTTGACAAACATTATCTGATAATCATAATTTTACTGACTTGCGTTTCTATCTGGTCTTCCCCTGTAATGAGAACCATGTAGACACCAGAAGCTACTCTATGTTTACCAAAGGCACGTGTATCCCACTGAATACTACCTCCAGAGGCAAATTCTTCATGAACTAAATTTCCTGTGACGTCTGTAATTTTAACATTGGCATTATCAGTAAGTCCATCAATGGTAACTACTCCAGAAAAGCCTGGCTTTACAGGATTAGGGAATACTCTTACGTTTTCAAGATTATCAACCCCATCGGTTACTCTGCTCTGAAAAGAAACTAAACCTCTATTAGTACCAAAAAAAACTTCACCTGTTGCGCCATTAATTTCAATACTAATTACACTATTGGATGGCAAAGGCGAATTGTCTTGGGTAAATTGATTTAAGGTCTCTTGCCCTGTAGAATTTACCTGAAATACGCCAGAATCTGCCGTAGCTATCCATATATTACCTGCCCCATCGGCTTCAATATCAGTGATGAATTGTTGAAATAGTAGCTCTTGAGGTACGCCATCTTCTAAAAATATAATAGGTGATACATTGAGTTGGGCATCTTCATCAAACATAGCTTGTGGATTGAAAGCCACACGAAGTCCTTCTGCTGTTCCAATCCAAAGCCGATTATTGTTGTCAAATTCCATTGCGCTTATTACGGGATTGGGTTCAAAGACCTCGGGGAGATCTACGCCCTCAACATCTCTAGCAATTTTACCAGTTAAGCCTGTTGAAGGCTGAAAGCCAATAATACCAGAAAAAGATGTAGCAAGATAAACATTGCCTTGATCATCTGCAGTGACTTTAGCTGAGCTTGTTTTTATTGGTTCTACAAGAGTTTCTGACAAGTCAGCGACAACTATTTGATTATTGTCTGTTAAACGTTTTAAAGGGTTTTCTGTAATAGAGTTACTCATATACAAATCGCCTTGATTATCAAATACCGTTGCGCCAACTCTCACATCACCAGGAATTGGGTTACCGCTTGGGTTAGAAGTATTAACTAGTCCAGAGTTTGAGGGATCTAACTTTAGGACTACTTCTTCATTTTCTAAAATTAATAAACCGTCTATAAAACTTGATAAATAAACACGATTTGGGTTGTTAATATCAACAGTTGCATCTGTAATAACTTTAGTTTCTTGCAAATCTTCGAAAGTCAAATTTGACCAAAAATCACCTGTAAAGTGGCTTACGCCTCTTCTATTTAATGGGAATGGATTAAAAATCCGATTGTACTCTCCATAAACCACCCAAAGTTCATCTTGAAAACTTGTTAAGCTGAAAACAGAATTTAAAATTGGCCCGTCAGGACTCACCCTTTGAAAGTTTGTTGAATTTAAGCCTTCCATTTGTAAAAGCCCAAACTTTGCATCACCTATAAATAGGACATCATTTGCAATCCTTGCAGAGTTAAAATTGGTTTCCAATTCTACTTCTTCAAATAAAGCATTCACTAAACCAATTTCATTGAGTTGAGCATTTAAGGTATGAACAGTATTTGGCGTCACCACAATTAACTTTTCTTCATCTTGATTTAACTGCTTAACTTCACCGGGGAATTGCCTTATAAAGTTTAAATTGTTGTTGTTTATCTCAAATAAACTGTTGTCAACCCTAACTGTAAGAAGTTGGTTTTCAAAATTAATAATACCTCGCCAATTGGAAGAACCTATAGTTTGCCACACGTCAAAATCAACCAAGTTGGGGTCGTTTACATTTGCAAAACGTATTGAGCCACCAAAAGTTGACGCATACAAAGTTGAGTTAAAAACTGCGGTTTGTGTGACATTAATCTGTTGTCCATTTTGACCAATAAAAAAGGAATCACCAAACTCTAAATTGGCAAGATTGTATTCAGCTACACCAAATTCAGTTGAAATAAACACTTTATCTTCAAATTCTAAAAAATGATTAATCCGTTTATCATCAGGTGCAATGGTTTGTTTATTCAAAATATCAACTATAGTAAACACTTGCCCGTTGTTATCCATAACCACTTGTAAGAGTCCATTTTCGTATCCAATGATACTTAATGCAAAGGCTTCAGAATAATGAATAGCACTGATTTCGCTTCCTTCTAATCCGTTAACCGCATCGGTTTTGAATTGAGTTTGAGACACAGGGTCATACTCAAAAATGGCATTTTGAGCAGCTGCAATTACTCGGTTATTACCGATAGAAATATCTCTGATATCTAAGTACGAAAAATAACCTGTCCATTGGTTTGAAAAATCTTGGGTGTATCCAAACTTAAAGACGAAAAAGACAAGAAATAATTTTAAAATTTTCATATGAATATAACTAAACACTTCTTAGTTTTATTGTAGTTAAAAGGCTGTAAATGTAATTATAAAATTAGACAACGACTTCAACACATAAGATGTGAAATATAACTGTGTTTTATCATTTTTTTAATTTAAAACCTTAAAATAATTTTATATTTGCATTTTATTAAAATAAGTCTAATATTTTATCATATCCATAATTATGAATTTAAAAATTGAAGAATTTGTAAACACAATTCAACAAAAAAACCCAGGAGAAACTGAGTTTTTGCAAGCAGTAGAAGAAGTTGCCGAAACTGTTATTCCTTTTATAGAAAACAATCCAAAATATCAAAACAAGATGTTGTTGGAGCGTATGGTAGAGCCTGAGCGTATTATTACCTTTAGAGTCACTTGGCTAGACGACGAAGGCCAAATACAAGTCAATCGTGGCTACCGTGTTCAATTTAATTCTGCTATTGGCCCATATAAAGGCGGATTAAGATTTCATCCCTCTGTTAATTTAAGCATTCTTAAGTTTTTAGGATTCGAACAGGTTTTTAAAAATAGTCTAACCACTTTGCCTCTTGGTGGAGGAAAAGGAGGCTCAGATTTTGACCCTAAAGGAAAATCAGACAATGAAGTGATGCGTTTTTGTCAAAGTTTTATGACAGAATTAGCCAAACACATAGGTAGCGATACTGACGTACCCGCTGGAGATATCGGCGTAGGTGCTCGAGAAATTGGTTTCTTATTTGGGCAATACAAGCGCCTTCAAAATGAATTTACTGGTATTTTGACGGGTAAAGGATTGTCTTATGGTGGTTCATTGATTAGACCAGAAGCTACGGGTTATGGTAATATTTACTTTGCCCAGAATATGTTGAAAACAAAAAACGATAGTTTAGAAGGTAAAACCGCATTGATTTCAGGTTCTGGTAATGTTGCGCAATTTGCTGCAGAAAAAGCAATAGAACAGGGAGTTAAAGTGTTTACAATGTCAGATTCTGGAGGTTATATTTTTGATGAAGACGGTATTGACAATGAAAAACTTGAATTTATAAAAGATCTAAAAAATAACAAACGCGGTAGAATTAAAGAGTATACTGATAAATATAAAAACGCAAAATTCATTGAAGGTCAGACGCCTTGGAGCGAAAAAGCAGATTTAGCTTTTCCTTGTGCTACACAAAATGAACTTAATGAAGATGATGCAAAAACATTGGTTAAAAATGGCGTGATGTTAGTTGGCGAAGGTGCAAATATGCCATGTTCTGCTGAAGCTATTGAAGTCTTTCAAGAAGCTGGAATTTTATTTTCTCCAGGTAAAGCATCAAATGCTGGTGGTGTGGCAACTTCTGGTCTTGAAATGACTCAAAACTCAATGCGTTATGGCTGGTCTTCAGAAGAAGTTGACCAAAAGCTTAAAGACATTATGGAAAGCATTCACGATGCTTGCGTAAAATATGGTAAGACATCTGATGGTAATTTAGATTACGTTAAAGGTGCCAACATTGCAGGCTTTGTAAAAGTTGCTGATGCAATGCTTGCTCAAGGCGCGGTATAAATTACTAAAGTATAAAAGATAAAAAAGCTCGGTTTTTGACCGAGCTTTTTTTTGTATGTGTTTTTTAAATTTTTATCCTAACCTTCACCTAAAATCTCATCAACTTTTTGTCTGAGTGCATTGCCTCTTAAGTTTTTAGCTACAATGACTCCGCTTTCATCAATTAAAAATGTCGCAGGAATTGATCGTACACCCCATTCTTTAGCGATAGGCTCATTCCAGTATTGAAGGTTTGAAATGTGATACCAATCCATATTGTCATCTTTTATAGCCTTTTTCCAACTGCTTTTCTTTTTATCTAAAGATACACTGATAATAGAAAAACCTTTGTCTTTATAGTCGTTGTAAACACTAACAACATTAGGGTTTTCAATACGGCAAGGCTTACACCACGATGCCCAAAAATCAATTAAAGTCAATTCACCCATAGCGTCTTTTAGTGATAACATATCGCCTTCTGGTGTTGGTGCTTCAAACATTTCTACTTTCGCACCGATATCGGTTTTTGACATTTTAGCGATGTTTTGAGCGAGAAGTTTTCCTAAAGTATGGTCTTTGACTTCATCAGAAAAACTGTTGTAAATCGATTTTATTTCTGAATTAGGTAACTTTTTACTCGACATTAAATCTGATAGTGCTAAAGCGGCGACTATAGAATTTGGATTTGATTCTGCCATTTCCTTTCTAAAAGCAACATCTTGATCTTGAAGCGCTTCTTGTTCTTTTCTTAAACTCATATAAGTTTCTCGATTTTGATCCATCATAGCTTGACGCATATCTTGACCTAATTTATTCATAGCATTGGCAGACGCTTTTAAGGTGTCCATGTAGGTCATTAAAAGTTCATTGTGTTTCCCGCCAGAGATTCTTGAGCTTCGCAAACTGTCTTTGTATAATACAGCCTCAAGAGGTTCATCTTCATTGACAAAAAACAAATTACTGCTAACACCTTCTATTGTGAACATGTTAAGTTGTTGAGGTTCACCTTCTTCTAAATCTAAAGTAAATTGTCCATTCATCACTTCTACGGTATCAATGGGAACAGGTTGGTTGTTTTTTCCCAATTTAGATAAATAAACTTTGGCATTATTGTCAACCCCATCAATCTGGGCTGTAAAATCTGCTTTGTCACTTTGACAAGCAATAAAAATAAGTATTGAAAACACACTTAAAACTAATCCTTTCATATTATAAATTTTGATACAAAAATAAATAATGACAATTACAAAACCGACTTAATCTTATAATATATTGTTAATTTGTAATTTAGCTCTTAATTATTAGACTAATAATATAATGATAAATGATAAAAATTCAATGATGGACTATAATTACCCATTTAAGGTAAGAATTAACTTTAAGAGCATTTTCGAACATTTTGAAAATCGCTTAAAAAGTGAAGATAATCCATTAGCTAAAAAATATATTGAAGACTTTTTAGATTACTTTAAACAATATCCTGTCTTAAAAGAAAGCATTGACGATTTTGATATCATCAAAAAATATGAAAAACAAATCAGTTATTTATTTGATGATTTGTTTCCTAATATGTTGTCTGAAAATGAAATCAAAGCGGCTTCAATTCCCTATAGACATTTTGTATTCAACAAATCTAAGCGTTTACAACAAATATTAAAAAACGCTGGATCAGAATATGAACTTAAGATTAGAAATTTCGATTACAAGCAAAACTATATTCACGCCTGCGTATTGATTTTAAATCATTACTACGGTTATAATATCGACTTTTTTAGACCAATTTACTATGATATTCCTGATAAAGATGGTAATGTTAGACATTATAGATTGTTTATCAATGCTGATTTTGTAGAGCTATCAAAAACCAAATCTGCACCTGATATTAATGATGATATTGTAAATGAACTGCTTAATAATGCAGATAATTTAAAAATGTGGCAGGACAAATTTCCACCAAACTCTTATAATTTTGATGGTTTTACTATTATAAATATAACCGACGTTACTATTGACGAAGAGATTTCTAAGTTTAAGTCTATTTTGTTACAAGGCGAAATAGACCACCCTGACATTACTTCAAAGTTAAGACGGATTTTTAGAAATATTTTTAAATTAGATGATTTAGATTTTGGGTTTTCTATTTACGATGAAGAATCTCAAGCTTTTTATAGAGTCAGCCAAAACATCAACAGTTTTATTTTAGATAGTGATTTGTCGAGAAATTGCAACACGGCTATGTGTAGCCATACTTTAAGACAACTTATTGAAAATCAAAAGCATTTCAGTATTCCTGATTTAGATATTTATGCTGAAAATACTAACAATGATAAGCTGTCACAAACTTTAATAAGTAAAGGTTTTAAATCGTGTTTATTAACGCCTATTACTAAAAATGAAAAATTACTTGGTGTTTTAGGCTTAGTGTCTAAAAAGAAAAACGCTCTTAATATTATTAATGCTGAAAAACTTGAAGACTTTATACCTAATTTACTTCTAGCTTTGGAGCGTGGTATAGAGCACAAAGAAAATCTCATCAAAGCTATTATTCAGCAAGAATGCACTTCAATACACGAAAGTGTGGAGTGGAAATTTGAAGAAGAAGCGCAGAAATTACTCGAAGCTCGACAACAAAAATTGAATGCAACATTTAGCGATATTAAATTTGACAATGTTTACCCATTATTTGGACAAATTGATATTGTAAAGTCTTCAGATACTCGAAATGCAGCGATTCAAAGAGACTTAAATATTCAGCTTAATAAACTTCTAGATATTTTGAATTATGCTTATGAACATTCACCAATTATGGTGTATGAACAACTCAAGTTTAGAATTGAAGAACTTTTAGAAGATGTCAACAAAAATTTTAATACCTCAACCGAACAAAATATCACAGCTTTTATTTTTAACGATATTCACCCCGTTTTAGAACAAATCGAGCAAGATTTACCTAATAGCAGTGAAGTGATTTCCAAATACAGAGCCATGCTTGATGAAAACACAGGTTTGGTTTATCAAGAGCGAAAAGTTTATGACGATACGGTCAATTACATTAACAAAGAGTTGGCCTGTATGATAGACCATAAACAACAACAAGCTCAGGAGATTTTTCCACATTATTTTGAACGCTTCAAAACCGATGGCATTGAACATAATATGTATATCGGCAACTCTATAAGTCAAAATAAAAACTTCTCAAAAGTCATGCTCCAAAACTTAAGGTTGTGGCAAATGCAAACCATGTGTGAGATGGAAAATTTATTTTACAATGTGCAAAAAGACAACGAGTTTCAACTTGAAGCAGCATCATTAATTTTGGTATATAATTCTACCTTGAGTATTCGTTACCGTGTTGATGAAAAGAAATTTGATATAGACGGAGCCTACAATGCGAGATATGAAATTGCTAAAAAACGTATTGACAAAGCCTTTATTAAAAATACCGAGGAGCGCATTACACAAAAGGGAAAATTAGTTATTATTTATAGTCAAAAAGAAGACGCCATTGAATATCAGCAATATATCAAATATCTTCAAAACAAACAATTTCTCGGTCAGGAAATTGAGAAATTAGAGTTGGAAGATTTACAAGGCATAAGTGGTTTAAAAGCACTAAGAGTCAATGTTTTATACAATGTTTCTAAAAATGAGAAACCTATGACTTATGAAGATTTGTCTAAAGCTATTACATCACCCAAAACGCCACAACAAAACTAATGACCGACAATACAATACCGATTGAAAACGTCGTGTAAGTTAATCTAAGCAGTTTATATTTTCTTGCCAAAACAACGCCGAGTAAATACAAATCTTTGGTCAAGGCTTCGTAAACGTAATCTTTGTCTTCAATAATTTCATTAATGCCCCATAAGTAATTGTCAAAATCCATTTTGTGAAAATTACCAAAAAACAAAATATTTACAGTTCGATTTTTGACCTGTTCTTTGGTAAATTGACCTGAAGTTACATTAGGTCTTGTGGCTAAAATAGATAATAATATAGAAGCCACACTAAAGGCAACTAAAACCAAAGTTGGCAACATCAAATGTTGGTTTTCTGGATTATCCAATTTAGGAATAATATTAGACAGTGCTAACGAAATAATAATGGCATTAACCGATAACAAAATATTGGCCTTAGTGTCTGCTATATCACTTAACTTAATATGATTTCTTAGAGACACGCGAAACAATGTTTGGATACTGCGCTCAGGATTATCATTTTTATACTTGGCTTTAAATTTGGCTTTTTGCTTTTCTTTTTCGAGTTTTTTCTGTCTTTTATTTTTCTTATTGATGAGATTCAGAATATTTTCTTGTTTTTTTTCAACCCAATTTTTTCGAGCATAATCTGTGTAAAATTGATGCTTTTCAGTTAAGACTCTCAGGTTTTCATCTATCCATTCGTTGACATTAAATTTTTGTTTTTTGACCAACTTTAATTCTTGTCTGAGTAATTCTGAAACATCTTCAAAATCTTCAGTGGCAAAATGTCCGCAGTCTGCATCTTTAATTATTTTTTCAGACAAGGTCTCAGGGCTTACGCCAACTTTGGTGGCTTCGATAAGATTTAAAACCTGCTTAGTTTTATGCTCATCATAATCAGATTCTTTCAAAAAATTTTGAGCAATTTTTATACTCTCATCTTCGTGGTTTTGTACATCAACACAATATCCCGTATCGTGAAACCAACCTGCAATGTGTAATACTTCTTTGTCCTTATCGCTTAATTCTTTGTAGGTATCAGAAATTTCTTTTACTCTTTTAACCACATTTTCTGTGTGATTGAGATTGTGATAAAGAAATTTGCCAGGTAAGTTATTGCTAAAATACTCTTTTACAAAGTCTTGAGATTTATTAATAATATTCATGTAAATTATGTTAAGCTTAGTAAGTTTTGTTAATTTTATGGACTAAATTAATCAAAATAACTGATTTATGAATTTAAAATTGTCACTCTACACTATTTTGATTTTTGGCTTGCCTTTGAGTTTGTCGGCTCAAGATAATAAACTTACCAAAGAAAACCTTGACAAAAGCATATATTTAATTGGTGATACGGGTGAAATGCAAAATGGCTTATCTGATGGGATGAAAGCCTTAAACCATTATTTTCAACAACATCAAACAGACAATGCTACGCTTATTTTTCTTGGCGATAACATTTATCCCGATGGATTTCCGACTGAAAAAGGTAATTCACGAGACATGGCTAAAACCATTTTAGACCATCATCTCGAAGTCATACAAAACTTTAATGGCCAAACCTATTTTATCTCTGGCAATCACGATTGGCGAAAAGAAAACATAAAACGCATTGATAACCAAAAAGATTATATAGAAGACAACTCAAAAGCAGAATGGTCACCTAAGGTAAGTTGCGGCTTAGGTGGAGAAGACTTATCAGAGGATGTTTATCTTTTAACCGTCGACTCGCAATGGCTATTAGAAGACTGGGATAAAACCCCAAAAGTGAACAAAAAATGTGATCAAATTAAAACCAGAAAACAATTTTTTATAGAGTTTGAAACCGAACTCAAAAAAAATCAAAATAAAACAGTCATAGTCGCTATGCATCATCCTCTGCTATCTCATGGAGTTCATGGCGGTGTGATTCCTCCGAAAAAACATTTATTTCCACTAAAAACGCCAATTCCTTTGCCTGGTTTAGCCAGTGTTTTGGCTTTTGCCCGTTCGTCTGGGGTCTCTGCTCAAGATGTCAACAATATGGCTTATCAAGAGATCAAAGATCGATTGGTGACAATTACTAAAAGATGGAATAAAGTCATTTTTGCTTCTGGTCATGAGCACAGCTTACAATTGATTGAAGAAGAAGGTATTCGTCAAATTGTATCTGGATCTGGCTCTAAAACTTCCTTTGTAAAAGCCAAAGCCGGAACCCAATTCAAGTCGTCTTCTCAAGGTTTTGCAAGATTAGATATTTATAAAAACGGCAAATCTGTAGTTGAGTTTTATACGGCAGAAAATGGGCGACCTCAATTGGCTTACGAGCAAGAAATATTTCCAAAAAATACAACTTTTGACAAAAGCCAACTTTCAAATCAATTTCCAGAATTTGTAGAAACCTCTATTTATGACAAAGCAGACTTTCCCGAAACCGATAAAAATAAATTTATAAGCGATACCTACAGACCTTTATACACCAAAAAAATTAAAGCTAAAGTTGCATTACTGGACACACTTTACGGTGGACTAACGCCAATTCGCAAAGGTGGTGGCGTGCAAACAAAATCGCTTAGACTTAAAGATGGTCAAGGGCGTGAATATAATATTAGAGCCATCAAAAAGAATGCGTCTCAAATATTGCAAACTACGTTATTTCAAGACCAATTTATAGGCGATTTATATGAAGATACAGCGGTTGAAGATTTACTTAAAGAAATTTTAACGGGTTCACATCCCTATGGCTTTTTAGCCGTTCCAAAATTAGCCGAAGCTGCGGGAGTTTATCACACCAATCCAGAGTTGTTTTATATTCCAAAACAAGACCGTTTGGGCAATTACAATACTGAGTATGGTGATGAAATTTATATGATTGAAGAACGCCCAGAAGAACATTGGCTCGGTGCTGAATTTTTTGGCTCACCTAATCACGATATTGAGAGCACGGACGACGTTTACGAAAAATTAGCCAGAGATGAGAAATATAGCATAGACGAAGAACAATATATTAAAAGTCGAGTGTTTGATATGTTAATAGGTGATTTTGATCGCCACCATGATCAATGGCGCTGGGCTGAAGATGAACTAGAAAATGGTCAACACGTATTTAAAGCTATTCCAAGGGATCGCGACCAAGCTTTTGCCGATTTTGATAGTAAATTATTTAGAACCCTTAAATTTTTAAGTGGTTTCCCAAAACGCTATGCTGTTTATGAAGAAAATATTTTACACCCAAAAGAGTTTCATTACAATGCGCTCCCTTTAGATAGAACTCTATTGAGAAACTCAACAAGACAAAATTGGCTAGAACAAGCTGAAATTATTAAAAATAGTATTACTTCAGAAGTCGTGGATAAGGCATTTAATCGGTTGCCTGAAGAATTACAAGATGAAAAAACTGAAGCCCTTAAGGCGATGTTACTCAAAAGAAAAGATAATTTAAAAACCATTGTCAACGATTTTTATGATAATTTGACGGAATATACTTTACTCACAGCAACAGATAAAGACGACTACATTGATATAGAAAGTGACAAAAATCAAGTGAAGATAACAATGTATAGAAATAAAGGCGGTGACAGAGAAGACAAATTCTCTGAACGTGTTTTTAAAGTCGATGAAACCAAAGAAATATGGATTTATGGTTTACAAGATGATGATATTTACACCTATTCAGGCACCTCTAACAAGATAAAAATCAGACTTATAGGCGGGCATGGAAATGATGAGTATAATGTTGAAGACAAAGGAAATCATCTCAGAATATACGACCACAAATCTTTAAAAAACACAGTCACAAAAAAATCAAAAGCCAAAGTTAAATTTGATGATGATTATGTGCAAAATAATTTTAACAAGGATAGAAGTATTTCTAAAATCAACAACTTTATTCCAAAAATTGGTTTCAACCCAGATGATGGCTTTTTAATTGGTGCAACCAATTCATACACTTATAAAGGGTTTTCCTTGAATCCATTTACCTATAAACACACCATCAGTGCGGGATTTTATTTTGAAACTGAAGGCGTTGATTTAGATTATGAAGGCGAATTTGCACACGTATTTGGAGATTATAACTTAGTTGTAGGTGGTCGCTACACAAGTCCGAGTTACGCAGTAAACTTCTTTGGGTTTGGTAACAATAGTATCAATCCCGAAGATGAATTAGACAGAGATTTCAATCGCGTAATTTATGAAAGTATATCAGGTAAATTGGGTTTACGTAAGTCTACTAAATATGGCACCACCTTTACACATTCAGTAAGTGTTGAAAGTATAGAATTGGAAAGAACAGAAGATAGAATTTTAGATGTCTTAGGTGATGAGTTGTTGACCGACGACCCTGAGTTTTTTGATAGAAAAACCTTTCTCGGTGCACAGACAGAGTTCAATTTTACCAGTTTAGACGATGCGCTCAACCCTTCAAAAGGAATGAATTTTGATCTTGAAGTTGGAGCAAAGCTTAACCTTGATAACACAGATAGAGCATACGCTTTTGTCAATCCTAATTTAGAATTTTATAATCCGCTAACACCAGACGAAAGATTAGTTTTAAGAACACAAGCCCTTTCTGAAATTAATTTTGGCAATCAATTTGAGTTTTATCAAGCCGCAAGTGCAGGAAGTAATAACGCGCTTAGAGGCTATCGCAGAAATCGTTTTTTAGGCGAGCAATCTTTAATTGGAAGTGGAGATTTACGCTACAGTTTTAATCAGTTTAAAACTGGTGTTGTGCCATTGCAATTTGGTGTGTTTGGCGGATACGATGTTGGTCGAGTTTGGTCTGACGTCAACTCAAGCGACCGTTGGAATGATAATTACGGCGGTGGTGTTTGGTTTACTGCAGCGGATTTACTTCAAGGCACATTAAACTTGTTTTATGGTGATGATGATTTGTTTTTTTCTTTTCAAGTGAATGTAAGTTTGTAAAGACATTATAGACTATGTGTTTTACAATTAAAAATACTTTATGTTTGACATAAGGACTTTTTAACTCATTTAAATTTAAAAATTGTTCAAAAATAAGCGTATAAACGTCATTATACCAGCTCATAACGAAGGGCAATCTATCGCAAAAGTTATTCGAGACTTACCCGATTGTGTTGATGAGGTCATTGTAACCGACAATAACTCTACCGACGATACTGCTAAGCAAGCTAAAACCGCAGGAGCAACAGTTTGTTTTGAATCTCAAATGGGTTATGGTTATGCCTGTTTAAAAGCCATGGCATACATTGAGTCAAAGTCTGAAAAACCAGATATTATTGTTTTTATAGATGGCGATTACAGTGATTATCCTGAGCAACTCACCGAATTAATTCATCCAATTATTGATAGCAACTACGATTTTGTGATAGGTGCTCGTGTAAAATCCCTAAGAGAAAACGGAGCAATGACGTTTCCTCAACGATTTGGAAACTGGCTAGCGACAACCCTGATGCAACTGATTTACGGAGCAAAATTTACAGATTTAGGTCCATTTAGAGCTATAAAATATAATCAACTTTTAGCTTTAAATATGCAGGACAAAACCTATGGGTGGACTGTTGAAATGCAACTTAAAGCTTTAAATCATAAATTAAAATATAAAGAAATTCCTGTAAAATACCGCAATCGTATTGGGCAATCAAAAGTATCAGGAACATTAAAAGGTGCTGTAATGGCTGGAATTAAAATTCTCACTTGGGTGTTTAAGTATGCTTTTGTCAAAACATAATTTTTATTTTACTACCAATTACCAACTACCAACTATTTTAAACAATCCCCATTTTTTTTAATAAGAAAGAAGCATTCATATTTTGGCAAACTCCTTTTTTAAATTTATAGTCAAAATGTAATTCATCATTGATGATTTCAGCATCAAAATAAAAATTGTGCACTTGTTTTAATTGGTCTGATAATTCACATAGACTTAAGTCGTGCGTTGCAATAATCCCCGTACTATTAGTGTTTACTAATTTTTCAATAAACTGTTTTGAGCCCTTAGCTTTGTCGTGAGAGTTTGTGCCTTTTAAAATTTCGTCTAATACAATAAAATAAGTATCTGTTTTTAAGTGTTCAATAATGGTTTTAAGTCTTGATAATTCTGAAAAAAAGTAAGACGACTCATCACTTAAAGAATCTGATGTGCGCATACTTGTAATAAGTTTTATCGGCTTGTAATTACAATGTGACGCGCAAACTGGCAAACCGAGATTAGCCATAACAATCATTAGAGAAACAGTTCTTAAAAAAGTACTTTTACCAGCCATATTTGCCCCTGTTATGATTAAAAAATCTTCATTCATAACTTGAAAATCATTAGTCACAGCTTGAGTTGTTGGAATTAGAGGGTGCGTAGATGATTTACAATCCAATATTAATTTGCTAGAATGATCAATAGAAGGAAATGTGTATGTTGTTTGATTATAAGCTAAATTGGCTAAAGCATTTTGAGCATCAAAAAACGCCATAATGTCAAACCACTGTTTTAAATCATTTTTGTGGGTATTTAACCATTGCTCTATCTTGTAGGATTGTTGTAAATCCCAAAGTAAAAAAGCGTTAAAGACAAATCCTACCATTAAATTTTGACGTTGCTCTAGGGCATCAATATGTTTTGATAAGCTTTTAATAGCTTCTGAAGCTTTTTGATTTTTGGAAGAAAGTTGAGATTGTTTAGTTTTGAGTAATTCTGAATCAAAGTGTTCTAATTCTACAGCATTTATTAGTTTTTGATATTGACGAAATAACTCTTGAGCCTTTGAAGTGATATGAGATAAAACATTTATTTTCTTTAAATAAAACCCCGTGATACCAAGACCTATAAAAATCCATAGCAAAAGTTGCATAGTGTTTATGATACTAAAAGCATACAAACCTATAATAGCAAGCGATAAGCCACTAAAAAACAAACCCAAATATCGAAAAGATTTTGGGACAAAATTTTGATGTTGTTCGAGTGCTTTAACAATCGCATTTAACTCATCTTGATTTTCAAGCATTTTGGCTTCTGCAGTAAAGTTTTGCCTAAATTCGATATGATCTGCAAGTTCTTTTATAGCATTTTGCTTGTCTTTGATATTATTGATATCATTACTTTTTAGCCAATTAGCTAACAGCATTTCACCTTGACTCAAACCAGTCCGGTTGATAAATTGAAAAAAGGATTTTTCGCCAAACAAATCTATGTCTTCAGCAAAAGCATGCTCTGGATTTTTGTAGGCTACACCGTTTTTGAAATGATTATAATTACCATCTAAAGCTTTAATTTCATTTTGATTGATCTCAATTAATAACTTGATTTTTTTAAGCTCCCTATTACATTCAGCATGCATTTTAACTAAAACGATAAAGGCGAGAATAAAGACAAAAACAAAACCAACAACCAATAGGGTGGTAGACCAAAACAAATAGATTCCAGCCAAGCAAGTCAAAAAAACAATTAAGCGGATTAAACTTAAACGTAAACGTTTAGATCTTAATTTTTGTTTCTTTTGCTCAAAAGTTTTAATTAGAGATTGATAAATACTGATTCTTTCCATAGCCTGCAAAATTAGGCTAAAAATATGAGCTGGCTAATACTTATAATTTATGAAATAATGATAAGTCTGAAGTAAAACCAGATTTTACACTTTGCCTAAAGTTTTCTCAAAATTCATCACCGTTTCTATTAAAGCTAGGTGAGAATAGGCTTGCGGAAAGTTACCGAGCAAACGTTTGGTTTTAAAATCAATATCTTCACTAAATAAGCCGAGGTGATTAGAGTAGCTCAATAAAGTTTTAAATTGAGACAAGGCTTCTTCAGTTTTGCCAATTTTATTTAAACTGTTGATATACCAAAATGTACAAATGGTAAAAGACGATTTAGGCAAACCAAAATCATCTTTGTTTTTATAGCGATAAAGTAGGCCGTCATGAGTTAAGTCTCTGCCAATAGCTTCAACTGTTTTTATAAACTTAGGATGTTTAGCATCGATAAAACCATAAGTTTCCATTAATAAAACAGAGGCGTCTAAATCTTCAGAATCATAAGATTGGGTAAAAGCTTGAACTTTGTCATTCCAAGAGTTTTTAAGAATGTCGGCTTTAATGTCTTGTTCTAATTTTTCCCATCGGTATAATTTAGAACTCTTGCCTAACATTTTAGATACCTTGATGGCTCTATCAATAGCAACCCAGCACAAGACTTTTGAAAAGGTAAAATGTCTGTCGCCTTGTCTAAACTCCCAAATTCCTTTATCTGGTTCTTTCCAGTGGTGTTTTACAACCCAAGCTATGCCTTTAGTGATGGTCCACAATTCCTCCTTATTTTCAACATCACAATTAAACTTTAATAGCTCTTGGTAAATGACATCCATCAAAATACCGTAAATATCGTTTTGTTTTTGTTGATAGGCCGCATTTCCAGTTCTTACAGGTTTTGAGTTTTCATAACCAGATAAGTGGTCTAAAACATGTTCGGTCAACTGTTTTTCTTTGTTGATACCATACATGATTTGAAGTTTTTCATTTTTGTCAGGAATCAAATCAATTACAAATTGTAAGTAGCGTTTAGCCATGCGGTGGTGACCCATTTGAGAAATAACCTTAACCACCATAGACGCATCTCTTATCCAGCAAAATCTATAGTCCCAATTTCTAACTTCACCAATGGTTTCTGGAAGTGAAGTGGTTGCGGCTGCTAAAATAGCGCCACTTTTATCGTAACTCAATAATTTTAGCGTTAAAGCACTTCTTAAAACTTCATCTTTAAAATGATTAAAATGTGGGGTTTTATGACACCAGTCTAACCAATAAACTTTGGTTCTTTCGTATTCTAAAGCTATTCCGTTGAGGTTCGGTAAATCAATTTTTTCGTTATAACTCAATACAAAAAAAGCATTGCTAGTCAGTGTGACAGGTTCAACATTAATGATTTTTTCATGTTCTAAATTGGTGTAGAGAAATAAGGAGTCAAAATGCATTTCATCTTCAATCAAACCAACAATAAAATCTTTTTTATCAAAAATATGGGTTTCGCCTTTGGCGTACTCTAATCGCGGTTGATAATCAACTACAATTTCAGGTTGACCATACAAAATTCGGATATATCTTATAAATTCTGGCGGGGCATGATAGTCCTGATTAGGTTTTTGGTATCGCGGCAAAAAGTCTAAAACTTCAAACCCAGCCTCTTTATTTTTAAATTGTGTTTTTAAGACACAGGTATTTTTGACATAAAACTGATTGATTTCATATTCATCGGTGTTTAAAAAACCAAAATGTCCGCCTTTGTCTTTGTCCAGAAGTTTAGCGAAAACTGATGCAGAATCAAATTCCGGTAAGCAGCACCAATCTACCGAAGCTGTTTTTGAAACCAAAGCAGCTGAACGACAATTACCTATAATACCATAATCAAGATTATTCATAAAATTTAATCGGATTTTGTGATGTAAATAAAAATGTTTTGCTAATTTAATAGAAAATTTCTCGATAAAACAAAGGATTGCTATGAATAAAACAATAATTGTTTCAAACCGTTTACCGCTTCAAGTTGAACGCTCTAAAGATGGAATAAAGGTCACACCAAGTGTTGGCGGGTTAGCCACAGGAATGAAATCTGTTCATCGCGATAGTAACGGCGTTTGGGTGGGTTGGACTGGACTAACTGATGAAGAAATTGACAAAAGCTTACAAACTCAGGTCAATACAGCTGTTGAGAAAGAACAATGTGTGGGTGTAAATCTCACTGAAGACGATATTGAAAATTATTATTACGGTTTTAGCAACCGTACTTTATGGCCTTTGTTTCATTATTTTTTAGAATATACCGAATTTGATAAAACCGCTTGGGAAAGCTATAAGCGCGTCAATGAAAAATTTGCTAAAGTTGTTATTAGTCAAATTGAAGATGGCGACAAAGTTTGGATACACGATTATCAATTGCTTCTACTCCCTCAACTCGTTAAAGCCGAAAAACCTGAGGTATCAATTGGGTTCTTCTTGCATATTCCATTTCCATCGTATGAAATTTTTAGAACGTTTCCTAAGCGTGGTGAATTATTGGAAGGCATGCTTGGCGCAGATCTTATTGGTTTTCATACCTACGATTATGAACGTCACTTTTTGAGCTCGGTTAAAAGAATTGCTAATAAAGAAGTGAAATTTAACAAAATTACCCACGATAATAGAATTATTAAAGTCGATTCATTTCCTATGGGTATAGACTACAAAAAATTTGAAAATGCAGCATTAGACAATCAAAAACAAAATAACCGCCAAAAAACTGAAATTCAAAGACGCCTAGACGAACATTTGAGTCAAAGCAGTTCTACAAAAATGGTGTTATCTATAGACCGGTTAGACTATACTAAAGGTATTCCTAACCGTATTCGAGCATTCGAATATTTTCTCAATAAATATCCCCAATACAGAGAAAAAATTCGATTGATTATGTTAGCCGTACCATCGAGGTCTCAAGTGCCTCAATATCAAAAATTAAAGCGAGAAACAGATGAATTGGTAGGTCGAATTAATGGTGAATTTTCAACGGTAAGTTGGACACCGATTTGGTATTTTTATAGAACTATGCCTTTTAAAAACTTAATTGACTTATATACATCTTCAGATGTGGCTTTAATTACACCCGTTCGAGATGGAATGAATTTAGTTGCTAAAGAATATGTCGCGACAAGAACCCAAAAAGATGGTGTTTTGGTGTTAAGCGAAATGACTGGGGCGTCAATTGAAATGAGTGAAGCCTTGCTTATTAATCCATTTAATTTTGAAGAAATTGCCGATACATTAAAGCAAGCACTTGAGATGCCAGTTGAAGAACAAAGAGAAAGAATGACTGGTCTTCAAAAAAGAATTTCGCGTTACAGTGTGGAAAAATGGGCAGAAGAATTCATGAATGCTCTAGACACTGCTCAAAACGTGAGTGAATACATTAAAGCGGAGAAACTCACTGCAGAAAAGAAATCAAAAATTATTAAAGATATAAATCAATCTCAAAGTACGCTTTTACTCTTAGATTATGATGGTACCTTAGTCAGCTTTACTAAAAAGCCAGAAGAGGCTAAGCCCGACAAAGAATTATTTAAACTCTTAGAAAGTATAGCTGAAAATCCAAAAATAGAAATTTGTATCATTAGTGGTCGTGATAAAGAAACCTTAGGCAAGTGGTTTGCTCATACCAATTACCGCTTAATTTCTGATCACGGTGTATTTTATAGGAAAAATAAAGAGTGGAAAGCACTAGAAATACTAAAAAATGACTGGATGGAAGATGTGATTCCTATTCTTGAAACCTTTGTTGACAGAACACCTCAATCCAGCTTAGAACAAAAATCGTTTTCAGTAGCTTGGCACTATAGGAATTCTGATCTTGAAATGGCTGAAAAACGTGTTGTGGAAATCAATACTGTATTAACTAGCCTCATATCAAATACAGATTTGACTATTATGCACGGAAATAAAGTGCTTGAAGTCAAAAGCAGTAAAGCCAATAAAGGCCGGGCAGCCCTAAATGTTTTAAATGAGAAAAAATTTGATAATATTATTGCCCTTGGTGATGACTGGACTGACGAATATATGTTTGAAGATTTGCCAGAATATGCTCACACTATAAAAGTGGGCTTGAAAAAAACTAGTGCAAAATATTATCTCAATAAAGTAGAAGAAGTTAGGAGTTTTTTAAACACACTTACTAATAAGTAAAAGATATTAATAAATATAAAATAATCAATTAAAGCAGGTAAAATTCAAAATTTACTAATTAATGCAAGTGATAAAGTAAATATTTTAAGAAATCTTTAATTGTAGTCAAAATTATGGCTTCTATAAATTGATCGAAAATTAGTATATTTGTTCACTAAAGATTTACAAAATGTCAGAAGTAAAAGTTGAAGAAAACGATTTATCCTTTGAAGAATTTCAAAAACAAGTTTTAGAAGATTATAAAATTGCTGTAACCAGTAGAGAATGTAGTCTTCTCGGACGAAGAGAAGTGCTTACTGGGAAAGCTAAATTTGGCATTTTTGGCGATGGCAAAGAAGTGCCACAATTGGCTTGGGCTAAAGCCTTCAAAAATGGAGATTGGCGATCGGGTTACTATCGTGACCAAACCTTTATGATGGCCATTGGACAATTGACTATCGAACAATTTTTTGCAGGATTATATGCCAATACAGACATAGAGCAAGAACCCATGTCTGCTGGACGTCAAATGGGAGGACATTTTATGTCACACAGTTTAGACGAAAATGGCGAGTGGAAAAATCTGACAAATCAAAAAAATTCAAGCCCTGACATTTCTCCGACGGCTGGCCAAATGCCACGATTATTAGGTTTAGCTCAGGCCTCAAAGGTCTATCGAGCTGAAAAAAACATAAATGCTGATAAATTTTCTATAAATGGTAACGAGGTCGCTTGGGGAACGATTGGAAATGCCAGCACGAGCGAAGGCTTGTTTTGGGAAACATTCAATGCTGCTGGTGTTTTGCAAGTGCCTATGGTTATTAGTGTTTGGGATGATGATTATGGTATATCTGTGCCGGCTAAATATCAAACAACCAAAGAAAATATTTCTGAAATTTTAAAAGGCTTTCAAAAAGAAGAAGATACCAATGGTTATGAAATTTTAGTGGTCAAAGGCTGGGATTATGTAGAATTGATTGAGACTTACCAAAAGGCAGAAACAATTGCAAGAGAACAACACGTTCCTGTTTTAATTCACGTCATTGAACTGACGCAGCCTCAAGGCCATTCTACCTCAGGTTCGCACGAACGCTATAAATCTAAAGACCGACTAAATTGGGAACGCAAATACGACTGTAATGTCCAAATGAAACAATGGATGATTGCCAATGGTATTGCTTCTGAAGACGATTTAAATGAACTTGAAAAAGACATTAAACGCGAAGTTAGAAAAGGGAAACAAGCAGCTTGGAAAGCTTTTGGTGAAAGAGCAAAAACAGCAAGTCAAGAATTAATTTCTATTTTAGAAAAACTTTCTAAATCGTCTGAAAATGCTTCATTTATAAAACCTACCATAGACGAATTAAAGTCTAATGATGAACCTTTAAAATCTATCGTAATGGCTTCAGCTAGAAAGGTTTTACGATATATCAGGGGTGAACAATTTCAAGCTAAAGATGAGCTTATTCAGTGGATTGATAACTTTTCAAAAGAAGTCAAGCCCGATTATAGTAGTCATCTATACAGCCACTCTCAGTGGAAAGCAACAAATATAGAAGCCATTGTACCAGAATATGACAATGATACTAAAGAAGTTGACGGCAGAATTATTCTTAGAGATAATTTTGATAAAATATTTGAAAATCGTCCTGAAACACTTGTGTTTGGAGAAGATTCGGGAGAGATTGGCGATGTCAATCAAGGCTTAGAAGGACTTCAAAAAAAATATGGAGAAATTCGAGTTTCTGATACAGGTATTCGTGAAGCCACTATTTTAGGCCAAGGGATTGGTATGGCTTTGAGAGGTTTAAGACCAATAGCCGAAATTCAGTATTTAGATTATTTGTTGTATGCCTTGCAAACGATGAGTGATGATTTGGCTACCATTCATTATCGCTCAAAGGGCAAACATAAAGCACCACTGATCGTGAGGACTCGTGGACACCGCTTAGAGGGAATTTGGCACAGTGGTTCACCTATGGGCGGGGTGTTAAATTTAATTCGTGGTATAAATGTGCTTGTGCCCAGAAATATGACACAAGCCGCAGGGTTTTACAATACCATGTTAGACAGTGACGAACCTGCCTTAATTGTAGAGTGTCTTAATGGCTATCGCCTTAAAGAAAAAATGCCAACCAACCTCGGTGAATTTAAAACTCCTGTCGGCCTTGTAGAAACAATCAAAGAAGGGCAAGATATTACTTTAGTATCTTATGGATCAACGCTTAGACTTGTAGAGCAAGCCGCAAAAGAGTTACAAGAAGTCGATATTGATGCTGAAGTTATTGACGTACAATCCTTATTACCATTTGATTTAAATCACGATATTGTTAAAAGTGTGGAAAAAACTAGCCGTTTGTTGGTCATTGATGAAGATGTCCCTGGCGGTGCTTCTTCTTATATCTTGCAAAATATTATCGATAAACAAAATGCATATCGCTTCTTAGACAGTCAGCCCCAAACCTTGACGGCTCATGCCCATCGCCCAGCTTACGGCACTGATGGAGACTATTTTTCAAAACCCTCAACTGAAGATATTTTTGAAAAAGTTTATGCTATCATGCACGAATTCAACCCCCAACATTATCCTAAACTGTTTTAAATCTATTCTTACATGTCTTAATATTCTATGTTTTTATGTCAGTCGTCACATCGAGTGAATTAGAATTATTTTTTTAAAAAAGTAATTCTAATTTGTATCGAGATGTTATATTGTACCTCTTAATTTGTATTATTAATTAAATTTTATCATGCCCAACTACTTTTCTTCAAACTTCAAACTCGGCATTCTCGGTGGTGGTCAACTTGGTAAAATGTTACTCTATGAAACCCGCAAATTTGATATCCAAACCAAAGTATTAGACCCAAGTACCGAAGCACCTTGTAAAATAGCCTGCAACGAATTTGTTAAAGGGGATTTGATGGATTATGATACGGTTTTAAATTTTGCTAAAGATGTTGATGTTTTAACCATAGAAATAGAAAACGTCAATGTTGAAGCTTTAGATACTTTGGAAAAACAAGGTAAAAAAGTTTATCCTTCAGCCAAAACTTTAAAATTAATTCGAGATAAAGGTGTCCAAAAAGAATTCTATCAACAACATAAAATCCCAACTTCACCTTTTAAATGTTATCAAAGTAAAGCTGAAATTGAAGCAGATTTTAAAGCTAACAAATTTGAATTACCGATAGTCTGGAAAAGTAGAACTGGCGGCTATGATGGCAGAGGAGTAAGCATTTTAAAATCTAAAGCAGATATTGAAGCTTTGCCTGACACACCTTGTCTGTTAGAACAAAAAATAAATTTTAAAAATGAGTTAGCAGTTATAGTAGCCCGTTCAGCGAAGGGAGAAATCAAAACCTATCCCGTAGTTGAAATGGAATTTCACCCGACAGCTAATCAAGTAGAGTATGTCATTTGCCCTGCAAGAATTGATGAAGAGGTTTCAAAACAAGCTCAAGACATTGCCAGAAAAGTTTCTAACGCTTTTGAACACGTTGGTTTGTTAGCTGTTGAATTGTTTCAAACACAAGATAATCAAATACTAGTCAATGAAGTTGCACCACGACCACATAATTCAGGACATTATAGTATTGAAGGTGCGTACACCAATCAGTTTGAGCAACACTTGCGCGCTGTTTTAGACTTGCCACTTGGTGCTACTGATTCCAAAGTTAGTGCAGTGATGGTCAATCTTGTTGGTGATGAACATCACAAAGGCGATGTGTATTACGAAAATATCGATAAGATTTTAGCTTTAAAAGGCGTCGTTCCACATATTTATGGTAAAGCTCAAACACGACCGTTCAGAAAAATGGGGCACGTGACTATTGTTGATAAAGATTTAAGTACGGCCCGAGAAATTGCTGAAAAGGTCAAAGGATTGATAAGAGTGATTTCTAGATGATGTTTCAAGTTAACAAGTCAACTAACTGTAATAAATTAAAAATTCGAGCATTAAGACTTAATTCCCTTAACTTCTTAATGGTTAAATTATAAAAGTTCAATTTTTAACCCATTCCCTAAAAACACTTTCCAACTCATAGGCTTGTGATAAGCCGCGTTTTCTATTGTATCGCGCAAAAAAATAAAGACCTATCCAAACTAAAATAACAACAAACATCAAATACACATAAAGCATAAATGGCGAATTAACTACAGATTTTGTATAAGCCATTATAGCAAATCCAATAAACAAACAGGCTAAGATAAGGTGTAGAAAAATGAATAAAGTCCAATACGAATTGTTAGGACTGTAAAGCCCTTTTATTGTGGTTTTAGGCTTGTTGTCTTCAATAATTTCAAGGTGTAAATTTGGGGTGAATATTTTTTCACGACTTTTATGATGGTGTATCCAAAGGTGATTGTCAGATTGTGTAAGCTTAAATTTAGCTTTGTATTTCGATTTTAATATTTGAATGCGTTCAACTAATTTGGCTTTTTCAAGCGAAGTTTTATGCTGAAATCGAGGGCGTAAGCGAACAGACTTATCAATATCCATAAGTTCTAAATTAAGAAACGTCTAAAGATATTGAATTTTTTTCAATGATTTTAATCGTTCAAATGCCCAAATACTTTCCAGTTTTTTTCGGCTTGAGCTTTATTTTTAGATGGATTTTCAAGCCATTCTTCATGCCCTTTTTCTCTATAAAACAAATGTAAACGCCCATTGCGTATTTCGAATACTTCAGGATTAATACTTACTTTTTTGCCTTTTACTGACATCGCATTAGAGCAGTAACCGCCGTATTTAGGATAATATTTTTCAGGATTTTTATCAAAAGTGGCTTTATGAGATTTGCTATTAAATAAAAATGTAAACCCTTTATACGAAGAGCGCCATTGTTCATTTCCTTCTTGAACTTGATCTTCAAAATAAGATACCATATCATAACCTTCAGCAACGGCGCCCTTATCTACATTAAAATCATAATCTTGTGCTATAGTGAACTGAGCAAATAATAAACTTAAGGCTAAAAGAACTTTCATAAGGCTTAATTTTCAAGTTAAGTCGAAGGAATCTTTGATTTTACACATCTTATATGTTAAACAAATTACAAATATTATATTGTTGAAAATCAATAGTATAAGTGTTTCGGTTTTTGATAGATTTATGTTTGGCATCTTTATTGTTAATTAAATATTAAAGCTTTCCGGATAGCTTGCTGAATTTAAACTGTGCTCACGCACTGAGATATTATATTGTCTAATTTTAAAAACTACAACTCATGCAAGTCAAAAAACATCCCAACAAAAACCTGAATCGAAACAGAATAATATATTTCCAAATTGGTCTCGGTATTGTTTTGCTTCTACTTTTAATTTCAGTGGAGTGGAAGTCTTATACCAAACCCTTTGATAATGATCAAGTCGATTATAAAGAAATAACTTTTGAAGAAATGCCCGTTGTTAAGTTGCCTGAAGATCAACCAAAACCTAAAACAAAACTTCAGAAACCAACAGATGAGTTCAAAAAAGTTGATGACAACACCGATACTTCAAGAGAGGCTCCCATTTTTAAAGACCCTAAAACAGAATTTGACCCTGATAAGGTTCTTATAGATTTAGAACCTGTGGATAAGGAACCGCCTGCTCAAGTTCCTTATGAACTCGTTCAAGACGTGCCAATTTTTCCAGGTTGCGAAATTTATCAAAACAATGCTGAACGCAAAGCTTGTATGAGTCGAAAGTTGAGTGAATTTATCGGGAAACATTTTGATACGCAGTTGGCATCAGATCTTGGCTTAGAAGGTCAAAATGTGATTTATACCCAGTTTAAAGTGTCTCATACCGGTGAAGTCATTTTTTTAGATGGCAGAGCTTCTCACCCCAAATTGAAAGCAGAAGCTCAACGGGTCATTGAGTTACTGCCTAAAATGACACCCGGTAAACAACGTTTAAAACCTGTAGATGTGATTTTCGGTTTGCCAATTAATTTTAGGGTTAATGATTAAAGGTTGATAAAATTTATTTTTTACGTTAAAATAGGGCTTTGCTTTATGAGATGTTTATTAAATTGCAAAATCTTTTTAACATGAATAATTATGGCTGTAAAAATTACTGGAGTAGGTTGCTACATTCCCGAAATAGTAAGAACGAATGAAGATTTTTTAAATCACAAGTTTTACACAGAATCAGGTGAGGGTTACGACGATCACCCTGAAATCATCATCAAAAAATTTGAACATATCACAGGGATCAAAGAACGCCGGTATGTAAGCGATGATCTCAATGTGTCTGATATTGCTACTATTGCAGCCCAAAGTGCTATAAAAGATGCTGATATCGACCCAGAAACATTAGATTATATAATTGTTGCTCACAATTTTGGAGATGTGAAACACGGCACAACTCAAACTGATATTCTGCCAAGTATAGGTTCTCGAGTGAAGCATTTTTTAAAAATAAAGAACCCCAAAACTGTTGCTTATGATATCATTTTTGGTTGTCCAGGTTGGTTAGAAGGGAGCATTCAGGCCAAAGCTTTTATTGAAAGTGGTTTGGCTAAACGCTGTCTTGTTATTGGTGCTGAAACTTTATCACGTGTGGTTGATTCTCACGACAGAGATAGCATGATATATTCAGATGGAGCAGGAGCTACAATTTACGAAAAAGCTAATGAAGAAGGCACTGGCGTTCTCTCACACGAATCGGCTACGTTTACCCAAAATGAATCTCATTTTATCTTCTTTGGCGAAACTAATAAAGCTAACGTTAGCGATACAACTGGTTATATCAAAATGTATGGTCGTAAGATTTATAATTTTGCGTTATCTAATGTTCCCAAGGCTATGAAGTCTTGCTTTGATCAGTCAGGAAAGGATATAAAACAGTTGAAAAAAATATTCATTCATCAGGCCAATGAAAAAATGGATGAAGCTATTGTTCAACGTTTTTATAAATTATACGGCCTTGAAATGCCTGAAAAAGTGATGCCGATGAGTATAGATAAGTTAGGCAATAGCAGTGTAGCGACTATTCCAACTTTATACGATTTATTCCTTAAAGGACACTTTAAAGACCAAACCTTAGAAAAAGGCGATGTCATCATGTTTGCCAGTGTTGGCGCAGGTATGAATATTAATGCCATGACTTACCAAATCTAAGATGTACGAAGGAAAGTTTCCGCATAAACGTTATAAACATACTTTAGAATTTTTAAATACAAACATTCCGAGTCAGTCTCATATTTTAGACTTAGGCGTTAAAAACCCTTTTTCTGAAATTATGCAGAAAGACGGTTACAAGGTTGAAAACACAACAGGCGAAGATTTAGATGAAGATTTTTTAGTTGTTAAGCAGTCTAATGCCGAGGTAGTCACAGCCTTTGAAATTTTTGAACACCTTGTTTCACCTTACAATATCTTAAAAACCATTAAAGCAAAACACCTTGTAGCTAGCGTCCCCTTAAACTTATGGTTTGCCAAAGCTTACAGAAGTAAAACTGATAAATGGGACAGACACTATCACGAGTTTGAAGATTGGCAATTTGATTGGTTGTTAGAAAAAGCAGGTTGGCAAATTCAGCAACGAGCAAAATTCACAAATCCTGTAAATAAAATCGGATTTAGACCAATTTTACGATATTTTACACCAAGATACTATTTGGTTTATGCCATCAGAAAATAAACAACTAAAATTTGCAGTCATTATTCCTGCTTATAATGAAGAAGAACATTTATCAAAATGTTTAGAATCACTATTACAGCAAAGCTTAAAGCCTCAAAAAATTGTTGTAGTAGATGATTCTTCAACTGATAGCACAGCTGAAATTATTAAACAATTTGAAAAAACTAATTCAACTATAAGCTATGTCCTTAATACATCAAAAGCGCAACATTTGCCTGGTCAGAAAGTGATAAATGCTTTTAAAAAAGGCTTAAATAGTCTAAATTTAAAAGATTTTGATATCATCTGTAAATTTGATGCCGACTTAATTTTTCCATCTATTTATTTAGAAAAAATCAATAAGGTTTTTAAAGACAATGAAAAAACAGGCTTGTGTGGAGGTGTCTGCAGTATAGAAAATGAGGGTAATTGGCAAACAGAAAACTTAACTAACTCAGACCATATTCGTGGCGCTTTAAAAGCCTATCGCGCAAAAGCTTTTGAAGATATTGGAGGTCTGGATTCTCAAATGGGCTGGGATACTGCAGACGAATTTAAATTAAGATATAAAAAATATGAAATCAAAGTTTTACAGGACTTGTCAGTTAAGCATATGAAGCCAACAGCAACATCCTATAAAGATTCTTATTTTGAAAAACAGGGTCAAGTTTTTTATGCCTTAAGATATGGGTTTTTACTAACTCTAATTGCAGCTTTAAAAATTGCCAAACAAAGAAATCAATTATCTAAATATAAAATTGTTTTAACTTTTTATCAAAAATCTAAATCAGAAAATCTTAACTTTCTATTGAGTAGGGAAGAAGGACAATTTTTAAGACAATACCGTTGGAAACAAATTTGGCGTAAAATATTCGTATAAAAAAAAATCATCTAAAATTAAATAAGACGCTGAAGCGAGTTCAGTGTAAACTATATAATAATTTTAGATGATTTAGTTTTTCTATTAAGCCAAACCTAGATGATTAGCCTAAAGCAACACGTTTAAAGCCTACAACTTCTACATCGCCAAAAGTTTTGGCGTATTGAGCTACAGAGGTTTTATTGTCTTTTATAAACATTTGATTGACTAAAGTATTGTCTTTAAAGAAACGCTTTAATTTACCTTGAGCAATTTTGTCTAACATGGCCTCAGGCTTTCCTTCTTGTCTTAAATTCTCCTTAGCAATTTCTATTTCTTTGTCAATTGTAGCTTGGTCAACACCATCTTCGTTTAAGGCAACAGGATTCATAGCAGCAGCTTGCATTGCAATGTCTTTTGCTAATTCATCGGCATTGTCAACAACCTTAGATAATCCGCTCAATACTGCAATTTTATTACCTGCGTGAATATACGAGCCAACAAATTCAGCTTCTAAAGTTTCAAAAGCGCCGAGTTCTATCTTTTCACCAATTACTCCAGTTTGCTCAATAAGTTTTTCCTCAACAGTAATATTTTCAAAGTCTTGTTTTAAGAGCTCATCTTTAGAAGAAACATTCAGTGCTTTTTGAGCAAAATCTTGAGCTAATTTAATAAAATCTTCATTTTTAGCTACAAAATCAGTTTCACAATTTAATGAAATGATAACCCCTTTTGAATTATTATCATTAACAACAGCAATAGCTACACCTTCAGAGGATTCTCTATCCGCTCTTTTGGCAGCAACTTTTTGACCTTTTTTACGTAATACTTCAATGGCTTTGTCAAAATCACCGTCGGTTTCTACCAAGGCTTTTTTGCAATCCATCATACCAGCACCTGTTTGCTCTCTAAGTTTTTTAACGTCTGCAGCAGTTATTTTTGTCATGATTATTTAAAAATTGATAGTTTGGAAATTAAGATTTAGATTTTTTTGCTTTTGCTTTGTCTTCAGACTTTGCTGAAGCTTCTTTCTTATCTTCAGATTTAGGCTTGTCTGCGGTTTTAGTTTCTTTATCAGCTGTTTTTTTAGCTAGTGCTTCTTCTTCAGCCTTTTTAGTGTCTTCCGCTTTTTTCTTTTCCTCAGCCTTTTTGTTTTCTTCTGCTTTTTTAGCTTCTTCTAATTTAGCCTCCTCTTTAGCTTTTTTCTCAGCTTCTTTTTTAGCAGCCTCTTCTTTTTTCTGATCTTCTCTTTTTTCAAGACCTTCAACAATACTGTCTGCCACGTGAGTAATAACTTTATTGATTGACTTTGAAGCATCGTCATTGGCTGGAATCACATAATCAACTTCTCTTGGGTCTGAATTGGTGTCAACCATAGCAAAAACTGGAATGTTGAGTTTCTGTGCCTCTTTAACTGCGATATTTTCTTTGATGATATCTACAACAAATAATGCGCCGGGAAGTCTCGTCATATCAGAAATAGAACCCAAGTTCTTTTCAAGCTTAGCACGCATACGGTTGATTTGAAGTTTTTCCTTTTTAGATAAGGTATCAAAACTTCCGTCTTTTTTCATACGGTCGACAGCAGCCATTTTTTTAACAGACCTTCTGATAGTTACAAAATTGGTAAGCATACCACCTGGCCACCTTTCAGTAATATAAGGTTGATTTGCTTTACTAGCTTGTTCAGCTACAATTTCTTTAGCCTGTTTTTTAGTCGCTACAAAAAGAATTTTTCTTCCACTAGCTGCAATTTTAGTTAAAGCTTGTGTTGCTTCGTCTAATTTAGCTGCGGTTTTGTAAAGGTTAATGATGTGAATACCATTACGCTCCATATAAATGTAGGGCGCCATGTTAGGATTCCATCGTCTAGTGAGGTGACCAAAATGTACACCTGCGTCAAGGAGTTCTTTTACTTCTGCTTGTTTTGCCATTTTTTTAGTAGTTTACGTTCTGTTGGTATAGCAACAATCAAGTGGTTTTTAAGCCTTGGTTGTTTAGATGCTAAACTAATTCACGCGGTTAAGCGCTTAACAACAAAAATGTGATTTATATAAAATTTGATTAACGTTTTGAGAATTGGAATTTCTTTCTCGCTTTTTTCTGACCGAATTTTTTACGCTCAACCATTCTAGGGTCTCTAGTTAGAAGACCTTCTGGTTTTAGTGCGCTTCGGTGCTCAGCATCAACTTCACAAAGTGCTCTAGCAATAGCCATTCTAATAGCCTCAGCTTGGCCTGTGATACCACCACCTAAAACATTGACTTTTAAGTCATATTGTTTTTCAGTTTCGGTTAATTCAAAAGCTTGATTAATTTTGTATAATAAAGGTCCAGTTGTAAAGTATTCATTTACTTTTTTTCCGTTAACAACAACATCACCTTTGCCCTTTGACATGTAAATACGAGCAACAGATGTTTTTCTACGACCTATTTTATGAATTGTCTCCATGGATTACAATAATTCGTTTAAATTAATTTTTTCTGGTTTTTGAGCTTCAATGTCGTGTTTATCTCCGACGAAAACACGAAGATTTCTAAACAAATCAGCTCCTAATTTATTTTTGGGTAGCATCCCTTTAACAGCTCTCTCGACGAGTCTTTCAGGATGACTATCAAATACTTGAGTGGCTGTTTTAGTGCGTTGACCACCTGGATAACCTGTGTGGCTGATATAAACTTTATCATCCCACTTTTTGCCAGTTAATTTTATTTTTTCGGCATTAATAACGACAACATTGTCACCACAATCAACGTGAGGTGTAAAATTAGGTTTATTTTTACCTCTTAATATTTTTGCGACTACAGATGATAATCGTCCTAAAGTTTGATCTTGTGCATCGACTAAAACCCACTGTTTATCAACAGTTTGTGTGTTTGCCGAAACGGTTTTGTAACTTAATGTATCCACTTCAATATTTTTATAATTAAAACTAGTCCTTTTTAAAGGGGTGCAAATTTACAATTATAAATTTATATTTCAAGTTTTTAGATTAAAATATTTTAAAATTACGCTTTACTTTTTTAAAGCCACTTGATTAATTCAATTATTTTTTTATTCAGATTAAATATTTAAGTATTTTTAACCCAAATAAAATATATGAAAATTCATATCATCAACGGACCAAATCTTAATCTTCTTGGCAAGCGCGAACCTGATATCTATGGCAAGATGAGTTTTCAGGATTATTTTTCTGAACTGCAAATGAAGTTTAAAAGCATAGAACTCTCCTATTTTCACTCTAATATAGAAGGTGAAATTATTTCAGAGCTCCACGAAGCTGATGATAATGTTGATGGTATAGTGCTCAACGCTGCTGCATACACGCATACCTCAATTGCCATTGCTGATGCCATAAAAGCTTTAGAAACACCGGTCGTAGAAGTGCATATCTCAAATGTTTTTGCTCGTGAGGACTTTAGAAAACATTCTTACATCAGTCCTGTTGTCTTTGGAAGCATCAGTGGTTTTGGTTTGAGAAGTTACGACTTAGCTATACAGAGTTTTTTAGATTGATTGGTTAAGAATGCGTTTGCCGAGATGACATTTTAGACAGTAATTTTTATCGCAATATTCGGTTTTGAGTTGAAGTAATGCTTGAGAATGCAACGCGTTTTGGTTGGTCTTTGGACGTAAATTTTCAAACACATCAACTTTTCGATTGCGTTCTGGTTTTAAGCTACTTATTAATTCAAACAGCTCATCATTAGGTATTTCATTGTTCGTTTGTTTTTGATAAAAAAATTTTAGCGGAACTATTGTATTAATGATCAACAAATCAATAAAGTTTTGACTCAATCTTTTGGTTTTTGGTTGACTTTGTTTGGTCAGGCTGAAATGGGTTTTCCAAAACTCTGGTAATTCAACTTCAAACAATTTATAAATATCATTTTTACTTTTAGCCGATATAAGGTTTTGAAATAATTGCGGTTGTTGATGATATACAGCAGCCAATTCAGCTAACCTTAGACTCGGGAAATTGTCAGGTCTTAGCCTAAAAAACTTGGGCTGTTCTTTTGCTTGCTGGAGTTCATATTTGTGCTTAAGATATTGGTAGCGCTCTTGTAACTTTTTTAGGTATTGGTCTTCCGTTTCTATACTTAGAAGAGAACTTTGTCCTAATAGTAAAGCTTCCAAATCTTCAATATTGTGATGATGCTTTGCGATGACTTTGTAAGGTACGGTTTTAGATAGTTCTAAAAACGCAGAGCCATTGATGTTCAATCCGAAATTCTTGCTCAAGAGTTGAAATAAAACGGCTTCCCAATTATTTTGACTTTGATTTAATAGTTTTAGGATCAAATCTGATTTGCGTTCTAAGCGTTCTATATAAACCCGTTCGAGCCAGTTTTGTAACACAAAATCATCAAAACCGGCAAAACTTTTCTCACAATTGATTTGCTGCGGTTTAACTTTTAAAAGCTGTTCGTAGCGTTTAAAAACCTTGGAGTCAACTTTATTCTTTAAAGACAAACTTGGAATAATCGTGTTATCCTTGCGATATATTTCGACGTCATCATCCCAAACCACATGCAAAATGACATTGTCGTAAGCTGAATCATTTTCATGTTGATGCGCATACCAATCTGAAGATTTAAGGTGAATTTCAATATTGCCAGCCCAGATTTGATTGTCGATTTTGATTTTTGCATTAAAAAAATCAGGACCAGATTGGTGTTTGTTGTGTTGACCTACAGATAATATTTGAAGATTTTCACCTTGATTGGTTTTTAAAGTTTCTTGGTGTTGAAACTTCTGATATTGCCAGACATGATGTAAAAAATCTTCTTGCATTATAAGCTTTTCAGTTGTTGGATGAGTTGTGGTAAAAATGATTTGACCCAAGCTTGATATTGCTCAGCGTTAGGGTGCAAACGGTCACTGATGAGCATGTCATCAGACTGGCTCAATCGTGAAGACAAATCAGTAATATCGTAAAATGCCACATCGTGTTTTTGGCATTGCTCTTTAGCAAAGGCATTGTATAGTTTTAAATCTACAATAGCTTTAGTTTTACCTTTCTCTTTTGCAAAAGGGGTTACACCATAATCAGGAATGCTGACAACAAAAACACCATTATTATTGTTTTTGCATTTCGAAATTGCAATTTCAAGCAATTTTTTAAACTCTTTTTTATATTGAGATAGAGCTTTGTTTTGATATTGATTATTCACACCTATTAATAAAGACACTATATCATATTGCTTATCATCTTTGGTTTGCTCTTGAATAGCCTCAATCAACTCATCGGTGCGCCAGCCAGTTTTAGCAATAATTTTGGGCTGTTCAATATTAAATTCACTCTTATTTAAAAGATCTTGTAGTTGATAAGGCCAAGAGTCTTCAATATAAAGTCCTTCGCCAATCGTATATGAATCGCCCAAAGCAAGGTAAGTTGGCTGTGCCATAAGTTGTAGATTTAAAAAAAGTAAAAGAGATAAAATTTTAGATTTCAACATATTAAGTTCTGTTTTTTAAAAATGCAAGACTTTCATCAACTGTTTCTTTCAGTTCGTTAGAAAATTCAGATTTATCCCATGGTTGTTTGGTGTTATAAGTATGCGTGGCATTGGGAATTATTTTTATTTGGGCGTGTTGACACCAATTTTTGAGATTATGAGCTTCTTCAAGTTTTACCGTTTCATCGTTTTCGCCGTGTAAGATTAAAAAGGGCTGTTTTAGGTTTTGTGCTGCCTTCTGAATATCAAAACGGTTTTGGTTTTCTAAGAAGTCTTTGTAAAACTGATAATAATGTGGCATATCTTGGTGTGTTCGTCCATTTTTGACGTAATAAACGCCTTCGTTTTGCCATTGTTCTAAATCTTTCCCTTTTGGAAATCGATTTTTATAGTTAGAAACCGACGACCAAGTGACTAATTTATCAACTGCTTGATTTTCATAAGCCGTTAAGCAAGCTATGCCACCGCCCCGGCTGTGTCCAATCAATGATATTTTAGACGTATTCACCTTGGGTAAAGGTTTTTTTTCTTCTATTACATGATCAATAACTTGTTTTAAATCATGCATTTGTTTGCTGAAATTGTCTTGCCCAAAGGCTTCTAAATCAGGAAAGTCAATTGGATTTTCAAAAGTGCCACCATTATGAGAAAAATTAAATTTTAAAAACACAAAACCAGATTTTGCAAAAGCTTTAGCGACCAAATGCCACGCGCCCCAATCTTTATAGCCTTTATAACCATGACAAAAGATAACGACGGGTTGGGCTTCGTTTTTTTCACTATAAATAAGGTCAGCGACAATCGGTTTTTCTTGATTATATCCTATGACAAAATTATCAGATTGAACTACTTTTTGTGTCATAAAGTGCTGTTTTTTAGTGTTTAATGTTAAAGTGTTAAAATTTAAAATAAAATTCTGTTAGGTTTAAAATAAAACTCTGTCTAAGTAAATGTATAAAATTAAAACAATTTATCATGAGTAAGAAAAAAGTAATCAAGAAAATATTATTAGTCGTTTTGGTCTTAGTCGTAATTGGTGGCGCTTATGGAGCTTGGATGTATTTCCAACCACATCGTGACGTTCAAGACACAGAAACAGATTATTCACTTAAGGCATCTGATATTGTACAAGAATATTTGACCGATAATCAGGCCGCCAATGAAAAATACCTTGCTGCAGATGGTGAATCTAAAGTTTTAGAAATTAAAGGTCAAGTCAGTGAGGTTAGCGAAGATTATGAAGGTAATACCGTTGTATTACTTAAATCTGACTCAGCAAAAGCAGGTGTGAAGGCGTTCTTTACTCAAGAAACTTCAGCTGAAGCTAAACAAGCTAAAGTGGGCTCTACTATCACTATCAAAGGCGTTATACGTTCTGGAGCTTCATACGACGAAGATCTAGAAATGTATGAAAACGTCATTGTAGAAAAAAGTAAGGTCATTAAAAAATAATCGACTCAGTATATAACAATCAAACAATAATTTAAAATTAAAAAACAAGAACAATGAAAAATTTAAAAGTATTAAGTATCGCGTTAGTTGCAGTTTTAGGCTTATTTGCCTTTACAACTGTAGCAGACAAGTTAGTAAGTTCAAAAACACATATCAAGTTTTTCTCAACTACACCAGCTGAAGATATTGAAGCAAACAATTATGCAGCTGTAAGTACTATTGACAAATCAACAGGAAAATTTGTATTCTCTGTACCAATGCAAGGTTTTGAGTTTCCAAAGTCATTAATGCAGAAACACTTTAATCAAAAGAAATTTTTACATACAAGCAAATACCCAAAAGCTAAATATGTTGGTGATATCACAAACTTATCTGATATCAATTTTGATGCTGATGGCACGTATACAGCCAATGTAAAAGGAGAAATGACCATAAGAGGCGTCACTAAGCCAGTGACTGAGGATGCTACAATAAAAGTGTCTAATGGAAAAGTTGGCTTAGAAACTAAATTCTTTATCACGCTTGCTGATTACGGCATCGAGTTTAACAGAGGAAAACCTTCAAAAAACATTGCTGATAAAGTAGAAGTGACTGCAAAAGCAGAATATAAATAAAGAATAAACACCACTAAAGTTAAAAAGGCAATCATATCGGTTGCCTTTTTTTATTTTTACTAAAAATTAATAACCATGAAAAAAATAATTGTTTTAAATCTATGTTTAATGATGGGACTATTTGCACATTCTCAAAACGATTACCGAAAAGCAAACGAAGCGGAAGGCATAAAAGTTGGCGAAACTGTTGAAAACTTTAAGGCGCAAGGTTTAGAGGGAACTTTCGAGTTAAAAAAAGCTCTAAACAATGGACCTGTAGTTCTCGTCTTTTATCGAGGACATTGGTGTCCTGTCTGTAACCAACATTTAAGCGAACTCGAGAAAGATTTAAAAAAAATCCAGGATGCTGGTGCGCAACTCATCGCGATTTCACCAGAAAAACCTGAAAAACTTCAATTGACACAAGAAAAAACAAAAGCGTCTTACACACTCTTGTACGATAAAGACTACAAAATCGCCGATTTATTTGATGTGAAGTTTAGGCCGAATGCGGTTACTCGAACAACGTATAACACCGTTTTGAATGCTGACTTAAAAAATGCTCACTCAGACGACTCTCAACAATTGCCAATTCCAGCAACTTATATTATTGATACCAATGGAAAGGTAGTTTGGCGACAATTTGATCCAGATTACAAAAACCGGTCAAAAGTTGAAGACATTGTAAACAATATTCCCAAGTCATGAGTCGAATAAAAGTCATCCAAGAACATGAAGCCGAAGGCCGCTTAAAAGAAATATACGACCAATTAACACAATCTCGCGGTAAATTAGCGGAAGTCCATAAAATACAAAGCCTAAGGCCAGAAAGCATTGTCAAACATATGGATTTGTATATGGAAATTATGTTTTCAAAATCTGAACTCAGTCGTGCCAGACGAGAAATGATAGCTGTTGTGGTTTCTGCAGCAAATCTATGTGAATATTGTCAAACGCACCACGGCTCAGCTTTAAACCATTATTGGAAAGACGAACAAAAAGTTCAGCAACTGAGAAATAATTTCAAGGAATTAGATTTATCTGAAGAAGATTTAGCCTTGTGTGAATATGCTAAACAAGTCACCTTAAATCCAGGCAAAGCAGAATCAACAGATGTCACAGAAATTCTTAAATCTAAAGGGTTTAGTGATTCTGCAATTCTCGATGCTACTTTAGTTGTCGCTTATTTTAATTTTGTCAACCGCATGGTGTTAAGTCTTGGCGTAGGTCTTGAAGCTGATGAAGGTCAAGGCTATAAATATTAGATAAGGTGTTACTTTCGTCATAGCGAGGAAGCATGACGACGCTATCTGTTGAGTTTTGGCAGCATCGCGTATTCATCTAATTTAGAACTCAAATTTAACAGACTGCCTGCCTTGCCGGCGAGACAGGCCTGAGGTCGGACTCGCAGTGACGGTTTTTTTACCATATTTACAGGCTCATGGAAATAAAACATTACATTAAATAAACAGTAACTTTATAATGGTTTGAAGATCAAGACAAGTAAGGATATTTATGAAATAATTTCAAACCAAACTTGCATTAATTATCAAACTCTGGCAACTCAATAAAAACTTCGTTGAGTTGAATATTCAAGTTGTTAAATTCAAACGGATATTCTTCTGCCATTTTTTTAATATCACTGAGTTTAGGTCGTTGCTTTTCGCTTAATAGCAAAAGGTGCTTTGCCTTTGTGTTTAAAACATTTATTCTTGATTTAACAGGAAAAGTATCTACAGCTTCAGGAATGGTTTCTTGCAAAGAATCTACAACATTATAAAGCGTTGGTATATTTGAAATCACATCTTGGAGTGTATAGTTTTCTAAACGATTGACTTCAATTTTTAACTCTTCATACATTGGCCATGATTTCACTAATGAATCCGCTTGTGGGCTGAGTTTTGTAGTTTGATATTCTTTTAATTTTAATTTTATTTGCAAGCTATCTTCTCTGGCTTTTTCAGCCGTACTGAGTTGATTTGAATTGGACTTATTTTGGCAAGCTATAATAAGACTAACTGTAAAAGCAAAAAAAATAAATTTTAAAATTGTGTTCATCAAGGCTTTAGGTATTGAATTATTTAAATATTGTCAAATTAACTTCAATTTTTATTTATAATGTTTAAAAAAACTTATTTTTAAGCTCAAAAATTATTAAAAATATAATTTTTTAAATTAAAGTCAACTATGAGTCCAAAGATATTAATAATTGGTGCTTGCGGGCAAATCGGAAGCGAATTAACTTTAAATTTAAGAGAAAAATACGGTGAAAATCAAGTTATTGCCAGCGATATAAGAGAAGGCGATGAGACATTGATGGCTTCTGGTCCGTTTGAAATTTTAGACGCTACAAATACATCTGCTCTTGAAGATGTGATTTTACATTACGATATTGATCAAGTCTATCTTATGGCCGCCATGTTAAGCGCAACAGCAGAAAAATTTCCTATGAAAGGCTGGCAACTTAATATGAATACTTTATTCAATGTATTAAACTTAGCCAAAGATCAAAAAATAAAACAAATTTTTTGGCCTTCAAGCATTGCGGTTTTTGGACCTTCAACACCCAAAGAAAATACGCCACAACAAACAATTATGGAACCTTCAACAGTTTACGGCATAAGTAAACAAACTGGGGAGCGTTGGTGCGAGTATTATCACAAAAGATATGGGGTAGATGTTAGAAGTATAAGATATCCAGGATTAATAAGCTATAAAACACAACCCGGCGGAGGCACAACCGATTATGCCATTGAAATATTTCATGAGGCCTTAAAACATAAAAAATATACCTGTTTTTTAAAAGAAAATACGGCTTTGCCAATGATGTATATGGACGACGCTATTAAAGCCACAATTCAAATTATGTCCGCACCAATCGAACAGATTAAAATTCGTTCGTCTTACAATTTATCTGCCATAAGTTTAACTCCAAAAAAGTTAAGTGAAGCCATTAAAAAGCATCTTCCAGAATTTGAAATTGATTATAAACCAGACTTTAGACAAGCCATCGCCGACTCTTGGCCAGCAAGCATTGATGATTCTCCTGCAAAACAAGATTGGAATTGGAAACACCAATTTGACTTAGAGCAAATTACAGAAAAAATGATAGAAGGTTTAACACCGAAAGTTAGCATCGATTATGACTATTAAAGATAGTTGAAATTAAACGAATTTATTTTTCGGCTAATATTATAACTTGCTCAAATTACCAAGATTTAATATATTTGATTAAATTTAATAAAATGGGAAAAAACACATCTGTTTCTCTTGGGAATCACTTTGAAAGTTTTATCCAAGAAGAATTAAAAACAGGGAAATATAGTTCGGTAAGTGAAGTTATTCGCTCTGCATTACGATTATTAGAACGTGAAGAAATAAAAGAAAAAGAATTAATCAAAGCTCTTAAAATAGGCGAAGAAAGTGGGTTTGTTGAAAATTTTGATTTTGAGCAAAATTTGTCAGACTTACACGGTCAAGAATTATGAGCGATAACAAATATCGAATAAGCCAACAAGCTATTAATGATTTAAATGATATTTGGATTTATACTTATCATAAGTGGTCTAAAGGACAAGCTGATAGATATTATGCTTTAATAATTCAAGAAATTAAATTTATAGCTCAAAACTATTTTACTGGAAAATCAATTGATAGTACACGTAAAAACTATCGAGTTACAAAAGTAAAATCACATTTAATATTTTATAGAAAAGTTGATAAAGAGCTTGTTGAAATTGTTAGAATATTACACCAAAGAATGAATATCAAAAATCGTTTACCTTAAAGCCATTTGCTAAATATTAAACCAATATTTTTACATTAATTTAAATATGCTTATAATAGACTGTCAATAATTTCAGTATGAACGATAATTTAGACCCAACGGGCGAAGCATTTTCGTCTGAAGAAAAAGATATTGAACGCGCATTACGTCCTCTGAGTTTTGATGATTTTGCTGGGCAAGAGAAAATTTTAGAAAATTTAGATGTCTTTGTAAAAGCAGCTAATCAACGTGATGAAGCACTCGACCATACATTGCTTCACGGTCCGCCCGGCTTGGGTAAAACCACATTAGCTCATATTCTCGCTAATGAATTGAACTCCAATATCAAAGTCACTTCAGGTCCTGTGATTGACAAGCCTGGTGATTTGGCTGGCTTGTTGACCAATTTAGAACCCCGTGATGTTTTATTTATAGACGAAATTCATCGATTGAGTTCTGTCATTGAAGAATACTTGTATTCCGCTATGGAAGACTACAAGATTGATATTATGATTGAAAGTGGACCAAATGCCAGAAGTGTGCAAATTGATTTAAATCCGTTTACTTTAATTGGTGCTACAACACGTTCTGGATTATTGACCTCACCTATGCGTGCCAGGTTTGGAATTTCAAACCGCTTAGAATATTACTCCACAGAATTATTATCAGATATTATTCAGCGAAGTGCAGCCATTCTCAATGTGCCTATCAAGTTAGAAGCTGCCATAGAAATTGCAGGAAGAAGCCGAGGTACACCAAGAATCGCCAATGCATTGTTGAGACGTGTTCGGGATTTTGCTCAAATTAAAGGTTCTGGAAAAATTGATATTGAGATTGTAAGATATGGCCTAAAAGCTTTGAATGTTGATGCCTATGGTTTAGACGATATGGACAACAAAATTTTAACAACCATTATCGATAAATTTAAAGGCGGTCCAGTTGGTCTATCAACTTTGGCAACTGCTGTTTCAGAAAATGCTGAAACCATCGAAGAAGTTTACGAGCCATTTTTAATTCAAAAAGGTTTTATCCATCGCACGCCAAGAGGCAGACAAGTCACTGAGCTTGCTTTTTCGCATTTAGGAAGAATACCATCAAAGGGCAACACATTATTTTAAATTTCATAAAATGAAATCGCTATTACAAGATGCATACGGATTTATTTTTGAAGACGAACTCATTGAAGAAATCAATGAAGTTGGCATATATAAATCTTTTAAAAAAGATGACATCATTATTGAGATTGGCGATTATCTCAAATCCATGCCACTTTTGATTTCAGGAGCTATTAAAGTTTTGAGAGAAGATCAAGATGGCGATGAACTTTTGTTGTATTTTTTAGAACGTGGTGACACTTGTGCTATGACTTTAACTTGTTGTATTGGAAACGCGCAAAGCGAAATTAGAGCCATTGCCGAAAGCGATACCCAATTATTGATGATTCCCGTGCAAAAAATGGAAGAATGGACAGCCAAATATACCTCTTGGCGACACTTTGTTTTTGAAAGTTACCAGAATCGTTTGAGCGAAATGTTAGATACATTAGATACTATTGCCTTTTTAAAAATGGATGAACGCTTGATGAAATATCTAAGAGACAAAGCCAAAATCAATCAAAGCGAAACCTTAAAAATCACGCATCAACAAATTGCTTATGATATGCACACATCTCGCGTGGTCATTTCGAGACTTTTAAAGAAGTTAGAAATTGAATTAAAAATAAAACTACATCGCAATTCTATTGAAGTTATAGATTTATGAAACCCAAAAGTTTAAAAGATATCGTTTTTGTGGGGCTACAATTTCTTTTATTGATAGCCTTTATTATTGATATTCAAATTTACACCTTGCCAGATATATTGCCTGATTTCGTTTATGGTTTTTTATCGGCAATAGCTTTAGCAATATTTATATCGAGTATTTTAAAATTGAACACAAATTTATCACCTTTTCCAAGTCCAAAAACAAACTCAAAACTAATTACTTCTGGAATATTCAAATATATCCGTCATCCCATTTATACGGCATTAATTTTAGGATTGCTATCTTGGAGTTTGTATAAAAATTCACTGTTTCAATTGTGTACCACTTTGGCTTTGATTGTTTTATTTTATTTCAAATCAAAATTTGAAGAGCAGCAACTTCTAAAAAAATTTCCAAGGTATAAATCCTATATGAAAAGTTCGGGGAGATTTCTACCGAAAACTTTAATATTTAATAAAACTTGAAGTATAAAAATCAAATTTAGTAGGAATCATTTTCAGACCTTTAAGACACGATTTCCTGAACAATTGCTTTCTTTTTTAAAATAAAACAGGAAATTCTTCATAAAATTGTAATAAATTTATAAAACCTTTTCGATAGATTTAATTAAATGAAAAACAGATATATAGATTTAATTGACCAAACGTTTTACTTTCCTCAAGACGAATTTAAACTCAATAATGATCAGCTTTTATTTCACGATATCGATTTAATGCGTCTCGTGAAAGACTACGGTGCACCACTCAAATTTACATATTTACCAAAAATTTCAGAAAATATTAAACGAGCAAAAGCTTGGTTTTCAAATGCGAAACAAAAACATCAATACAAGGGGCAATACCATTATTGCTACTGTACTAAAAGTTCTCATTTTCAATATGTTTTAAGTGAAGCCCTAAAAAATGACATACATATAGAAACTTCATCTGCATTTGATATTGATATTGTCAACCAACTTAAAAGCGATGGTAAAATACATCCAAAAACCTATGTGATTTGTAATGGCTTTAAACGTGAACAATACATTGATAATATCGCCAATCTTATCAATAAAGGACATACCAACTGTATCCCTATCATCGATAATTATGAAGAGACGAGTTTGTTGGATGAAAAAATAAATGAAAATTATAAAATTGGCATCCGTATCGCATCCGAAGAAGAACCAAAATTTGAATTTTATACTTCGAGATTAGGCATTGGTTATAAAAATATCATCCCTTTTTACAACAGACAAATCAAAGACAATCCTAAAGTTGAGCTTAAAATGTTGCACTTTTTTATCAATACTGGGATCCGTGATAATGCATATTATTGGAATGAGTTGCTTAAATGTATGCAAGTCTATATCAAACTCAAGAAAATATGTCCAACTTTAGACAGCTTAAATATTGGCGGTGGTTTTCCTATAAAAAATTCACTGGGCTTTGAGTTTGATTATCAATATATTGTAGAAGAAATTTTACTTCAAATCAAATTGACTTGTGAGGCAGAAAACGTAGAAGTGCCGCATATTTTTACAGAATTTGGCAGTTTTACCGTCGGTGAAAGTGGTGGAGCCATTTACGAAGTGCTTTATCAAAAACAACAAAATGACCGTGAAAAATGGAATATGATCAATTCTTCATTTATCACTACTTTGCCGGATACTTGGGCGATTAATAAGCGTTTTATCATGTTGCCCATTAATAGATGGAATGAAGAATACGAGCGTGTGCTACTCGGCGGTTTAACCTGCGATAGCGACGACTATTACAACAGCGAACAACATTTGAATGGCATTTATTTACCGAAATTCAAAAAAGAAAAACCATTGTATATTGGATTTTTTAACACTGGAGCTTATCAAGAAACTATCGGTGGATTTGGAGGTTTACAACACTGCCTTATTCCTTCGCCAAAACATATTTTAATAGACCGTGATGAAAACGGTAACTTGACCCAAAAACTATTTAGTGAACAACAAAAAAGCAAAGACTTACTTAAAATTTTAGGATACGATGAATAAAAAAAATTATGCAGGCATACCAGACAAATATTCCCGCTTAGACAACGCAAAAGTTGTGCTTATTCCAGTGCCTTATGACGGCACCAGCAGTTGGGTAAAAGGAGCTGACAAAGGTCCAGAAGCCTTTTTGCATGCTTCTGAAAACATGGAACTTTACGACATAGAAACCCAAAGCGAAGTTTACAAACAAGGCATTCATCTTACCGCACCCATCATTGAAAACAGCTCTCCTGAAAAAATGGTCAACATGGTGCATAAGATTGTTAAAAATTACATTAAACAAGAAAAATTTGTTACCATTTTTGGTGGCGAACATTCTGTAAGTATTGGTAATATAAGAGCTTTTAATGAATGTTATGAAGACCTCACCGTAGTACAAATTGATGCACACGCCGATTTGCGACCCACTTACGAAGGCTCAGCTTACAACCATGCCTGTGCTGTTCACGAAGCCAGTAAAACTTGTAACCTAATTCAAGTTGGCATTCGTTCTATGGACGTATCTGAACGTGAATTTATGGACGACTACCAAACCTATTTTGCCCACGATTTGATTCATGATGAAAGCTGGATTGAAGATGCTGTAGACCAAATGACACCTAATGTTTTTATTACTTTCGATTTAGACGCTCTCGATCCTTCAATTTTACCTTCAACTGGAACTCCAGAACCCGGTGGATTGTTATGGTTTGAAACTTTAGAATTTTTAAAACTTATTTTTAAAAAGAAAAATGTTGTCGGTTTTGACATCATGGAATTATGTCCCAACGACATAGACAAATCTTCTGATTTTTTGGCCGCCAAATTATATTACAAAATGTTGAGTTATAAATTTAAAACCCCAAACCAAGATGACGACGATGAATAAAGGCAAGATTTCACAATTTATTGAAAAATACTATTTGCACTTCAATGCCGCCAGTTTAGTTGATGCGGCAAAAGCTTACGAAAAGCAGTTAGAAAACGGCTCAAAAATGTTGGTTTCTCTTGCCGGTGCTATGAGTACGGCAGAACTTGGGAAGATATTTGCCGAGATGATAAGACAAGATAAAGTGCATATCATTTCCTGCACTGGTGCCAATTTAGAAGAAGATATCATGAATTTGGTGGCACATTCTCATTATAAACGCATTCCAGACTATCGTGATTTAACACCTCAACAAGAATGGGATTTGCTCGAAAAAGGTTTAAACCGCGTTACCGATACTTGTATTCCAGAAGATGAAGCTTTTAGAAGATTGCAAAAGCATATTTTAAAAATTTGGAAAGATGCTGAAGACAAAGGCGAACGTTATTTTCCACATGAATTTATGTATAAAATGTTGCTCTCTGGCGTTTTGGAACAGTATTATGAAATAGATCTTAAAGATTCCTGGATGTATGCTGCCGCTGAAAAAAACTTGCCAATTGTTGTACCAGGTTGGGAAGACAGTACAATGGGCAATATTTTCGCCTCTTACGTTATGAAAGGCGAATTGAAAGCCAGTACTATGAAAAGCGGTATTGAGTACATGACATTTTTAGCTGATTGGTACACCAAAAATACAGCAAAAGACGTGTCATCTGGTATTGGATTTTTTCAAATTGGCGGTGGTATTGCTGGAGATTTTCCCATTTGTGTAGTACCGATGTTATACCAAGATATGGAACGCACCGACACGCCGTTTTGGAGTTATTTTTGTCAGATATCAGATTCTACCACAAGTTATGGTTCCTATTCCGGTGCTGTGCCTAACGAAAAAATCACATGGGGAAAATTAGATATCAACACCCCAAAATTTATCATAGAAAGTGACGCCACTATAGTTGCACCTTTGATGTTTGCTTATATTTTGGGTATGTAAATGGTTTTAGAATTATTATCGATAAATAACCTTAAGCTATAAATTGAAAAATGATTAGACAAAACTTGACTATATCTATCATGAATATGTCTGTTTCAATTCTAAGCTGCGTAAGAATTCTTGACTGATTTTTCTTTTATGCACAATCCAAAAACCACTAAACAAACAACAATCTCAAAAAGATTTAAAGCCTAATATTACTATTATTAAAACAAATTGTTGATTTTTGCAAATTGTCAATTAAATTCTTGAAATGGAAAATAAAAAAGTAGATATAAATACTATTATTGGTTATGTGTTGATTGTAGGTTTAATCATTTGGATGGTTTATACTCAACAGAGTAATTTAAAAGAAAACCCACCAAAAGAAGAAACAAAACAAACTGAAGAAGTTCAAACCCAACCTGAGCAAAACACCACCACAACTCAAGCTTCTGATAATCAAACTCCTCAAATCCCACAAAATGATTCGATTAGGAATAGCCAAAAACAAAGCTTAAAAGGCAGTTTTGACTATGCCAACATCAATGCTGAAGACAAAGTTACAACACTTGAAAATGAAGTGATTGAGCTTAAAGTTTCCAACAAAGGCGGCCAAGTTGTGGAAGCTAAAATGAAGCAATTTGACTCCTATAAAGGCAATCCTATTTATCTTTTAAAAGAAAATAACGCTAAATTTAATATTCAATTTCAAGATAAGTCTGGCCGATTAATCAACACTACAGATTATTATTTTACGCCAGAATTGACGCAAACTGATAACGGACAACGCTTATCGATGAAACTCAAAATTTCTGATGACCAGTATTTGGAATATGTGTATCAAATGAATCCGAACGACTATATGTTGGATTTTGATATTTATTCTCAGGGTTTAAAAGAAGTAGTCAACGCCTCTCAACAGCCGCAACTTAATTGGTTTTTAAAAGGCTATCGCCACGCTAAGAGTATTTCTTATGAAAACCGATATACAGAAATTGTTTATCAATATGAAGGCGATAAAGATGATTATACAGGGCAAGGCGATGTTGCTGAGGAAGAAGATGCAAATGTCGACTGGATAGCCTATAAACAGCATTTCTTTACGAGTATCTTACTTAGCGACCAGCCTTTTGAAAAAGCCAAAATGGTTTCCAAAAATTTAGTTCAAGATGATGATGTTGATACACTTTTTACCAAATCATTTGAATCTCAAATGCCTCTAAAGTTTAAAAATGGAGAGATTGCAGAATCTATGAACTTCTACTATGGTCCATCCGATTATAAGGTTCTAAAACAATACGACCGGAATTTAGATGAAATTGTGCCTACAGGGTGGGGGATTTTTGGCTGGATCAATGAAAATATTTTTATTCCATTTTTTGAATTGCTCAGTGGAGTTTTGCCAAGTTATGGTTTAGCCATTATTTTAATGACGATTGTTGTGAGGATTGTGCTTTCGCCAATTCTTTACAAATCTTATCTGTCTCAAGCCAAGATGAAAGTTTTGCGTCCTGAAATTAACGAGATTAACGAAAAACATAAAGACAACGCTATGAAGCGTCAGCAAGAGACGATGGCCCTGTATAGCAAAACTGGTGTAAGCCCAATGAGTGGTTGTTTACCAGCTTTACTGCAAATTCCTGTGTTTTATGCCTTGTTTCAATTTTTTCCAAGTGCGTTTGAACTTAGGCAAAAGAGCTTTTTATGGGCAGAAGATTTATCTTCATATGACTCAATAGCAAGCTTACCATTTAAAATTCCTTTTTATGGCGACCACGTGAGCTTATTTCCTATATTAGCCTCAATAGCTATATTTTTCTATATGACAATGACGACGGGTCAAAACATGCAAACTTCTCAACCTGGAATGCCTAACATGAAAATTATCATGTATATCTCACCAGTCGTGATGTTGATTTTCTTTAATAATTATGCGAGTGGCCTGTCGTTGTATTATTTCATTTCTAATTTAATTACTATTGGTATCATGCTGGTCATTAAAAAATATATTATTGATGAACAGAAAATTCTTGCCAAGATTGAAGCCAACAAAAAGAAACCTAAAAAGAAAGGTAAGTTTGCTCAAAAAATGCAAGACATGATGAAGCAAGCCGAAGAACGCAAAAAATTGAATAAAAAATAAAAACCCTTTATGTTAAATTTGTATTCCGCTCAAATCGAGCATTTATCTATACATCGCGTTGGAAATAAAAGTCGTAATGAAAATTATTTTCTATCAAATGACCCTTTTACTGTCGATGATGAATTGATGCCCTTGCTGAAGGAATATTTCTTTAAACCTTTTAGAGATAAAGAAGAAAATTACTATCAATTTAAGCACGACACAGATTTAGAATTTCACGACCTATACCAAATGATTCGAAAGGGGTTTAATAATCCTTTAGAACTCCACGACATTTCAAAACACATCACCAAATATTTGTTTGAACAGTCTAAACATCAGCATATTAAAAGTGGTGAAGTCTATGTGACTTATCTTGAAAATGTCTTAGTTGATAACCAAAAAGTTGAAGCTATTGGGATTTTTAAAAGTGAGCTTAAACACGATTTTTTACAATTTGATAAGAATGAAGACAACCTAAAACCCAGATTAGAACAAGGCGTTCACCTTAACAAGTTAGACAAAGGCGCTCTAATTCTAAATGTAGAAAAAGAAACTGGCTATAAAGTTTTATCAATAGATTCTAACAAATACGACACTAAATATTGGTTAGAAGAATTTCTCGGCATCGATTTTTTTGCAGATGAAAATTTTTATACAAAAAAATATCTTAAGTTTTGTGAGAATTTCGCTAAAGACGTAGTCAGACCTGCTGAAGATAAGCAACAAGAAATGATGTTCATGAACAAAGCGGTCAATCACTTTGCCAGTAATGAAGACTTTGAAGAAACTAAGTTTCTCAACGAAGTTTTAGACAATCCCGAATTGCATCCCGAATTTAAAAATTACAAAACAGATAAAGCACCTAAGTATAATATAGAAGATTTATCTAGCTTTCCCATATCCAATACAGCTGTAACTTCTGCACGTAAAAAGATGAAAAACGTCATTAATCTCGACACTAATGTGCAAATCAAAATGGATTTTGTCAATTCAGAAACTGCTGAAAAGTTTATTGAAAAAGGCTGGGATGAAGACCGGCAAATGTATTATTATTTAGTGTATTTTAATAAAGAAGAACGCTAAACCTATTAATCTCAATTGGTTTTTTTACATTTGGATAAACTGACCAATTAATGAAAAGCTTTTTCTGCATATGTTTTATATTGTTATCAGTGCATGAGTTTTCTGCTCAAGATGAACTTAGTATTTCTTCAAAAGTCTATTTTTCCGAACAGATTGCAACTAATATCAACGCCTATAAATACAAGATAGGAAAAGCAAAAGCTGCTCAAGATTTTAAAAGAGTGGCGCAATTATACAATGAATTTATTAATAAAAAATTAATCGACTCTTACCTTGATGACTTTAATATAAATTGTTTTGATCGACGAAAAAACAATTTAAGTGATTTTGATAAACCATTAGTTTTGTTGACATATGCAGATTGGTGTGCTCCCCTGGAAGATGAAATGGAAATCCTTAATCGACACATTAAAATGTCGCATGGTAAAATTGACTTTTTAGTTTTAATATGGCATGACAAAAAACAAGCTAGAAAATTAGCTAAACCTTTTTATAAAAAAGCAGAAATCCTTTATGTTAATGAATTGCGAAACAGAGATGAACACATGGTTAGGATGCTAAAACATGCTTTAGGCGTCCCGACTTTAATTATAACCAATTCTGATAGGAAAATAATAGATATTTTAAAACTCACAGCCTCTTTTCCAAACCTTTTTGAATATAACTTTGAGAAAAGGATGGCACAAGCGATAAATAAGATATAAAAAACTAAGTAGTTACTCGTAATATCATTAAGTAGTGGAAAAGGCTGCCTAGTAAAACAAATATGTGCCAAATCACGTGATGATACCTAAGTTTGTGCATTATATAAAATAAAATACCAAAGGTGTAAAATAAACCACCTAAGCCTAAAAACCATAAAGTTAAAGTGTCAACATTTTGATAAAAGGTATCAATATCTATGACAATTAACCAACCCATAATTAAATAGAGTAGGAGAGATATTTTTTCAAACTTACCAGTAAAAAATATTTTTAGTACAAGACCAATTAGAGTCAAAGTCCACACAATACCCAATATTAAAAATCCATTACTGTCTTTTAAAACTGAAACACACACAGGTGTATACGTTCCTGATATAAGAATGTAGATGCTTATATGGTCAAGTTTCCGTAGTATTATCTTATACTTATTATGATGAATACTATGATATAAGGTAGAAGCACTATAAAGAATGATCAAACTCAACCCATAAACTGATATATAAAAAAGATCAATTTTTGATTCCTCATAATTTAAAACTAGCACTAGATAGGCTAAAATCGATAAAACAACACCCAAACCATGAGTTAATGCGTTTAGTAATTCTTCTTGTTTGGACTGTATAAAGCTCAAAATATTTTTTAGCGAAAATACTGGAAATTATAATCATACATACTTTATATAAAATGAATTTATGAGTAAAAAAAGATAAATTTAAAACACGAATGAACGTTAACCAGTAGTGAGAATTTATGTCACACTGAGCGTAGACTAAGTGAAAAGCGACCATTCGACTGCACTCATGGAGATATTTTCAGCTTATCATTTTGAGTAATCATTATTACTGGTTTAATAACGTAGAACCAAATTTAAAATAACCCTATCTGTTTGTCTTATGAATTTCTGGGATATGATTTACTATAATTGAGATATCCAAATTATAATGCTCTATTAAAGCTAAAATTTCTGGTTTACTCCTAAGATGAGCTATTTGAAATTCAGAGTGTAAAATTGATAGCCTTCGACATTTGTCTTCAAAAGATGTTTCATTTTGAATCTCGTCGTATTTCTTGTGGTAGATGTTTGCTAATAATTCTTCTGCTGCTGTGTTATGTATAGTATCAGGTTGTATAATATTTTGAATGAACTTACATTTAGGGTTAGCAACCACACAAATTTTTTGGATGCCATTTTGACAAACCAGAGATTTAATCTGTTGTATTTGCGCCTGATCAAAAGAAAATGAACCACCTAAAGCTGTCATGAAATAAGGATCATCTTTAAATTCTTTTCTAAGTTTAGTTTCTAAACACCAAATCGGACAAAGTAGAAATAATCGTTTTGTAGTTTTAGGCTTAAATAACCAACGCATAATTTTTTTTGACTACAAATTTGTAACATTTAAAGCATTTAATTATATTTATACTTTTAATTTTATGCATAAATAAACACAATGAACTATACTTTACATCAGTTAAAGGTTTTTGTTAAAGTTGCTGAACTTAAGAGTGTTACGAAAGCCTCAGAAGCTTTACATTTATCTCAACCTGCAGTGTCTATACAACTAAAAAATCTTCAAGATCAATTTGAAATCCCACTATTAGAAGTTATTGGTCGCCAAATTCATATTACAGAATTTGGTCATGAAATCGTTGAGTCATCTAAAAAGATTTTAAAAGAAGTCAATGATATTAATTACAAAACCTTAGCCTTTAAAGGGCAGTTGGTAGGGCAGTTAAGGATATCCGTAGTTTCTACAGGAAAATATGTAATGCCTTATTTTTTAAATGAATTTGTAAATGAGCATCCTGGTATAGAACTTAATATGGATGTGACCAATAAGCTTAAAGTTGTTAAGTCTTTAGAAGAAAATGCTGTAGATTTTGCATTGGTTTCAACCTTACCATCCCACTTGGATGTAAAACGGGAACCCTTAATGCCAAACACTTTAGTTTGGGTTGCCAATCAAGATTATCAATTTAAATTTAAAGACAATCTAAACAGCCTAAAAAAAGCCCCGCTCATATATAGAGAATATGGCTCTGCAACTCGTCACGCTATGGAAACTTATATGAAAGCTTATAATTTCCCTGCTGGAAAAAGACTTGAGCTTACCTCAAATGAAGCAGTTAAACAAGCTGTTATCGCCGGACTTGGTGTATCGCTTATGCCAATAATTGGTTTAAAAAATGCATTATTAAACAATATTGTTAATGTTATACCTTCAAAAAATTGCCCGATTGCAACAGAATGGAATTTGATTTGGTTGAAAAGCAAAAAACTCTCACCTGTGGCACAAGCCTATCTAGATTTTATTAAAAAAGAAAAGCAAGATATTATTGATCATAAGTTTAATTGGTATGAGAATTATATCAATTCTATGTAATATCATAAACTAATAAACAAAAATTACTATGAAATTTATAGTTTTAAATATATTGATCTTCATGAGTTTAATTACTCATGCTCAGACTTCAGATAAAACAGTAAATGTTTTTTTTGAAGCTTTAAATCAAAAAAACATAGCAGTAATTGATAGTTTAACTTTAGACGACTTAAAACTACACAGTCTTCAACTTCAACCTAAAAGTAATGTAAGTTTTTCAACAAAAAAAGAATTTCAAGAAGGCTTAAAGGCAATCCCAAAAAATATAAATATTGAAGAACGAATATTTGACATTGAGTCAACAGTAACTGAGTATTTAGCGCAGTATACCATTCCTTATGAGTTTTATGTCAATGGTGAGTTATCTCATTCAGGAATTAATGTGTTGACTTTAATTAAAATTGACAATCGTTGGTTAATCAGTTATATAGCAGACACTAGAAAAAAAGCTAAAACCAATTAGCAATCACTGATATTGACTTGCACCGCAAGACCACCTTCTGAGGTTTCCTTGTACTTATTGTTCATATCTTTAGCGGTTTCCCATAAGGTTTTAATGACTTTGTCAAGAGGAACTTTTGCTTTTGAAGCATCAGATTCAATGGCGATTTCAGCTGCGTTTATGGCTTTAATAGCACCCATAGCGTTTCGTTCTATACAAGGAATTTGAACTAATCCAGCTATAGGGTCACAAGTCAAGCCCAAGTGGTGTTCCATGGCAATTTCGCTAGCCATAAGCACTTGCTCTGGCGAACCGCCCATCACGTGTGTTAAGCCAGCAGCTGCCATAGCAGATGACACGCCAATTTCGGCTTGACAGCCACCCATAGCTGCAGAAATGGTTGCGCCTTTTTTAAATAAACTGCCAACTTCACCTGCAACCAACATAAATTCTTTAAGGTCTTCAAATGAAGCTTGGTGATTTTCAATGGTCATATAATACATCATAACCGATGGTAAAGTTCCAGCACTTCCATTAGTCGGCGCAGTGACTACACGGCCTAAAGAGGCATTAACTTCATTAACTGCAATAGCAAAACAACTTACCCATTTTAAAATTTGACGAAATTTAACTTCGGTCTGTCTGATAGTTTGAAGCCATTCTTCAGCATTATCATAAGTTTCAAAATGCTCATCTAGCAAGGTTTGGTTCATTTTTAAAGCTCTGCGGGAAACATTTAAACCACCAGGGAGTTCGCCACCAGTATGGCAACCAACATACATAGAATCTAGCATCACATCCCAAATGTCTTTCAAACCTTGATCAATTTCATCCTCAGATCTAAGTGATTTTTCATTCTCTAAAACAATCTCTGCAATATTTTTCTTTTCGGTTGAACAGAAAGCCAACAGTTCTGCACCAGTTTCTATAGAAAATGGAAATTGTTTAAAATCTTCTATTTTTTGTTTTGCATTTTCTCTTTCTTCTTTCACTACAAATCCACCACCTATAGAATAAAAAGATTCTTGATGTAATAGGTTTCCTTTAGAAAAAGCTTTGAATATCATTCCATTTGGGTGAAAGTCTAAAAATTGACTTTTAAATTCGATATCGTTTTCGAAACTAAATTCTAATTTATTTTTTTGCCCTAATTGAAGTCTTGATTTAGATTTTAAAGCTGAAATCTCTGCATCTATGTTTTCAATTGGCATTTTTACGGGATCAAATCCCATCAAACCAAGTACTACAGCAATATTTGTGGCATGACCTTTACCGGTGAGTGAAAGAGACCCATAAAGCTCAACTTTAAGAGAATCGACTGTATTAATAAGGGTTTTATCTTTTAGTTCCTCTACAAAAAGTTGTGCAGCTCTCCAAGGTCCTAAAGTGTGGGAACTTGAAGGGCCAACTCCGATTTTAAGCATATCAAAAACACTGATACATTCTATTTTTTTCACTTAAATTGTTTTTTACAAAGATGTGTTATTTTGAATATAGATTTTTAAAATTAAGTTTAAATTAAAAATTTATTTCAACAGATGTTAAATTAAGTTTTTATACCATTTGAATATTTAAAAAATCAAAAATTTATCATATTGAATAAATATCTATTTTTCAGTAAATTACAAACAATCAGTTGAGTTGTTATAAAGGTTTTATTTTAGATAAAAAGCCACTTCAATTTTTATATTCAAAAATTCGCCTACTTTTGCACAGACAAAATTCACTCACTATGCCCAAAAATTTAGTTATTGTCGAGTCACCAGCAAAAGCTAAAACCATAGAAAAATTTCTTGGTAAAGATTATAAAGTAGAATCCAGTTACGGCCACATCGCAGATTTACCTCAAAAAGAACTTGGCGTTGACGTTGATAATAATTTTCAACCTAAATACGTTGTAAATGCTGATAAAAAATCTGTAGTATCAAAGCTAAATAAAGCTGCCAAATCATCAGATATGGTGTGGTTAGCCAGTGATGAAGACCGAGAGGGAGAAGCCATTGCTTGGCATTTGTACGATGAATTAAAACTTGACGAGGCTAAAACAAAACGTATTGTTTTTTCAGAAATCACAAAATCTGCTATCCAAAAAGCAATTGAAAATCCAAGAGGTATTAATTACAACTTAGTCAATGCCCAAAAGGCTAGGCGTGTTTTAGACCGATTGGTAGGTTACGAATTGTCTCCAGTTTTATGGAGAAAAGTAAAAGGTGGTTTGTCTGCTGGACGTGTGCAATCTGTTTCAGTAAGATTAATTGTAGAGCGTGAACGTGAAATTAGAGATTTTAAAACCGAAACCTTTTACAAGGTAGAAGCTCAGTTTAAAACGGAAGAAGGTTCATCTTTTAAAGCCAGATTACCAAAGCGCTTTGACACTTTTGATAAAGCCAAATCTTTTCTCGAAAAGTGTCTTAATGCCAATTTTGAAGTTGCCGAACTCGATAAAAAACCTGCTCAAAAATCTCCTGCACCACCATTTACAACTTCTACATTACAGCAGGAAGCTGCCAGAAAACTATATTTTCCTGTCGGAAAAACCATGTCAATGGCACAAAGATTATACGAAGCTGGGCATATCACTTATATGAGAACCGATAGCGTTAACCTTTCAAATCAAGCTAAAGCAGGAGCTCAGGAAGAAATTACTTCGGCTTATGGTGAAAAATATCACCAAAGCAGAAACTACAAGGGAAAATCTAAAGGTGCTCAAGAAGCTCACGAGGCCATTAGACCTACAGATTTTTCAAAAAACAACGTACCCGCTGAACGTGATCAACAGCGTTTATACGAATTGATTTGGAAAAGGGCTATTGCCTCCCAAATGAGTAACGCTCAACTCGAGAGAACCAATGTTAAAATTAAAGCTGACAAACATCAAGAAACTTTTGTAGCCAAAGGTGAAATGATCAAGTTTGATGGGTTTTTAAAAGTCTATCTTGAAGGTAAAGACGAAGAGGACGAAGAGCAAGCCGGGATGTTGCCTAAAATTACCAAAGGCGATCAGCTTGATACTATAGCTATAGAATCTACTCAAGGTTTTACTCGACCGCCTTCGCGATACACAGAGGCTGCACTAGTTAAAAAACTAGAGGAACTTGGTATTGGCCGTCCGTCAACTTATGCGCCAACAATTTCAACCATTCAGAATAGAAAATACATTGAGAAATCAAATATTGAAGGTCAAAAACGAACTTATAAAAAATTGATTCTCCAAAAAAATGAAATTAAAGAAAAGTCACTTTCTGAAATTACAGGTGCTGACAAAGGAAAGTTAATCCCCACAGATGTTGGTATGGTGGTTAATGACTTTTTAGTTAATCATTTTGAAGGGATTTTAGACTATAACTTTACAGCTAAACTTGAACAAGATTTTGATGAAATTGCTCAAGGTGACGAACTATGGACAGATGTTATTAAAGAGTTTTATGATAAATTCCATCCCAATGTAGAAGACGTTGCCAAAAACGCAGAACGAGAAGTCGGTGAACGCGTATTGGGTAAAGACCCAAAAACGGGAAAACCAGTCAGCGCCAGGTTAGGTAAATTTGGCCCGATGGTACAAATTGGCTCTGTAGAAGATGAAGAAAAACCAAAGTTTGCTGGACTCAGACCTAATCAAACCCTGAACTCTATTACCTTTGAAGAAGCTATGGATTTGTTTAAGCTTCCAAAAGAATTAGGCGAATATAAAGATGAAAAGGTAGAAGCCAACGTAGGGCGTTTTGGGCCTTATATAAGGTATGGTAAAAAGTTTGCATCAATACCTAAAGGTGAAGACCCGCTTGAAGTGAGTTACGATAGAGCAATCGAAATCATAAAAGCAAAAGAAAAAGCAGACGAACCTATATATACTTATAAAGGTAAAGGCGTTCAAAAAGGTAAAGGGCGATTTGGTCCATTTTTAAAATGGGATGGCATGTTTATTAATGTCAATAAAAAATATGATTTTGATAACCTATCTGAAGCTGACATTATAGAGCTAATTGAAGATAAAATTCAAAAAGAAAAAGACAAACTCATTCACCATTGGGAAGATGAAGGCATTAAAGTTGAAAAAGCCCGTTGGGGAAGATTTAAAGTTAGTCAAGGTAAAACTAAAATTGAATTACCCAAAACGACAGACGCTGAAGCTCTAACACTTGATGAAGTCAAAGCAATGTTAGATAAAAAAAAGCCTAAAAAAGCAAAGAGGAAAACAAAAGCTAAAGCTAAACCTAAATCAAGGTCTACTAAAAAATAACTTAAGGTGTTTGATTTTTTAAGACAAAATTCTAGCAATTTCATTGAGGCAATTCAGAATTTAACCTCAACCCAAGTAGGCTCAAAAGTCACTTTCAATGACCAAGTAGAAGATATTAAGAGCTACGATTTTATTTTAATCTGTGTTGAAGAAAGTAGGGGTAATTTTGATAATCAAGATAACATTGATTTTGAAAATATAAAAACTGCATTTTACGAACTTCAGCTAGGCAACTGGGATATTTCAATTTTAGATTGGGGTATTATAGAGTCTGGAAATGAAATTTCTGATACATTTTATGCGTTGCGTCAAGTAGTAAATTACGCTTTAGAGCATAAGGTTATTCCTATTATATTAGGCGGTTCTCAAGATTTACTTTATCCACATTATCGCGCTTACGATGGTATTAAATACATGGTAAACATCGCAAATATTGACCCAAAGTTTGATTTGGGAGATTCTAATATTGAATTAAATAACGAATCTTTCCTAAGTCATATGATTGTCAATAAACCCTATAACCTATTTAATTATGCTAATATTGGGTATCAATCCTTTTACAATGCTCAAGAAGAAATACACTTATTAGAGAAAATGTTTTTTGAATCGTACCGACTTGGCGAAGTGGCTAGTGATATCAAAATTGTTGAGCCCGTGTTAAGAGATGCTGATATTGTATCTCTTGATGTCAGGAGTATAGAAGGCCAGTCCTTCTTACAAGATAATATGTATCCAAATGGATTCAATAATAGAGAAATTTGTAGCTTATCGAGGTATGCAGGATTGAGTGATAAAGTAACTTCTTTTGGCGTTTATGAATTACAGTATTTAAAATCTAAGACTTCAAAAAAGTTGGTAGGCCAGATACTATGGTACTTTATTGAAGGAACCCATTACAGGTTAAAAGAAGTTGCAGATGTCAATAATTCCAGCTTTTTAAAATATCAAGTGCCTGTCGATAATGAAGTTTTAGTGTTTTATGAAAGTCAACTTTCAAAACGTTGGTGGATAGAAATTCCCTCAAATATAGATAATGTTAATAATAAACTAAAACAACATACGTTATTACCATGTGATAAGCAAAGCTATCTCTCAGCGTGTAATCAAGAGTTACCTGAGCGGTGGATAAAAGCCAAGCAAAAGAATGAATTTTGATTTTTTTTCTAATTTTAAGGCTTTATTAATAAAAATATTGTTTTTTTGTAAAACTGAAATTAACGTGAACTAAACAATTTTCTATGAAATTTAAGATTTTAGTAAATTTATTTTTTGTTGTTGCAGTGCTTTTAAGCTGCGGAGATAACAACAAAGGGCAACTTGTAGGAGTTGAAGGAAAACAATGGTTTCCTGAAAGGCCCTATGGAATGGTTAAAGTAGAAGGCGGATCTTTTACAATGGGGAAGTCTGACTACGATATTGCTGGGTTGAAAAACGCGCCAATAAAAACTGTTACAGTGACTTCCTTTTATATGGACGAAACTGAAATCACTAATTCAGAATATAGACAGTTTGTAGAAAATGTAAGAGATTCTGTTGTTAGACAGAAACTTGCAGAAGAAGCTGAACTCGCTGGTGGCGGAAATAATGCTAACGCCAATCAAGGTAATGGAAATGGTAGAAGTATTCAAGATTTTGCTTTTAAATCAGAAGGTCAAAATAATAAAGGAGGTTTAGGTTTATTTGGTGGTGGAAATAATAACAATAATGCTCAAAATCAAAATGATCAAACCCCATATCAACAATATTCAAGACATTATGATCCTTTAGATAGAACACTTAATTGGGATGTAGAAATTATTTGGAAACCATCGGAGTATCCTGATGAAAATTACGTTTACGTCATGGATGAATTTTACCTCGATAAAGAAGACTCCTATAATGGTGAAAAAATGCTTGATGTTACTAAATTTGAGTACAGTTATAAAACTGTAGACTTAGATAAAGCAGCACGTTCAGATCAAAATTTGTCTAATTATATTGTTGAGAAAAAAGTTCCTGTTTATCCTGATACTACGGTTTGGATAAAAGACTTTAATTATTCATATAATGAACCCATGCATAATAATTACTTTTCTCATACTGCATTTGATAATTATCCTGTTGTAGGCGTGTCATGGGTTCAGTCTAAAGCTTTTGCCGATTGGAGAACACAACACCTTAATAAGTATAACAAAGAAGCTGATAAAAGTAAGTCACCAGCCTTTAGGTTGCCATCAGAAGCAGAATGGGAATATGCAGCACGAGGCGGTTTAGAGTCTGCTACATTTCCTTGGGGTGGACCTTATACTAAAGATGATAGAGCATGTTACTTAGCAAACTTTAAGCCTCTTCGAGGAGACTATGCAGCTGATGAAGCACTTTACACTGTTGAAGCAGATGCTTTTGAACCTAACGAGTATGGTTTGTATAATATGTCTGGTAATGTTGCGGAATGGGTGAATACTTCATATGATCCCGCTGCATACGAATATATGTCTTCCATGAATCCTAATGTTAATAATAAAGAAAACAACAGAAAGGTTATTCGAGGTGGGTCTTGGAAAGATGTAAGTTATTCTTTAAGAGTAAGTACAAGAGATTATGAATATGCAGATTCTGCAAGAAGCTATATCGGTTTAAGAATGGTTCAGGACTACCTCGGAAACGGGTTGTCTCTTGATCATCGAAGAAATTAAATTTTACAATCAATCAAATATTAATCACTAAATTTATTAAATTTTAAAATTATGGCAAAGTCAAATACGTCAAAGAAGTTAATGAACATGGTTTATGGTCTCGGAGCAGCAGTTGTTATTGTTGGAGCACTATTTAAAATTATGCACTGGCAATTTGGAGATGAAATGTTAATTATAGGTCTAATAACAGAAGCAGGTGTGTTTGTGGTATCAGCTTTTGAACCTGTAGATTCTGACTTAGATTGGTCAAAAGTCTATCCAGAGCTCGCAGGAGAAGATAGTCAATATGGAGATGAAGGTATTAATGAAGAAGAAAAAGGCATATTATCTCAAAAACTTGATGAGATGCTTAAAGAAGCTAGAATTGATTCAAGTCTAATGGAGAGTTTAGGCGAAAGCATTAGAAGCTTTGAAGGTGCTGCTAAAAACTTATCACCTACCACAGATGGTATCAATTCTCAAAAGAAATACAGCGAAGAATTAACTTTAGCTGCTTCACAAATGGAATCTTTAAACAATTTATATAAGTCTCAAGTTGAGTCTGCATCAAGACAAGCAGAAATCAACGAAGCTGTTGCTGATAATGCTGGAAAATTAAGAGAACAAATGGAGTCATTGACTCAAAACTTAAATTCACTTAATGGAGTTTATGGAGGAATGCTTAGTGCTATGCAGCCTAAAGCTTAAACTAGAGGAGTCTCTTAATTATTAATATAAAAAAATATAACATAATATGGCATCAGGAAAATTATCACCAAGGCAGAAAATGATTAACCTTATGTATTTGGTTTTCATTGCGATGCTGGCCTTGCAAATGTCCAAAGAAGTTCTTGTAGGATTTGGTATTGTTAATGAAACTGTTAATAAAACTAACGAAACTTTTATTCAGAAAAATAAGGAGGCTTTAAATAGTTTGGCTATTAAAGCATCTGAATCTCCAGAACAATTTAAAAGTGTTTACGCCAATGCTTCTCAAATATCGCAGGTATCAAATAAATATTATCAATATCTTGATTCTCTTAAAACTTATTTTTTGTCTTCGTATGAAGATAAAAATGATTATGAGTCAATGGATAAAGGTTCTGTTGTAGATGAGACTTTCAAAGTAAGTGGTAAACTTACAAATGATGGTCGAAAATTTATGAGTAAGATGGAGAGCTATAGAAATTCTATGCTGAATCTTATTGGTAATGACTATCCGAATGTTAAAAAAAATATTGAAGAAACATTTTTAACAAGTGATGCAAAAATTAAAGATAATGATGGAAAAACGATGGATTATATTCAGTATCACTACATTGGCTACCCATTAATTTCTACAATTACTAAATTATCAACTTTACAGAATAATATTAAAATTAGTGAAAACGAGATACTTTCACAAATGTTCTCAGGTCAACTAGTTGAAATTGCTTCTATGAATAATTATTCTACTCTTTTAGAATCTGAAAGAAGCGCAGTTTATCCAGGTAATAAATTTGATGGTAATATTGTTTTAGGAAGAACTGACTCAACTACCGTGCCTACTTTTGTTGATTTAAAATTAGACGGTCGTCAATTAGAGAAAGGAAAAGATTTTGATATTGTTGGTGGAAAAGTTAAACTTAATGTTACTGCAGGAAATCCTGGGGAACATAAAATTGAAGGTAAACTGGTATTTGCTCAAGAAGATACTGAAGACATTGAAGTGCCCGTGGAGCAAACTTTCCAAGTTATCCCTAAACCTAATCAAGCCATTGTATCTGCAGATAAAATGAATGTGGTTTATCGTGGTATTGACAACCCAATAACTGTTTCTATGCCTGGTGTTCCAGAAAATAATATTTCTGCATCAGCTCCTGGACATACATTTAGAAAAAAATCAGGTTCAACTTATATTTTAAAACCTGGTGCTGGTAAAGATTTAGGAATAAAAGTAAATGGTACTATAGAAGGAGAAACTTTTAGTTCTACAACTAAATTTAGAATTAAATCTCTACCTAGACCTACACCAACTATTCGTGGTCAAGTGGCTCAAGGTGGTGCGATTAAATTACCGCGTAAAGCTGTTGAGATTTCTCCAGTTGGCGCAATATTTGAAGACTTTGATTTTGATATTTCACCTGTTGTGAAAAGGTTTACAATGAGTGTGCCTGGTCAGGCTTCAGTTGTTGTTAATGGTGATAGATTAAACGCTCAGGCTAAAAAAACTCTTGCTTTAGCTAAAACTGGCGATATCATTCAATTTTTTGATATTCGTGCAGATGTACCAGGTGCTCAGGTTAACGTTAAAAGTATGCCTGCTTTACTTGTTCAAATTACTAATTAATTTAAATACTTATATTTATGCCAAGTCGTTTTTTTTATGGTTTTGTTCTTTTATTTAGCATTTATTTGGGTCAAGCCCAATCAAATGTGTTAAATGCGAGTACCCCTGACGATATCCAGAGAATCGATAAAGAACAAGAGGAACTTGATGACAGTAAACCTTTGCCTTATGGCTATGTGGATAAACGTGACATCATGTGGTCTAAAATAGTATGGGAGAAAATTGATCTCAATCAAAAGCTCAACTACCCATTGTTATATCCATTAGATTCTAACAGACTTGGTGAAGACAGAAAGTCTTTATTTCAAGTTTTAATAAATGGTATTAAGTTGGGTTCTGAAGACCCTGATGCTGAAGGAGCTATTACTGAAGTGTATTCAACTAGTTATTTTCAGCAGAAAAAAGACAATGAAGAAATTCAAAATTCTTTGAAGGCCATTTTCTTACCTGATGTAGCTCTGGACTTATTAGGTCAATATGGGATTACTGGTACAGAAAGTGTTCAATTGTTTTTAAATAGAGCTTTAGCTGATGAACTTCAAGATTACCCTGAATTATATTCAGAAGAGCTTATTAGCCAAATGAAACCTTATGTTATTCCAACAGAGATTACCGGTGCAGACATTACTGCTTATCTTATTAAAGGGATGTGGTATTTTGACAAGCGACAAGGCGCTTTAAAATATAGGTTAATTGGTATTGCCCCTGCTGGTTATGATATCCAGACGCAAAACCCTACTTATTCTGGAGATCCTAAAGTGATTCCTTATTTTTGGGTGTGGTTTAAAGATGCTAGAAATGCATTACATGATGCTAAAGTTTTAAATTCTGAAAACGGTGCAAAACCTTTAACTTTTGACCACCTTCTAAACTCAAGACGATTTGAATCTGTGATATATAAGACTCAAAATATCTATGAAGATAGAGAAATAGAAAACTATATTCAAGACAATGCTTTAATGCAACTACTTGAAGCTAGACGAGTAAAAGACGAGATTAGAAACTTTGAATTGGATATGTGGACGTATTAATTTCGGTTTTTAATCATTAACTTAACGCCTCTTTCTAGAGGCGTTTTTTATTTACTAGATTTAATATGTATAAAGATTTTCTTATTGTCGGTTTCGGTTTATCAGGCCTATCTGTTGCAAGACATTTAGAGCTAAGCAACAATTCGTTTGATATTATTTCTGATAACTCGCAGCGCTCGTCCAGGATTGCTGGTGGTATTATTAATCCTGTTGCTGTAAAACGTATGAAACCAGCTTGGCAAGTTGAAAAGTATTTGCCTTTCGCAGAAAGCTTTTATCAAGCTCTAGATAAACAGTTTTCTAGTGATATTTATTTAAATAAATCACTTAATGTTTTTATTCATAACACTGAACAAGAAAATAATTGGTATGAAGCTTTAGATAAACCAAGATTAAAACCATTTATATCGTCGCAAGTTTACAACAACGACAATCAAAACCTAAGCGCTGATAAAATCGGAAAAATAAAAGCGGCTTCTGTCAATTTAGCTCATCTTTTTCAAAACACAAAACTGCATTATCAAAAACAGTGGAAAGGGGAAACATTTCAACACAAAGACTTAAAGATTGATGAAAACTATGTTTCATATCAGAAAGAAACTTATAAGCATATTATATTCTGTGAGGGTTTCGGCGTTTCCAAAAATCCCTTTTTTAAAGATTTAGGGATATATGGCAATAAGGGCGATTATTTGATTATTGAATCTAAAGCACTTCAACTTCAAGAGTTTTATAAAGCCAAATATTTTTTAATTCCACTTGGAAACGATTTGTATAAATTTGGTGCAACCTATCAGCGCCAACCATTAATCCATCAACCATCGGCTGAAGCAAAGTCACAAATGATGGAAGCTCTAGACAAAATGATAAAAACGCCTTATAAAATAGTTGACCAAGTTTGCGGCATTAGACCAACAACTAAGGACAGAAGACCTGTTGTAGGCACACATCCTAAACATAAAAATATTCATATCCTTAACGGTTTTGGGAGTCGTGGTGTGATGTTGAGTCCTAAATTAGGTCAGACTTTGGTAGAACATATACTTAAAAAAAAGACTATTGACCCTGAAATTTCTATTCAACGCTTTCACGCTCAGATTTAGGCTTGTAACTAAAAAAAAGATTAATCCAAATATTCCTGGATAATCTCATCATTACGGGCATTAACAAAATTAAAACGCCTATAATGCTCATAAATGACGTGAAAACTTCTAAACCTATAAAAAAATAAGTGATAATAAAAGTAGCCACAGCAATAGCAACACCCAAACCGTAACTCACATACATCGCACCGTAAAAAAACGAAGGCTCAATTTGATATTTTGTTCCACAATTTGAGCAACGCTCATGCATATCGTGGATATGTTTTAATTTGTAAGGGTTATTTTCTTTATACATGCTTTCTTCGTGACAAACGGGGCAATTCCCTGTGATGATACTATAAATTTTAAATCCTTTCAGCATTTGTATGTTTTCTTAGATTATAAATACAAAATTACCAATCTTTGCACAAACTAATGTAATACCCGAATGTTATTTTAAATGTCTCCCGCATTTGCGGAATCCTTAAAATATAACTCGGTATTATACCTGTAACAAATTATCAAATATATTATTAAAATTAATAGGTATAACTTATGCTACACACTTCAGAACTTTCTTTGTCTTTTGGTGGCGAATATGTGTTTAAAAATATCAGCTTTAGACTTGGTGCCAATGAGCGCATTGGTTTAATCGGTAAAAATGGTGCAGGAAAATCGACTTTACTGAAAGTTATTGCCGGTGAGCAACCTTATGATGAAGGTCAAATTTCTAAAGATAAGGAAGTCTCTATTGGGTTTCTAAAACAAGATATCGATTTTGAAGAAGGGCGAACCGTTTTAGAAGAGGCTTATCAAGCTTTTGAAGCAATCAAAACTTTAGAACAAAAACTGGAGCATATCAATACGCAACTTGCAGAACGTGAAGATTACGAGTCTGATGGCTACAATCAACTGATGATTGATTTGAACACCTATCAACATCAATACGAAATTCAAGGTGGCTACAATTATCAAGGAGAAACTGAACGCATTTTAAAAGGATTAGGGTTTAAAGAAGAAGAATTAAATAATTTGACCAGTACATTTTCTGGTGGTTGGAGAATGCGAATTGAATTGGCTAAACTTTTACTGCAAAAAAATGATATTTTATTGCTCGATGAACCTACCAACCACTTAGATATTGAAAGTATTATTTGGTTAGAAAAATTTCTCAATCAATCTTCAGCTTGTGTGGTTATTGTATCTCACGATAAAATGTTTTTAGATCACGTCACCAATCGCACGATTGAAATTTCACTTGGAAAAATATACGACTTCAACAAACCTTTTTCAGAATTTAAAGTTCACCGAGAAGAATTACGTGAACAACAAATGGCGGCTCAGAAAAATCAGCAAAAAGAAATTGAACATACCGAAAAGCTGATTGATAAGTTTCGCGCCAAAGCCAACAAAGCGTCTATGGCTCAATCGCTAATCAAAAAGTTAGACAAAATTGATAGAATAGAGGTTGAGCAAGAAGATACCGCGACGATGAATATCAAATTTCCAGTCTCAAAACGACCAGGAAAAGTTATCATAAAAGCTGAACATATTTCTAAATCTTATAAAGATAATTTGGTTATTAAAGACATTAGTTTTACAGTTGACCGTGGAGATAAACTCGCTTTTGTAGGTCAAAATGGTCAGGGTAAATCCACTTTGGCTAAAATTATCATGAATGAAATTTCATACGACGGTCAGGTTGAATTGGGACACAATGTTGAAATTGGCTATTTTGCCCAAAACCAAGCTGAATATCTCGATGAAAACAAAACCGTTTTAGATACGATGATTGATGCCGCTAATGCTCAGACACGTCCAAAAGTAAGAGATATTTTAGGTTCATTTTTGTTTAGTGGAGACGATGTTCACAAATACGTCAAAGTTTTATCTGGTGGTGAGCGAAACAGACTGGCGTTAGCCAAAATGCTGCTCAATCCGTTTAACGTTCTAATAATGGATGAGCCAACCAACCATTTGGATATGCAGTCAAAACAAGTGCTCAAACAGGCTCTACAAGCATTTGATGGCACTTTAATATTGATTTCTCACGACCGAGATTTCCTCCAAGGTTTATCCGAAACAATTTTAGAATTTAAAGATTCAAAGGTCAAAACCTTCCTTGGTAGCATAGAGGAATATTTAAAATCAAGAGAAGCAGAAGATTTTAGAAGCATTGAAAAGCGTTCAGAAGCTAAAGCCAAAAAAGCAGACAAATCTAATGATTATCAACGTCAAAAGAAATACAAATCCCTGTGCAACAAATTGAGTAATGTCGAGTCTAAAATTACGAAGCTTGAAAAGGAAATTAAAGACATTGACCAAAAATTAGCTTACAATTACGATGAAACGATTGCTGAAGACGGTTTTTTTGAATCTTACAACACCAAGAAAAAGAACTTAGAGCAATTAATGAGCGATTGGGAAAGTGTTCAGTCTCAAATTGATGAATTGGGTTTGTGAAAAGCTTAACCTACTAATCATTGTTTAATTTTTAGCTTTGAAAATTTTAAAATCGTAATGAGAAAATTAATACTTATCATTTTGGGATTTGTCATTTTAGGCGGCGCAAGCTATGTAGCTTATTCGTTAGTAAACGCTCCTAAAAAAGTTGACGAAGCCAACAAAAATGTTTACAAACCTATAGCTGTAGATAAAGTCCAAAATCGTGATATTCCTATTGTTGTAAAAACGAACGGTGTTGCTGAAGCCCTTAAAAAGTTTGAACTGTTTAGTGAAGTTCAGGGCGTTTTTGAGTATTCATCAAAAGACTTTAGGGTTGGGCAGTTTTATAAAAAAGGTCAAACTCTTTTAAAAATAAATAATGAAGAATTTAGAGCCAATGTAATTTCTGCTAAAAGCGATTTTTTTAATCTTTTAGTCGCATTAATGCCTGATATCAAAATTGATTATCCACAAGAATTTAAACCATGGGAAAGCTATTTAGATGAGTTTGATGTACAAAAACCACTTCCAGATTTGCCAGAGACGTCAAAACAATTGAAGTATTTTATCACAGGTCGCGGTATTTTGAGTTCTTATTTTAATATCAAAAATTTAGAAACTCGACTTAATAAGTTTACTATTCGTGCTCCATTTGATGGCGTTTTAACCGAAGCCACTATTAATTTAGGAACTTTAGTAAGACCGGGGCAACGCTTAGGAGAATTTATTAGTCCCTCGGTTTATGAAATTCAAATCGCGCTTCAAAAATCTATGATTCCGTTTATGAAAGTTGGAGATTCTGTTCAATTGAAAAGCTTAGACGCCAACTTTACAGCTTTAGGTCAAATTAGCCGAATCAACAATCAAATAGACACACAAACACAAACCATTCAAGTTTTTGTTCAAACCAAAGACGACAATGTAAAAGAAGGTTTATACCTACAAGCAAAAATTCGTGGCCAAACTATTAATAATGCTTTTGCGCTTAGTCGTTCACTACTAAACAACGCCAATCAAATTTTTATTGTTAATGATACAGTTTTAGATTATAAAACAGTAAAACCAATGTATTTTACAGACAATCAAGCCATAGTAAAAGGCCTTAATGACGGAGAAGTTATTATGACATCAAACCTATCAAGTGCTTATCCAGGTATGCTTGTTAAGGCAAAAAACTAAAATTGTTTTAAGTTGAAAAAAATCATCACATACTTTATTAAATACGATGTTGCTGTCAATGTTGTGATTTTGGCATTTTTTATATTTGGTATTGTAGGTTATTTTAGTTTAAAATCTTCTTTCTTTCCGCTTCAAGATTCAAAAATTATTTCTATTAATATCACCTATCCCGGTTCTTCACCTGAAGAAATTGAAGAAGGTGTGATTATTAAAATAGAAGAAAACCTAAAAGGACTTGAAGGCGTAGACAGAACAACGGCAGTTGCAAGAGAAAACGGTGGTTCAATTACCGTAGAAATTGAAGACGATCGCAATGTTGATTTTATGCTGACTGAAGTTAAAAATGCAGTTGACCGCGTGCCTAATTTTCCTCTAGGTATGGAGCCACTTGTGGTGTCTAAACAAGAAACTTCGAGGCAAACCATAGATTTTGCTATTTCTGGAAAAGATATCAATTTAGAAACTTTAAAAGATATTGCCTATCAAATTGAAACAGATTTAAGACAAATTGATGGTATATCACAAATAGAACTCCGCGGATTTCCAAATGAAGAAATTGAAATTGCTTTAAGTGAAGATCAGCTTTTAGCCTATAATATTTCTTTTGAAGAAGTTGCTCAAAAAGTTAGAGGTTCAAACATTTTATCTACTGGCGGAACCATTAAAACTCAAGTTGAAGATTATCTCATAAGAGCTGATAAACGTAGCTATTATGCGGATAAGCTTAATGATATTGTCATTAAAACTTTAGCCAATGGTACTCAAGTTCGCTTAAGCGATTTAGCCGAAGTTAGAGACCAATTTGAAGAAACCCCAAATGCTTTGTATTACAATGGCGAAAAAGCTGTAAATGTTATTGTCACGAACACAAACGACGAAGATTTAATGCCTACAGCTGAAAACGTGAAAGCTTATATTAAAGATTTTAATGCTAAAAATAACAATGTTGAACTCAATGTAGTTAGCGATTCGTCTATCACATTAAACCAAAGAACTAAATTACTTTTTGAAAATGGGTTAATAGGTATCGGCTTGGTATTACTCTTTTTATCTATATTTTTAAATACAAGATTAGCATTTTGGGTTTCCTTCGGTTTACCTATTGCGTTTCTCGGGATGTTTGTATTTGCCAATTCCTTTGGAGTAACTATCAATGTATTGTCACTTTTTGGAATGATTATCGTCATCGGTATTTTGGTTGATGATGGTATTGTAGTTTCAGAAAATATTTACCAACATTATGAACGGGGTAAAAAACCTATCAGAGCAGCCATAGATGGTGTTTTAGAAGTTTTTCCGCCTATTATTTCAGCTATACTCACCACTATTTTAGCTTTTTCTACATTTTTCTTTATCGATGGTAGAATAGGAACATTTTTTAGTGAAGTGTCTGTTGTTGTGCTTTTAACTTTAACAGTTTCTTTAATTGAAGCATTTATTATTTTACCTGCTCATATTGCGCATTCAAAAGCATTAAGGTTAAGTGACAAAAAGAAAAAAACACCCAAAACGGTATTAGGAAAGTTTTTTGCTAAAATGCGAAATGTTAATGCGTTTGGTGACAAAATCATGCGTTTTCTAAGAGATAATTCTTATGCGCCTTTTTTGAGGTTTTCTTTAAAAAACCGTTTTTTTATCATAATGGTTTTTGTTTCACTTTTAATTTTAACGCTTGGGTCTATTGGTGGTAAAATTATTCGTGTAACGCTTTTCCCAAGTATTGCCAGTGATAGAGCAAGCATAGATTTATTGATGACAGAAGGGGTTAACCCAGAAAAAACCGATTCTATTATTTCTATTGTCGAAGATGCCGCTTGGCGTGTTAATGAAGAATTTACTAAAAAACAAACTGATAATTTGCAAGTCGTTGAAAATACCATAAAACGTGTTGGTCCAGGTAACAATAAGGCGTCTTTGCAAGTCAACTTACTGCCAGGCGAATTAAGAGATTTTAGTGCAGCCGAAATCACCAACGCCATTCGAGAAGAATCTGGTCCGATTTACGGTGTTGAAAGTATCACCTTCGGTTCGGGAAGTAATTTCGGAGGTTCACCTGTTTCAGTTTCACTTCTCGGTAATAATCTCAACGAACTTCAACAAGCTAAAGTCGAACTCAAAACTTGGATGGAAAACAACGACTTGCTTAAAGATGTTGTGGACAATGACCCCAAAGGCATAAAAGAAATAGAAATTGACCTTAAGGAAAATGCCTTTGCCTTAGGTTTAGATGTTGGTGAAGTCATGAGACAAGTTCGTAATGGTTTTTTTGGCGCTGAAGCCCAACGCTTTCAGCGAGGAAAAGATGAAATTAGAGTTTGGGTAAGATATAATCTTAATAATCGGTCGTCAATTAAAGATTTAGACGACATGCGTATTATCACACCTGATGGAATGCGTGTTCCGTTTAACGAAATAGCCAATTACCAAATTGTAAGAGGCACAGAATCCATTAGTTTTCTCAACGGAATGAGAGAAATTAATGTTGCAGCAGATTTATTAGACCCTAATGAAAGTGCTACCGATATTTTGACTGATATTCAGAACAACGTGATGCCAGAAATTTTAAACAAATACACGAGTTTGTCGGTATCTTACGAAGGTCAAAACCGAGAAGCTTCTAAAATATCGTCTTCAGCGAAAAAGGTTTTACCCGTCATTTTATTTTTAATTTTTGTGGTAATTGCATTTACATTTAGAGGTTATTCACAACCTATATTACTTTTACTTTTAATTCCATTTAGTGCCATTGGCGTAGCTTGGGGACATTTTATTCACGGTTTTGCCATCAATGTATTATCAGCGCTTGGCATTATTGCTCTTATTGGGATTATGGTCAATGATGGTCTGGTGTTAATAACCAAACTCAATGCTAATCTGAAGTCGGGATTAAAATTTGACGATGCCATTTACGAAGCAGGTAAATCGCGTTTTAGAGCTATATTTTTAACATCATTAACCACAATAGCTGGCTTGGCGCCACTTATTTTAGAGCAGAGTCGCCAAGCGCAATTTTTAATTCCAATGGCCATTTCAATTGCTTATGGTATTGGTATAGCTACTGTTTTGACTTTAGTATTATTACCTGTGAGTATTTCGATTTTTAATACCATTAAAACTAAAACCGCTTGGTTATTTACTGGAAAAGATATTTCAAAAGAAGACGTAGAGCGCTCCATTAAAGAACAAAAGGAATTAAAACATTATGATGAAAAATAGATTATTCATCTTATGGATTTGTTTGATGAGTTTTACATTTTGTAAAGCTCAAGAACTTTTAACAAAATCAGAAGCGGTTGAACTCACACTTCAAGAAAACTTTGGTATTCAAATTGCCAAAAACAATGTTGACATAGCAGAAAACAACGCTGGAATACTCAATTCTGGGTATTTACCAAGTTTAAGCGCAGTGGCAGGAAGCAATTTTAGCAGGCAAGATCGATTGGCCGAAATCAATGGTCAAGAGCCTTTAGATCAAAAAGATTTAGACAGTGAAAACTACAACGCCAGTCTAAATCTGAACTACACTTTATTTGATGGTTTGGGACGAAAATACAACTATAAACGTTTAAAAGAACAATACAATCTTTCTGAGCTTCAGGCTCGTGAAACTATAGAAAATACACTTATCCAGCTCTTTAGCGTGTATTATGAAGTGGCTCGGCGATACGAAAATGTAGAAGTATTAAAACAAACACTGTCTTTATCTAAAGATCGCTTAAAACGAGTGGAATACCTTTTTGATTACGGTCAAGTTAACAAACTGCAAGTGCTCAATGCCAAGGTTGATGTGTCTAATGACAGTATTAACTTGATTAATGAAACACAAACTTTAGAGAATGCCAAGCGGGATTTAAAAGTTGTCATCAATTCAGAATTTTCAAATAACTTTCAGGTTGATACTACGGTGAACTTTACACCGATGCTAAAAATAGAAAAGTTTGTTGAAGAACACGAGCTTAACAATGTTTCGCTGCTTCAAGTAGAAAAAAGTTTAGAAATCAGCGCTTACGATCAAAAAATTAGCAAAACAGGCTATTTGCCTACTTTAGATTTAATCGGCTCATACGGTTGGAACAGAAATATCAGCCCTGAAACGCCATTTTTTTCAGGCTCTACTCAAACCTCTACAACTATTTCAGCAGGTTTAAGTTTGAATTGGAATTTATTTGATACTGGTCAAACTGCAGTTAGAATTCAAAACGCAAAAATTGACTACGATAATCAAAAACTTCAAAAACAACAAATACAAACTCAAGTTGATCGTGATATTCAAAACGCTTTGAACAATTATAAAACCCGTTTGTATATATACGAATTGCAAGAACAAAACGTCAAAACCAATCGAGATAACTTCAAACGAACTGAAAACCAATTTCAACTTGGACAAATCACATCTGTAGAGTTCAGGCAAGCACAAGTTAATTTGCAAAATGCGCAAACCAGTTATAGTCTTGCCAAATACGATGCTAAACTCGCTGAACTTCAACTGCTTCAACTCACGGGTCAACTCCTTAATGTTAATTTTTAAGTGATGAAAGAACATTTTTTTCAATGTCCGTATTGTTGGGAAACCATAAGTATGTTGTTAGATACTTCTGTGAGTCAACAAAGCTATATTGAAGATTGTGAAGTCTGTTGTCGCCCGATGAACATTACTTATCAAACTCAAGCGAGAGAAATCACAAATTTTGAAGTTCAAGCTATTCAGTAAAAAAATAATTAAATCAATTAATTATTTCTAGAATTAGCCCGTGTCTGTTTAAATATTTCATAATTGAAAAATGACAAAAGGCTTGCTATACTTTATAAATTAAAAACATTCATTTAAGATTAATTTTTCATTAGATTGTTTTTTTGAAATTAAAAACCTAAATTTGTTTTTAATAGTAATTGTGATGAGCCACACATTAGAAGTTGTTAAGAAATTAGAGCATCATACTTTTAAACTATTGCAAAACTATGAATCTATAAAGGAAGAATTAAATATTTCAAAATCTAACTTAGTAGATTTAAAGCAACAACAACAAGCTTTAGAGCAGAAGATTGCGACCTTAACAACAGAAAATGAACAGCTCAAAACAGCCAATGCTATTTTAGGCAGTAAAACGTATAAAAAAGAAACCAAGCTTAAAATAAATCGATTAATAAGAGAAGTAGATAAGTGCATCGACCAATTATCTGAATGAAAGTGATGAAAGAAAAATTAAAAATTAAAGTTTCTATAGCGGATAGAGTATATCCCATGACAGTTTTTCCTGAACAGGAAGAGGGTTTAAGAGTAGCAACTCAAAAAATCAATAAAGTCATCAAACATTTTGAAGATAATTATGCGGTGAGAGACAAACAAGATGTTTTAGCTATGAGTGCTTTGCAATTCGCCTCTAAAGTTGAGCAGATGCAAATTGAAGAGAATGATGTGCATGATGAAATAGAACAACGTTTAATCGATTTAGATGAGAAATTGGTAAATTACATAGATTACTAAAACGTTCTTTAAATAAAAATATTAATACTGCCTGTATTAGTTGTTTTTCTTTTTGATAAACTCAACACTTTACAATTAAAAAGGGTGAGTTTTGATTGCTAAAACATGCCGTTATACCTTTTGGTATCAGACGGAAGTTTGATCAGTCATGTAGCCCTAATCCTGTCTAATAGGAGTTTAATTCAAAACAAAAACTAATGCAGGCTTTTTTTATAAATTAAAATCAAGAATATGGAAATATTACCAATAATTATAACTGCAATTATAGCTTTAATCATCGGCTTTGTAATTTCAAAAGCAGTAGAAAGCAAGAGTTCAAAAGGTGCAGTTAAGCAAGCTCAAAATGAAAGTAAACGCATTATAGATGAAGCTCATAAAGAAGCTGAAAGTATTAAAAAAGATAAAATTCTTCAAGCTAAGGAGAAATTCATTGAACTTAAAGCTGAACATGAAAAGGTGATTCTCTCTCGAGATAAAAAAATCTCTGATGCAGAAAAAAGAATTAAAGACAAAGAGTCTAAAGTTTCAAACGAACTAGGGCTTAACAAAAAACGCGCTCAAGAATTAGAAGAAAAGCTAAATGATATCAATCTTAGAAAAGAACGAATTATCAAAAAGCAAGAAGAAGTTGATCAAATTCTTCAAAGAAAAATTCAACAGCTAGAAGTGATAAGTGGACTTAGTGCAGATGATGCCAAAGACCAATTAATGGAGTCTTTAAAAGAAAAAGCTAAGTCAGAAGCTATGGCAATAGTTAGAAATACTGTTGAAGAAGCCAAGATGACAGCTCAGCAGGAAGCTAAGAAAATTGTTATAAATACCATTCAACGCGTTGGAACTGAAGAAGCTGTAGACAATTGTGTTTCAATTTTTAATCTCGAAAACGATGATGTCAAAGGTAGAATTATAGGTAGAGAAGGTAGAAACATTCGTGCACTTGAAGCAGCAACGGGAGTTGAGATTATTGTGGACGATACTCCTGAAGCTATTATACTTTCTTGCTTTGATTCCGTAAGACGTGAGATAGCAAGATTATCCCTTCACAAGTTGGTAACCGATGGAAGGATTCATCCTGCCCGTATTGAAGATATAGTCAGAAAAACTCAAAAACAAATTGAAGATGAAATTATAGAAATAGGAAAGCGAACCGTAATTGATTTAGGTATTCACGGTTTAAAACCAGAATTGGTTAAAACTGTTGGAAGAATGAAATATCGCTCATCTTACGGGCAAAACCTTCTGCAACACTCTAGAGAAGTTAGTAATTTATGTGGTATCATGGCTTCAGAACTTGGCTTGAACCCAAAATTGGCTAAAAGAGCTGGACTACTTCATGATATCGGTAAAGTGCCTGAGGAAGAAACAGAAACCCCACATGCTATTTTAGGGATGCAATGGGCAGAAAAGTATGGTGAAAAAGAAGAAGTCTGCAATGCAATAGGCGCTCACCACGACGAAATTGAAATGACTTCATTACTTTCTCCAATTGTACAGGTTTGTGATGCTATTAGTGGCGCAAGGCCAGGTGCTAGACGACAAGTCTTAGATTCCTACGTTAAGCGTTTAAAAGACCTTGAAGACATCGCCTTTGGATTTAACGGTGTTCAAAAAGCGTACGCTATTCAAGCTGGTCGAGAATTAAGAGTAATTGTCGAAAGTGAAAAGGTGCCGGATGAAAAAGCCTCAGAATTGTCTTTTGAAATATCCCAAAAAATTCAAACTGACATGACTTATCCTGGCCAGGTTAAGGTAACTGTTATAAGAGAAACAAGAGCTGTAAATATAGCTAAGTAGTTTTGTAAACTCTTCAATATAAACTATAAAAGCCTCAATTCATATCGAGGCTTTTTTTTATAGTTTTAAACATTAATTTTATTTCTCAGATTCTGGCATAAGCATAGCAATATACTTATCACCTGAAGCATATTTTTTCGCTACTTTTTGAACATCTTTTGCGGTTACAGCATTAACTCTATCCATTGTTGTTAGAAGTTTTTCTGCGCTTCTTTGGTTATAGTAAGCCGATGTTAATTGACCAAGCCAGTAGTTGTTTTTCTTTAAGCTTTCGTCTTGATCTACTTTTTGTGCCTTTTTATATTTATTCAGGTCTTCTTCAGTTGGACCGTTATCGATAATTTTTTGTAACTCATCTAAAGCGGCCTGGGTTAAACTTTCTGCATTTTCAGGACCACAAGGAAACTGAATAGACAAATTGTATCTGGCGTATGGAAGCTTACTCATGCTGGCATTGGCACCAACACCATAAACACCACTTTCGTCTTCTCTTAAATTTTCAATGAGTTTAATCGTAAGAATTTCACCTAAGGCATCCAAAGCTGTAGCTTCTTTTTGATTGTACTCGGTCTCACCATAAAACTGAATTCTCACGCTGCTTTTAGGATCGTTCCCTTTATAAAATACTTTTTTAAAGTCACCTTGTTTCTGACGGAAACCTAAGTCTGTAATTTTTTCTTTCTTGTTAGGGTTTGAAGGCAGAGCTGCAATATATTGTTCTGATAATTTTTTAAATTGCTCTTCGTCGACATTACCTACAAAATAAAAATGAAAATCTGCAGCATTGCTAAAACGCTCTTTATAAGTTTTGTACGCTAAGTCATAATCTGTATTTTCCCAAGCTTTATCATCTGGTAATATACCTGTCCATCTAGGATTACCTTCATTTAAAAATCCAAAAGATTTGTCGAGAAAGTAGAAGTTTGGTGAGGCCAACATATTGCCCATAAATGCTTTTTGCTTAGCTTTATAACCTTCAAAAGCTTCTTTGTTATAATTTAGATCTGTAAAATGCGCTTGAAGCATTTGCATCAAATATTCCAAGTCTTTAGGCGAAGCTTGACCTCTAAATCTTTCAGTTGTGTTAGACACTGAGAAATTTAATCTTGCAATTTTATCACTCATAAATTTAGAGATGTCATTTTTGTTTAGACCTGAATAGCCAGCTTCAGATAGACCATTCATAGCCCATCTTACCTTCTGGTAGGTGTCATTATCTAAAAGGTTTGTGCCTCCAAAACTCACAGCTTCAAAAAGAATTTCGTCTTCTTTAAAATCGGTTTTTTTGTAAGTGACTTTGGCTCCGTTAGATAGAGTTAAAGTTGTTGTAGCTAATGCTTCATTTTGTTCAGTGTTAGTTATTTTACCGGGTTCAAGTGTTTTTCTTATTAAACTTTTAACCAATTCGTCTTCCTGGTAGGGCTCAACATTGCTAAATGGTTTGTTTACAATATTTAAAATTTGATCTTCTGAAGGTTTTTTGCTTTTGTCGCCATATTCTGGACCAGTAAATACAACTACTCTGCTGTCTTTTCTAATGTAATCATCAATCATGTGGTTGATATCTTCAAGTTTGACTTTTGGGAGCGTTTCTTGAGTAAATTGATAATCCCATTCTATGCCTGTGTAAATATCACCACTTAAAAACTGCTGTTGTAACTGGCCAACATAGCGATTAGATTCTGTTTTCTCTCGTTCCTTGTATTGATTTTCTTGGCGTTTTAAAATTTCTTTTTTGGCGCGTTCAAATTCCCCTGTTGTAAACCCGTGTTTTTTTACCCTAGCATTTTCCTTTAAGAGCACTTCAAGAGCTTTGAGTTGATTGTTGTTAGTAGGAATTGCAAATGAGGTAAAGGCCATTTTTTTATCATTCACAACACCACCATAATAGCTAAAACCAAAAGTAAACGGCGGATTTGGAGAATTGGCAATTTCGTCAAGCCTATTGTTTAGCATAGTTGAAAACAGTTGCCTTTTAATTTGTTCTTTAGCTAAGTCATAAGTTGTAACAGGCTCACGCTTTTTTGGGTTTTTATAATAGATTGAAACTTGTGGTGAAGTGGCTTCTTTATCGGTTGCTACAGCAACAAAAGTTTCTTCGTGGTTAGGAACATCATATTCTTTGCGTTCTTTTTCTTTTTTAGGGTTTTTATATTTTGAAAACCTTTTTTTGATGTCTTTTTCCATTTTATCTACATCAATGTCACCAACAGCAATAAAGGCCATCATATCAGGTCTATACCAATCTTTATAAAAATCAATTAATTCTTGATATTCAAAATTTTCTAGAACTTCTTTAGTTCCAATAGGCAAGCGTTCAGCATATCTTGAATTGTAAAGCAGTTTGTCAAAATATTTTTTACGCATACGCTCTTGAGCACCTAAACCGAGTCTTAATTCTTCAAGGACTACGCCACGTTCTTTATCGATTTCTTCTGGCTCTAAAATAGCATTAAATGCCCAGTCTTCCATGATATCCATAGCTTTCGGTAGGTTATCTGGATTATCTAAAGGAATAGGTAAAAAATAAACTGTCTCATCAAAACTGGTGTAGGCGTTTAAATCGTTTCCAAATTTCACACCGATACTTTGTAGATAATCAACAAGCTCGTTTTCTGGAAAGCGTTTTGTTCCATTAAAATTCATATGCTCCATAAAATGAGCTAAACCGAGTTGTTTGTCAGTTTCTAAGATAGATCCAGCTTTTATAACAAGTCTTAAAGTGACTTCGTTTTCTGGTTTCTGATTGTTTTTAATGTAATAGGTCATACCATTTTTGAGTACGCCTGTTCTTACACTTTCGTCTAATTTAAGTTTCTGATTGGTTTCTGGTGCTTGTGAATAGCCTATGAAGCCAACTAACACAAACATCATAAAGATTTTAATTGAATTTTTCATAAAAAAAAGAATTAGGATTTGATTCAAATATATGATAAACTAAAAATTTAGTTTGCTGTTTGTAATTATTTAACATTTTCTATCATCAGACTTTTATTAAGCTTTAACCGTTTTTGATAAATAGATTTAACTAATTAATGTCTTTGATTTTTTAATTTAACTTTAAAAGTTAAAACAATTTGTTTACTTTGTAGAGCGTTTAAATTTTAAATGAATAAATATGAAATTCTTAAACCGAATTGGGGTTTTATTATGTGTACTCATTATAAGTGCATCTTGCCAAGATGATTTTGATGATTTGATTACTCCAACTAGTAATCTGGAAATACAAAACTTTGTTTGGGAAGCAATGAATGTGTTTTATCTATACAAAAGTGACGTTCCAAATTTGAGTGAAAGAAGTTCTTCAGATGCTGATTTTAGTGAGTTTATAAGTAGTTTTGATTCTCCTGAAAGTCTTTTTGATAATTTACTTAGAGAAGACGACCGTTTCAGTGTCATTGTAAGTGATTTTAGGGTTTTGGAAGAAGCGCTTCAAGGACAAACTTTAAGTAATGGAATGCGTTTTGGTTTAGTTTTGATTCAAGATACCAATCAAGTTTTTGGCTACGTAAGATATGTTGTGCCAAATTCATCAGCTAGTGCGCAAGGTGTTGAACGTGGAATGATTTTTAATCAAATTGATGGTACGCTTTTAAGTGATACTAATTTTAGAGATCTTTTGGCACCTGAACAATATAGTATAGGTTTAGCAGAACTACAAAATGGACAGCTTCAATCAACAGGAGAAAGTATTTTATTAAATAAATCTAATTTAACTGAGAATCCTGTTCATATTGCAACTACACTTGAAATTAGTGGTCAAAATATTGGCTATTTGATGTATAATGGCTTTCGCTCAAATTTTGAAAGTGAACTCAATCAAGCTTTTGGTGATTTTGTAGCTAATGGAGTTACAGATTTAGTTTTAGATTTAAGATACAACGGTGGTGGAAGTATTAATACTGCAAAAGATTTGGCTTCCATGATTACTGGCCAATTTGACGGACAGCTTTTTGCTAAAGAAAAGTTTAATGAAAACTTTGATGAAGAAAGTCTTTTCTTTGATGATCAAACTGCCAATGGCGAAAACATCAATAATCTCAATTTAGACCGCGTTTTTGTTTTGACTACTGGCTCTACGGCTTCTGCTAGTGAGTTGGTAATAAATGCCTTAAGCCCTTACATAAGTGTCATCCAAATTGGGACGACAACTACAGGAAAATTTCAAGGTTCAACAACATTGTATGATTCACCAGACTTTAGGCGACAAGGTGCTAATCCTAATCATTTTTATGCGCTTCAGCCATTAATTCTTGAAATTGAAAATGCTGAAGGCTTTACAGGGTTTACAGAAGGTTTTGATCCCGATATTCTATTAGAAGAAGATTTCTTTAACCTCGGTGTATTGGGGAATCCGTCGGAACCGCTTTTAGCCAGAGCACTTCAAGAAATTGGTGTTGGTTTCCAAAGATCAAGCCTTAGAGAAAATACAACTAGATCTATAAATCTAGATCTTAAAAATGTCGGCGAATCTGAAATGCATTTACCAAATTATCAACGGATGTATATCAATAATTAGACTAAAGTCTATTGAAATGCTAATCAAACTTATATGATTAAAACTTTAAAAAAACTTGTAGCTCAATCGCCGATTTTGCAGGTTACAAGTTTTAATAGTTTGAGTGTAGTGTTAAGGCTTTTTACTAGTCTGGTTATTTCAAAATTAACGGCTATTCTTTTTGGAACTCAAGGTATGGCTCTCATTGGAAATTTGAAAAATACACTATCAGTTCTGCAAAGTTTTTCTACTGGTGGGCTGAATAATGGTGTAGTAAAATATGCCAGTGAAAATAAAGATGATAATTATAACTACAAAGTCTTTATTTCTACTTTATTATGGTTGTTTATAGGCTTAAGCATCATTATTTTTTTTTCAGTCTTTTTCAACTCCAATGCTTTAGCAATATATGTTTTTGATGACATAAAGTATAATTTTGTTTTTAAATGGACTGCTATATTGCTTCCATTGTTTGGCCTTAATTCTTATATGCTTGCAATTTTACAAGGCTTAGAACAATTCAAAAAAGTCATAAAAATAAATATTTTCACACATTTTCTAAATGTTATAGTCTTTGTTATTGCTGTATTTCAATTTGGATTGTCTGGGGCGTTAATGGCTGTTGTCATTGTACCATCTGCGAGTTTAGCAATTAGTTTGTTTTTGGCGAGAAAATATTTGAGACTTGGCCTATACTTTGATTACACCATATTTTCAACGCAACAACTTAAATTCTTTGGCCAATATGCATTCATGAGTCTCATATCTGCTGTAACTTTTCCTCTGGTATATCTTGGCATTCGTCAGAGCCTTACAGAGCAGATAGGGATTGATGCAGCCGGATACTGGGAAGCTAATTTTAGATTGTCTGCTTTTTATTTAGTTTTCATTCATTCTTTACTTAATTTATACATTTTGCCAAAGTTTGTTCAAGCCAAATCCAAACTTGAATTTCGTTCAATTGTATTTGAATTTTACAAAAAGGTTCTTCCATTTTTTGGGTTAGGTTTAATTGTGTTGTTTGTTTTAAGAAAATACCTTGTCTTAATGGTCTTTTCTGAAGATTTTCTTGAGGTAACTACAATTCTAGGCTGGCAGATGATTGCAGATTTCTTAAGAGTTTTAGCTATTGTAATGGTCATTCAATTTCATGCCAAAAAGATGATTTGGCATTATATACTCACAGATTTGTTTTTGGCAGTAGCCTTGTATTTTTCAGCTATTATTGGTGCAAAATACCTAGACTTATCTGGTGTTGTTATTGGGCACGTCATTACTTATTTACTTTACTTTTTTGTAATTTTAATTATCTTTAGAAAATCATTATTTGGTTTAAAAGCATGAAATAATATATTTCTATGAAATCAATTTTTGAAGAACAGCCACTTAGGGAGATTATAAAAAGAATAGATAATTTATCTGTAAATAACCAATCTAAATGGGGCAAAATGAATGTTACTCAGATGCTGAATCACTGTCAGAAACCCGTAAAGTTAGCTTTTGGAGAAGAGAACGTTAAAAAGCCAAATATTTTTATGAGAGGGGTTATCAAGTTTATGAAACCTACTTTATATAATGATAAGCCATGGAAACAAGGACTTCCCACCGCCAAGGAATTTGTAATACGAAACACTGAAGATTTTGAAGTTGAAAAGTCAAAACTGAAAGCTTTAGTTGAACGCATGCACAAATCAGAATCTTTTTTTAGCCCCTCAAAGGAGCACCCAATATTTGGCAATATGAAATCGTGGATGTGGGGACAGTCTGCTTATAAACATTTAGACCATCACTTAAAACAATTTGGAGTTTAAGATTACTTCAATTATAAAATTTACAATTTGAATACTAAACGTCCTAAAGTAGAATTTCTGATATCCACCATGCATCGCACTGACTTAGGATTTTTAGATTCTATATTTAAGAATATCGATTTTAATTCAATTCCTATTCTCATTGTAAATCAAACTTCAAAGCACAAAAATCTTGTATCACATAAAAGTAATATTAGAGTTATAAATTCCTATGAAAAAGGATTGAGTAAAAGTAGAAACCATGCTTTAAACAATGCCATTGGTGAGATCTGTTTTATAGTTGATGATGACGTAGAATATTTACCTGGTGCTTTAAATACTGTACTTAAGGCTTATGAAGACTATCCTGATGCTGCTTTTATATCATTTCAATTCTTAACTAAAAATGGGAAGGTAGAGACTCTTTATCAAAAGAAAAGTGGTCTTCAAAATAATTTACTTCACAAGCAGCATTTGCACTCTTTTGAAATTACTTTGAAACCCGAAGTGCTTCTGGAAAGCAACATTCAGTTCAATACTTGCTTTGGAATAGGTGCACTATTTCATTCAGGCGAAGAACAGGTTTTAAGAGACGATGTCGTCCGCAAAGGTCATAAAGTGTTTTACGTCAACAAACCTATCGTTAAGCATTTAGATATATTTTCTGTTGCTAAAGAGGGTTCCAAAGAATTTACCCGAACAATTACTGCCGTAAAATATAGATTACATAAAAACCTTATATATCTATGGTTGTTGAGGTATATTTGGCAATTATTTAAGCGAAAAGTCATTAAGCTTGCTCAAACTAAACAAATTTGGACTTATGGCGTCAAGGCTGTTAGTGATTATAAAACATACTGCAAAAAATAAGCAAAACCAAAAGGCATTAGGCTTTTGGCTAACGGTCTTATTTGTGTCTTTGGTTATTCAAGCTTATGGTTTTGGTTTTAATCGTATTTTACTGCGAAATTTTATAGAAAATTCGGCTCTGCTGATTATGTTAATGAGCTTTAGCTTACTTTTTAATAAATACTGGAAAACTATTGTTCAAGGTATTGGTTTTTTTGTGTTTTGGTTTAATTGTTTGTTCGAAAGCTTGTACTATTATCTATTTAAAGCCAACATAAGTGCTTCATCGATTTTTATTTTATTAGAAACTAATCTTGCCGAAGCAAAAGAGTTTGTAGAATTTTACTACAATCCTTTTATTGTTTTTGTCATTGTCATTTTTGTCATACAGCTTTTATTATTCTTGAAAATAAGACCCGTTTTTTCTATCTCTAGAAAAATTATTCATCAAAAAATTTACTACATACTTGCTATTTTAATTCCATTAGGTCTTATGATATATAAGGATTTTCAACGTTACAACTTTTTATACCTCAGTGTAGATTCTGTTTTTGAATATATAGATGAACAACAAAAAATGAGTCGGTTTGAAATAGACAGGCAGATTGCAGACATACAAGGTTTTACAATTGAAAAAAAAGTGGATACAGCTACTTATGTTCTCATTATTGGAGAATCTACTACGCGTAATCGCATGAGTTTATACGGTTATAACAGGACAACTACACCTTTTCTAGATAGCTTAAAACCCAACTTATGGGTATATAATGATGTGATAAGTAGCCATGCGTTTACCATCGGTGCATTAAGAGATGCATTGGTTATTAATGGTTTACAGTCTAAAGATGATTTTTCAATTATTCAAATGATGAATCAGGCAGGTTTTAAAACCTACTGGATTTCTAACCAAAGGCCAATTGGACAATATGAAAGTTTAGTTACAAAAATTGCGATGAGTAGCGATGTTTATATTACAAAGAATACGGCTCTTGATGGAAGCATTACGCCTAAGGATGAGGTTTTAATTCCTGAGTTTAGAAATATACTTAATGAAGATGTACCTAAAAAGTTTATAGTTCTTCATCCGCTTGGCACTCATATGAAATATGAAGACAGATATCCAAGTAAATTTAATAAGTTTAAGGGCAATAGTCCCTCAAAATTTAATCATCCCATAGCACATGAACGCACCAATACTTACGACAATGCAGTACTTTATCACGATTATTTCTTAGAGCAGATTTTTAAAGAAATGAAAAAAATTAAACATCCTGCCTATTACCTCTATTTTTCTGACCACGGAGAAGAAGTATATGAAAGTATTGATTTTTCCGGACATGCCGAAGAAAAGCCTACAAAGTCTATGTTTGAAATACCATTTTTTATATGGATGAATGACGAATTCAAATCTAATTTTAAAGCTGCTTATTTACCGGAAAACCCCTTCAAATTAGATAACTTTATACATACTTTTTCAGAATTGAATAGCATTAGCTTTAAAGGTGTTGATAGTACTAAATCGCTTTTCAGCCAACAAAACAAATCTCAAAGAAGACGGGTTGGCCTTGGGGAATTCTATGATGAGTTGCCTTAATATTTGTAAAAATTCCAAACTTAATAAAGGCTTTATAGCTTTGATTAAAATGCAGATTTGTATATACCGGCATTGATTAATAGCCATTGAAATCTTTTTAATAAGTTCAATAAATATCCGGGGAAATGAATAAGTAATATCTGTTTTGAACTTAAATTGGTTTTATCAATTTCAGAAAACGCTAGTTTGTAGAGGCTTTCGCTATGATTCATTTTTGCCTGAAGCGCAAGTGAATAACGGTTTATGTCTAAATATTTTTTCAAAGAAGGGTTATCGTTTTCCCAGGCTTTACTCTTATCGATATATTTTTTCTTTTCTTCTAAATTTATATCTATTGATAAATTATTTTCTGTATATCGCTTATATTTCAGGGTCACTTTTGGATTATAGCACAAATTAAAATTTATCGCAAACCTAATAATAAGGTCTAAATCTTGACCTGTTTTTAAATTGATATCAAATCCACCAAGCTCATGAAAACATTGTTTTTTAAACGCAAGGGTTGATGTCCAAAACAACTGATCTTTAAAGCTATATGAAAAATAGTCTTCTACAATAAATGCTTCTTTTGGAATCTCTCTGCTATAATTTATGCTTTTTATATAATTATCAGACAGTTGGACTTCATAGGCATTTGAAACTACATCTGCTACTGAAAATTTTAGAATACAATTATACAGCTCCTCCAAATGATTGCTATACCAATAATCATCTGCATCTAAAAGCGCTATCCATTCTGCATTAGCATATTTTACACCCAGGTTTCTTGCAGAAGAAGCGCCTTGATTCTCTTGGCTAAATATTTTAATGCGCTCATCCTCAAACTGATTGATGACCTCAAGACTGTTATCTGTTGAACCATCATTCACCAAAATAATTTCAAAATCTGAAAACTTTTGAGATATGACACTTTGCAGTGTTTGAGCTATAAAATTTGCTTTATTGAAAATTGGTATAACTACAGAAAAAAAAGCCATTTAATAGTTTTTACTAAAATATAATATTCTATAAATATCAAGAAGCCATATCGGCTTTCCTTTGTAGATTAAAATCCTTAAAATAGGGTTTTTTAGTCTTTCAAAAAACCAACTTAATAATTTTGATAAAAATAATTTAGAAGCAAGATGATAAACTTTAGACACCTGATTTTTTCCTTTACTCACAATATTTTGTTTTTCTAGTGAAATTAAAGTTCTTAGACCTTCTTCTATTTTTTTTATAAAAACTTCATTAGTCTCTAAATTTTTATGAATAACAGAATTATTAATATGTAAAACGTCAATATTTTTGCGCTTTAGTTTATCTGCAAATACGACCTCCTCAAACCCATAATTAGTGATTTTTTCTTCAAATGTTTGTTCACAATTTTTTAATAAAGTATTAGAAGTTAAAAACAGCTTGTAAGGTTTTTTTAGCCTTACTGAGGCCTTTTTGCATTCTCTCTTTATCCCGTAATTGAATCTTAGACTTTTTTTGCTTGACTTTGTTTTATTATAGCTCAGACCTCCAAAGCATGCAAATGTTTTAAACTCTTTAGAGAAATCTAAGTATATTTTTATAAAGTTTTCTGATGACGGAATCACATCACTGTCTAATAATAACTTTAAATTGAATTTAGATTGTTTTAACAACAAATTCTTATTTAAAACCCGCCCTAAGTTGTTCTTATTTTCAATATAAACACAATTATTAAGGGAATTTATTTTCCTGTTTTCATCTAAATATTTCTTTCCGCCATCTTCACTTACTAAAATTTCAAAAGAGATTTTTAAATCTATACATTGTTTGTATAATATGTTTACTAAATCATAAGTGGGGTAATTATAGCAAGGAATAAGTATGCTTATCACATGTTGATGTTTTAATTATTGTGGTTGAGTGTGGCTTTTGTTTTACAAATTTCAGCTCTCAGTTTTAGTTTTTTTTTGAACGACTTCAAAAACTTTTTGACCGTCACATTTTAATGTTTTTGAAGGATATTTAAGTAAGAGCGCATAATCGTGAGTGGCCATTAATATGGTGTTACCGTTCTTGTTTATATCCTGAAGGACTTCCATAACTTCAACAGAAGTTTGAGGATCGAGATTTCCAGTGGGTTCGTCAGCAAGAATAAGTTCAGGGTCATTAAGTAATGCGCGAGCTATAGCTATACGCTGTTGTTCTCCACCAGAAAGTTGATATGGAAATTTAAAATGCTTTGTTTGCATTCCAACTTTACGCAAAACTTCATCAATTTTATTTTCCATTTGGCTTTTGTCTTTCCAGCCTGTTGCTTTTAGAACGAACTCCAAATTTTGTTTGATATTCCTATCGTTCAGTAATTTGAAATCTTGAAACACCACACCGAGTTTACGACGTAGCTCAGGAATTTGTTTTTCTTTTAGTTTCTTAAGGTCTACACCAACAATTTCGCCATGACCTTCCTTGAGCGGAATATCGCCATAGAGCGTTTTCATAAAACTGCTTTTACCAGTTCCAGTTTTTCCGATTAGGTAAACGAATTCACCCTTGTTGATAGAAACGTTGACTTGAGACAGAATAAGTGATTCTCTCTGATAGATGGCAACGTTTTGTAATGTTAAAATGGTTTCAGACATCGAAGCGTTTCAGAATTAAACGAATGGTAAAGATAAAAAATTATAATTTGTGAAAAATGTATTTTTACAATAGTCATCAAATGATTTTTATGAAAACCTGAGTTCGATTATTCTCACAAAGTCAAAATCAATAAAAATATTCAGTTACAAGGCAATTTTTAGAAGGGTAGCCATAGCTATCGTAAAAAAAATTAACGCAGTAAATGGGTGATTTTATTGCCCTAAATTAACATATTCGGTTTAAAACAGCCATCTACTTCACTTTTTTAATCTGCAATATCTCCATATTACGTCATAAAAAAGTTCGTATCTCACTATTTAAAACCGTTTTGACAAAGCGAGAATAATCGAACTTAGGTTGAAAGCCTTTTCAAGGCCATTAAAATGAGAAATTTATTCTTTAATTTAGTGATTCGAAACAGGAGAATTGTTTTGAAAAAGCATAACAAAGTGATATATATGCTAGCCTTGTGCTGAAATTGAGTTTTGCTAAGGATCTATCTCTAATCTATAGCATAAAATAAAGTGGTTTTTTGCTATCATTGGAGGAGTAGAAAATATTTTTTATATTTGATGTAACCCAAATACTATGACCTATAACACCCTAATCATAGACGACCATCCCACGCAGGTTGAGACATACAAAGATATTTTCAGACTTATTGATGATGCACCAGCTTTAGAGTTTATACATTTTCATAACCTCAAAGATGCTTATGTTTTTGCTATAAATCACGAAAGTAAATCTGAGATTGACCTTATCCTTTTAGATATAAATCTTCCTCCCTATCCTGAAATGGGGCTGCACAGTGGTGTTGATTTGGCTGAAGTTTTAAAAGAAGAACTGCCCCAAGCCAAGCTTTGTTTTTTGACTTCACATGATGAAGCCATAATGTTATATGATTTATATACAAGATTTACCCCACAAGCTGTTTTGATAAAAAGCGACTTTAATGGTGAAGATTTAGAGCTTTTTTTTAAACACATGCTTCAAGGCAAAACTTTCTATACAGATACATTTCTTAAAGCTAAACAGAAGCTTATTGATTCGGAACTATTTTTAGATTCTAAAAACCGAGAAATCATCACAAATCTGCTTACGCATTCATTTACCACATACAGAAAGAAAGCTGTTTTAATTCAATATTTGGGATTACCATATCAAGCCTAGTGGTATCAAAACTAGAATCTCAGGTTAATAATCTCAATTTCAAGTTTGATGTTTTATAAATGATAATGCCTCATCTAAAACTTTAACCTCAAGCTTTGTAAACTCCTTGACGACTTCTCCATCTATTTGAAGTAATTGGGGTTGTTTCAGTTTTATTGTCGCTGTTTTGGCTTGAAACGTTTCAAGATTTTTAACCTTATGATCTTCATCAAATTTAGATAAAGTCGCTTTAATTAAATCTGTAAAGTCCATGGCTTTGACGACAACAAGTTCAAAAATGCCATCATCCATCTTTCCTATTGTATTAAGAGGTATCCCAGTTCCAAATTTTTTTCCATTGCAAATTGCGAGCATGACGCCTTTTCTTTCATATTGCATTCGGTCAGTTTTGATGTCAATTTCAAAACTCTTTAAATTCTGAAATTCTGACCAGAAATGTTTTGCATAGGTAAACATGCCTCTTTCTTCATCTTTATCATAATTGGCCACAAGGTTTGCGTTGGCACCGATATCACCGAGATGTAAAAACAAATGCTCGTCGTTGATGCTTAGCACATCTAAAGCTTTGGTTTCATGAGATTGAACATATTTTTTAAACAGTATTCTCGCCGTTTTGGTGAGATTGAATTCGGCAGCTAGTCCATTGGCAGAGCCCATAGGAATAAACCCGACTTTTGTTTTGTGCTCAACCAACGGTTTCAAAAACAGGTTTAGCGTGCCATCACCACCAACGATAATCACTTTATCGGGCGTGTGTTTGACGATAAGCTGATTTAATTTCTCGCAATCTCGATGTCCTGTGGTTTTGTATAGTTCAAAATCGATTTTAGAATTGTCCATAAATCCTTTGGCAAAATCTATAAAAACAGTTTTGTTTTTATCTCCAGAAATCGGATTTATGACAAGAATAATTTTCATTAATTGATATTTAAATTTTTTTTCAATTCTTCAATTTCAAGGTCAGCATCATCATCGTCTTGAAAATACACGCAAGCAACGCCTGTATTCTGAAGGGTTTTCCATTGTTGTCTTTGAATCTCATCTACCGAAAAATTGGTTTGCCTGATGTAAACTTTCATAATTTGATTTTTATAAGTATTCACAATTTTAGTGTAAATAGCCATATCTTTTTGTGTATCATCGCCAATTAAAATAAATTGTTTGTCTGGTAAATTGGTAATGATTTCGTGTAAAAAATTTAATTTATGTTTCCCTTTTTTGGGTTTAAACAGAGATTTAAATTTTAGGTAAGGTGTTAATAACAACGGTCCTTTTGGAATTTCATTAAATCTAAAAATGGCTGTTATCAAACCAAATAAATTACTTTCACTTTTAGATAAATAGGCTATTCTAAATGTTTGATTATCAAAAAACTCAAGCAAAGCATTGCTAAACAGGATTTTGTTTCTCCGTTTTGGTCTTTTAAACAATATCGTGCCAATTCTTTTGAGTGCCGATGCAGTATGTGAGTGAATTACCGTGTCATCGATATCTGAAATTATTTCTATTGAAGTCGATTGATTTTTAAAATAATACGGATGAATTTGGTTGACCTCAAGTTGATTTTTATTTTCATCAAAAATCTTACAGTTCTTAAAATTATCAATGGGAAGAAGCTCAAAAAAATACCCTTTTTTGTTGGTTTTAATTCTGAAAGTATCGTTTGGCGTCTCGATTAAAATGGGTTTTTGCTTATAAGGTTTTTTGCGATATGAACTCAAAACATGCCACGCATTAGCTAAAATAGAACGTGGAGATTTATCTATAGAAGTTTGATTCTTTAAGGCCGTACCTGTAAGTAAAACTTTGTTTTTTAATTGAACAGCTGTAAAATGCCAAAGGAATGCCATGTGTTTTTGATATGTCTAATGTTAAGAATTTACCTACAAATTTAAGGATTAACCACAATATAGCGCTTATGTGTTTGCTTTAGTTGGGATTGTATATAGCAAAGTTGATGAAATTTTCTTTACATTATTAGAAGTGCTCCGTAACCTTAAATGAGTAAAGGTTTAGTTTTAATTTGTTTTCAGCATAATTTAGCCTGTTATATTAATTATAAAAAGCACTGATATTTTAAATTTGACGCCTATATTGGAATGTTATCAAAAGTCAAACAACGTCACGACCTGTATTAAAAAAAATTCTTAGATTTTGCCTAAGGACACTGCTTGTTGTTTTTATACTTTTCGTCGTGTTAGTCTTGTTTATTAGAAGTCCTTGGTGTCAAGATATTATAGTTGGAAAAGTTACAACATATGTTAGTGAAAAGATTGACACCAAATTTGAAATCGGAAAACTTTATGTGACTTTTTCTGGAAATATCACTTTAGAAGAACTTTATATTGAAGATAAATCTAAAGATACCTTATTATATTCTCAATATTTAGAAGCCAATGTGCCGTTTCGACCCTTGATTTTTGATGATGAAATACAAGTAGATATGGTAGATTGGCGGGGATTAAAGGCCAATGTGAGCAGAAAAGACAGCTTAAAAGGTTTTAACTTTCAATATATTGTCGATGCTTTTACTTCACCTGAAGAAGAGCGTAAATCTCCTGAAACAGCTCAACAAAGTCCAATAAAAATATCTCTTGGCCGTATTTTGTTTTCCGACTTTGACTTGAGTTTTATTGATGAAGTAACTGGAATAAATACACAACTAAAGCTCGGCCACTTTGCCTTGGAAAGCAAAGCCATCGATTTACAAAACATGAAGTTTCACCTGTCAGACATCAATCTGCAAAATACATCTATAGATTTTACACAATCGAAAGCTCCTGATTCTTCTGAAACTGAAGAAAGCTCGGCTCTGCCATGGATTTTGATTGATAATTTGAATATTGGAGATGTCAATGTCAATTATACAGCTCCGCTTGAAGGCATCATATCTAAAACCTATATTGATAGCTTTACTTTTACTGGTTTGGATGCCAACCTTAACCGCCAAGACGTTGAAATGAAAACTTTGGTTTGGAAAGACAGCCGTATAAAATTAGATTGGCAACCAACTGAAAAAACAAAAAATACGGCCAATGCCTCAACTTCTAATCCCTCATTTTCATGGCCCAATTGGTCAGTCAGTATTGAAGATATTGATTTTCAGAATCAAAAAATTGAATTTTTTCAAAATGGTGAACAGCCTAAAAAAGGTGAATTTTCAGCTGAAGCCATAGCAATTAATCAACTTAATTTGAATTTAAAACACCTTGAACTTTCAAAAGATGAAAGTCTTCGTTTTATGTTGAATAAATTCCAATTTAAGGAAAAAAGCGGTTTAGTATTAAATGAATTTCAAGTCGATACAAGGTTAAATGCAACTGAGCTTCAACTCAACAATTTAAGATTTGGAGTAAATAATTCTCAGCTGAATGCCGATTTGGAATTGAATTATTCCAATATTGATGAGCTTGTCAATTCACCTGAAAAGTCAAATTTAAGTCTCAATGTGAGAAAACTCTTGGTAGATGTTAGAGATGCATACGTCTTTTCACCTGAACTTGAAAGCAATCCACAAATTCAAAATTTGTCACAACATAATTTTGAAGGAAATTTTAATGCTGAAGGAAATATTGAGTTTGTGAAAATTAATAAGTTTCAAATGCGTTGGGGAAAAGACACAAACCTTCAATTTGATGGACAATTATCTAAAATCACCAAAGTTAATGACTTTGGTTTTGAATTGAATAATCTCGTTGCAAAAACCCAAAAAAAAGACTTACTTAACTTTATTTCAGAAGCAGATATAGGTGTTTCCTTACCGAAAGTTTTGGCACTGAATGGAGATTTTAGAAAAACCAATGATGATTTTTTTACAGACAGTAAGCTTGAAAGTTCTTTCGGAAATATTCAAATTAATGGTTTTTTAAATGCAACAAAAAACATAGATTTCAAGCTTGATATAGACATTTTGGATGTGCAATTAAACGAACTTTTAAACAATGAAGCTTTAGGGGTTTTAAGCATGCAAATCAACTCTCAAGGCAAAGGGAATTCCATTTATAACCTCAATGCAGATTTAAGCTCAACAATTGACAGTCTCAGGTTGAATGACTACACTTTTTCAGGCATGAAAATTCAAGGCAACCTCGATGATGGTAGTGGAGAGTTAAATTTTGACTACAACGACAACAATTTAAAATTTGATGTTGCATCTCAAATCAAATTGGATTCTATATCATCAAAAATCGATACTAGAATTGATTTAGAAGGTATTAAAACAAAAGCTTTTGGACTAAGCTCAAAAGATTTCAGAGCAAAAGTAGTAGCAGATATATTGTTTGAAGGCGATGTTGACGACTTTCAGTTTTCTACTCAACTCAAAGATGGTCTTGTGGTTTATGACAATCAACCTTATTATTTAGGCGATGTGAATTTGTCTGCAGACGTCGATGCAAAACAGACCAGAGCCGATATTGAAAGCCAGTTTTTGAATGGATATTTTAATGCCAATTCAAATATCAAAGGTGTATTAACCGCTCTCGAACACCACTTTAAAAACTATACCGAAGATTCTATTTCAAATAAAAAATCAGATCAGTTTGTAAATTTCGATTTAAAATTAAACTTCAACCAAACGCCACTATTATCTGAAGTTTTTGTTGATGGTATAAATCAAATGGATACTTTACGGGCTTCATTTTCTTTCGAAGAAAATAAGAATCTTTTAAAATCTAGTATCGATTTGCCACATCTCAACTATCAAGACAACGAAATTGAAGGATTAAATTTTAATTTAGAGTCAAATGGGAGTGAAGCAAATTTTGTTTTTGGTTTTAATGAACTGCTGGCAGAGCCTATAAAAATACCCCAAACCGAGTTTGTAGGTGTATTTGAAAACCGTCAATTGAGTATGAATATCGATGCATTTAAGGACGGTAAAGATTTTTTTAGCTCTTCGTTTAGTTTAAAATTTGAAGACGATGAGCTTTACCGTTTGCATATTTTGCCAGATAAATTGATTTTAAATGATAAACCATGGACAATTTCAGATGACAACGAAATTGTTTTTCAAAACAATGCTGTTGACGTTTCAAATTTTAAATTGAGTAGAAATACCCAACAATTTCAACTTAAAGATGATTTAGAATTTGACAAACCACATGTAGCAATGGTGTTCGACAATTTTAATTTATCAACAATTACCAATTATTTTAATCATGAGGAAAAACTGGCAGAAGGTAAGATAAGCGGTAATTTGGTTCTTATCGAGCCTTTTACATCCAATGGTTTAGTATCAGATTTTAATATAGAAAATTTAAAAGTTACAAAAGTGCCTTTGGGCAACTTGTCACTAATGGCGGTTGCAAAGCCCGATGATAATTACCAACTCAATTTAAATCTTAAAGATGCTGGAGTTGACCTCGGTATAAACGGAATATACCATACTACACAAAATTCATCAGACCTTGATTTAAATATAGATTTACAACAATTAGATATGCAAACCATAGAAGGTTTTGCTTCTGAGTTTATAAATAACGCTGAGGGTCAACTTAATGGGGAATTTTCTATCGATGGTCCTTTAGAAAACTTAGATTATAAAGGGTTTTTAAGTTTTAGTGATGTAAAATTTAATCTAAAAGCTTTAAACACTGTATTTCAACTTAAAAATGAAATCATCGAACTCGCCAAAAACAACTTAAAATTTAGTCAATTTGAAATTGCAGATAGCCAAGGCAATATATTTTCAACAAATGGACTTGTTGATATGACGACACTTACCAACCCAAAATTCGATTTATCTTTTGAGGCTCAAGATTTTCAACTTTTAAACTCTACAGCTGAAGACAACGAGGTTTATTTCGGGAAATTGGTGTTTGATGCATCAGCAAAACTGAAAGGTAATCTAGACTTACCCAAAATAGATTTGAGTCTAAATGTAAAAGATGAAACAGATTTAACTTATATCATACAAGAATCTCAAGCCAGTATCGAAGAAAGAGACGGTATTGTGTTGTTTGTGAATAAAAGTAATCCCGATGATATTTTAACTCAAAAAAGCGATGAAGATTATAAAGCGGTTATCACTGGAGTAGATTTTAAAAGTGACATTAGTATTCAAGATAAATCTAAAGTTAAAGTTATTATCAACAAACGCACAGGCGATAATGCTAGCATACAAGGTGGTGGAGATTTAAAATTTGGTATTTCACCAACAGGAAAAATGAATCTTACCGGCAAATATGAAGTTACAGACGGTAGCATTGAACTCAATTTATACAATTTAGCAAAGCGAAAATTTAATATTGCAGCAGGTAGCTCAATAACCTGGCAAGGCAATCCTTACGATGCCGATTTAGACTTAAGAGCTATCTACAATATAGAAACTTCTGTAAGTTCTTTAATGGCTTCACAAACAGCTGGCGAAAATGCGGTAATTCAAAACAGGTATAAACAGCAACTGCCGTTTTTTGTTTATCTCGATGTCGATGGCGACTTGTTATCTCCAGAAATTTCGTTTAAACTCGATATGCCAGAAGATAAAAAAGGTGCCATTAACGGCTCTGTTTACGGTAGAATTTCGCAACTCAATCAAAATGAAGACCAAGTCAATAAACAGGTATTTTCTTTATTGGTCTTAAATCGATTTTATCCAGAATCTGGAAGTGATGGAAGTCAAGGTGGCGCAGCAAGTATGGCACGAGAAAATGTCAATCAAGTGTTGTCCGATCAACTCAATGCGTTTTCAGATAGACTCACAGGAAATACAGGGATATCTCTTAATTTTGATATCAACAGTTATACACAGTATCAAGGCAACACAGCTCAAGACAGAACCGACCTTGACGTTACTGCTCAAAAAGAATTAATGGATGGAAGACTTGTTGTAGAAGCAGGAAGTCAAATGAATGTTCAAGGTGAGCAAAGACCTGGCGAAAGCCAAGCTGCTGTAGGAAATGTTAGTGTAGAATATTTACTCACCGAAGATGGTCGTTGGAAATTAAGAGCATTTAGGACTAGCGAATACGAAAATATCATCGATGGGCAAGTGGTTGTAAGTGGCATAGCACTGATTTTTGCGAGAGAGTTTAATAAATTTAAAACCCTGTGGAATAAAGCCTACAGAGAATCTTTAAAAGAGAAAGAAGTAGAGCCCGATTCCGAAGATGAATCTGATACCCAAGAAAAAGCTGATGACACAGCAAATAAATCTGAAACTGATGGTTAAATTACTAAAATCGCCCCTTTGTATTTTGATTTCACTGTTGATGCTGTCATCATGTAGTGTCAAAAAATATATTCCTGATGGTAAAACTTTATATACTGGAGCAGAAATTGAGATTGATAAAAAGAAATATAAAAACGTCAACCAATTAGAAGATAAACTAAAGTCTGCCATTTCAAGAAATACCAATTCTAAGTTCTTAGGTGCGCGTCTTGGTTTGTATTTTCATTATAAAGCCAATAGAGAAAAACCTGGATTTATCAATAAATTTTTAGACAAACAACTGGGTGAAGATCCTTATTATTTTGAAGATATTGATATTGATTTAACGGAAGAAATTCTTGAAAACCGACTTCAAAACAACGGCTATTTTGGAAGTGCTGTAAAATCTACTGTTGTAAATGATAGTATAGACCTGTCAACCTCAGTTAAGTATTCTATAGCAATCGAAGAGCCATATAAGCTTAAAACCTATCAGCTAGAAAAAACCATTGCAGACACACTTCAAATTTATGAGGAGATACTTTCCTCATTAAAATTATCAGACATCAAAGAAAACAACCTTTTCAGCTTAGACCAGTTGAAGTCTGAGCGTGAACGAATAGACCAGTATTTAAAAGAACGGGGTTATTATAATTTCAATTCAGATTTTCTAATTTTTGAAGCAGATAGCAGTGCTTATGACAATAGAAAATTTGATTTATACCTGAGGCTAAAAACACAAGTTCCAGAAAAATCATTGGTGCCTTATGTTGTTGATGAGGTCAATATACATCCCAATAGAAGATTGTCTGACGAAAAATCTAAAGATACCTTGGCTTACAAAGGTTTTAATTTTATACAAGATTCTGTGTTTTTTAAACCTAAACATCTTAGACCTTATGTTTTAATTGAACCAGGAAAAACATACAGCCCTAAATTATCGCGATACACAAGCCGAAGATTATCATCTCTTAGAACATATAAGTTTGTAAATATAGAATATACCGAGAAAGATACGCTCACAGACCAGAATGGTAAAAGACATCTAAAGGCAGATATTTTTCTTTCGCCGATGAACAAACGTTCTCTAAGACTTGAACTTCAGGCAGTGACCAAATCTAATAATTTTGCAGGACCAAACTTGAGTGCAATATATTCTAACAGAAACTTATTTCAGGGTGGTGAGTTGCTTAGGCTTTCCTTAAGCGCTGGTTATGAACAACAATTTTTTGGACAAACGGACGATCAAGGACTTAGCAGTATTCAATTGGGTTTGGACGCTTCACTTATATTCCCAAGGTTAATTTTTCCTATAGATCTCAACGAAAAATTTGAATATGCTTTACCAAAAACAAAAGTAAGTTTGGGTTCAAATTTTTTAAGTAGAACCCAATTATATACACTCAATTCTCTGTCTTCATCTTTTGGCTATATATGGGAAGGAAACCGCTATGTTAGACATCAATTTACACCAATCAACCTGGAGTATGTTAGCCTTGGAAATACGACAGATGAATTTGAAGAGATTTTGGATAATAACCCTTTTTTAAGACGAAGTTTTGACCAGCAATTTATTGCTAGCCTTAATTATAATTTTACGTATAGTGAAATCTTTGATCAAGCCACAAGCGAAGGTTTGTACTTTGGTTTTAATTATGATATGGCTGGTAATTTGATAAATTTGTTTGGCTCTAAAAATGATGAGGGCAACAATGAATTTATAGGCCTTGAATATGCGCATTATTTTAAAGTTGATGTAGATTTTAGATACCATTTAAAATTAGATCAAAACCGACAAAAATTGGTGGGAAGATTATTTGCTGGCATGGGGCAACCTGTTGGCACAACAGAATCTTTGCCTTTTGTAAAACAATTTTTTTCTGGAGGACCGTATAGCGTGAGAGCTTTTAGAATAAGGTCATTAGGGCCAGGAACTTTTTCTCCAGAGGATGGAAGCAATTCATTTTTTGATCAATCTGGCGATATAAAACTGGAAGCCAATCTAGAATATAGATTTCCAATCACCAAGTATCTCAACGGTGCATTTTTTTCTGATATGGGAAATGTTTGGCTTGTCAATAAAAATGAAGCTACACCTGGTGGCAAATTCACCTCAGATTTTATAAACGAAATGGGCGCTGGTATAGGTTTTGGATTACGCGTAGATATTCAAGGTTTTGTGATTCGCTTTGATTTGGCTACACCCGTTAAAGAACCTTCTACCTCTTGGCGTTTTGAGACTTCTGATTCTGTGCTCAACTTTGCTATTGGATATCCTTTTTAGGTTTTAGTTATTTAATTTTATAAATTGGAATTTATGAGACTTAAATTTAAGGCATTTTTAGAACTAAAATACGTGAAGATTTTGGTAGATACCATTAAAGACTTCACTTCTAACGACTCGATGAGTTTTGCTGCAAGCACAGCGTTTTATACCATCTTTAGTCTTCCTGCATTTTTGATAATTATCCTTAATCTTGGAGCGACGCTATATGAAAGGTCAGATATTAGAGATGAGATTTTGACTCAAGTTACCAATCTCGCTGGCGAAGATACGCGACAAACTTTAGAAAGTATTTTAGAAAATTTTGCCCTCAATACAGATAATACATTTTCGGCAACCTTGGCTATTTTAATTCTTGCCTTTAGTGCAACTACAGTCTTTGTCAGTTTACAAAGAGGAATAAACCATATTTGGCATATCAAACCAAAACCTGATAAGGGTTGGCTAAAATTGGCTTTAGACAGGTTTTTGAGTTTTTCCATCGTTCTGGTTATTGGTTTTATTTTAGTAATATCTCTGGTTTTAGACGCTGTTATTTCTTATACGTTTGGCAAACTTGACAGCGTTTTTTCTGAATATAATTTAGAGTTAATTTCTTTAGCTGAAATTATTTTTTCTCAACTGATATTGATTGTGATATTTGCTTTAATGTATAAAATATTGCCCGATGCAAAAGTCCGATGGAAAGACACTTGGACTGGAGCTGTTGTTACAGCTATTCTTTTTATTGTCGGTAAATTTCTTATCGGATTCTATATGAGCACAAACGATTTGAGTTCAACTTATGGTGCTGCTGGTTCGCTTGTTATTTTATTGGTATGGATTTATTATTCTGTGGTCATTTTTTTGTTTGGGGCACAAATCACTTATTATATCGCCAAAAATATTGGTGGTGGTATAAAGCCTAAAGCTCAAGCTATTTGTGTTGAAGAAGTAGAAATATCCAAGTAAATATCTCATAAAACAAAAAATCGCTTTTAGAAAATACCTAAAAGCGATTTTTATAAGATTTGTATAAATTTATTAAGCGGATAAGACTTCTTTTACTTTTTTGCCAATTTCGGCAGGTGAATCTACTACGTGAATACCGCTTTCTTTTAAAATTTTCTTTTTGGCTTGAGCAGTGTCTTCGCTACCGCCAACTATAGCACCAGCGTGACCCATTGTTCGTCCAGCAGGAGCTGTTTCTCCAGCGATAAAACCAACAACTGGTTTACTACTTCCGCTGTCTTTATACCATTGTGCAGCTTCAGCTTCTAATTGACCGCCAATTTCGCCAATCATGACCACACATTCGGTTTCGGGATCGTTAACGAGAAGTTCTACGGCTTCTTTTGTGGTTGTTCCTATAATCGGGTCACCGCCAATTCCGATGGCTGTAGTAATGCCTAAACCTTCTTTGACCACTTGATCGGCAGCTTCGTAAGTTAAAGTTCCTGATTTTGAAACAATACCGACTTTTCCTTTCTTAAAGACAAATCCTGGCATGATACCAACTTTGGCTTCTCCTGGCGTAATTACACCTGGACAGTTAGGACCAATCAATCTACAGTCTTTATTTTTAATATAGTTTGAAGCTTTTATCATATCAGCAACAGGAATACCTTCAGTAATGGTGATGATGACTTTTATTCCAGCATCGGCCGCTTCCATTATGGCGTCTGCAGCAAAAGCAGGTGGAACAAAGATGATAGTCGTATCAGCAGAAACTTCTTTTACAGCTTCTTCTACGGTGTTGAATACAGGTTTTTCAAGATGTTTTGTCCCTCCTTTTCCTGGAGTAACACCACCAACAACATTGGTACCGTATTCTATCATTTGTTCGGCGTGAAAAGTGCCTTCACTTCCCGTAAAACCTTGAACTATAATATTTGAATTCTTGTTGACTAAAACGCTCATAATCTTATTTTGAATTTGGACAAAAGTAATTTTTTTTGATGATATCTTAAAGTTATTAAGTGTCTTTTAGGATACAAGTTTTAATTTTCGATATAAGAAAAAATATTATCTACACTATCGTCTGCAGCGTGGCTCATTAAAAAGCCTTTTCGTATCTTTTCATCTTCAATTTCCCAAATACTCATAAAGTGGGCGAGTGGTAAGCTTTCCTCATGCTCTAAGGTTTCTACATGATAGGTGAAACGCACACAAACTTTGTTATTTTCTGCAAAAATATGACTGAATTCTGGAGTTAAAGCTGTGAAGGTTTTACCCATATTCTGAACCATTTCATAAAAACCATCAAAATCGAGCTTTAAAAATCCATCGCTGCTATTCCAATTTAATTCTAAATCTTGGTGAACAAAATCTTTGAATACGGTTTTATCTTTATAGTATTCTGAATATAAAAAATCAGTAACTATTTTTTTATAAGGCATATTTAAATTAATTTTTTGAGTTTAGATAACACATCAGGCAGACGGCTCACTGAGGCCAATTCTCTGTACTTTTTTCTAATATCGGCTGCGGGAGACCCGAAATAGGTTTTACCAGGTTCACAGTCTTTACTGATTCCTGAAGTTGCTAAAATTATTGATTTCTTTCCAATAGTTAAACCACTTGCTATTCCGACTTGACCCCAAATGGTAACTTCGTCTTCAACGACTACACAGCCTGCTATTCCGACTTGAGCAGCAATAATGCAACGCTCGCCTACAATGGTATCATGACCAATTTGAACTTGATTGTCAATTTTTGTTCCTTTTTTGATAATGGTATTGGCTGTTACGCCTTTATCTATTGTGGTATTTGCCCCAAGTTCAACATCATCTTCTATGATGACACTACCACCAGACTTGAGTTTGTCATGATGTGTTTGACGATTTTTGTAGTAAAATGCATCAGCCCCTAAAACCGCACCAGAGTGTATAATGATATTGTCGCCTAATTCTACGCCATCGTAAATGCAAACATTAGGATGAATAATACAATTTTCTCCTATTTTGACATTGTGTCCAATAAAAACTTGAGGTTGAATAATTGTGTTTTTCCCAATAATTGCAGATTCACTAATATTTTGATTCGCTTTTTTAAAACGATTAAAATATTCAGTAAGTTTATTAAAATCTCTGAAAGGGTCATCAGAAACCAACAGTGCTTTACCTTCAGGACACTCTACTTCTTTATTTATCAGAATGACACTGGCTTTAGACTGAAGCGCTTTATCGTAATATTTAGGATTATCGACGAATACAATTTCTCCAGAATTGATGACATGAATTTCGTTCATGCCAGTGATTTCAAAATCATCTTGACCTATTGGTTTTGCGTTGATGATTGCTGCAATTTTTTTAAGCGTATATGTTTTGGGGAATTTCATTCGCGTTATTTTTTGTAACCATATATAACAACTCTAGCAAATAAGGGATGCAAAAAATTAACCTTTGAAGTTATTAAGTCTAATTTTGATCCAATTCTATTTAACCAATTGTCATAGTTTCTGTCACCATAAATTTTGAGAGATATAAAACCAAAAATAACACTAAAAAAATCCATAAAAAAATGATTAAACGTAAAATACTTTTTGAGTATTTTAAAATCTGAAGAAACAAGAGCATGTTCATCTGGGGTTCTTTCCTGAGGATTTAATTTCCTATAGATTTTATAAATTGGGTTCATATTTAGAGGTTCTAAAAATAAAATAAAACCATTTGGTTTTAAGACTCTGTGGACATGCTTTAAGGTTTTTTCGACGTCTAGATGATGAAGTATAGCTCCACCAAAAACAACATCAAAACTTTCATCTTTGAATGTAAGGTTATTTGCATCCATTAAGTGAAACTCTGTAGGGAAATCAACGTTTTTAGAATGTTTTATACCATTTTCTAATTCGGCTTGAGAGATATTGATTGCAGTTAACTTTTTGGGCTGAACATGGCCTTTAATCCAAGAAGCCCAGACATACGACCCAAGCTCTAAAACTTCTTGGTCTTTAAATTTTGATGTGAGTATTTTTAAAAGTTTTTTTTCTCTAATATATGAAAAATGAAATGCGTGTCTTCTTAATGGTTTTATTTTTGTTCTATCTAATTTTCTTTCGTTCCAATATTCTTTTTCAGTTTCATTAATTTCCTCTCTAGACTTCATAAAGCATCATTCTTTTATACGTTCTTTATAAGTCCCTTTTTCGGTTTCAATTTTAATTTTATCGCCTTCATTGATGAACAGTGGAACATTGACTTCGTGGCCTGTTTCAACTGTAGCGGGTTTAGTTGCGTTTGTTGCAGTATTGCCTTTTACGCCAGGTTCGGTTTGTGTAACTTCCATCACAACATGTGGTGGCATTTCAACAGACAATGGCTCATTATCTTCGGTATTGATAAGCACAGTTACCACATCACCTTCTTTAAGCAAACCAGGCATATCCAAGGCCGCTTCTGTTAATCGAATCTGAGTGTAGTCTTCTTGATTCATAAAGTGGTAAAACTCACCGTCATTATACAAAAACTGAAATTTATGAGTTTCTACACGAACTTCATCAATTTTGTGACCTGCTGAAAAGGTATTGTCAATCACTTTTCCTGTGGTAACGCTTTTAAGTTTTGTTCTTACAAAAGCTGGACCTTTGCCGGGTTTAACATGTAAAAATTCTGTAATCTTGAAAATATCATGATTATACCTGATGCATAACCCATTTCTAATATCACTTGTTGTTGCCATTTTTTTTTAACTTTTAGTTTCTAGTTTCTAGTTTCTGGTTACAGGTTTTTATTTTGTAAATTATTAATAAAAGACCTTAAACATTAACTTCATATTTTAAAATATACTTTTAAATAATAAATCAATTAGAAAAATAACCTTTCATAATTCCACGTTGAGAATCTTTGATAAATTGAAGAATTTCATCTCGTTCAGGTGTGGCTTCCATTTCTGCTTCAATTATAGAAAAGGCTTGAGTATTATTATAATTACGTTGATATAGTATTCTATAAATATTTTGTATTTCTCTAATTTTTTCAGTGTTAAAACCACGTCGTCTCAAACCAACAGAATTTATTCCAACATAAGATAAAGGCTCTCTAGCGGCTTTGACATAAGGCGGAACATCTTTTCTTACCAATGAACCACCTGTTATAAACGCATGCTGACCAATACTGCAAAATTGTTGAACAGCAGCCATGCCTGCCAAGACAACATAGTCGCCAACGGTGATATGTCCAGCCAAAGTACTGTTGTTAGAAAACACACAGTTATCGCCTACAATACAGTCATGAGCTATATGACAGTAGGCCATAATCCAGCAGTTTTTACCGATTTTGGTTTTATTGCGGTCGGAAGTACCACGATTGATGGTGACGCATTCTCTAATGGTCGTACCATCTCCAATTTCTGTAACAGTTTCTTCTTCATTAAATTTTTTATCTTGAGGAATGGCTGAAATGACCGCTCCTGGGAAAATACTTACATTTTTGCCTATTCTTGCGCCTTCCATGATAGTGACATTAGAGCCAATCCAAGATCCTTCACCAATGACGACATTGTTGTGAATAGTGGTAAAAGGTTCAATGACCACATTTTTGGCAATTTTAGCGCCTGGGTGAACGTATGCTAAAGGTTGATTCATAAATTATTAATTTTGTCTAACGATTTGCGCCATAAGTTCAGCTTCTGAAGCTAGTTTTCCATTAACATAGGCATAGCCTTGCATATGACAAATACCACGTCTTATTGGTGATATAAGTTCTAATTTAAATATAAGTGTATCGCCAGGTTCTACTTTTTGTTTGAATTTGACATTGTCCATTTTCATAAAGAAAGTCAAATAATTTTCAGGATCTTCAACGGTGCTTAAAGCTAATATACCGCCTGTCTGTGCCATAGCTTCAACTTGTAAAACACCGGGCATAACTGGTTTTCCTGGGAAATGACCTATAAAAAAAGGTTCATTCATGGTGACATTTTTGACGCCAATAACGTGTTTATCTGAAAGCTCGTAAATTTTGTCTACCAATAAAAATGGCGGCCGATGAGGTAAACGATTCATTATTTCAGACACATCAAAAAGCGGTTTGGTATTGAGGTCTATTTTTGGAACTTTATTTCGCTTTTCGGTTTTGATGATTTTTGATAATTTCTTGGCAAATTGCGTATTTACCGTATGTCCAGGCTTATTGGCAATCACTTTACCGCGAATTCTTGTACCTGTGAGCGCTAAATCTCCGAGTACATCAAGAAGTTTATGCCTTGCGGCTTCGTTTGGGTAGTGCAGAGTAAGGTTATCTAAAATACCATTAGACTTGATATGAATTTCCTCTTTGCCAAAAGCTTGCTTTAACTTTTCTACAGTTTCAGGATTTAATTCTTTATCGACATAAACTATAGCATTGTTTAAGTCGCCACCTTTGATGAGGCCGTTATCGAGAAGCATTTCTATTTCGTGAAGAAAACTAAATGTTCTCGCATCTGCAATTTGATTTTTAAATTCTTTGACAGATTTTATAGAAGCATTTTGAGTGCCGAGGACTTTTGTGCCAAAATCAACCATTGTAGTGACTTGATAATTATCGGCTGGCATCAATATCAATTCAGAGCCATCTTCATCAGCATAAGAAATGACATCTTTAACTATAAATTCTTCGCGTTCAGCATCGAGCTCAACTTTACCAGCTTTTTCTAAGGCTTCAACAAAAAACTTTGAAGAGCCATCCATAATAGGTGGTTCAGAAGCATTGAGTTCAATTAGGACATTGTCTATATCTAAACCTACACAGGCTGCTAAAACGTGTTCTGTGGTTTGAATAGTAACTCCATTTTTTTCTAATGTAGTTCCTCTTTCTGTATCTGTAACTAAATTAGCATCAGCCGGAATAATTGGGTGTCCTTCTAAATCTACTCGCTGAAATGCATATCCGTGATTTGCTTTAGCGGGTTTAAAGGTTAACCTCACATTTTTTCCTGTGTGTAAACCTACACCTTCAAGGCTGACTTCTCCCTGTATAGTGGTCTGTTTAGTTGGAATTTTTTTCATAGGCTTGAAGTTTTTTTTCAAGGGTTTGTATGGTTTTTACAAGCTTTGGTAAGTTTTTAAAGTGAACATAAGATTTATTGAAATCGCCATAACCTAATGCTGGAGACCCTTGAATAACTTCATCGTCTTTAACGTTTCTGCCAATACCAGTTTGGGCTTGCACTCTAACGCGATTGCCAATGGTGATATGACCAGCAATGCCAACTTGGCCACCTATAAGGCAGTTTTCTCCAATTTTCGTTGAGCCAGCTACACCAGTCTGGGCAGCAATAGCCGTATGCTTGCCAATTTCTACATTGTGGGCTATTTGTATTTGGTTGTCTAACTTAACACCTTCTCTTATGATCGTAGAACCTAAAGTTGCACGGTCTATGGTTGTGCTTGCACCTATATCAATGTGATTTTCTATGATAACATTTCCAATTTGAGGCACTTTTTTATAAACGCCTATTTGATCTGGTGAAAATCCAAAACCATCTGCACCCAATACAACATTACTGTGTAAAGTGCAATCATCCCCAATAAGGGTTTCAGAATAGATTTTACATCCTGCAAAAATAGTGACATTATCACCAATAACAACATTGTCACCGATATAAGTGTCTGGATAAATTTTGACATTATTACCAATCTTTACATTTTTACCTATGTAAGTAAATGCGCCAATATAAGGCTTATCACCAATACTAGCAGATTTTGAAATGTGATTAGGTTCTTCTATGCCTGACTTATCAAGTTTAACTTGATTGTAATATTCTAAAAGTTTTGAAAAGGATTCGTAAGGGTTTTCTACTTTTATAAGCGTAGTATTGATATCTTGTGTTTGTTCAAAATCTTTAGCCACTATGCAAATGCTGGCTTGAGTGGTGTAGATGTATGAGGTATATTTAGGATTGGCCAAAAAGGTTAATGAGCCTTCTTCGCCTTCTTCAATTTTAGACAGTTTGTCGACCTCGGCGTCTTGATTTCCTTCAATACTACCGTCGAGCAATTCTGCGATTTGACTTGCTTTAAATTTCATTTTGACAAAAATAGAAAAAAAAGTTAAACTAAATCTTTAGGATAGCAGATATAAAACTTAACTACAGGTTGAGCTAAGGTTTTTAAATTCAATTGATCTGATACTTGAGAGACTTCTTTGATTTTTCCGTTTTTAAATAAAATCATAATCTGCTGGTAATCATAGCTGTAAGCTTGGTTTGAAGTTGTGCCTTCTAAGAAGAAATAGCTGGTTTCTTCTTTCGTAATATCAAATTGTTTTTGAATACTCTCCTTTATCTTTTCTACTTTTTTAGTCTTAAAAGCTTTATTTTTTAATTTGACTTTAAACAATTTTCTATTGATAAGCATTTTGCAGAGTGAACTCAAAACTTGATCAGGATGATTTTGCCATTGTTTAATAGCTGTAATGATATCATAATCATCGAGTTGATAAAAGTATTCTAAAATTGCAACACTAAAATTGTCGTACGATATGTTGTGGTTTAGAAAAAAAGACAAGGTTGAATTAGATATCAATTCTTTGTCTTGTTGAATTAACTCTTTAGCTCTTTTAAGAACTTTAATCAAAATTAATTCCGCACCAAGACTGGTTTTGTGCAAATAGACTTGCCAATACATCAAACGTCTGGCAAGTAAAAATTTTTCAACTGAATAAATGCCTTTTTCTTCAATGACCAGTTGGTTGTCTCTTACATTTATCATTGTGATTAACCTGTCGGAGTTGATATTACCTTCAGCGACACCAGTATAAAAACTATCGCGTTTTAAATAATCTAATCGGTCTATATCTAATTGTCCAGCAACGAGTTGTGTTAAAAACACCTTGCTGTAATTGCCTTTGAAAATTTTGATAGCCAAATCCAGTTTGCCCTTAAACTCTTGATTGAGCGTTTCCATAAATTCTAAAGACAAATTTTCATGACTTAAACCTTCAATCAAACTGTTTTCAAGCGCATGTGAAAATGGCCCGTGACCAATATCGTGAAGCAATATGGCAATAAGTGTGGCTTCTTCTTCCTCTTTGGTGATTTCTATGCCTTTAAACTTTAAAGTTTGAAGGGCTTTTTGCATCAGATACAAACAGCCTAAAGCATGTTGAAAACGCGTATGTTGTGCACCAGGATAGACCAAATGCGATAAGCCCATTTGGGTTATTCGTCTAAGTCTCTGGAAGTAAGGATGTTCTATTAAATCATAAATGAGTTCACTCGGAATGGTAATAAAACCATATATTGGGTCGTTTATAATCTTGAGCTTGTTTTGTTTTTTCAAAATAATTTCTCTTAATTTCAGCAAATATAAATATATGACTAAGATAAAAATACTTTGGGTAGACGATGAAATTGATTTGTTAAAACCGCATATCATGTTTTTGACCAAAAAAGACTATGAAGTTACAACTTGTCAAAGTGGTATGGAAGCTATAGAAGCTATTGAAAATGAACGTTTTGATATTGTATTTTTAGATGAAAATATGCCTGGTCTTTCTGGAATTGACACTTTAGCTGAAATTAAAGCCAAACAAAATAACTTACCCGTGGTGATGATTACTAAAAGCGAAGAAGAATATATCATGGAGGAAGCCATTGGCTCTAAAATTGCAGACTATTTAATCAAGCCTGTAAATCCGAATCAGATTTTACTGAGTTTAAAAAAGAATTTAGACCACAGCCGGTTAGTGTCTGAACGCACAACCTCTCATTACCAACAAGCGTTTAGAAAACTGTCTATGGATTTATCTCAAGTCAATTCTCATGAAGAATGGGTTGAACTTTACAAACAGCTCTTGTATTGGGAAATGGAACTTGACCAATTAGACGATTCGTCGATGACCGAAATTTTAGAATCTCAAAAACATGAAGCCAACTCGGCGTTTTTTAAATTTATAACGAAAAATTATAAATCTTGGTTTGACCAAAATGATAAGGAGGCACCAACGCTTTCACATCAATTGTTTAAAACTAAAGTTTTACCAGAGTTAAAAGATGAACAACCTACTTTAATGGTGGTAGTTGATAATTTAAGATACGATCAGCTTAAAGCTATTGAACCGATTATAAACAATCATTTTAAGAAAGAAAAAGAAGACGCCTTTTACAGCATTTTACCTACAGCAACTCAATATGCTAGAAACGCTATATTTTCGGGTTTGATGCCACTAGATATGCAAAAACTCTACCCGAAATTATGGTTAAACGATACCGATGAAGGTGGGAAAAATATGCATGAAGCCGAATTTTTAGATAATCAGTTGAAGCGTCTCGGTATGCATATCAGTCATTCTTATCATAAAATTACTTCATTAGATCAAGGACGAACATTAGCTGATAATTTTGCACAATACAAAAACCAAGATTTAACCGTCATTGTTTACAATTTTGTGGACATGCTGTCTCACGCTAAAACAGAAATGCAAGTCATTAAAGAATTGGCATCCAACGATAAATCTTATCGTTCATTAACCACAAGTTGGTTTAAAAATTCGCCATTATTAGACATTATAATTAAAGCACAGCGATTGGGTTTTAAATTGATTTTAACCACAGACCACGGCACGATTAATGTTAAAAATCCAACTAAAGTAATAGGAGACAAAAATACCAGCACCAACTTGAGATATAAAACGGGAAAGAGTTTGACTTACAACGAAAAAGATGTTTATGCCGTTAAAAACCCATCTGATATTCGCTTACCGAGTATTAATATGAGTAGCTCATTTGTGTTTGCCAAAGGCGATTATTTTTTGGCTTATCCCAACAATTATAATTACTATGTGAAATACTATAAAAATACCTTTCAGCACGGTGGAATATCTTTGGAAGAAATGATTATCCCTTTTGCCGTATTTTTGCCAAAAGGGTAAAAGCCCCACTTAATCTCCCCGAAGGGAAGAAATAATTTTAGCTGGATATGGGTTTACATATGAAACCAATTCAATAGTTTAGAAATTTTTTAATTATGACTTACGGTTTAGACAATCTTGATGAGGTTGCACGTTATATTTTAAACAATTCAAAGAGTAATACGTTTTTATTCTTTGGTGAAATGGGCGTTGGCAAAACGACCCTAATCAAAGCTTTAGTCAAACATTTGGGCAGCGAAGACAATGTCTCTAGTCCTACGTATTCTTTGGTTAATGAATATCTCGCTGAAGGAAAACCCATTTACCATTTTGACTTCTATCGTATTAATTCTATTGAAGAAGTTTATGATATAGGTTTTGAAGATTATCTCGCTCAAGATGCATATATCATCATCGAATGGCCAGAATTGATTGAATCTTTATGGCCGGAGAAATTTGTAAAAATGGAGTTGAGCTTGGTAGATAATGAAAAGCGTAAAATTGAAATGTGTGAAGTTTTTTGAAAGTCTATTAATTTTTTAGACTTCACAGGTTTTCCGCCAAAGGCGGACTGGCTGAGATCTGTAGGGTTTATGAAACAAATATTTTATCTTAAACACAACACGATAACGTATCAATCTTCTCCATCTTCAAGCTGATCGGCTTCCGCTTTTTTAATCCATTTTGGACTGATTTCCTTAGTTGTTTTTATACCGAGTTTTTGAAGTTTAACCACATCTTTGACTAAATTTTGGTTGCCTGTTAATTTCTTCATCGCTGAGGTATAAGCTTTGTCGGTAGATTTAATACGGTTGCCAAGGGTTTCTAACTCATCGAGTAGATTGCTAAATTTATCATATAAATTTCCAGCGTGCTGTGCAATTTCATTGGCGTTTTGTTGTTGTTTTTCATTGCTCCAAATCATATCAACCGTGCGTAAAGTTGACAGAAGCGTCGTCGGACTGACTAACAAAATATTGTCCTTAAAAGCTGAGTAGTAAAAATTCTGGTCTTCGTTTTGTGCCAAATACAAAGCGGGTTCAACGGGAATAAACATCAATACAAAATCAGGCGATTGTTTATAGCCTAAGTCTTGGTAATTTTTTGCACTCAGTTGCTTAATATGAGTTTTTAAGGAATTGAGATGGGCTTTAAGATGAAGTGCTTGTTCTTTTTCGTCGTCAGTATTAACGTAGCGTTCGTAGGCGGTTAAACTCACTTTGGAGTCAATTATCATTTGTTTGTCGTTAGGCAAATTAATCACTACATCAGGCATAAAACGTTGGCCACTTTCATCTTGATAAGATTCTTGCACTTGGTATTCCCGACCTTTGGTTAAGCCTGATTTTTCTAAAACGCGTTCCAAAATCAATTCGCCCCAATTGCCTTGTGTTTTGCTTTCACCTTTTAGGGCTTTGGTGAGCTTTTCAGCTTCTTCACTCATTTTACGATTTTCATCATTCAAACGTTTAATGACTTCGTCTAAACGGGTATTTTTTTCATTAAAATTATCTTGATTTTTTTGAACTTTTTCTTCAAAGGTTTTGATTTTTTCTTTGAGCGGATTGAGAATTTGCTCTATATTTTCTTTGTTGGATGTGGTGAATTTTTGAGATTTTTGATCGAGAATTTTATTGGCGAGATTTTCAAATTCTTTGGTGAATTTTTCCTGTAAGTTTTCAATCTCTTGCTTTTGGGTGTCTAATTTTTCTTGAAGATTTTTATATTCAGTTTCGGTTTTTGTGAGTTGATTTTGAGCGTCGTCTTTTGCTTGGCGAATGCGTTCTCGTTCGGTTTTTAAATCGTCAATCTCTTGTTGATGTTCGGCTTTTAAACTTTCAATTTGTTTGTCAACATAAGTCAGTTGATTGTTGAGTTGATTATTTTGTTCTTCAAGTTGATTGAGTTCAGCTTTTTTTGAGGTTTTAGAAATATATTGACCTATAAAAAAACCAACAGCAAGACCTATTAAAATTGTTACAATCGGGATCCAAATCTCCATAGTTTTCTTTAATATTTGTTTGAAATAATTAAGTTTCGTTGCTATGTGCTTTAGCTAAAAATACTAAGTTTTTTTAATCAATCCTTATTTTTAGACGTTGTTTTATTGACAACTTTTAATTTCTTCAGATTTTCATTAAAATCAAAATTTTCTACTCTTGGACTATTTAAACCTGCTTGAATAGCTTTTTTCAGAGCATTAGCTTTGTTTCTCTCGTTTTCTAAAAAACAAATATAGGAACTCATTTCACTTACATTTTAGAAATATTACCATCTTTCAACCACTGAGCGGCGTTTTCGAAGGCCAAAAGCCAAGGCGTGATTTTGTCTTCAGTTCTATCTTTAGGATAATACGCCCAATTCCACGGAAAAATAGAGCGTTCTAAATGCGGCATCATGACCAGATGTCGTCCGCTTTTATCAGTGAGCATCGCCGTGTTGTATTGTGAGCCATTAGGGTTTACGGGATAAGCATCATAAGCATATTTACCAACGATATTATAATTTTCTTTAGCATAAGGAAAACTGAATTTACCTTCGCCATGTGCTGCCCATATGCCGAGTTTCATGCCTGCGAGATTAGAAAGCATCACCGAATTGTTGTTTTGAATTTCTACAGACGTAAATTGACACTCAAACTTATGCGAGTCGTTGTGGAGCATTTTTGGTTTTTCGTCATCTTCGGGATGTAACAAACCGAGTTCGATAAAGAGTTGACATCCATTACAAACGCCGAGAGATAAAGTGTCTTCTCGTTTAAAGAAATTGTATAAAGCTTTTTTGGCTTTGTTATTATATAAAAAACTACCAGCCCAACCTTTAGCACTACCCAAAACATCGGAGTTTGAAAACCCGCCAACAGCAGCCAAAAATTGAATGTCCTCAAGATTTTCAGCACCACTAATCAAGTCAGTCATGTGAATGTCTTTGACTTCAAAACCAGCTAAATCTAAAGCCTTAGCCATTTCGCGCTCTGAGTTTGAACCTTTTTCTCTTAAAATCGCGGCTTGAGGTTTATCTTTAGTTGACTTTTTTATTTTTCCTACAAAATTTTGGGGAAACACATATTGTAAACTTTGGGTTTTATAATTTTTAAAACGTTCTTCTGCTAAAGCTTTTGGCGTTTGATTTTTGTCAAATTCAAAAGAAGTTTGATACCAAACATCTCTCAACTTCTCGACATCAAATTGATGATCTTGATTTTGATGAGAAATATTTAAAAACCGCTGTCTTTGACATTGACCTATTTTATGAACGCTGAGGTTTTGTTTCTTTAAATAATTCTCAACCGATTTGTCATTTGCCGCTTGAATGATAATCCCAGCGTTTTCAGCAAAAAGCGTTTCAATAATATCTGAAGATTTAAAACTTGATAAATCAATGTCAGCACCAATATTTTTATCGGGAAAACACATTTCTAAAAGGCAAGTAATCAATCCACCTGAAGAGATATCGTGACCTGCAAGAATTAAATCCTTCTTAATGAGATGTTGTATAGCATTAAAGGCTTTTTTGAAAAACTCAGCATCTTTGATTTGTGGTGTTTGTTTTCCAATTTTATTTAAAATTTGTGCAAAAGAAGAACCACCAAGTTTAGGTTGGTCTTGACTTAAATTGATATAATATAAACTTCCGCCATTGACTTGCATTACGGGTTCAACCACCTGTGCAATATTACTACAATGACCCGCAGCAGAAATAATAACGGTTCCAGGCGACAATACATTTTTGTTTTTGTATTGCTGCTTCATTGACAATGAATCTTTACCTGTTGGGATATTAATGCCCAACTCTAAAGCAAAGTTTGAAGCCGCTTTTACAGCTTCGTATAACCTGGCATCTTCTCCAGGATTTTTGCAAGGCCACATCCAGTTAGCAGAAAGGGATACAGATTTTAAGCCTTTGTCAAGTGGTGCCCAAATCAAATTGGTTAAAGCTTCTGCTATGGAGTTTAGTGAACCCGCCTTAGGATCAATCAATCCAGAAATAGGCGAATGGCCAATAGAGGTGGCAATTCCGTTTTGACCTTCATAATCTAAAGCAACAACGCCACAATTATTTAGTGGGAGTTGGAGTTTGCCAACCGTTTGTTGTTTGGCTACCCGACCAGAAACACAACGATCCACTTTGTTGGTAAGCCAATCTTTACAAGCCACAGCTTCGAGTTGCAAAACCTGTTTGAGATAAGTGTTTAAAAGATCTGTTTGGTATTCAATTTTAGTATAAGACTGTTTTACGGTCTCATCTTTCATGATAGTTTTTGGCGAGTTCCCAAACAAATCTTCTAAATCAAGATTCATTGGGGTTTCACCAGTAGTTTCACTTTTAAAAATAAATTGATGGTCTTCTGTAATATCACCCACAACATAAAAAGGTGCACGTTCTCTTTCTGCAATTTTTTCAAGGGTTTTTGTATCTTTTTCAGAAAGAATTAATCCCATACGTTCTTGAGACTCGTTGCCAATCAATTCTTTAGCAGAAAGCGTTTTATCACCAATAGGCAGTTGGTCTAAATTGATATGTCCGCCGGTTTCTTCAACGAGTTCGCTTAAGCAATTTAAGTGTCCTCCAGCGCCGTGGTCGTGAATAGAAATGATAGGATTTTCAGCACTTTCAACCAAAGCTCTAATGGCATTCGAAACGCGTTTTTGCATCTCTGGATTGGCACGTTGCACGGCATTGAGTTCAATACTGCTGTCTTGTTGACCCGTGTCGGCTGAAGATACGGCTGCACCGCCCATACCAATTCTGTAATTATCTCCACCAAGTATGATGATTTTGTCGCCTTTTTTTGGCACATCTTTTTGCGCTTGTTTTTCAAGACCATAACCAACGCCACCAGCCAACATAATCACCTTATCGTAGCCGAGAAGTCTGTCGTTTTCTGAATGTTCAAAAGTGAGTAAAGATCCGCAAATAAGCGGTTGTCCAAATTTATTACCAAAATCTGAAGCACCATTTGAGGCTTTAATTAAAATATCAAGCGGAGTTTGATAAAGCCATGTTCTGGCTTTAAAGGCTTTTTCCCAAGGTCTGTTTTTGCTCACACGAGAATAGGACGTCATATAAACGGCAGTTCCAGCAAGCGGAATTGATCCGCGACCGCCTGCCATCCTATCTCTTATTTCTCCACCGCTTCCCGTTGCCGCACCGTTAAAAGGCTCTACTGTTGTAGGAAAATTATGGGTTTCGGCTTTGAGTGAAATCACAGACTGCACACTTCGGTTTTGATAAAGAGAAGCTTTATCAGCTTGTTTAGGTGCAAATTGTTTAATTTTTGGTCCTTTGATAAAGGCAACATTGTCTTTGTAAGCAGAAACTATTTCGTTAGGAAATTCTTTAGAGGTTTTTTTAATTAAACTAAAAAGTGACTCTTTTTTTGCCTTTCCATCAATAATGAATTGACCATTAAAGATTTTATGTCGGCAATGCTCGGAGTTGACTTGTGAAAATCCAAAAACTTCAGCATCGGTTAAAGGGCGATTTATTTTTTTGCTAAGGTCTTCTAAGTATTTAATTTCTTCTTCACTAAGGGCTAATCCTTCAGAGACATTATAAGCTGAAATGTTTTTGATATTTTTTACAGCCTCAGGCTTGATATGAATATCAAACATATCCTGACTTAAATGCTCGTAACTTTGAAATAACATGGGGTCAAAATCATCAAAATCAAGAGCAACTGCTGTTAATTCTTCTATCCGCTCAATACCATTTAAACCCATATTTTTGGTGATTTCCACCGCATTGGTGGACCAAGGTGAAATCATATTGGCGCGAGGACCAATAAATTTTTTATCATCGGGTATTTTTTCTACAGGTTCAGCTTCACCAAATAACCAATATAATTTTTTAAAATCTGCCTTTGAAAAGGCCTTGTCGTGAACAACAGCAAAAAACAATTTTAAATCGCTTGAAAAAAAAGAAATCATAAAATAAACAGCTTAGGGCTTTAAGCCACAAAAATACAATAAATTTGTTTGGAAAATATTTAATTATTAATGGGTTTTACACATCAACTTTTTAAGCACATTAAAACCTTTTGGAAACTAAGGATATGGAAAAAACTAAGACTATTTTGGTCTATTTTTTTACCAATTCAGCTCTTTTTGATATATACGATTAAACAATATCCTGAGGCCGTTGAGATGTATTATTCAAATGGAATTTATATTTCAATTTCTTCTTTTTTTCAGAAAATACTTGGTCAACTTCCTTTTTCTTTTGGTGATATTTTTTACATCATCTTGATCTTTTTTATTTTAAAATATTTCTACAGTATTTTCAAAAGAAAATTTAAACTCAAAAAATCAGATTTTTACAAAGTTGTATCCTTTATTTCTATCATTTATTTTTGGTTTCATCTTTCTTGGGGTTTAAATTATTATCGTTTACCATTACATAAACAGTTAGGTGTTAAAAGTGATTACAACACAGAAGAGCTTATAAATTTTACTGAAAAACTGCTTGTAAAAGCTAATGCTGCTCACCTAAAACTAACTCAAAATGATACTTTGCCACTGCTATTTGAACAGTCTGAAGATGAATATGAAAAAACTGTATTTAAAAATTTTAAACAAACACAATTTCAAAATCAATATGTGCAAGTTAGAAGTATAAAACCTTCATTGCTCAGTTTTCCGCTGAGTTATATGGGTTTTGGTGGGTATATCAATCCGTTTACTCACGAAGCGCAATACAACAATAAGGTGCCAAAATATAAATATCCTACTCTAATTTCTCACGAAATGGGACATCAGCTCGGCTATGCCAAAGAAAACGAAGCTAATTTTGTATCTTGTTATGTGAGTATATTTAGTCAAAATGAAAAAATTCGCTATGCAGGTTTAACTTATGCCTTAAAGTTTTGTCTAAATGAAGTGTATAGGCGTTCACCTGAAGATTTTGAACGTTTAAAATCTGAAGTTAACCCCGGTATTTTAAAGAATTATAAAGAAACTCAATTGTTCTGGGAAAGCTACAAAAACCCTTTGGAGCCAATGTTTAAAAATGTTTACGGTAATTTTTTAAAAGTTAATAACCAACCCCAAGGCATTCAAAGTTATAATTATGTTGTGGCTTTATTGGTTAATTACTTTTCTGAAAATTCTTTACCTTAGTCCAATTAAAAATATAAAATATGAGAAATTTATTCTATTTATTACTCTTTTTATTCAATATAAGTCTTTTTGCTCAAGAGTATTTTCCTGATAATGAAGGCGTAAAACAAAAAACAGACATTCCTTATGTCTTTACCAATGCCACAATTGTTGATGGATACGACAATGTGATTAAGGCTGGTCAATTGATGATTAAAGCCGATAAAATTGTAGCAGTCGGGAAAAACATCAATATTCCCAAAGATGCTGTTGTAATCGATTTAGATGGAAAATACATTTATCCCTCGTTTGTAGAATTATTTTCAGATTTTGGAATTAAAAAGTTTAACAGGCCTTCATCTAACGGTCAACCGCAATATGGACCGTCTCGAAAAGGTTATTACTGGAATGACCATATTAGACCTGAACAAAATCTGACTCAGCATTTCAAATTTGACGAGAAAACAGCAAAACAAATGAGAGATGCTGGTTACGGTCTCGTTAATACGCACGTAAATGATGGAATTATAAGAGGCACAAGTAGTTTAATTGCTTTAAGCGAAGATGAGGACATTACCAAAACTTTAGTGGCAGAACAAACCGCTCAAGTGTTTAGCTTTGACCGAAGCAATCAAACACGTCAAAGTTATCCCACTTCAATTATGGGAAAAATGGCCCTCCTACGTCAAGTTTATAATGATGCGAAATGGTATCAAACAGGAAATGCCAAAAACAAGGATTTATCACTTGAAGCTTTTAATCAACAACAAAACATTCCGCAAATATTTCATACAGACGACTATCTCGATGCCTTGAGAGCAGATCAAGTTGGCGATGAGTTTGGCGTGCAATATACCATTATCGGAAGCGGAGATGAATACAAGAGAATTATTGAAATTAAACAAACCAACGCCCAATTCATTTTGCCTTTAAATTTCCCAAAAGCTTATGATGTAGAAAATCCATACCTCACACAATATTTATCGCTGTCTGATATGAAAGAATGGCATCACGCGCCATTTATTTTTAAATTATTTGAAGACAATGAGATTCCTTTTGCTATCACTTCCAATGGCTTAAAATCACCTGATCAATTATTGAAACATCTTAAAACGGCTATTGATAAGGGATTATCAAAAGAAAAAGCTTTAGCCGCCCTAACTCAAAAGCCTGCAGAAATTTTAAAATTGTCTGATCAAGTTGGACATTTAAAACCTGGGGCTTATGCCAATTTCTTAATCACATCAAAAGATCTTTTTGAAGACAATATGACCATTTATCAAAATTGGGTCATGGGTCGAAAACACGAATTGGCTGATATGAATCTCAATGATATTTCAGGTGAATATCAACTGAGTTTTAATAATCAGACTTATGATTTAAAAGTCAAACAAAACAAAGGAAAATATTCTGCTGAATTAACTAAAGACACTTTAAAATTTGGCACAAAACTCGATTATAAAGACAATTGGTTTTACTTGACGGTAACCGATAAATCTTCTGAAAATGAGTTCAATAGATTAGCCGCAAGAATAGACCAACCCCAATCTAACTTTAGAGGTAAAGTCTTTTTAAACAACGAAGCAACGTCAACCTTTATGGCTAAATATCAAAACAGCACTAAAGACAAAAAAGATGATAAATCTCCTGATAAAGACAAAGATAAAGATATGATGTTGCCCGTCTCTTATCCAAATATGTCTTACGGATTCTCTGAAATTTCTTCGGAAACAAAACCCTTACTTATTAAAAACACCACAGTCATTACTGGCGAAGCTGATGGCACTTTAGAAAATACTGATGTTTTACTTAAAAATGGTAAAATTGATAAAATCGGTCAAAACCTAAAATCGTCCAGAGCCAAAGTTATTGATGGCAACGGAAAGTTTCTCACCGCTGGCATTGTTGATGAACACTCGCATATTGCGGCAACTTCTGTTAATGAAGCTGGTCACAACTCTTCAGCCGAAGTCACGATGGAAGACGCAGTCAATCCCGACGATATTAGTATTTATAGAAGTCTGGCAGGTGGTGTAACCAGCATTCAGCTGCTTCATGGGTCTGCAAATCCTATTGGCGGTCGCTCGGCAATTTTAAAACTGAAATGGGGCGAATCTGCCGATGATATGATTTATGATAACTCGCCTAAGTTTATCAAATTTGCTTTGGGTGAAAACGTCAAACAATCTAATTGGGGTAGTCGTTCAAGATTTCCACAAACCCGAATGGGCGTAGAGCAAGTTTTTATTGATTATTTTTCCAGAGCTAAAGCCTACGGAGAGAAAAAGAATTCTGGCGATCCTTACCGCAAAGATGCAGAAATGGAAACGCTACTCGAAATCATCAACAGCGAACGGTTCATTTCTTGTCATTCCTATGTGCAAAGCGAAATCAATATGCTGATGAAAGTTGCCGAACAATTTGATTTTAGAGTTAATACGTTTACACATATTCTTGAAGGCTACAAAGTTGCGGATAAAATGGCTGAACACGGCGCTGGCGGATCAACCTTTAGCGATTGGTGGGCTTACAAATACGAAGTGAATGACGCGATTCCTTACAATGCTGCCATTATGCACAACGAAGGTGTGACGGTAGCTATAAACTCAGATGATGGCGAGATGATTAGACGACTCAATCAGGAAGCCGCTAAATCGATTAAATACGGTGATATTTCAAAAGAAGATGCTTGGAAATTTGTGACCTTAAACCCTGCTAAGCTTTTGCATATTGACGATAGAGTAGGGAGTATCAAAGAAGGCAAAGATGCTGATGTAGTGTTGTGGAATGCGCATCCTTTATCGGTCTATGCTAAACCTGAATATACCATTATCGAAGGAAAAATCTATTTTTCATTAGAAAAAGACAAACAACTACGTCAACAAATAAAAAAAGAACGCAGCCAATTGATTAATATGATGTTGAAAGCTAAAAACAAAGGCTTAAAAACTCAACCAATCAAAAAAGAAAATAAAGAATTTTTACACTGTGACAGTGAAATCGAATTACATTAAAATACAGACTATGAAATATTTATTCAGTTTAATTATAAGTTTTACCATATTAAATCTCAGTGCTCAACAAACGCCAGCACCAGAGCAAAGCCAACCTATTTCGATTGTTGGGGCAACTGCCCATATCGGTAATGGTGAGGTTGTAGAAAACGCTATTGTTGTTTTTGAAAGTGGAAAAATTACACAAGTTAGTAAACTTGGTGAAGGTGAACCCAAAGGCAAAATTATTCAAGCTGAAGGAAAACACGTTTATCCTGGTTTTATTGCGCCAAATTCTACCTTAGGTTTAGCTGAAATTGATGCGGTAAGAGCCACGAGAGATGAAGATGAAATCGGCACATTTTTACCCCATATCAGAAGTGTTATTGCTTATAATGCTGAAAGTAAAATTGTAGAAAGTATGCGACCTAATGGGGTTTTGATGGGGCAAATCACACCACGTGGCGGAAGAATTTCTGGCACGTCATCCATTGTGCAATTTGATGCTTGGAATTGGGAAGATGCCATAGTCAAAGCAGATGATGGTATTCATATGAATTGGCCCAGGAGTTTTAGCCGTTCAGGTAATTGGTATGACCCAGATAGACGTTATGAAATCAATAAAAATTACACTAAACAATTAGACGAATTACATACTTTTTTTGATAAATCTAAAGCTTATTATCAGTCTGATGATTTTAAAAAAAATACAGTTTACGAAGCAATGAAAGGTTTGTTCAGTGGAGATAAAACCCTATTTGTGCACGTTGATGCTGAAAAAGAAATGCTTGATCTTTTAGCTTTTAAGAAGGAATACAATTTAAAGAATATTGTGATTGTTGGTGGAGCAGAAGCACATCGCGTAGCTAACGAAATTAATGCTGCAAATGTTCCAGTATTATTGCAACGCGTTCACTCTACGCCAAATTTTGAAGGTGATGATTATGACTTGCCTTATAAATTGCCCAAACTTTTAAGCGATAAAGGCATTTTGGTCGGTTTAGAAACCAGTGGTCAAATGGAACGAATGAACACTCGAAATTTGCCGTTTTATGCAGGAACGGCAGTCGCTTACGGTTTAGATAAAAGCAAAGCCTTAAGTATGATTACGCTCAATACAGCAAAAATATTAGGTATTGACGATTTTACAGGAAGCTTAGAAGTTGGCAAAGATGCGACCTTGTTTATTTCTCAAGGTGACGCATTAGATATGCAATCAAATAAATTATCTCACGCGTTTATCCAAGGGCGAAAAATTAGCTTAGAAAGTCATCAAACCGAATTGTATAAACGTTATTCTAATAAGTACGACCATGACATCGACGAATAATCAGGCATTTATACACCGATTGCGATTTTTCTTTGAGCGGCATGGATTTTATGTAAGTTCACGTTTGGCAGACAAATTAGGCATGAAAGCCAAGTCTGTGCGTTTGTTTTTTATTTATTCTTCATTTGCCACCTTTGGCTTTGGATTTGTGATATATTTGACCTTAGCATTTTGGCTCAAATTAAAGGACTTAGTTTATACCAAACGCAGTTCTGTTTTTGATTTGTAGTTAAACTTTTAAGCTAACCTCACTATGAAATCATTAAGATTTAAAATCATACTGGCAATGAGTTTGATGGTAATCATCTTGCTTGCCGGAGTTGTTGGTTTTAAAATTATAATGGATTTAAATTGGATAGACGCATTTTACATGACTGCTATCACCATTACAACAGTGGGTTATCGAGAAGTGGTTATGCCAAATGATGAAGCCAAGGTTTTTATCATTATATTAATATTATCCAGTGTAATCATTTTAGGTTTTGTAGTTTCAGTCGCTACAGAATATTTTATTTCTTTCAGTTCTTTAAATGACTTACAACTCAAAAGAAAACTCAAAAAAATTAAAAAAATGGAAAATCATACAATTGTCTGTGGTTTTGGAAGAAATGGTCAGCAGGCTGCACAAAAACTTAGGGAATACCACGAAGAGTTTTTAGTGATAGACAAAAATCAAGACTTATTAGAGCAAAGCGACCTCGAATCTCATCAATATCTTGCTGGTAATGCTAATGAAGATGAGACTTTGCAGACCGCTGGTATTGATAAAGCCAAAAATCTTATAACCGCTTTACCTAATGATGCAGAAAACCTTTTTATCGTATTAAGTGCTCGTTCGTCAGCTCAACAACAAATTAAGAATTATTTCGAGAGCAAGTGAAGAAACCAGTTATAAAAAACTGAAATTAGCGGGTGCAGACAATGTTATTTTACCCGATAAAATTGGTGGTCAGCACATGGCATCACTTATTGTGAGTCCCGATTTGTTAGAGTTTTGGGATAACTTAAGTTATGGCGACAGCAAAAGTGTTAATCTTGAGCAAGTTTCGTTTGAACAATTGTTTGATCATGGTAAAAGTTGTACAATTTTAGAGTTAGACTTAAGACAACGCACTGGCTGTACAATTATAGGGTTCAAGTCGCCTGATGGCGAATATATTGTCAACCCCAATCCTAAAACCGAACTTAAGCCTAATTCCAAAATTATCGTGATAGGAAATTCAGAACAGATTAAAACCCTTCAGGATACATATTCTATTCAACATGAATAATAAATTATAGATTTATTTTTAGTTAGATTTATTTTTTTAGATATTGCGGAAAGTTTAAATTAAAGTCAATAAATCATAAATTTTATAGATATGTTTAGAGTTTTATTATCAATGTTTGTGTTGGTTTTTTCAATGACGCTATTTAGTCAAGATTTAGTCATTAAAGAAAAACTCATCAACCCATCAGATGAAATCAATAACGGCTCGATTGAAGTTGATGTTGAAGGCGGAACACCACCTTACCAATACAAATGGTCTAACCAAAGCACACCACTATCTTCTAACAAAGCTGTAGGTTTAACAGAGGGTATTTCTTATCATATTAAAGTCACCGATGCTAATGGAAATACGGCTGAAAAAGACTTGAAAATAAAAGCGGAATCTATTACTGAAAACTTTAATGGGTTTTTTACACCCGTTGTTGCTGCAATGGGTAGCGTTTTATTTTGGGATCCTTTTGCTGCTGTAGGAATTTACGACCCTGTAGTTTACACCAGTAAAGACCTAATATTTGCTCCTGAATGGAATGCAGATACAAAAGAAGTATTTACTTTAAAAGAATGGTTAGTTGATGCTAAAACGCACGTGAACAAAGGTGATGCCATTGCTATAGTAAATTTGTCAAACACAGGCGATATCAGAGTAAACGCTCAGGAAAGCGGTAAAATAAAACATCTTGTTAAAGAGGGCGAAGTCATTTATGACCCCAACAATAAAGAAGATGTCATTCAATCCAATGCTCACGTTTTTGGTGAAATAAAATACGACAATCCTGTGGCATTAACTTTGCCAAACGGTGATAAACAAACCAAGGGTATTCCATTTATAGTGGTTTGGCTAATTGCGGGAGCTGCGTTTTTTACTGTAAGAATGGGCTTTATCAATATTAGAGGATTTAAACATTCACTTCAATTGGCAAGAGGAAAATATGATGATCCAGATGCGCCTGGCCGAATCACACACTTTCAAGCTTTAACGACAGCAGTTTCTGCTACAGTAGGTCTTGGAAACATTGCAGGTGTTGCCATTGCAATTTCTCTTGGTGGAGCAGGAGCAACATTTTGGATGATTTTAGCAGGTTTACTTGGTATGTCTTCAAAATTTGTAGAATGTACACTTGGGGTTAAATATAGATTTATCAATAAAGAAGGTCGAATTTTTGGTGGACCAATGAATTATTTGAGATATGGTCTTGAAAAAAGAAACTTAAAAGGTCTTGGAAAAACTTTAGCAATGGTCTTCGCTATATTAGCCATTGGTGCTTCTTTTGGAGGTGGTAATATGTTTCAGGCCAACCAATCTTTTAAGGTGTTAGCAGGTCAAATCCCAATGCTTGATGGTAATGGATTTTATTTTGGTCTTATTTTAGCGGTATTAGTTGGTATTGTTATTATTGGTGGTATCAGCAGTATTGCAAGAGTAACTGATAAAGTTGTGCCATTTATGGCGGCAACATATGTCATTGGGGCTTTTGTTGTGATTGGTGTAAATATTGATAATCTTGGCGCAGCTTTCAATGCCATCATTGATGGTGCTTTTTCTGCAAGTGCTCTTAAAGGTGGATTTATAGGTGTGTTAATTGTTGGTTTTCAACGTGCAGCATTTTCAAATGAAGCAGGTGTAGGTTCAGCCGCTATTGCGCACTCCGCAGCTAAAACTAATCATCCACCATCCGAAGGTTTTGTAGCTTTGCTTGAGCCATTTATCGATACTGTTGTAGTTTGTACACTTACAGCTTTAGTTTTAATTTTTACAGGTATGCACGAAGTTGATGGACTTTCAGGCGTTCAGTTGACTACAGATGCGTTTGGTAGCGTTGTATCTTGGTTTCCTTATGTTTTAGCTGTTGCCGTATTTTTATTTGCATTTTCAACTATGATTTCTTGGTCTTATTACGGAATGAGAGCCTGGTCTTATGTTTTTGGACGCAGCAAAAGAAATGAATTGATATATAAAGTTTTCTTTTTAGTTTTTGTCGTTGTTGGTGCGTCAATCAGTTTAGGTGCCGTTTTAGATTTCTCTGATATGATGATTTTAGCAATGTCTTTTCCAAACATCATTGGTTTATTGATTTTATCGGGTGAAGTCAAAAAAGATCTAAAAGATTATTTAGGTAAATTGAAAAATGGAGAACTCTTTGTTCGTCAGAAATAAGTAGATAAAATGAACTTTAAATCATCCCGTTCGGTTTTGACAAGGTCTCAACAGAACGGGATTTTTTTGTTTGCTGGTTTGATTATTGTCGCTTTGATTGGATTTTTATATTACCATTATAACTATCCTGAGCTCAAACAATCTTCAATTGGAGTTGACTCGCTGATGCAACATAAAATCGACTCCTTAAAACAGCTTAAAGCTAAACAAGAAAAAGCATACACTTACAAAATTTATCCTTTTAATCCTAATTTTTTAAAAGAAGGCAAAGCATACCGTTTGGGTTTATCTGCTGAAGAGCACGACAGACTAATTGCTTATAGAGATAAAGGACAATGGATTAATTCTACTGAAGATTTTCAACAGGTCACCAAAGTTTCTGATGAGGTTCTAAACAAGATTTCGCCTTACTTTAAATTTCCAGATTGGGTTGTAGAACAACAACAGGCCAAGAAACGAGAAAAACCTCAAAACGATTTAAGTTACGAACAGAAACAAGATTTAAATTCAGTAACAGCAGAAGATTTACAGAAAATTAGTGGCGTCGGAGAGGTGCTGTCAAAACGCATTATCACCTATAGAAATAAAATAGGTAAGTTTAGATCTGATATTCAGCTCAAAGATGTTTGGGGTCTTAAATATGGTGTCATAGATAAAATCACCGCAAAAATGACTGTAAAGTCTAATAGTGAGCAACCAAAAATTGATATTAACCGAGCTTCATTAATTGAACTGGCTGAAATTCCATACTTTGATTACGAATTGGCAAGAGAAATATTTCAGTTTATAAAAGTTAATCAAGGTATTGATTCATTTGAAGAATTATCAAAATTACAACAATTTCCCACCTCAAAAATTGATAGAATTAAATTATATTTGGCCATAAATAATTAATTCTTATTTTTTGTTAAAATAATTAAGAAAATATCAATTATGAATACAAGTTACTTTTCAGAAGACCATGAATTATTTAGAACAACCCTGAGAGACTTTCTACAAAAAGAAGTTGTTCCACATGTAGACCAATGGGAAAAAGAAGGAAAAATCGATTCAAGCATTTGGACAAAAATGGGTGAAATGGGTTGTTTTGGTCTGGCTTATCCTGAAAAATATGGTGGAATGGATTTAGATTTTTTCTACACGACTATTCTACTTGAAGAGTTGCAACGCGTCAATTCTGGTGGATTCGCAGCAGCAATGTGGGCTCATGCTTACTTAGCGATGACACATCTCAATGCTGAAGGCTCTGATGAACTCAAAGAAAAATATCTGACTGCAAGTATTTCTGGTGAAAAAGTCGGTTGTCTTTGTATTACCGAACCCTTTGGAGGCTCAGATGTTGCAGGTATGAAAACCACAGCCATAAAAGAAGGTGATGAATATGTTATTAATGGTTCAAAAACCTTTATCACCAATGGCGTGTATTCTGATTACCTAATTGTAGCAGCTAAAACAAGTCCTGAACTGAAATCTAAAGGCATGAGTATTTTTCTTATCGATAGAGAATCACAAGGTATATCAGCGACAAAATTAGATAAACTTGGCTGGAGAGCATCAGATACCGCAGAATTGGCTTTTGATAATGTGAGAATTCCGGCCTCAAATCTTATGGGTGAAGAGAACAAAGGTTTCAGCTATATCATGCAACATTTTGCATCTGAACGTTTAATCATGGGAATCAATGCTCACGCAAGAGCAGAATACGCTATTGAATATGCATTGGGTTACATGAGAGATCGTGAAGCTTTTGGTAAAAAATTGACAGAATTTCAAGCTTTACGTCATAAAATAGCAGAAATGTCAACTCGCGTCGAGATGTGTAAACATTTTAATTATGCAGTGGCTTCTCGATTAGATAAAGGCGAATATGTGGTTAAAGAAGCCAGTATGTCTAAACTCGAATCGACCAAAATCGCAGATGAAGTGATTTACGATTGTTTACAATTGCTTGGCGGTTACGGTTATATAGAAGACTATCCGTTAGCCAGAATGCTCAGAGATTCCAGGTTAGGACCAATCGGTGGTGGAACTTCTGAAATTTTAAAAGAGATTTTAGCCAAGATGATTGTGGATGAAAAGGATTATAAGCCAGCGACGAAATAATTCATACCTTTATAATTAAATGCTTGAAAAACACATTTTAGTCTATTTCTTATATTTGTAATATGTCTACAATAACGACATTTTTATCATATCTTGAAAACGAGAAACAGTATTCAAAACATACCATCACGGCTTATCAGAATGACTTAAAGGATTTTAATCAATTTTTGAAAGACAATTTTGATAAACTCCCTTTAGTAGATGTCGATTATTTTCAAGTTAGAGCTTGGATAGCTGAATTGTCTCAACAAAACTTGAAACACAAAAGTATTAACAGGAAGTTGAGTTCGCTCAAGACTTTTTATAAGTTTTTACTCAAAACTGATCAGGTCAAAGCTTCGCCAATGCAAAAACTTAAAAGTTTAAAAACGCCTAAATCTTTAAGCACACCTTTTTCGATACAAGAGGTTAAAAATGTAATCAATAGTATAGAGCCAATAGACTTTAAAACATCAAGGCAAGCTCTGATTATTGAGTTACTTTATGCAACAGGGATGCGTCGTGCAGAATTGATTTCTCTACAAACCCATGATGTAGATTTGGTTAAGCAACAACTAAAAATTACAGGCAAAAGGAATAAACAGCGTATTGTGCCATTATATAGCAATGTCTGTTGCCATTTAAAAGCTTACCTAAATTTTAAAAAACAAGAAGGTTTTACGCACTCAAACCTGCTTGTTACTGAACAAGATTTGCCTCTATATCCAAGCTTTGTTTACCATGTTGTCAATGATGCTTTTAGTGTATTTTCAACAAAGTCAAAAACTAGTCCTCATATTTTAAGACACAGCTTTGCTACTCATCTTTTAAATCAAGGTTCAGATTTAAACGCGATAAAAGAATTATTAGGACATGAAAGTCTTTCATCTACAGAAGTTTATACGCATAACAGCATTGAACAACTCAAACAATCTTACCACAAAAACCACCCAAGAAATACAAAATAATTTTGACCTGAAAAAATATATAAAAAAAAGTAAAAATTATTTTTTCTATGAAAATTAAACTCTATATATTTGCATTCCGCAAAAAATGCGGTAAAAAGTTCTTAAAAGCCGATGTAGCTCAGCTGGCTAGAGCAGCTGATTTGTAATCAGCAGGTCGTGGGTTCGAGTCCCTCCATCGGCTCGTTTTGAAATGCTTGATGTAATTGTTATGATTATATTTTTATAAT
>RRZV01000051.1 GCA_003931895.1 Mesohalobacter salilacus
ATTAACCAATAAAACTAATATCTGGCAAGCGTTAATTTATATTATTTTGGACGCTATTAAAATGATTATTACTTTTAATCCCTCTTCAACTTCTTATACTTGATTCGCTTCGGCATAGTATCTCCGAGGCGTTTCTTTTTGTTGTCTTCGTATTCGCTATAGCTGCCTTCAAAGAAATAGACTTCAGAATTGCCTTCAAAAGCCAGAATATGAGTGCAAATTCTATCCAAAAACCATCTATCGTGAGAAATGATGACCGCACAACCGGCAAAACTTTCCAAGCCTTCTTCTAAAGCCCGAAGGGTGTTGACATCCAAATCGTTGGTGGGCTCATCGAGAAGCAATACGTTGCCTTCTTCTTTAAGTGTCATCGCTAAATGCAGTCTGTTACGTTCACCACCAGAAAGTTTGTCAACTTTTTTATTTTGTTCGCTGCCTCCAAAATTAAATCTGCTTAGATAAGCTCTGGCATTGACCTTTTGATTGCCCATCATAATCAGGTCTTGACCATCAGCAAAGTTTTCGTAAATACTTTTATCAGGATTAATATTAGAATGGGCTTGGTCCACATAAGCAATTTTAGCCGTATCGCCGACTTCAAAAGTGCCTTCATCGGGTTCTATTTCGCCCATAATCATTTTAAAAATAGTGGTTTTACCAGCACCATTCGGACCAACGATACCAACAATTCCAGCTTGTGGTAATTTAAAATTCAAATCGTCATAAAGCAACTTGTCATCAAAAGCTTTTTTAACGCCTCTCGCTTCAATCACATTAGTTCCTAATCGCGGGCCATTTGGGATATAAATTTCCAGTTTTTCATCTAGTTTTTTCTGGTCTTGGCTGGCGAGTTTGTCGTAGTTTTTTAAACGGGCTTTTTGTTTAGTTTGTCTTCCTTTAGGTGACATTTTAGCCCATTCTAATTCGCGTTCAAGGGTTTTCTGTCGTTTACTGGCTTGCTTTTGTTCATCAGCCAAACGCTTGGATTTTTGTTCTAACCAAGAAGAATAATTGCCTTTAAACGGAATGCCTTCTCCACGATCGAGTTCTAAAATCCAACCCGCAACATTGTCTAAGAAATATCTATCGTGTGTAACGGCGATGACAGTGCCTTTATATTGTTGTAAATGTTGCTCCAACCAATGTACAGATTCAGCATCTAAGTGGTTGGTTGGCTCGTCGAGTAGTAGCACGTCGGGTTCTTTTAATAACAATCGACAAAGTGCAACACGACGTCTTTCACCACCAGATAAGACACTGATTTTTTTGTCGGCATCTGGCGTGCGTAATGCATCCATAGCGACTTCGAGTTTGTGGTCGAGTTCCCAAGCATTGGTGGCGTCAATTTTATCTTGAAGTTGAGCTTGTTGATTCATCAACTTTTCCATTTTATCAGGATCAGAATAAACTTCTTCTAAACCAAACATATCGTTGATTTTGTTGTATTCATCAAGGATAGCAGTAATTTCTGAAACACCTTCTTTAACCACTTCGAGAACAGTTTTGTCTTCATCGAGTTCTGGCTCTTGTTCCAGATATCCAACGGAGTAATCCTGCGAGAAGACCACATCACCACGAAAGTTTTTTTCGATACCTGCAATGATTTTAAGAAGTGTAGATTTTCCAGAACCGTTTAAACCGAGAATCCCAATTTTTGCGCCATAAAAGAAACTGAGATAGATGTTTTTTAAGACCGGCGTTTGTGAACTTTGATAGGTTTTGGTAACTCCGGACATGGAGAATATTACTTTTTTATCGTCGGACATGTTATATGTTTTTTGATTATTTGCTTATTATATGAAGCCTGACAAAAATAATGACTTTTTTGGAATAGGTAACCGAGTTTATGAGTTTAAAGTTTAAAGTTTGTTAGTTTAAAGGTTGGCTTTTGCTATTAATTTAACTGCAAGGGTCGCCATGGTTTACATAAGGGGAGCAAAGTTTTATCACTGATGACATATCTTGATGTTTACCCCTATTTAAGTATCTAAAGATATTCAAATGCATAGTTAGAGATTAATGTTATACTAAATATAAAACTATACATATAGAAAAGGGCTTTACAATCGCAAAACCCTTTTGAAATAAAAATAATATTTTAGCTATTCTACCAAAAACCCATAGTTGTTGGCGTAATCTAGCATTTGTGCTGCAAAGCTTTCAGGTTGTGTGACTTTTATATCAGTTATGTTGCCATCGTCATTAGTTTCAGGAACTAAAACCGGATTGACAAATCCGCTGTAAGGTTTAGATTTAAACTGACTGTTTCTATCTAGAACTTCTTGATGTATATCTTGATCGATTTTCACCCCATAATTTTCTACTAAATTTTTAGCGGCTTCATAGTCGCCCTCAGATTTAATACGCTGAGTTTCTTTTAACAGCTCACCAAATAGCGCTCTTAGTTTTTGATAGTCTTTGATATCGTAATAGGTTTTACCGTCTTTGGTTACCTTTTCAATGACATTGTCAGCTTTGCCTTTTTCAAAAACCCAAGCACTGACCCAAAAACGGTTTCTCATATGGGCTTCTTCAACATCTTTACCTAAATCAATTCTCACAAATTGTGTCATTAAGCCATTTCTGATATAATCATCATAAGCAGCCATGCCTAACTTTTCAGCATTGTCGGTTAAGCCAATATCTTCTAATTTTTTATCCATTAAAAAGTAAAGCCCAACTAAATCGGCGCGACCTTCTTCAAGTGTTGAGGCATAACTTTTTAAAGTTTCTTTAGTGGTACCGACACCTGGATTAAGTTGACCGGAAGCGTGACCCACGACCTCGTGAAGCGCAGTGTGGAGTTTGTCAGCCACAGCACTGTATTGTTTATGCAAAGCAATTTCGGTAGAGTCGTGTGCAAATTCATATAACTTACCAGTTGAACCAGCATTTTCATAAGCACGGATAATATTGCCAAGCGATACAGACTTGCTGCCGTGTTCTTTTCTAATCCAGCTGGAGTTGGGCAAATTCACACCGATTGGTGTTGCAGGAGACGCATCACCAGCTTCACCAGCAACATTTACTGTTTTATAACTTACGCCAACAACGCTGTCTTTTTTGTGTTCTTCCATTAATGGTGAGTTGTCTTCAAACCATTGTACATTGTTTTCTAAAACACTCATTTTTTTAGACATGTCAAAATCCTTAATTTGTACAATGGTTTCATAAGACCCTCGATAACCTAAAGGATCATTATAAACTTCAATAAATGAGTTGATGTAATCAATTTCACCTTCTGTGGCTTCTACCCACGCGACATTGTATTCGTCCCAAGTTTTCAAATCTCCTGTTTTGTAATATTCAATTAAAAGTCCAAGCGCTTTAGTTTGTTCTTCATTTTCAGCCACACCTTTGGCTTTTTCTAACCACTTAATAATTTCTTTGATAGCATTGTGGTACATTCCATTTAGTTTCCAAGTCTTTTCTACCAACTGACCGTTTTCTTTAACCAGTTTTGAATTTAAACCGAAAGCTAAAGGTTTATCTGGATCAGGTTGTGGTTTGTTTTTGTAGAATTTCTCAACTTCTTCTGCAGTCACATCGTCACCATAAAAGTTGGTCGCAGAGCCTTTCAATAGACCTTTAGATTCGTCAAGATTGACTTTTTTGGCATCTTCATCATTAAATAAAACAGCTACAATCTCTGTATCTAATTCAGAATTGGTTTCATTTAAAAGCGTCTCCAAATAATCCTGAGAAAACTCGGGCATCATTTTATCCATAGAGTAGTGGTGGTGAATGCCATTGGCAAACCAGACGCGTTTTAGGTAAGTTTCAAATGCCATCCAGTTTTCTGAAGTTTTATCACCATCGTAAGTGGTGTAAATGTTTTCCAGCGCTTTTCTAATAGCGAGGTTGTGTTTATAGTTTTGGTCCCAGATGATATCACGACCGCTTAAACCAGCCTGAGTTAAATAGTACACGAGTTTTTTATCATCTATGCTGAGTTGCTCCCATCCTGGAATCTTATATTTAAGGACTTGAATGTCTGCAAAATCATCAACTTTTGATGAGGTTTCTTCGGTTTGTTGGTTTGAAGTTTCTACAGGTTTTTTAGTGTCTTTTTTGCAACCTAAAAAAAGAGTAAAAATTAATAAGAGAATCCAATATTTGTTGATCATGATTAATACATTTTGTTTGTATCAAAGGTAAGACTTTTTGATTTTGTTAAGATATATTTATTTAAAATCTTAGCAACTGGATTGACTAAACAAAACTGATTTAATTTTTATATAAGATTATTTAACCTAGGAAATAAAAGTTCTCTGACAAAGTCTGATCACAAAATTTAAACTGATTAAAACTAACGCTATCTGTTGTTTAAGACATCGAATATATTTAGATTTGTCAAAATTGCAAACATGATTACTACTGATAAAATCAACAGATTAAAGCAAAGACTCACCGCCCTAAAACAATATCTTTGACTTAGATGCCAAAAAAGTTGAAATAGCCAATAAAGAAGAAAAAACACTTGTGCCTGGCTTTTGGGATGATTCACAACAAGCCCAAGAATTGATGCAGGAAATCAATGACCTCAAATTATGGGTTGAAGATTTTAATAAAATTAAACTTCAGGTCGAAGAGCTTGAAATTTTACAAGAGTTTTTAGACACTGGTGAATCCAGTGAAGAAGAAGTTGAGCATCAATACCAAAATGCCCTTGAAAGTTTAGAAGATTTGGAATTTAAAAATATGCTTTCAGGAGAAAGCGATAAACTTACAGCGGTTTTACAAATTACAGCTGGTGCAGGCGGTACGGAGAGTTGTGACTGGGCTGAGATGCTTATGCGTTTGTATATACGCTGGGCTGAGCGCAAAGGTTTTAAAATGAAAGAACTCAACTACCAAGAAGGTGATGTTGCAGGTATTAAAACCGTAAGCATCGAAATTCAAGGTGAATATGCTTTTGGATGGCTTAAAGGTGAAAATGGCGTACATCGCCTAGTGCGTATTTCACCTTTTGATAGTAATGCAAAGCGGCATACTTCTTTTGCTTCGGTTTATGTTTATCCACTTATAGATAAAAGTATTAATATTGATATTAATCCCGCGGATATTAAGTGGGATTTCGCACGATCAAGTGGAGCAGGAGGCCAAAATGTCAATAAAGTTGAAACCAAAGCCATTTTGACTCATCATCCCACAGGAATTGTGGTAACCAACTCTGAAACGCGTTCTCAATTAGAAAATCGTGAAAAAGCCATGCAAATGTTGAAATCTCAATTGTATGAAATTGAATTACAAAAACAACAAGCTGAACGCGCTGAAATTGAATCAGATAAAAAAGCTATAGAATGGGGGTCGCAAATTAGAAACTATGTTATGCACCCTTATAAATTAGTTAAGGACGTAAGAACAAATCACGAAACTGGAAACGTCGATCGCGTCATGGACGGAGAAATTGATGATTTCCTGAAAGCTTATTTAATGATGATGGGACAACCTGAAAAAACTGAAGAATTGTAGGAGTTGGGTTTTTAAGGTTATGAGTTTATAGGCTTATGAGTTTATAAGTTTAATCTTAATAATCAAAAAAAAAAATCAACTTTTAGCCACCAACTTTCAACTTATAAATATCTTTAACACCAAAATAATGATTATGAATATTTTTTCAATTACCTGGGATCCGCCACTAGGGATAGACTTAGGTTTTTTTACACTAAGGTTTTATAGTTTAATGTTTCTTATTGCTTTTGTTTCGGGCTGGTATTTGATGAAAGCCATCTACAAAAATGAAAACCTATCAATGGATAAATTAGACAAAGTCTTAATTTATACTGTAATAGGAACCTTGTTAGGCGCAAGATTAGGCCATGTTATTTTTTATCAACCAGAATTATTTGCTCAAGATTTTTTGTCTGTTTTCCTGCCGTTTCAATTTGTGCCAACATTTAAATTTACAGGTTTTGCAGGTTTAGCAAGTCATGGTGCCGCTATAGGTATTGCGATAGCCATGTATTTTTATTCAAAAAAAGTGTTACAAAAAAACATATTTTGGGTGTTAGACCGCATTGTGATTCCCGTTTCCTTCGGTGGTGTTTTTGTAAGAATCGGCAATTTTTTGAACTCTGAAATTATTGGAAAACCCACTAATTCAGATTATGGAGTGGTTTTTAAAAAATTAGGTGAAGATTTTGCCCGTCATCCTTCTCAATTATACGAGTCAGGCTGTTACCTGTTGCTTTTTACTTTGCTTTATTATTTGTACTGGAAAACTAATATTTCTAAAAAATCAGGAATGCTTTTCGGTATTTTCTTCACCTTATTATGGTCAATCCGTTTTATTGTAGAATACTCTAAAGAACCCCAAGTCGCGGAGCGTGCCGATTGGGTGTTTAATACAGGTCAATTATTGAGTTTGCCCATGATTGTTATTGGCATTGTGATAATTTATGTGAGTCAATTAAAAGCAAAATCTAATGAAGAGGTTTAAGTTTGGTTTTTTGATTCTTTTATTTCTGGTTTTAGCTTGTAAAAAAGACAAGACAAAAACTGTGAAACCCATTGAAATAATATTTGAAAAAGAAGCTGAACTTTATTTTATTCAGGGTGAAGACACTATAAAAACCATAGATTTAGAATTAGCCGAAAGCGATTACGAACAGCAAACAGGATTGATGCACAGGGCATCTATGGAAATGAATCAAGGCATGTTATTTATTTATCAAGATGAGCGACCACGACCGACCTTTTATATGAAAAACACCCAAATTCCATTGGATTTGATTTACATTAATGCTGATAAAAAAATCGTTGAAATCAATAAAAATGCTAAGCCCTACGATGAAAATTCTATTCAAGCGGAACAACCTGCTCAGTATGTCTTGGAAGTCAATGCGGGGTTTGTTGAAAAATTTAAAATAAACGATAGTCTAAAAGTAGATTTTAAAATTTCCAAATAATGAAAAAGTTAATTGTATTAATCTGTATTTTATCCACAGTCTCTTGTGCTGAATTACAAAGTGTAGCTGAAACCGTTATGGAAAATCCTCAGCAAATCAGTGAATCTCAAATTGGCTCTGCATTAAAACAAGCCTTACAAAATGGTATAGACCATCAGGTTACAAAATTGACATCAGAAAATGGTTTTTACAACAATGAAATGGTTAAAATTTTATTGCCTGAAGAATTGCAAAAAGTGGATAATACTTTGAGAAGGATAGGTTTAGGTGATTTAGCAGATGAAGGTTTAAAATTGCTGAATCGCGCTGCTGAAGATGCCGTAAATGAAGCCACTCCAATATTTGTTGATGCGGTAAAAGATATGAGTTTTGCCGATGCCAAAAGCATTTTGATGGGAGACAACCGCGCTGCGACCCAATATCTTGAGCAAAAAACATCTGAACAATTATACCAAAAATTTTATCCACAAGTTGAGCAATCTTTAGGTAAAGTAGGAGCTGACCAAATTTGGGCAACAGCCATAAGCAAATACAACACATTGCCACTCACAGAAGATGTAGAAACCAATCTATCAGCATACGTCACCCAACAAGCACTAGAAGGAGTATTCACCATGATTGCCGTAGAAGAAGCAAAAATCAGAACAAATTTACAATCAAGAACAACAGATTTGCTTAAGAAAGTATTTGCCCTTCAAGATTAAATTCTTTGATGAGTTATTGAAGCTATGAGTTTGTTCTATTGATTGGGACAGACTGTAAACTGAAAACTGCGGCTGCAAACTGAAATTTTAGAGGGTAGTCGGTAGAGCGTGGTCGGTGGATTTTAGAATTCGGATGTATGATTTTTAATTTCAGACTGACAAATACTTAAAACTGCATACTGAAAACTGAACACTGCGACTGAAAACTGCGACTGAACACTGCGACTGAACACTGCGACTGAACACTGCGACTGAACACTGAAAACATTATCAACAAAAAATAAAAAATCCATTTTAATTCTCAATAAGTCTATCCTCTCTGGGTTCACCAACGATATTGACATTGATGATTTTATCAGCCTTAATGAGTTTTTTATGACTTTTACTGGCTAAATTTCGAATATAAACCTTTTTGCCATGTTTGTGGTAGCGCTCGGTTAGCTTATTCAAAGCTTCAATGGCCGACATATCTACAACACGACTTTCAGTAAAATCAATCATAACTTCATCCGGGTCGTTGGCCACATCAAACTTGGAATTAAATACAGCTGTGGATCCAAAAAATAACGGACCAAAAATTTCATAGTGTTTTACGCCTGCTTCATCGGTATATTTTCTTGCACGAATGCGTTTTGAATTTTCCCATGCAAAAACCAAAGCAGCGATAATAACTCCAACTATTACTGCAAGAGCCAAATTGTGAAGAAACACCGTCACTAAAGTCACCAAGACCATAACCACAATATCAGATTTTGGAAATTTATTGAATGTTCTCAAACTTGCCCACTCAAAAGTCCCAACAGCAACCATGATCATAAGTCCTGTTAATGCTGCCATTGGGAGTTGCTCTATCAAACCTGAACCAAATAATACAAATGCCAAAAGCGAAACAGCAGCCACAATACCCGACAATCTTGCTCTAGCGCCGTTTGAAACGTTAATCAAACTTTGACCCAACATTGCACAACCGCCCATTCCAGAAAAGAAGCCAGAGACCATATTAGCAGCACCTTGAGCAACCGCTTCTCTATTACTTTTTCCACGTGTTTCAGTAATTTCATCTACAATATTTAGGGTCAGCAAACTTTCTATCAAACCAACACCTGCAACAATGGCGGCATACGGTAAAATTAGCATAAACGTTTCCCAGGTATAAGCAATATCAGGAATATTAAACGGTGGGAAACCCCCTTTAATAGAAGCAATATCGCCAACGGTTTTAGTATCGATACCAAAACCTACAACCACACCAAAAACAACCAAAATGGCGACTAAAGAAGCAGGAATGATTTTAGTCAATTTAGGTAAACCCCAAATGATAAGCATGGTCAATAGAACTAAACCTAAAATGATATAAAGTGAATTGCCAGTTAACCAATTCCCATCACTGTCTTTAAATTGATTGAGTTGAGACATAAAAATAATAATGGCCAATCCATTTACAAATCCAAAAATCACGGGATGCGGCACCAAACGCATGAGTTTACCAAGTTTTAACACGCCAGCCAAAAACTGAATAATTCCGGCTAAAATCACTGTAGCAAAAATATATTCAGGGCCATGGCTTATGGCTAATGCAATTATGACAACAGCTATTGCACCCGTTGCGCCAGAAATCATACCTGGACGTCCACCAAAAATAGAAGTGATAAGACCAACAACAAAGGCGGCATACAATCCTGTAAGTGGAGACAAACCTGCAATAAGGGCAAAAGCCACAGCTTCTGGAATCAATGCTAAAGCAACAGTCAAGCCAGATAAAACTTCTGTTTTGTAATTTACTTTCTGCTGAAAATCAAATAGATGCAAGTATTCTTTCATGACAATTGGTTTCAAAATTAAGCTTGCAAAATTAAGCTTTAATATGAGATATAAAAGAATTCATAATTATTAATTGAAATATAATATGAAACATAAATTTCAAAGTCATTCAATTCCAGTCTAAATGAAGTTAGATTTGGTATAATTTCATTAATTTCGCCAACTTTAAGAATAAAATAATATTATGGGTAAAAGCTTTCCAGAATATCAAGGTTTAAACTTGGTTAAAACCGCTGATGAAATATTAGATTATTGGCAAAAAAACGAAGTTTTTAAAAAAAGTGTTGACCAAAAACCAGAGGACAAACCTTTTATCTTTTTTGAAGGGCCACCATCAGCTAATGGTTTACCAGGTATTCACCACGTTATGGCGAGAACCATAAAAGATATTTTTTGCCGATACAAAACCCAAAAAGGCTTCCGTGTAGATCGAAAAGCAGGTTGGGATACGCATGGTTTACCTGTTGAATTAAGTGTAGAAAAAGAACTCGGCATTACCAAAGAAGATATTGGAAAAAAGATTTCGGTAGAAGATTACAACGCCGCTTGTAAAAAAACCGTCATGCGTTACACCGATGTTTGGAACGACTTGACTAAAAAGATGGGCTATTGGGTTGATATGGATAATCCATACATCACTTACACACCAAAATATATGGAAAGCGTCTGGTGGCTGTTGGCTCAAATCTATAAAAAAGGATTGATTTACAAAGGCTACACCATACAACCCTATTCGCCAAAAGCAGGAACAGGTTTAAGCTCGCACGAGCTCAACCAGCCTGGCACTTATCAAGATGTTTCTGATACGACGGTGACGGCACAGTTCAAGAGCCCCCTAAAAAGCCCCCTAACCCCTGCCTCGCCGGCAGGCAGGCCCAAAAGGGGAACTAATGCTAATTTTGTAGCTAAAGCCTTCGGCTTAAGTTCTGACCTAGAAGTCCTTCCCTTTGGGAAGGATTTAGGATGGGCACATTTTCTCGCATGGACAACCACGCCGTGGACCTTGCCTAGTAATACCGCCTTAACGGTTGGTAAAAAAATCGATTATGTTCTTGTAGCAACTTATAATCAATATACGTTTGAACCTATATATGTAATTGTTGCTAAAGATCTTGTTAAAAATCAATTTTCAAAAAAATATTTTGAAGTTGAAAATTCAGATGATTTAAAAAACTATACCAAGGAAGACAAAAAAATACCGTATCAAATTATTTCAAATTGTAAAGGAGAAGATTTATTAGAAATAAAATACGAACAACTTTTGCCTTATGCTAAACCTTTCCACAACCCTGAAAACGCCTTTAGAGTGATCGCAGGAGATTTTGTCACGACAGAAGATGGAACAGGTATAGTGCACACCGCACCGACTTTTGGTGCTGACGATGCCTTGGTGGCTAAACAAGCTCAGCCTGAAGTCCCAGGATTACTTGTTAAAGATGACAATGATAACCTCGTGCCTTTGGTTGATTTAAAAGGAAAGTTTAGACCTGAAATGGACGAATTTGCAGGCAAATATGTTAAAAATGAATACTATGAAGATGGTGAAGCACCTGAGAAATCTACAGATGTAGAATTAGCTATTAAGCTAAAAGAAGAAAATAAGGCCTTTAAAGTTGAAAAATACGTTCACTCGTATCCCAACTGCTGGCGAACAGACAAACCGATTTTGTACTATCCTTTAGATTCCTGGTTTATCAAAGTTACGGAGTTTAAAGATAAAATGGTTGAACTCAACAATACCATAAACTGGAAACCCAAATCTACTGGCGAAGGACGTTTTGGAAACTGGTTAGCCAATGCTAATGATTGGAATTTATCACGCTCACGTTATTGGGGAATACCCTTACCAATATGGCGAACAGAAGACGGCAAAGCAGAAAAAATTATCGATTCTATTTCTACATTAAAAGAAGAAATCAATAAATCAGTTGAAGTTGGTTTGATGGAGGAAAATCCTTTTGCAGATTTTAAAGTAGATGATTTTTCAGATGAAAATTATGCTGATATCGATATCCATAAAAATATTGTGGATGATATTATCTTAGTTTCAGACCAAGGCGAACCGATGAAACGAGAAGCCGATTTGATTGATGTTTGGTTTGATTCTGGTTCAATGCCTTATGCTCAATGGCACTATCCTTTTGAAAACGCAGAAGAAGTTGAAAACAAAAAAAAGAAGGCCGATTTCATAGCAGAAGGTGTCGACCAAACCCGAGGCTGGTTTTACACACTTCACGCTATTGCAACGATGGTTTTTGAAGATGTCGCCTATAAAAATGTCGTTTCTAATGGATTGGTTCTTGATAAAAACGGCCAAAAAATGTCCAAACGTCTTGGAAATGCCGTTGACCCTTTTGAGACTTTAAAAACATACGGACCTGATGCTACACGTTGGTATATGATAAGTAATGCCAACCCCTGGGATAATTTAAAATTTGATTTGAACGGCATTGGGGAAGTGCAGCGTAAATTTTTTGGGACGCTATACAACACCTATTCATTTTTCACTTTGTATGCTAATATTGATAATTTTCAATATGAAGAAGCTGATGTTTCTCTCGAACAAAGACCAGAAATAGACCGTTGGATTTTGTCTGAATTGCATACGCTTATTCAAGATGTTGATGCGTTTTATGCCGATTATGAACCCACTAAAGCTACACGAGCCATTTCAGATTTTGTTCAGGAAAATTTATCAAATTGGTATGTAAGGCTTAGCCGTAGACGTTTTTGGAAAGGTGATTATGAACAAGATAAGATTTCTGCCTATCAAACACTCTTCACGTGTTTATTAGATATTTCAAAATTAATTGCTCCCGTGGCACCATTTTTTGCGGATAGACTTTACCAAGACTTGACTTCTGTTTTAAATAAAGCGGTTCCAGAGAGTGTGCATTTAGCAGATTTTCCAAAATCAAATACTGGTTTTATTAACAAGTCTTTAGAAGATAAGATGCATACAGCTCAAGTCATTTCTTCCTTAGTTTTATCCTTACGGAAGAAAGAAAAAATTAAAGTCAGGCAGCCTTTAAAACGTATAATGATACCTGTATTAGATCAAAACTTTAAAGCGGATGTTGAAGCTGTGGCAGATTTGATTAAATCTGAAGTTAATGTCAAAACCATTGAGTTTATTGACGATACATCTGATTTACTCATAAAAAGCATTAAGCCTAATTTCAAAGTCTTAGGGCCTAAATACGGCAGTGATATGAAACACGCTGTTAAGGCTATCAATCAATTTACAAAAACAGACATTGCCAAAATTGAAAAAGACGGTCAAATTGAAGTCAAAATCAATGACAAACCTGAAGTCTTAAGCATAGATGAAGTTGAAATTACATCTCAAGATATTGAAGGTTGGTTAGTGGCTTCACAAAACAATATTACAGTTGCTTTAGATATACATATTGATGATAAACTTAAAAATGAAGGCATAGCCAGAGAACTGGTCAATAGAATTCAAAACCTACGCAAAGATTCTGATTTAAACGTCACTGATCACATTGATATTAGTATTCAGAATGATAACAATATCGTAAAGGCTGTAGAAGAAAATTTAACGTATATCAAGAGAGAAACTTTAACTGAAAACATTACTTTTGCAAACCAAATCGAAAACGGTAGAGAAATTGAATTTGACGATGTGCATACCGTTATAACTTTAAAAAAGATATAGAATGACAACGACAACAAAACAACCCGAACGATATTCAGATGCTGAATTAGCAGAATTTAAAGAACTGATAGAAAACAAAATAAAAAACGCAGAAAAGCAGCTCAACATCTACATTGATGCTTATAAGAATGGTAGTGCTAATGATACTGAAGATACCGCACCGACTTTTAAGTCTTTTGATGATGGTAGTAGCACCTTAAGTAAAGAAGCTAATTCTCAATTGGCTATCCGTCAAGAAAAATTTATCAGAGATTTAAAAAATGCTTTAGTTAGGATAGAAAACAAATCTTATGGCATTTGTCGTGTGACTGGAAAGTTAATCCAAAAGGAAAGATTAAAATTAGTCCCGCACGCCACCTTAAGCATTGAAGCTAAAAACCGTCAGAATTAAGATCTGATCCAGACCCAGACCCAGACCCTGAAATAAATTCAGGGTGACAGTAGATTTCAACTGTCATGCTGAACTTGTTTCAGTATGTCATGTTGAACTCGTTTCAACATCTCACCACCGCTTCACCTTGAACTCGTTTCTCTAAGTCCTGCTGAACTCGTTTCAGCACGCTAAGCATCAAAACAACGACTGCACAACCGCAAGTCCCATACCAATCAAAATACTAATAAACTTTTTGTAATTAAATTGGTGGTCTTTAGAGGTTTCAAACAAAATTGTAGAGGCAATGTGTAGGAGAATACCTACAACAATAGCTTCTACCCAAATCTTTATATCACCTAAGTCTTGTTCAAAAATAATATGAACAAGGCTACCTAAAGGCGTCATTAAAGAAAATAAGATAAGAAAAACAATCAGTTTCGTCTTTGATAGTTTAGAACTCAATAAAAAACTACTTACTATTATGGCGACAGGTATTTTATGAACCAAAATACCAATCAATAAATCTGAATGTTGGTGAGTTGGAAAACCTTCAAAAAAGGAGTGAATAGACAAACTGATAAAAAGTAATAGCGGAAATGTATTTCCTTTTTGTTCAAAATGTACGTGGCCATGTTCTGCGCCTTTAGAAAAAAATTCTAAAACCAATTGTAACACAATACCAAGTAAAATAAAAATACCTATTAAATGGTTTTGCTCTTGATAAATTTCAGGCAAAAGACTGACCACTGTCACAGCGAGCAAAAATCCACCACTAAAGGCAAGTAATAGATTGAGATATTTAGAATGGGATTTGATTTTTAAAGCAATCAGATACCCCAAGAAAACAGCTATGATTGGGAGATACAAACTTATCATTGTTGAAAAATCAAAATTAAACGTTCTGAAGTTTCAGGATGAAAATCTTCTAAATTATAATTACCAAAAACTTGCTTGATTTGTAAACCAGCAGCTTCAAAATATGATTTAAACAAGGCTAAATCAATACATTTTAAACGTTCAGTAAAGTCGAATTTCTGACCTTCAGCTTCAAACTGTATGCGTTTAAAAATATAACCGTCCTCAACCCATTTATGAATTTTAAACTCAATATCATCAACGGTTTTGGTGTCATGTGACTTTAAGTGTTTCAATGTGTGATGCACATTCAAAAAATCTATTACACCATAAGCTTTTGGTTTCATATTGGCTTTCATCGCTTTTATGGCGTTGATATTGTAATTGTCTTTTTCAAAATAACCAAAACTGGTAAAGAGATTAAAAACCGCATCATAAGTTTTTCCCATAGGTTGGCACATGTCATGGCGTTCAAAGTATAGCCCATCGGTTTCAAAATTTTTAGCATAATCAATGCTGTTTTGAGACAAATCGATTCCAGTCACTTGATAACCTATTTTATTTAAATAAATAGCGTGTCGCCCACGACCGCAAGCCACGTCTAAAATATGTGATTTGGGTTTTAAATTTAAATAATCTGTAAGTTGACGCATAAAGTTTTGCGCTTCCTCGTTATCCCTGTTTTTATATAAAATATGATAATACGGCGTATCGAACCAAGTCGCATACCATTTAGACTCTGTTTGTTTCATAGACTACAAAATTAGCCTATTTTTGTTTCGTAAAATAAAATTATGAGCAATAACTTTAAAATGCTGGCTACAACCTTGTTTGGGTTTGAGCCTTTACTTGAAAGAGAACTTCTAAAACTTGGCGCTATGGACATTAAGCCCGGAATAAGAAATGTGAGTTTTGTTGGCGACTTAGGTTTTATGTATAAAGCTAATTTGAGCTTAAGAACAGCGATGAGTATTTTGAAACCTGTTCACAGATTTAAATTTCATACTGAAGATGAGTTTTATGAGCAAATGCTAAAATTTAATTGGCTGGACTTAATGGATGTTGACAAGTCTTTTATGATTTCTGCAACAATTCATCAATCAATTTTTAGTAATTCTTTATTTGTTGCCCAACGTTCAAAAGACGCAGTTGTTGACCATTTTAGAAACAAAATAGGTAAACGCCCTAATGTTTCTACAGATGAACCTCAAATGATTTTTAATGTTCATATCAATAAAAATACTTGCACGCTGAGTATTGATAGTTCTGGTGATAAATTATTTAAACGCGGCTACCGAACGGCGACTAATATTGCACCCATCAACGAAGTTTTAGCTGCAGGTTTGTTATTGCATTCAGGTTGGGATGGACAAAGTGATTTTATGGATCCTATGTGTGGTAGCGGAACCATTTTGATAGAAGCTGCTATGATAGCTTGTCAAATTCCACCAAATCTAAATCGAAAAAGCTTCGGATTTATGCATTGGCAAGATTGGGATGAAGATTTGTATGAAGTGATAATGAATTCAGTTTTAAAGAAAATCAGACCGTTTCATTTTAAAATTAAAGGGATTGATAAAGCGCCATCAGCCGTGAGGAAAGCTCAAGACAACGTTGATAAAGCTAACTTAAGCGAGTTTATTACTATTCATCATGATGATTTCTTTTCAACGTCAAAAGAAGATGATCGAGCCTTATTTATGTTATTTAATCCACCGTATGGCAATCGATTGGATGTTAATACGGAGTTGTTTTACAAAACGCTGGGGCAAGTTTTAAAAGGAAATTACAAAAATACAAAGGTGTCTTTTATTACTACAGATGATGACGCACCTAAGTTCTTGGAGCTTAAAGGTTCAAAACCCATAAAAGTTTTTAATGGTGGAATAGAAGCGAAGCTTTATCAATTTATGGTGCATTAAGTTTTTCATCTTAAAACATTAACATCCATTTGGATATTAGATAATGGCCATTCACTCGCGTCAGTTTCAACCTGTGAGATTTTTTCAACCACATCCATACCTTCAACTACGCGGCCAAAAACTGTAAACTCTTTATCGAGATGATTGGCACCGTCTTTTTTAACCACAATGTAAAATTCAAAAGCTGATGAAGCATTACTAACCTTTTGACTAGTGGGCTTGGCCATACCAACAAAACCATAGTTATTTTTATGTAGTGGATTATACTCGTTAGGAATTAAGTAATCACCGATTTTTGCTCTTAACTTTTGCGTACTGGGCTTATCACTGTTACCGCCTTGAACAACAAATCCGCTATCTACACGATGAAAGAATGTATCGTCATAATAACCTAATTTGGTTAATCTGATAAAATTGACCCGATGTAAGCGTTCAGCGGCAAACAATTGAATTTTAAAATCACCGAATCGGGTTTTCACTTCAACTAAAGATTCAGGATTATTGCGTTCGTATTTTTTTAAGTAATCTTCTAATTTTTCTTGAGTTAAAGTTTTGATGTGAGAAACATCTACATCATTTTCACCACCGGCAGGGATGATAACTTTTGGAATTGTATCTTTAACTTTGCTTTTTTCTGTATTATTGTCTTTACTTGTAGTTTTAGAATCATTTTTACAAGACCACAACATGCCAAATAAAATAAAACACACTAATAAACGAAATGCAGTTTTCATACGTCAATAAATTTTTACCAAAAATAAAAAAAATAGACTTACCTGGCGAGAATGCACATCGTATTATGGCTCCAGAATTTAGGTTAGAGTCTCTAAAACAAAAATACGATTATACTAAAGCAAAAAAAGCAGGTGTTTTAATTTTGTTTTATCCCGACGATAACGCCAATACACGTTTTGTTTTGATTTTAAGAAAAACATACAAAGGTGTTCACTCCAACCAAGTCGCATTGCCTGGCGGTCGTTATGAAATAGAAGATGGTAATCTTATTCAAACAGCTCTAAGAGAAACTGAAGAAGAAATTGGAGTTGATGCTAAGTCCATAAAAGTTATAAGGCCTTTAACAGAGTTGTTTATCCCACCGTCAAATTTTTTGGTTAAACCCACTTTGGCAAGCATTGACTATAAACCAATATTTATAAAGCAAGAAACTGAGGTCGAACGTATAATTAGCGTTGATTTGTCTGAATTTCTAATGCAATCTGAGGTACAAATTAAACCCATAAAAACATCTTATGCTGACGAAAAGGAAGTACAAACGTTTCACATTAACGGTTATACTGTTTGGGGTGCAACAGCAATGATGCTTAGTGAACTAAAAGTTGTTTTGAAATCTGCTGGGGTTATTTGATACGAAATCCTGAAAAAATATGCTTCAAAAAAGCCTTGATAAAATGAAAAGAGGTCATACTAAACATAATTTTTAAATCTTGATAAAATTTAGTTTTTTCATCTAAAAAACTAAAAATTGTTTTGATGTCATTGTATTTATACATTTTGTAAAATACAATTTCACCATAATTGTTATAATGATATAAAACGTCTAAAAATAATTTATCATAATGCTTATAGCGCTTTTTAAATAACTTGTTTTTTGGATGTTTAGAGCTTTTAAGGTTGTTGATAATCTTTAAAGCTAATCTTTCTGAATTTTTAAACGAATAACCCGTAGAAGCTTTTACCCAACCACCTGAGGTGCCTATTTTTGTGATATGTGCTTGATGATTTATATAAAATGGATGACTTGACATTGGTATAATACCTTTTTCTTTTTCATAAATTTCAAAAGCATCTAATTTCAAAATATTTTCTAAATAGCTTTTAATTTGACTTCTATAGGTTTCACTTTTAACCAATTCAGGTGAAAAATATGTAGATTCTACTAAAGCTTTATGTTCTGTAAACGGTAAAATGTAAATGAAATTTGTAGCACTTTTATCAGAATGACTATAATCCATCATACAGAATTGCTCAGGATTAAAGGCCTTGGTTTTGGTCTCAATGAACCAACCTTCAAAATGCTGTAATATATTAATACTATTCGCGGGTTTATAGTTTTTAGGAAGTCTGCTATCAAAACTGTGTTCGGCGATGTAGGTGTCTTTTTTGCCAACTATTTCCACACTATTTTCTGAGGATTTGGTTGAGACTATTTCGTCTTCAATCCACTGAATATAAGGTGTTTGGTCTACTTTTTTTTTGGCAAAATTGTAGAAGTCTAACGACCTTATCATTTTATAACTATAATCTTGCAAGTCAAAATTTATGGTTTTATGACAGGCTTTTACATAGCCATATTTCCAAGATTTATAAACAATATCGTCGTATAAGCCTTGACCAGACTCCCAATAGCACCAAGTTTTATCGTTTTTAAACTTTACTTTTTTTTCAATGATGCCTATATTTTTATCTTTAAAAAAATCGTCTCTCAGCATAGCTAATGCCAATTGAAGCCCAGAAGCGCCAGCACCAATAATGATATAATTAAATTTTTTAAAAGACATAAAATAGCATAAAAAATAAAAATTGAACGCTGTAAACGTGGGCGCACAATTGTTTATCAGATTTGAAATTCATTTTTAATACGCCCAAATTAAAAATAAAACCTAAAATAAACCAAGTCAAATAATTTTGAATTGGTACAGGTGAATTTTTAAAAGCCCAAAAGTCAAAAGTTGGAGCCGATTGCTCTATAAAAAAATCAAAAGTGAGCATTAGTAAGCTTCCGATTATAGCTTTTATGTAGATGTTTTTTAGAGAGATATGCTGAGCTAACCCAGCGCAAACAAAACTTAATACGCCCCAGTTTATACCAATAATAAGAGGCACTTCAAAAACTTTTAGACCTAAATTATTGCCATAAGCATATTCTCCAAAAATTTGCCCTGTAGCCACGCCAAGCACTTCAGCAAAAAACCCAATAAGACTTATCCCCAAAAACATTAGAATTTGACTTTTGTGTTTAATAGGATAAAATAAAAGCGTTAAAAGAGACACGTACAGTAAGTTGTATGGCGAAAGCGGTAGAAAAAAATTGTCATACCCTAATTTTATCCCAATAAAGGCTGAAATATGAATCAACCATAACATACCAATACCGATGTATTTTAAGTTCGATAGGTTCATAAGTGTCTAGAGGTTAACTGAGAAACGATTTTCGCAGAGTTAAGGCAAAGCGGAATACCGCCACCAGGATGAACTGAACCACCACAAAAGTATAAGTTTTTGTAATATTTAGAAAAATTAGAATGTCTCAAAAAAGCGGCGTATTTATTATTACTCGAAGTTCCATATAATGAGCCTTGAAAAGAAGCTGTTTCTTTTTCGATATCTTTTGGGGTAATTACTTTTTCAACTTCAATATGTTGTTCAATTTGCGTATTTAAACATCGATTGATTTTATTGATGATTTTTTCTCTAATATATGTGGTTTGTTCTTGCCAGTTTTGGCCCTCATTGGTTGGCGCATTCACCATTACAAACCAATTTTCGCATCCTTCAGGTGCATCTTTGTCTATGTGCTTTGAGGTAATATTGATATAGATTGTAGGATCTTGATAAAAGTATTTTTTTTCAAAAAGATGATTGAATTCTTCTTTATAATCCTCAGTAAACAAAATGTTGTGTAAATCTAAATTAGGAAAAGTTTTATTAATTCCCCAGTAAAAAATTAAGGCAGAACTTGACCTTTCTTGATTTAAAGTTTTCTTAGGTTTTGGTGCATCTTTCAATATGGATTTATAAGCAGTATAAACATCCATATTGCAAACAACAACATCGGCCTTATAAGTTGTATCACAAGATCGTATTGCTTTAATTTTACCATTTTCAGTCATTAAATCATCCACTGGTGAATTTAAATGAAATTTTATTTCAACATCTTTTGCTAACCGGGTTAAACTTTGTGAAATATCGTGCATTCCTTTTTTGGGGAGATAGGTGCCGAGTTGCATTTCTAGATGAGGAATCATAGACATAATTCCAGGTGTTTTATAGGGTGAAGAGCCATTGTATGTGGCAAAACGGTTAAAAAATTGAATTAATTTTTCATTTGAAAAATAATTTTGATTGACCTGATCTAGACTTTGGTTCAGATCTAATTGGTAAGCCTTTGAAAAAGCTTTAAGTGTTTTTAAATTTAAATACGATTCACTTTTATGTAGAGATTGCTCTAAAAAAACGGGTGAAGTCAAATCGTATTTTTTTTGACTTTTATTGAGGTATTTTTTCAATTGTTCTTCAGGTTCATTAAAAAATAATGAAGCTTCTTGAATAAATTTATTTTGATCAGCATTGACGGCAAAAGAACTTCCGTCTTCCCAAAAATAATTACAGATATTTTCTTTCTTTATATAATTGAAGTACGCTGTAGGATTTTTTTCAAACAATTCAAAAAGCTCATCAACTAAATGTGGTAAGGTAAATAAAGATGGGCCAAGGTCAAAACGGTAATTTCCTAATTGTATAGCGTGTATTTTCCCACCCGTATAATTATTCTTTTCAAAAACCTCTACAGAATAGCCTTGATGTTTTAGACGTAAAGCAGAAGCCAGTCCTGCAATGCCAGCACCGATAACGATGGCTTTGGACATAAATTTATTTTTTGTTTTTGAAAAATCTTATCGGTGGAACTAGCATTCCGAAGCATTCTCCATCTTCTTTTCCTAAATGTTTATGGTGAATTTTATGCGCACGTCTAATGGCTTTTGCATACCAATTATTAGCTTTTCTAAAGAGCTTAAAACGTTGGTGTATAAAAATATCATGAACCAAGAAATAGGTTGCGCCATAAGCTGCAATACCCAAACCAATAGGTAATGCATACCAATATCCAATATGGTCTAGATAAAAGAAAACCATACTCACAGCGGCGTAAAACACAAAAAAGAAGTCGTTGCGTTCCCACCAACTTTTATGGTCTTTGTGATGATGGTCTTTGTGCAATGACCATAAAAAACCGTGCATCACGTATTTATGGGTAAACCATGCCATAAATTCCATAAAAAAAAATGTGCCCAAAAAAATTAAAATAGAATACAGTATCATATTCAAATTAAATTAAATCTACAGTAAATGTAAGATTGTGCAAGCAGACCAGCTTTTTGATAATCATTGACTCGAATACGTTTGGCCTTGATTTGCAAAGATGGTGTTTTTTTAAGTTTCTTTAAAAGTTTAGAGTAGTAAATATAGGCAGTATAAACGCCTAGTTTTGCTTCTACAGGTAGTTTAGATATCCCTCTGAGACCGGCGGAAAAGTCATTTTGAATCTCGTTGATAATTCTCAATTTGGTTTGTTCATCCAGATGATTTAAATTGACATTAGGAAAATAAGTCCGATTTAAATCTTCGTGATCTGCTTTTAAATCTCTTAAAAAGTTGACTTTTTGAAACGCCGAACCCAACTTTTTAGCATCGTGCTTTAACTCTTCGTACAAGTCATTATTGCCTTTAACAAAAACTTTTAAACACATTAAACCGACAACATCTGCACTGCCATAAATATACTGTTCATATTCCTCAAAAGTTTTGTATTCTGTTTTATGTAAATCCTTTCTCATACTATCCATAAAGGCATCGTAAAGGTGTTCAGGAATATTGTATTTATGAACGGTTTCTTGAAATGAATTTAATATTGGGTTTAGACTAATTTTGTTATCAATCGCTTCTTTCAGTTGTTTTTCAAAATCATTAAAAAGAAATTCTTTGTTGTAGTCGTGAAACGTATCCACAATTTCGTCTGCAAATCTGACAAAGCCATAAATATTGTAAATATCTTGACGAATAGATGGTGCCAAGAGTTTTGTAGCCGTTGAAAAAGAAGTGCTGTACGATTTCGTTACATGCTTGCTACAGTGTCTTGCTATGTTATCAAAAATTGCTTTCATGATGGATTGTATTTCAAAATCAATTCTGATACCAGTTTTCCTGAAATTAATGCTGGAGGTACGCCTGGTCCTGGTACAGTTAATTGTCCTGTAAAATATAAGTTTTTAACTTTATTACTTTTTAAACTCGGTCTTAAAAAGGCCGTTTGCAGTAATGTGTTTGCCATACCGTATGCGTTGCCTTTATATGAATTATAATCTCTTTTAAAATCAGATACACAAAACGATTTTTTAAATATAATGTTTTTTTGGACTTTTTGCTCAGTTAACTTTTCAAACCTTGTGATGATTTTAAGAAAATATTCATCTCTCAACACCTCGGTGTCTTCAATATCAGGTGCAAGTGGTATAAGAAAAAATGCATTTTCACAACCTTCTGGAGCAGTGTCAGGGTCGGTTAATGATGTAAAGTTTGCATAAAATAAAGGTTCATCTGGCCATTTAGGATTTTTATAAATATCATCGGCGTGTTGATTAAAGTCAACGTCAAAAAATAGATTATGGTGATGAATATTTTTTAATTTTTTATCAAAACCAACGTAAAAGAGTAGGGAGGAAGGGGCAAATGTTTTTTTGTCCCAATAACTTTCTGAATATTGTCTAAATTCTTGATTAAGCAAAGTCTCAGTGTGATGATAATCCGCCCCCGACAACACTAAATCACATTCATGGGTTTCTCCATTTACAGTAATACTTTCAACTTCATTTTTGTCATTAACACCTATAGACTCAACATTAGCATCAGTTTGAAATTCTACACCAAGAGAAGTAGCAAGGGTTTTCATTGCTTCAACTACACTAAACATTCCGCCTTTAGGATGCCAAGTGCCTAAACCAAAATCTGCATAGTTCATAAAACTGTAAAACGATGGCGTGTCTTTAGGTCTAGCGCCGAGAAATAACACAGGAAATTTTAAAATTTGTTTGAGCTTAGGGTTGCTAAAATCTTTTTCAACGTCTTTGTCTATGTTGCTAAAAAACTGACCTAATTTAGAAATGGTTTCAGAAGTCACTAATTCAAGTGGTGATTCACCAGGCTTATAAACCAGTTTTTTTATAGCAATATCATAATTAGAACGCGCTTTGTTTATAAATTTTTTTAGTTTAACTGAACTGCCTTCCTCGATAGTTTCAAAGGCTTTATAAATTTCTTCTAAGTTTTCAGAAACTTTAAAATTATCATTTTCTCCAAAAATAACTTGATAACCAGGATTGAGTTTGTCAAGTTGATAGTATTCTTCTGGAGATTTATCAAAATCTGCAAAAAAACGCTCAAATACATCAGGCATCCAATACCACGAAGGTCCCATATCAAAGGTAAAACCTTTATGCTTATATTGTCTAGCTCGCCCACCAATGGATTCATTTTTTTCTAAAACCTTGACGTTATATCCAGCTTTAGCAAGATAACAAGAAGCAGAAAGTGAAGAAAAACCTGAGCCTATAATGAAAACAGTTTTAGCCATATTATAGTCGTAATGTCAGTTCATTGATATCTTTAAAAGCAGTAACCCGTTCTGGTAATTCAATATTTTCATCTATAATTTCATTAGCTTTTCGACCTAATAACCAATATTCACATTTATCACCAGTGCAGACATTATTGGTAAATCTACTGAGATAACCTTCTATATTTTCAGGCTTTACGGTTAAATAGGAAACAAAAACTGTATGATCAAAAAGTTTAGACAAATAGGTTAAATCTTCCATTGGTAAGCTTTGACCAAGAAAAATCACTTTATAACCGTGAAGTAATAGTTCGTAGTTTGTATAAAATAAACCAATGTCGTGTATTTCTTCTTCGGGTAAAAACAAAATAAAAACTTTATCTGTTTTAGATGGCTTTTCAAATTGAAGCTTTTCAATATTAATAAACAACTTTTGTTTGATCAGTGTTGAAATAAATTGTTCATGAGCAGGAGTAATCGTGCCAGCTTGCCACAAAAACCCTATTTCTTTAAGAAGTGGAATAAATACATCGTTGAAGATTTCTCTAAATGTATTGTTTTCAAGCAAACCATCGTAAGTTCTTAAAAAAAGTGCTTGATCAAAATTCATCATAGCTACTTTTAAAGATTTTACAGCACGATTGGTATTACTTTTGCTCGTAGTAATGCGCTGCACAAGGCTACTAATATCATCTTCGGACATTTTTGAAATACGAGAGATTTTGTAACCGTTTTCATTAAGAAAAGCAATGTTTAAAATCTTCTGTAATCCATTAACACCGTAGGTTCTAATGTTAGTTTCGGTACGCTTTGGCTCAAGTACTTTGTATCTTTTTTCCCACATTCTAATGGTGTGAGCTTTGATACCACTTAAAGATTCTAGGTCTTTAATACTGAAATTTTGTTTAATATTTCCCATAATATTGATTAACAAAACAAAAATATACAATAAAGTTATGTCTTGTTTAAAATAACAAGTTAAATATTAAACATATTTGTTAACAATTGTTAAGAATAGTTTTAGTCGAACCTAAACTCGTCTTCTTCGTCAGTAGAAATACCTAAAGCGTCATAAATATAATCAAATGTGGAAAGCAGTTTGGGTTTACCATCGATTAAGGCAACATCATGTTCAAAATGTGCACTTGGTTTATTATCGGCAGTGAGAATAGTCCAGCCATCCTTAAGTTGTTTTATGCGTTTAGTTCCTTGGTTAATCATGGGTTCTATGGCTACGGTCATTCCATTTTTAAACTTCTTTCCTCGACCTCTTTTACCATAATTGGGCATTTCAGGATCTTCGTGCATTTTTCGACCTAAACCATGTCCTACAAGCTCTCTTACAACACCATAATTGTGTTCTTCTGCGTGTTTTTGAATAGCGTAACCCACATCTCCAACACGATTTCCAATTTTAAATTGTTCAATACCTTTATATAAAGACTCTTTGGTTACTTTTAGTAAAGCTTTAGTATCAGGGTTTACTTCACCGACTTCAAAGGTGTAAGCGTGATCACCATAAAATTCATTTTTTACGGCACCACAATCAATAGATATAATATCGCCATTTTCGAGCGGTTTGTCATTAGGAATACCATGAACAACTTGAGCATTTGGACTCATACATAATGTATTCGGAAAGTCGTATAAGCCTAAAAAACCTGGCACAGCACCGTGATCTCGTATAAATTCTTCGGCAAGTTTATCTAACTTTAATGTTGTTACCCCAGGTTTCACTTCTTTGGCGAGTACTCCAAGAGTTTTTGATACAATAAGGGCACTCTCGCGCATGAGTGCTATCTCTTCTTCAGATTTAATTTTAATCATTTGCGTTAATTAAGAATTTTTAAAAATCTTACCTAAAAAGCTTTTAGGCTTGACTTCAATATCAAGGTCATTACTTGTAATGATATTGTATATTTCTCCCCAACTATACATGCCACCTAAATTTCGATCGTCTATAAATATATCGGCATTAATTTTTCTGCTCATGTCGCTTACAGAAAATTTTTCTTCGGGATAACTTTTGTTAACGGCGTAAAACTCTAAACCCTTAGATTTGCAAAAATCAACTGCTTCATCGAGTTTTTTGCCGTAACGGTAAGTCCATAGAATTAATAAATACCCTTCATTTTGAAGTTTTTGGAGAGTTTCAAAAGCAAAAAGTTTAGGTTTGCCAATATCTGGGTAACGGCTTTCTACAATGGTACCATCAAAATCAACTGCTATTTTAGGTTTATTGCTAGAAAACATTTTTTTAGTATTGGTAGCTGTGTTTATAAGGTTGTTTTGAGAAAATTTTAAGCAAATCTTTTTCTAAGCTTTCTTGAGCATATTCTACAAAACGGTTTATTTCTTTATTATTTTGATATACAATTATTGTCGGTACATTAGTAATATTTAAGGCTTCCTGTTTCTTCTCAGAAATATTTGGAACAATTTTGCTTCTATCTACACCAACGAGCTTTAGATTATTAAAATTAAAACCACTTTTTTCTAATAACTTTAGCAGTCTTGGGATTTCTCTTTGACTATCTGAGCACCATGTACCGAAATAAACTTCGATGTTAAAATTATTATTTTTAAAGAGATGTTTTAATTGCTCAATTGTTTCAGGTTGTGGTTTGTAATTATCGTAATTTTCATCAAACCACTTTTTATGTTCAGAAGATAAAATGTCCTCTTTTTTTAACTCACCAACTAAATTGTTGTCTTGAGAAAAAGTAAAGTTAGAAATTAAAAAAACTACAATAAATAAATATTTTAAATTCATCATTTTTGAATTTATATTAATGATTTTTGAGTCATGTCTTCGGGCTGATTTATCCCCATTAACTTTAGTACAGTCGGAGCAATATCACCTAAAATTCCAGATTCAATTGATTTTAAATCACCATCAACTAAAATTAAAGGAACTGGATTTGTAGTATGCGCTGTATTTGGTGATCCATCAGGATTAATCATGGTTTCACTATTGCCGTGATCTGCAATTACAATGACGGTGTAATCATTTTCTTGAGCGGCAGCTACCAATTCTTTCATGCAACTGTCTACAGTTTCGCAGGCTTTTACAGCAGCTTCAAATACACCAGTATGACCAACCATATCAGGGTTGGCAAAATTCACACACATAAAATCTGCACTTTGGTCATTAATTTCTTTGACCACTTTATCTTTCAATTCAAAAGCGCTCATTTCTGGTTGTAAATCATAAGTTGCTACCTTAGGAGAGTTAACCATAATACGTTTTTCTCCTTTAAAAGCCGTTTCTTGACCACCAGAAAAGAAAAAGGTAACATGTGGATATTTTTCTGTTTCGGCAGCTCTCAACTGAGTTTTGCCATTATCAGCTAAAACTTCACCTAATGTGTTTTTAATATTGTCTTTTGTGTAAACAACATTCACATTTTTAAATGTGTCGTCGTAGCGTGTCATTGTATAATATTCTAAATCTAAAGCTTTCATGTTTTGTTCAGGAAAGTCTTGTTGAGATAACGCCTGAGTGAGTTGGCGGCCACGATCTGTTCTAAAATTAAAGAAAATCACAACATCACCTTCTTTTAAAGTGCTTACTGGATGGCCTTTTTCTGTATTAACGATGGGTTTTATAAATTCGTCTGTTACCTCATTATCATAACTATCTTGTATTGATTTAACGATATCTTGACTTTTATCACCCTTACCATGAACAATCAAGTCGTAAGCTTCTTTAACCCGTTCCCAGCGTTTGTCTCTATCCATAGCATAGTATCGCCCTACAACGCTAGCTAGTTTAGATTGATGTTTTTTTAAATAGGGAATTAAATCTTCTATAAATCCTTTACCAGATTTAGGATCAACATCTCTACCATCTGTAAACGCGTGAACAAAAGTTTTATCTAATCCATAATCTGAAGCTGCTTTCACCAAACCTTTTAAGTGATTTACATGCGAATGAACGCCTCCGTCACTCACAAGACCAAGAAAGTGCACTGATTTTTGATTTACTTTAGCGTATTCAAAGGCTTCTTTTATAGCTGGTTGTTCTTTTAAAGTATCTTTTTCAACAGCCATATTGATTTTTACCAAATCTTGGTATACTATTCGCCCAGCTCCGAGGTTCATATGTCCAACTTCAGAGTTGCCCATTTGGCCTTCGGGCAGCCCAACATTCATGCCGTCTGTTCTTAAAGTCGCTGTGGGAAACGTTTCTTTTAAACTGTCTACAAAAGGTGTATTAGCAGCATCAACAGCAGATACTTTTTTGTTTGGTGCAATACCCCAACCATCTAATATGGTTAAAATTACTTTTTTATTCATTTTTTTAAAAATTGAATTTCAAATTTACAGACTATATTTTAAAATAGATGCAAATCTTAACAATTAAAAGTTTAATTTAAAACTAACATTCGAAATCTTGTTAAAGACTTTTAAAATCCCTAAATTAGCAATTAAACAATATAACTATGCTTAGAGAAGAAAGACACGAATTATTTAGACAAATCATCACTAATAAATACAGCGTTTATAACAGTTTATTTCTCAATCTTCCTCATAAACACTCTACCTATACTGGTATTTATATTCCATTACTGAGAAAATTAAGTCAGGAAGGCTTTGCGGATGCAAAATCACCTGCTGAAATTATCAAAGAATTCTTAGAAAACCATACTGATGTAGATAATCAAGATGACGAGTTTGAACTCTTGTTTAGAATAATACAATATATTGAACGTCAAGTTGTATTATTTGACTGCGTTGAAGATGCTGCATTTTTAGATTTTCAGCGTCCTCAAATTGGTAGTTATCTTCAGCCAGAAAATGAATATTACGAGAGTTTAAAAAAGCATTTAAAATCCTTCAGTACACGTTTGGTTTTTACAGCTCACCCAACACAGTTTTACCCCAATGAAGTTCAAATTATAATGTACGAACTTCGTCAAGCCATACAGGATAATGATATTACAGCAATTGATGTTTTACTCAATCAGTTAGCTTACACGCCTTTTGTTAAACGTGAAAAGCCAACACCGTTTGATGAAGCTAAAAGCATTATTTATTATATGCGTTATGTATATTATGAAACTATTGGAAAGTTGTATCATGAAATCTTTAAAAATGTTGAAGAAAATCCAGACTTCAACCCCAATCTTATAGAGTTAGGATTCTGGCCGGGAGGTGACCGTGACGGAAATCCTTTTGTCAAGTTTGATACAACTCGAAAAGTTTCTCAATTGTTGAGAAATACCATCATGAAATGTTACTACAACCATATTAAAGATTTGAGAAAAAAACTAACCTTTAAAGGTGTAGTTGAAATTACAGAAAATCTTAAGCAAAGACTTTACAAACAAATATTTCAGGATGAAGTTTGTATCACTGATCACGAAATTTTGGAAGGCTTATACCAAATCAAAAAAACACTAAAAAGTGATTACAAAAGCTTATTTTTAGAAGAGGTAAACGATATTATCGGTCGTGTACATTTATTCGGTAGTCATTTTGCCACACTTGACATTAGACAAGATAGCAGTAAGCATCTTGAAGCAATGCAAACCATATTCAAAAAAGAGTTTAACCAAAACTACGACGAACTTTCAGATCAAGAAAAAATTAAATATTTAACTGAAAAATCACTTGAACTCAAAGCCGATGATTTTGAAGATGAAACCTTAGTCGATACAATTCGAAATGTTTATCAAATTAAAGATATACAAGCTGAAAACGGTGAAAGAGCACTCCATCGCTATATTATATCAAACACAGAAAGTATTTTCGATATGCTTCATGTTTATGCCTTATTCAAATATTGCGGATATAAAGACGAGGATATTAAAATTGATATAGTACCTCTATTTGAAACCATGGTCGGCATGGACAATTCTCAGGATGTTATGAAAGTGCTTTATGAACTTCCCGTTTACAAAAAGCATCTTGAAAGACGAGACAATGTACAAACCATCATGTTGGGCTTTTCAGATGGCACCAAAGATGGTGGTTATCTTAAAGCAAACTGGGAAATACTTCAAACTAAAGAACGCTTAACCAAAGTCACTAAAGACTACGGAAATAAAGTCGTATTTTTTGATGGTAGAGGTGGACCACCAGCTAGAGGTGGAGGAAAAACGCACCAGTTTTATGCTGCTCAAGGCGATGATGTGTCTAATGATAAAATTCAACTTACCATTCAAGGTCAAACTATTACCAGTATTTATGGCACGCATGAACAAGCCAGTTACAACTTAGAACAACTCTTGCTAGCAGGAGCAAAACCGTTTAATAAATCTGTAAAACTAGATCAACATTATAAAGATTTAATTTCAGATTTGGCTATGAAGAGTTATAAAAAATATACCTCTCTTAAAGATGATAAGCTTTTTGTGCCATATTTAGAAAACATGACAACGCTGAAATATTACGGTGCAACAAACATAGGAAGCCGCCCTACAAAAAGAAATGGCAAATCGTCGTTAAACTTTTCAGACTTGAGAGCCATACCTTTTGTAGGGTCTTGGAGCACAATTCGTCAAAATGTACCAGGCTATTACGGTTTGGGCACTGCTCTTGAAAGTTATGCAGATAAACCAGAGGTGATTGAAGATTTGTATAAAAATTCAGCTTTTTTCAGGACGCTAATCAACAATAGTATGATGAGTATGAAAAAATCTTATTTTCCTTTAACCCAATACATGAAAGACGATAAAGTATATGGAGAATTTTGGAAAGAGTTAAGAGCCGAATATGAATTATCCAAAAAATGGGCCTTAAAACTTTCAGGCATTGAAGAATTAATGGATAATGAAAAGACAACACGACTATCTATAAGTGCTCGTGAAAATATAATTTTACCTTTACTGTCTATCCAACAGTACGCCTTGCAAATGATTCAGCAAGACCATCCTGAAAAAGAAAGGTTTGAAAAATTAGTCATGAGATGTTTGTTTGGTAATATCAATGCGAGTCGAAATTCAGCTTAGAATTACAAAAAAGAAGCTGTCTCAAAACCAGAAACCAGGTCATTCTGAATTTATTTCAGAATCTTAATAATTTGGTTTTCAGTTGTTATAAGAATCTGAAA
>RRZV01000038.1 GCA_003931895.1 Mesohalobacter salilacus
ATGCAGCCTAAAAAATCAACTAAGAAACAACTGATAATGGTCTAAACAAATCGAGGTATTTTATAACTCAATAAATAAATCCTAAGAAAGTCGCCATTTGTAATATTATAGCTTAAGTTAACAAGCGAGCTTAAATTCGTTTGACTAAAATTGATTAGAAATTTATGGATAACAACATTGAACAAGTAGAATTAAGATACCTTACATTAAAAGATTTTGAAGAACTGAAAGAAGTTTTTATTGAAATATATGGTGATGCTCCTGATGCGTATTGGAAAAAAAGTGAACTCAAACAACTTATTGCTAAGTTTCCCGAAGGACAAATCGTGCTGTTTGTCAATGGTGAAATTGCTGGTTGTGCTTTTTCACTTATTGTAGAGTCTTCAAAAATTGATAATAAACATACCTATGACGACATTGCAGGTGACACCAAGTTTAAATATCACAACAGCGATGGCGACACGCTCTATGGTATAGATATCATCATTAAAAAAGAATATCGCGGATTAAAATTAGGTCGAAGATTATATGATTACCGCAAAGAATTATGTGAAAAACTCAATCTTAAAGGCATCGTTTTTGGTGGTAGAATTCCTAATTACCATAAATTTTCAAGTTCCTTAACACCAAGACAATACATTGAAAAAGTGCGTTTTAAAGAAATTCAAGACCCCGTTTTAAACTTTCAATTGTCAAATGATTTTAGACCTGTTCGGATTTTGTCAAATTATCTAGAAGGCGATACCGATTCAAAAGAATATGCTGTTTGGATGCAATGGGATAATATATACTTTACCAAAGATTCAGTAAAACCCTCTGTCGACAAAACTGAAGTTCGATTAGGTTTGGTGCAATGGCAAATGCGTTCGTATGCCAATTTAGAAGACTTGCTGCATCAAGTGGAGTATTTTGTGCAGTCACTTTCTGGCTACAGGTCAGATTTTGCTTTGTTTCCAGAATTCTTTAATGCACCACTTATGGCGAAATACAACCATTTGAGCGAGCCTGATGCCATAAGAGAATTGGCTAAATTCACTCAGCCTATAAAAGAGAAAATGGCAAAACTCTCTATTGCTTATAACATCAATATTATTTCAGGAAGCATGCCAGAAGTCATCGACGATAAGTTGTATAATGTAGGTTATCTCTGCAAACGTGACGGGAATATTGAGCGTTTTGAAAAAATTCACGTCACTCCAGATGAAGTCAAAGTTTGGGGAATGCAACGCGGCAATCAACTCAAGACTTTTGATACAGATTGCGGAAAAATTGGTATTTTGATTTGTTATGATGTAGAATTTCCTGAGTTATCAAGATTGCTTGCTGTAGAAGGCATGAATATATTATTTGTTCCTTTTTTAACCGATACCCAAAACGGATTTTCGCGTGTTAAACTCTGCGCACAAGCAAGAGCTGTAGAAAATGAATGTTATGTTGCTATAGCTGGAAGCGTTGGCAACTTGCCCAAAGTTCACAATATGGATATTCAGTATGCACAATCGGCAGTGTTTACACCATCAGATTTTGCTTTTCCGAGCAATGGTGTAAAAGCAGAAACTACACCAAACACCGAAATGATTTTAATTGCCGATGTCAACCTTGACGACCTAACAGAATTGCACAATTTTGGAAGCGTGCGGAATTTAAAAGATAGGCGAGAGGATATCTATTCTTTGGTCAGGACTACAAGGGGGTAGTTTTGTGTTTTAAACTCTAAACTCTTTATGTCTTAAAATAAAAACTAATTGATTTATTTTCAATACAAGCTAATCTAAAAAATCACTTTCCCAATAGGCTTGATTTTCTCTCAGAAAATACATATATTTATTGTATGGGTATTTTAGGAAAAATTGTAAAATCAGCGATTGAATTCAATCAAAAATTAAATGTCAAATCAAAGGAAGTCAATGCCGAGCAAAGGGAAGAGCTTCGAAAGTTGTTAGACCAAGCTAAAGATACAGCCTTTGGTCAATATTATGGATTTCAGCAAATTTTAGAATCCGAGGATTTGATTGGTCAGTTTCAAAACAGTGTACCAATTCATACTTATAAAAGCATGAACTTTTGGTGGAAACAACAACAAAAATTTCCCAATATCACATGGCCTGGACAACCAGAATATTATGCTAAAACCAGTGGCACTACAGGAAACAAAAGCAAACAAATTCCCATCACCAATGAATTTTCTGAAAGTATGAGAAAAGTTGGTATTTCACTAGCCACCGAACTTCCGAATTTCAATGTGCCGAGAGAAGTTTTTGAAAGCCATGTTTTTATGCTGAGTAGCTCAAGCGATTTAACCTTGCACAAAAATGGTCATTTAGAAGGTGAGATAAGTGGTATAAACATTCATAATTTTCCAGACTGGTATGATTATTTTTATTGTCCAGGAAAAGAAATTGCAGCTATTGACGATTGGGATGAAAGACTGCAAAAAATTGTAGAGAAAGCACCAGAGTGGAATGTTGGTTCAGCTGCGGGAATTCCGTCTTGGGTTTTAAGAGTGCTACAAGCGGTTATCAAACATCATAAGCTTGAATACATTCAGGATATTTGGCCAAATTTCAGTGTTTATGTGAGTGGTGGTGTTGCTTTTGAAACTTATCGAAAAGATTTTGAAAAAATTTCAAAAAAAGAACTTATCATCATTGATACCTATTTGGCTTCAGAGGGGTTTTTTGCCTATACGATTCATCCTGATACTATGGCGATGAAATTAGCGACAAACCACGGTTACTATTATGAGTTTATTCCTTTTGATGAGAGAGGCGTTAATGAGATGGGTGAAATTTTAGAACATCCAAAGATATTTGATATTTCGCAAGTCAATACCAAAGATGAATACGTGCTCGTGGTGTCAACAAATGCTGGTGCTTGGCGATATATTATTGGAGATACCATTCAGTTTACTAACTTGACGCCTCATGAAATTAAAATCACAGGTCGAACAAAATTCTTCCTCAACGTTTTTGGCTCACAATTATCCGAAGAAAAGCTGGATAATGCTATAGTCCAGGTAGCCAATGAACTAGATGTTACTGTGAATGAATACATGGTTGCAGCCATAAAAGACGAAAATCACAAACACCAATGGGTGATTGTAACCGACAATGATATCGATAATAAAAAGTTTGTAAACTTGCTTGATGAAAATCTTAAGTCTAAAAACAACAATTACAAAGTCGCTCGAAACAAAACTATAGATAAAGTAGAATTACGCATCATTTCAAAAGCAGATTACGCCAATTATTTAGAGAAAACCAATAAACAAGGCGGTCAAGTCAAAACTCAAAAAGTGATGAAAGCTGAAAAAATGAAAGAATTTTTGTCTTTTTTTGATTAAAGGTCAAAATAAGGTTCTAAAATGCTTTTGTCCTGAGAACAAAGCAAAACATCTTTTTCCGGTAGGTAATATTTTAAAATTTTATTTTTGTATTTGTTTCCAATACTTTCATGCTCAATGATAAAGCGTTTTGTGGCTAAGATTTCTTTGTGAAAACCATGAGTAATGGCAATATAATCTGCATCGTGTTCTACTTTTCTTTTGAATTTTCTAAACAATAAATACTTGATACCAAAAACAACCATTTTAAAATTAGAACGACGTTTATAATCGACAACATGACCGAGTTCATGGGCAAACCAACCTTTTAAAACATCATCTGGAACATCGGTTATTTTGAGCTCTTTATGATCTCTGATGTGTTCGTTGAGTTTTATCCTATAGCGTTTAACACCTGTAAAAACAGATTTCAACGAAATGATGGGTTGTGCTTGCATCGTCGAGGATTTAACCTTTACTTGAGTTACTGTAATTTCAAATTCGTGAAGACCATCAAACTTATCAACAACGCTAAGGAAACATTCCTGAATTCTCTTACTTTCAATACCTTTAAAGATGATATTCATTAGATATATTTATTTAAATCATAATAAGGAAAAAATATCGGCTTGTCAATACAATTAGTTTAAAGTTAAGAATAGGACATGAAACCTTTCAAATCCATAAAAATTAAAGTCTTAAAAGACAGCACTTAGTGGAATTAAATCTAATTTTTCTTTATATTTATATTTTCAAACTCAGATTATCATGGAAATCACGATTTCATGGGAAGACAAAAAACAACTTCAAAAAGTTGAAAACCTGTCAAAACGCTTGGGTTTACAAATTACACGGAGCACGACAAAACGCAGTAGTGTAGTAACGGCGAAGGAAAAAGAAGTAGAAACCAAAAACAATTCCGAAAAACTGTATGAACTGATGGAAGAAGCAGCAGCAAGAGGAGATTTATTCTAGACAATTGACGACCCTGTAGCTTGGCAACGGGAACAACGAAAAGATAGGGTGTTGCCAGGAAGAGAGGAATAATGAAAATACTGATTGATTCAAACATTATTATTTACTCACTCCAGTCTAAGCATGAAAATTTACAAAAATGGCTTGGAATTCAAACCCCTGTAATTTCAGCAATAACACAATTAGAAGTTTTAGGTTATCATAGAATTTCAGAAGTAGAAATCAATTTTGCAAGACGTTATTTTTCAATCTGTGAGAAGATTTCAATTAATCAAAACGTCATTGAAGAAGCAGTTAAATTACGCCAACAAAAATCGATGAGTATTGGTGATGCCATTATAGCCGCTACGGCTATCATTCAAAATTTGCCTTTAGCATCAGCAAATCTTAAAGATTTTAACATATTAAACAATTAGAACTTTACAATTCAATAGAATTTTAATCTACTACTACTGTTTTTTATCGGTAAGTTAAATAGTTGCCACACGAATACCTTTAGTGAATTATATTACTCGTCTACCACAATTAAAAAAGTAAAATCTAAGTCAACTCCATTTTAAGCATCGTACTACTGGCTTGTGCTGTAGGTAAAACGATCAAATCAGCGATGTTGACATGGTATGGACGTGAGATGCAAAAATGAATGATATCTGCAATATCATCTGGTTTTAAAGCTTGATAGCCTTTATAAACGTTTGAAGCCTTTTCGGTATCTCCTTTAAAACGCACCTCACTAAATTCTGTTTCTACTAAGCCCGGATTAATAGCACCAACGCGAATTCCATAATCGTTTAAATCCATACGCATAGCTTTGTTAAGCGCATCAACAGCATGTTTGCTGGCACAATAAACATTGCCTTTGGGGTAAACTTCCTTTCCTGCTGTAGAGCCAATATTGATGATATGTCCGCTTTGTTTTTCAATCATTGTTTTTATGATAGGCTGCGAGACATACAATAAACCTTTAACATTAATATCTATCATCGCATCCCAATCATCGAGACTGCCATCTTGAATAGAGTCCAGTCCATGAGCATTTCCAGCATTATTAATAAGAATGTCTATAGCTTTAAACTCATCATCAAGTGAATCTAATGCTAATATAACTGCTTGCTTGTTACGCACATCAAAATTCAGACTTGTAATTTTTACTTTTGCACTCAATTGTTTTACGAGTTTTGATAGGCGTTTTTCTCTTCTTCCACAAACAATAAGTTTGTAGTCACCTTCATCAGCTAATTTTTTAGCCGTTGCTAAACCAATACCACTTGTGGCTCCTGTAATTAAAACTGTTTTCATGAAATTTTAAAGGTCTTATTTAATAAAAATATTATCATCGTAAAGATTCTAAAGTATCTGTAAGCCAAGTCTATTGATATATAGTATAAAGTTGGTTAACTTCAATCTCCATCAAAAGGAAGCTTATAATATTGTTTAGTTGTTCTTTGAAAACTTAACGAATTTCAACGTAAATAAATTCTACTTTTTAAATTTTTACATCTTCCTTTTGATATTTAAAAAAACCTTCAAAACTCAAATCTTCATCAATTTCTTTCCAATGTATACCAAAAGGAGACAATTCAAAGTTTTCTCTCTGAGCCTTAGAAGCATTTTTTAAGCGAGGAAACCATTTTAAAGGCATTGATTTTTCTTCACCTTCCTCAGTTTTAAGGTAGATGTTTTCATCGTTAAACCAAATTTTAGCAATTTCCATGTTAAATTTTATTTGTCAAAATATTGTTTCCAGCTCTGAATAATCAAATCTTTATTTTCTTCAATTAAAAACTCCGAAAGCTTTAAATCTTTATTTTTTAGACCTTTATTATCAATCCAATCCATAACATCCATGTTAAATTTAGCTTCTCCATCAGCATTTCTTACATGGATGTGAATTGGGTTATGTTCATTAGAATAGAAAAAAAACCTTATTCCAAAAGCTCTAAACAAAGTAGGCATTACTTTTAACTATATATTCAAAAATACAAAATAATTTACTTTTATAGCACGATAGATATCTTTTAGCAGAGTATAAATTGATTTTTTATCAGTTTTTTGACACTAACATAATATTATAAAATTTAGTAGTATTCCAAATGTCTAAAAAATAGTAGGTTGATTTGTAGTGATTGAACTGAGTTATTTCAAGACAATGATTGTGTTAAAATATTTAATAGCTGTGAGTCTATATATTCCAAAAGTTCTTAAATCATAGTGATTTACAATTTTATTCCATTATCTTTGCACTCATTTTATTTTTATGACAAATTTTTCTTCCTTAGGCTTAGAGGAAAACCTTCTGAAAGCCATTACCGACTTAGGTTTTGAAACCCCAAGTGACGTTCAAATCAAAAGTATTCCCATCCTTTTAGAGCAAAAAAACGACTTGGTTGCTTTGGCTCAAACCGGAACGGGTAAAACTGCAGCATTCGGATTTCCATTGCTTCAATTGACTGATGCCAACCAAAAAACAACGCAAGGCTTAATTTTATCGCCAACGCGTGAGTTGTGTTTGCAAATCACCAATGAGCTTGAACAATATGCCAAATACATTAAAAAACTCAATATTGTTGCCATTTATGGCGGTGCGAGTTTACAAGATCAAGCCAAACAAATTAACCGAGGAGCTCAAATTATTGTGGCTACACCAGGTCGTATGAAAGATATGATTAAAAGAAAAATCATAGACATTTCAAAAATTGAATACTGTGTTTTAGACGAAGCTGACGAAATGCTCAATATGGGCTTTCATGAAGATATTACAGAAATTTTATCGCATAGTCCAAAAGACAAAAGCACATGGTTGTTTAGTGCTACTATGCCAAAAGAGGTGTCAAGTATCGCCAAAAAATTTATGAACAAGCCTGTAGAAATTACAGTTGGTCAAAAAAATGTCTCAACAAAAAGCGTAAGTCATTCTTACTTCACGGTAAGTGCAAGAGACAGATATAGCGCTTTAAAACGCCTCGTTGATGCCAATCCTGATGTGTATGCCGTTGTGTTTTGTAGAACCAAACGCGACACACAAAAAGTGGCAGAAAAACTGATTGAAGATGGCTATAATGCTGCAGCTTTGCACGGAGATTTAAGTCAAAACCAAAGAGATTTGGTGATGAAAAGTTTTAGGAACAAACAAGTTCAAATGCTTGTGGCTACTGATGTGGCTGCAAGAGGTATTGATGTAGATGATATCACACACGTGATCAATTATCAATTACCTGACGAAACAGAAATCTATACACACCGAAGTGGTAGAACGGGTAGAGCTGGTAAAACCGGTAAATCTTTTGTCATTATAACCAAAAGTGAGCAGCGCAAAATAAAAAGCATTGAACGCATTATCGGCCAAAACTTTAAAGCTGAGAAACTCCCAACTTCAGAAGAAATTTGTGAAAGCCAGATGTTTTATCTCGCTGATAATATCAAAAATACAGAAGTCAATCACGATATTGATGTGATTTTACCAAAGTTAGAAGAGGCTTTAGCAGATTTAGATAAAAGTGAATTGATAAAAAAATTCTTCAGTGTAGAGTTTACCCGTTTTTACAACTATTATAAAAACGCCCCGAGCGTTGAACAGTTAGAAAATACAGCACATAAAGACAAATCAAGAGGTGGTAAATCCTTTGGTGATGAAAATCGTTACTTTATCAATCTTGGTGAAAAAGATGGCTTCAATTGGATGTCGCTTAAAGATTTTCTAAAAGAAAACTTGAATTTAGGTCGTGATGATGTAGGTAAAGTCGATGTAAAAGATACATTTTCATTTTTCAATACTCCAAAATCACAAGAAGATAAAGTATTTAAAACTTTTGAAAATTTCGATTTTAAAGGCCGTTCTGTTAATGTAGAAATTACAAAAGACAAAGGCCGAGGTGGGAAAAAAGGCAATTTTAAACGCAAAAAAGACTTTGGTTCTAAACCACACAGAAAGGGCAGAAGTGATAGTCGTAATAAATCTATAGAACGCCGTCGAAAACGTTAATCTGTTAATTTTGCTTTAAGTCTAAAGGATAAATTTCACCTTTGTTTGATTTTAACTATTTTAGACCGATGAAAAATTTAATTCATATTAGTCTTTTCTTTTTGTGCAGTTTATCATTATTTGCACAAGATAAAGAAATTCACATTATCAAAGGTCAAGTGCTTAATGCTGCTAATGACAGACCGTTATTCAATGCCAATATTATAAATATCAATTCGGTAAAAGGCACAGTGTCAAACCGTGATGGCAAATTTAATATTAAAGCAGCAATAAACGATACCCTTTATTTCTCTTATGTCGGTTTTAAGTCTATGCAAGTTAAGGTCACCGAAGACTGGATCAAATACGGTGAAGTAAAAGTAAAAATGACTGAAGTCGCTATTGCTTTAGAAGAAGTAACTGTTAAAGAAATTAAACTAACAGGTTATTTAGAAATTGATGCCAAAAACATTCCTGTTTACGATAATTTTAGATATCAAATCTCTGGCTTAGATTACGGTTACGAAGGCGGTAATTATCAGAAAAGCTCATTTTCAAAAACACTTGACGCTATTTTTAACCCGACAGACTTGCTGTATAAAGTGTTTGGTAAAAAACCGCAACAAATGAAAAAATTGCGACAGATGAAAGCAGATAAATCCATAAGAGATTTACTTGTCGATAAATATAATCGTGAAACTTTATCTGCGGTTTTACAAATTTCTGTTAACGATATTGAAAAAATTCTAAAGCGTTGTAACTATTCGCAAGAATACATTAAAAATGCAAACGATTTACAACTCTTAGATGCTATAAGCAATTGCTACGAAAACTACAAAGCGATTAACCCTGAATGAGCTCTAATAAAAACAAAATTGTGATTCTATCAGGCGCTGGCGTCAGTGCAGAAAGTGGATTAAAAACGTTTAGAGATGCCGACGGTTTATGGGAAGGTCATGATGTTACAGAAGTGGCTACACCACAAGCTTTTGAAATGAATCCGCATTTGGTTTTAGATTTTTACAACCAAAGACGACGCCAACTCAAAACCGTAAATCCTAATAAAGCCCATCAAATTTTAGCTGATTTAGAAGAACATTTTGATGTAGAAATTATCACCCAAAATGTAGATGATTTGCACGAAAGAGCAGGAAGCACAAAAGTGACACATCTGCACGGCGAATTGTTTAAAGTCAGGCCTGTTAACAATCCTAATCGGTTGATAGAATGGAGAGACGATTTACAAATGGGTGATACTGACGATAAAGGTCATCAACTCAGGCCTCATGTGGTTTGGTTTGGTGAAGCGGTTCCTATGATGGAAAAAGCCATTGAAATAGTTGAAACTGCTGACATTTTGATTATTATAGGCACTTCACTTCAAGTCTATCCCGCAGCAGGTTTGATGGATTACGCTAAACCTGACATTCCTGTTTATCTCATAGACCCTAAACCTGGTATCAAGGAAAGCGCAAAACTTCGTATTTTTGCAAAATCAGCTTCAGCTGGTATGGAAGAATTAAAATCAATTTTACTCAAATCTTAATTTTTAAACATGAGTGCATTAAATGCTATTTCACCAATAGATGGACGCTACCAATCTAAAACTTCAGAACTCAATGATTTTTTTAGTGAATATGCACTGATTCGTTATCGGGTTAGGGTAGAAGTAGAGTATTTTATCGCCCTGTCTGATTTAGGCTTATCGGCCTTACCAACTTTAAATAAAAATCAAAAAGATGAACTGCGTCAGATATACAGAGCATTTGAAATGTCTGATGCTGAATCCATAAAAACTATTGAAAAAACCACGAACCACGATGTTAAAGCGGTTGAATATTTTTTAAAAGATAAATTTGAACAACTCGGTTTAGCCCATTCTAAAGAGTTTATCCATTTTGGACTCACATCTCAAGATATTAACAATACAAGTATTCCATTATCACTTAAAGAAGCTGTAGAAAAGGTTTATTTAATTTTTTTAGATCAATTAATTGCTAAATTATTAGAATTAAGTGAAAACTGGAATAGCATCCCGATGTTGGCCAAAACTCACGGTCAGCCTGCTTCGCCTACACGTTTAGGCAAAGAAATTAAAGTTTTTGCCATTCGTTTGCTTGAGCAGAAAAAACAATTGCTTCAAGTGCCTTTTTCATCTAAATTCGGTGGAGCAACAGGAAATTTTAATGCGCACCATCTGGCATTTCCTAAACAAGATTGGAAGGCTTTTGGGAAAAATTTTACTGAAAACTATTTAGGCTTATCCTATTCATTCCCCACCACACAAATCGAGCATTACGATAATCTCGCTGCCTTGTTTGATGTGATGAAACGCATCAATACTATCATTATAGATTTAGACCGAGACGTTTGGTCTTATATTTCAATGGGTTATTTTAAACAGAAAATTAAAGACGGAGAAGTTGGTTCATCAGCCATGCCTCATAAAGTCAACCCCATTGATTTTGAAAATAGTGAAGGTAATCTCGGTTTAGCTAATGCTATTTTAGAACATTTATCAGCTAAATTACCCATCAGTCGATTACAGCGGGATTTAACGGATAGCACAGTTTTGCGCAATATTGGTATGCCGTTTGCGCACACACTTGTCGCTCTTAAGTCGACTTTAAAAGGTTTGGATAAGTTACTATTAAATGAAAAAGCCATTCATCAAGATTTAGAACAAAATTGGGCTGTAGTCGCTGAAGCCATTCAAACGATTTTGAGACGCGAAAACTACCCAAATCCTTATGAAACGCTTAAAGCCCTAACGCGAACCAATACAGAAATCAATGCTAAAAGTATAGCTGATTTTATTGAAACTTTAGAGGTTTCTGATGAAATAAAAACTGAATTAAAACAAATAACACCTTTTAATTATACAGGCATATAAATGGCGATTTCAAAGATATCAGCTTGGGTTAATGCGGCAAGATTGCGCACATTACCTTTATCAGTTGCAGGAATTTTAGTTGGGAGTGGCTATGCTGTTTATCACGACTGTTTTGATGGATTGATATTTTCTTTAGCACTTATAACTACATTATTATTTCAGATTTTGTCCAACTTTGCCAACGATTATGGCGATGGTATAAAAGGCACAGATAATGATGAACGTTTGGGACCACAACGGGCTTATCAAAGTGGCAAAATCACAAAACAAGAATTTAAAAAAGGCTTAATTATCACTTCTATTTTGAGTTTTATTTCGGCAATGTTGTTGATACTTGTTGCATTTGGTTTTGAAAATGCCTTGATGAGTTTAACTTTTTTTATTTTAGGTCTCATTGCCATTTGGGCGGCTATAAAATACACTGTTGGTGACTCGGCTTACGGTTATCGTGGGTTTGGCGATGTATTTGTGTTTTTGTTTTTTGGCCTCGTGAGTGTTTGTGGCTCTTATGTATTGTATGCCAAAACTATAGATTGGCTAATTTTTGTCGGTGGAACAGGTATTGGTTTGCTTAGCACAGCTGTATTAAATCTCAATAACATGCGCGACATTAACTCTGATAAAAATGCAGGAAAAAACACGCTCGTGGTAGCCTTAGGTCAGCTTAATGCTAAATATTATCATTTGTTCTTGATTGGTTTTGGAATTTTGAGTCTGATTGGATTTTATATTGCATCAGGTTTTTCCAAATGGATTTATCTGAGCACGATAACCGTGATTTTACTAATCAAACACTTAAGTTTTGCATTTAAAAATAAAAAACCAAAAGATTTAGATCCTGAACTTAAAAAGGTCGCTTTATCAACTTTTGGGATTGCCTTGTTGTTTTTTGTGATACAGTTTTTTGTAAAGTAGTATCTGAAAAATATTCGACGTCATTGCGCCTTGAGGAGAGAATTTAATATTTTAGTAAAAATTATAAGAAAATGAATAAACTCAAACATACCGATTCCAATAACTTCTTTCTTATCGCAGGACCTTGCGCTATAGAAGGTGAAGATATGGCTTTAAGAATTGCTGAAAAAGTAGTTGGCATCACTGATAAACTTAATATTCCTTATATTTTTAAAGGCAGTTTTAAAAAAGCCAACCGCAGTCGAATAGATAGTTTTACAGGTATTGGTGACGAAAAGGCTTTAAAAATATTGAGAAAAGTTTCCGAAACTTTTGATGTGCCCACCTTAACGGATATTCATAAAGAAAGTGATGCTGCTATGGCTGCTGAATATGTCGATGTGCTTCAAATTCCTGCTTTTCTCGTGAGACAAACTGATTTGGTGGTTGCTGCAGCAGAAACAGGTAAGTATGTCAATCTTAAAAAAGGACAATTTATGAGTCCTGAAAGTATGCAACACGCCGTTCAAAAAGTAAAAGATAGCCATAATGATAAAGTTTGGCTAACGGATAGAGGGACGATGTTTGGTTACCAAGACTTAGTTGTAGATATGCGTGGTATTCCCACAATGAAAGAGTTTGCACCCGTAGTGCTTGATGTGACGCATTCACTTCAACAGCCCAACCAATCCTCAGGCGTTACTGGTGGTAGACCAGAAATGATAGAAACTATTGCAAGAGCTGGCGTGGTGAATAATGTTGACGGTCTTTTTATAGAGACCCACTTTAATCCTGCAGAAGCCAAAAGCGATGGCGCTAATATGTTAGATTTAAATCTTTTAGAAGGTTTATTAACTCGATTGGTTGCCATTAGACAATGTGTGAAAGGATTTTGAAAAACATCTTGTCAAGTCGCTAAATTATTCTATACCTCATAGATCTTCCTCCAAAGGCGGACAGGCAAGACTTGTGAAGTTTTAGCTATGAGGTATTTGCATTTTAACTTTTAATTTTTTTTCCTATAAAATGCGTCATCACAGTCGTAAATCCTACAATACTTATCGAACTTAATGGCATGAGAATGGCAGCAATTACGGGTTCTAACTGTCCGGTGACTGCAAAATACAATCCGATAATATTATAAAGAAAAGATAATACAAAACTGATTTTGATGGTTTTAATGCCACGATGTGCGGCATGAATAAATTTGGGTAAAAGCGATAAGTGTTTAGCGTCTAAAATGGCATCACAAGCCGGAGAAAACACATTGATATTTTCAGAAAGTGCAATGCCTAAATCACTTTGTTTTAAAGCACCGGCATCATTCAAGCCATCTCCAATCATCATGACTTTTTGGTGTTTGTCTTGTTGTGTTTTGATGTAGTTGAGTTTGTCTTCAGGTTTTTGATTGAAATATAATGGGGTTTTAGAAGGTAAAAAACGCTCTAAAAATTCTTTTTCCCCTTTGTTATCACCTGACAATACAGCCAATTGGTAATCGTTTTTCAGTTGATGGAATAAATCTTGAACGCCTTGTCTATATGTGGTTTTGAATACAAATTTGCCTCTGTACTGTTCATTGTTTTTATAATGCACAGCGGTTTCAAAATTTTCGTATTGTTGTGGAGCATTGACAAATGTTGACGAGCCTAATTTTACATTTTGATCATTGATTTTAGCTTCTATGCCTTGTCCGAGATGTTCTTCATAGTCTTCAACAGTCATTATATCTTGGCTTTGGAGAAAATGATACAGTTGTCGACTTAATGGATGGTTAGAATTTCTCAGTGTATTTTTAAGTAAGTTTCTGTCTTCATCAGTTATTGCTTCACCTTCGTAAGTAATTTCAGCTTGTTCGTTTTGGGTTAAAGTTCCTGTTTTATCAAATATAATTTGATTAATATCGGTGAGTTGTTCTAAGCTTTTAATGTCTTTTAAATAAAAGCCTTTTTGACCAAACAGCCGTAATAAATTTCCCATAGTAAAGGGCGTAGCCAAAGCAATTGCACAGGGACAAGCAATGATAAGGACAGCAGTAAATACATTCAACGCCAAACTTGGATTAATAAACAACCAAATGAGTGTTGATATTGAAGCAATACCCAATACGCCAATGGTAAAATGCTTGCTAATTTTGTCTAACAAGGTATGATAGTGTTCAGGTTTTTGTTTAGTAAAAGCTTCGTTTGACCATAATTGGGTGAGATAACTCTGCTCAACAGATTTTTCTGCGGTCATTTCAATGGAGCTTCCGATTTGTTTACCACCAGCAAATATTTTATCACCTGATGTTTTGTGAACAGGTTTTTCTTCGCCAGTCACAAAACTGTAATCGATATGCGCTTCGCCATTCATCAAAATACCGTCAACGGGAATGAGCTCAGCGTTTCTAATGAGAAGTTTGTCACCAGCTTTGATCTCACTCACCTTGATGTTAGTTTCAGACTCGTTTTCAATTTTGGTTACCGCAATGGGAAAATAAGATTTGTAATCTCTTTCAAAGGATAGATAGTTATAGGTTTTTTGTTGCACAAATTTCCCCAACAACAAGAAGAAGACTAAACCTGTTAGGCTATCAAAAAAACCAGAACCCAAGTTAAAGCTGATTTCTACAGTGCTACGAATAAAAAGCGTAGCGATGCCTAAAGCTATAGGGATATCAATATTGAGTTGTTTGGTTTTGAGTATGCTAAATGCCGATTTGAAATAGTCTTGAGCGGCGTAAAATACGACAGGTAGCGAAAATGCAAACATCAACCATCTAAATACGGGTTTGTATTGGTCAAGCCAAAATTCTGAAACTTCAAAATATTCAGGAAAGGATAAAAACATGACATTACCAAACGCAAAACCTGCAATACCAATTTTGTAAGTTAGTGAACGGTCTATTTTACTGTCGGGTTTATCCATATCTTCTAAACTGATATAGGGTTCATAACCTATTGAGGTTAATAAGTTGACAACTTCTTTTAGGTTGGTTTTTGTACAATTGTATTGGATTTGAACTGTTTTCTTTGGAAAATTGACCTGGGAATTGCTGATGTGTGGATTTAACTTATTCAAATTTTCTAAAATCCATATACATGAACTACAGTGGATATGCGGAATATATAAGTTGATAATTTGCGTATCACCATCATTAAAATCAACGAGTTTTTCAACGATGTCGTCTTGATTTAGAAAGTCGTATTTGCCTTCGAGTTCTGGCGGTGTTTTGCCGGGTGCGTTTTCAAAATCGTAGTAGCAGGTTAAGTCGTTTTCTGAAAAAATCTCAAACACTGTTTTACAGCCGTGACAACAAAAATGTTTGTCATAAGCTTCAATATTTGTTGGCTGACAAGGGTCGCCACAGTGGTAACATTGATGTGTTTCTTGGGTGTTCACCTTGCAAACATAAGCTTAGCATCAAATATAGATTATGATGTTGGTCAGTTTTTGTTGAGTTGAGGTTATGAGTTTCCCGAATCGGCAAAGCTTCTCGAGATCTGCGATATAAGGTTATGAGTTTATAAGTTTTCTGAATCGGTAAAAACCTCTTGAGGCTTAGGTTTCTGGTTTCTATTCTCTTTTCTTTAGGATCTGTTTTTTTAAGTTAATATCTAACTTATAATATCCAGAACAAACCTACTCTCTACACACTTTGTTTACAGGTTTCAAGTTTCATCCCGAATCGGCAAAGCCTCTTGAGATTTTTGATATAAGGTTATCAGGTTATTGTTATTGTTTTGTGAAATCCTCACATTATAAATTACTTAATATACATATTTTTACCGCAAGGGTCGCAAGGTTTTACGCCATGTTCGCTAAGCTTTCTCAGTAAAAAAGTCCCTCACTTCGACTGGGCTCAGTGCAACGCTTTGGAGGGATTTAGGGTTAACCATCCAACCACTGCTTAAAATCCTTTACCCGTTCCCGACTGACAATCAATGGTTCATCTATGTCTTGTCTTAATACAATTCTCAAGCGACTGTTAGAGTAACTGATAATATCTTTAATGGCGTTGATATGAATAATGTAAGCTCTATTGATTCTGAAAAAATATTTTGGAGAAAGTAAGCTATCAATTTCTTCTAAACTTTTTTCTAATGGATATTGTCTTCCGTTTTTGGTCAATAGGTAAGAGGTTTTATGTTGACTTAAAAAGCAATTAATTTCATTGGTTTCAAATACCTTTAAATGTTCACCAACTTTTACAGTAAACCGCTCTTTATATTGTTGCTCCTCGTATGTATTGCCAAACATGGCTTTTAAATCCTCAAAGTTGATGTTTGAGTGTTTTTGCTGGGATTTGTATTTTTGAATTGCCGCTTTCAGTTCTTCTTTGTCAATGGGTTTAAGTAAATAATCTATGCTGTTAACTTTAAAAGCTTTTAATGCATATTCGTCATAAGCGGTAGTAAAAATGATTGCAGAGTCAATTTTTCGGTTATTGAACAATTCAAAAGACAAACCGTCGCTGAGTTGAATGTCAAGAAATATCAAATCTGGGTGGCGATGATGACCTAACCAATGTTCTGCCTCACTCAAGCTGTGTAAGGTTTCTAAGATATTGATGTCATAATCGCTTAAGAGTTTAAGTAATCGTCTTGCGGCTGGTTTTTCGTCTTCAATTATTATAGCTGTCATCGTTTAATTATTCTGTAGTTGAAGTAATGGTAGTTTTACAATAAAATTCTTTTCAGTTTTTGTGGCTAGACATTTTTCATCTGTAAATAAGTTATACCGTGATTTGATATTTTCCAAACCTATACCGTTGCGTTTTTGAGAAAGACTTTCGACTTTGGGTTGAAAATTATTCTGAATCACTAAACATTTATTTTCTATATAAATTTTGATGACCAAAGGCTGTTTTTCTGAAATGCGATTATGCTTCACCGCATTTTCTAGCAATAATTGAAGTGATAACGGAATGATTTTGGCTTCTATTTTAGAAATAGCATCATCAATTTGTACGTCAATACTGTTTTCAAAACGCATTTTTAGGAGGTTGAGATAAGTTTTTGCAAATTTGATTTCATCTTGCACGCTGACCAAATCTTTATGTTTTTGGTCTAAAACATAGCGATAAACCTTAGATAGGCCTACTGTAAAATCTTGTGCTTTTTCTGGATTTTCATCGATTAATGCGCTTAAAACATTTAGACTGTTAAACAAAAAATGCGGATCAAGTTGATTTTTTAAAGCATCAAACTTAGCAGAATGTGATTCCGATTCAAAGGTTTTTTCTTTAAGTTTAGAATCTTGTAAAGCTTTATAAAAACCAACAACATGATAAGCTAAAGTCACTACAAAAGCGATTAGTAGAGCAATAATATAGGTTATAGCTGACTCGTTTTTTATAAATTTTTGAAAACTATAACCTTCAATAAAAACAATATGCACAACACGTGCAAGGAGGAAAGCTAAAGTTGACCAAATGATAGAGCCAATAACTCCAATGAAGAGCAGCTTTTTGGCGTCGTTTTCCCAAGAGTATTTTTGATATAACAGACTAAAGGCCAAAAGATTTACCATACCGATGATAAACGCATAGCTAAAATTGATGGATAAGTTATTAATATCGTAAAGAAAACGAGCTTGATAACCCGTAGCTAAAAAATTTATAAATCCAATAAAAAAAGCAATGGTAATAGATACACCTGTATATCCAATGATAGATTTGAAAATTGATTGTTTTGTCATGATTTTGATTTTTATTCAAATATCACTGGAAAGTTGATGTTGTAAAAGTATAATCTACTGAATTGTAAATATACCAAGATGAGTTGCATAAAAAAACCTTCAAAATTTTTAAAACTTGAAGGCTTAACGAAAATGATATTTATATAACTTATTTGATTTCATCCAAAAACGCCATGATTTTACCTTCGCCATTATAAACTTTGACTAATTTTTGATGTTTGTCATATAAATAAGCTGTAGGAAAACCATTGACGAAAAATGCATCTGCAAATTTGTAGTTATCATCCAATAAAATTTGCATGTTCTCTAAAGATAAAAGCTTTGGAGCATAATTTTTAAAAAAGGCTTGTGTCTCTCTATCATTTTGAGCAGAAACCGGATATAATTTAAATTCGGCACTTTTTAAATCTTCGACGTGAAGATTTAAAGTTTTAAATGCTGTTTTGCAATGGCTACAAGTGGGATCAAAATATACAAAATAGGAATAAGTATCAGTTGTAACATTGTCTTGATTGAAAACGTCGTTGTTTTGATTAAATATTTCAAAATCAGGTAAGGATTTTGGGTGATCCTGAGCGAAAATTACTGAGGTTGAAATGAAAGCGATTAATAATATTATTTTTTTCATTTTTTAAATTATTTTATTGGTTATATATGAATTGCTCTATCTTCAGTAGCTGCAAGAGCTGCTTCCTTAACAGCTTCGGCATAGGTTGGATGAGCGTGACTCATTCTCGCCATATCTTCAGCGCTGGCTCTAAATTCCATAGCGGTTACAGCTTCTGCAATTAAATCGGCTGCGCGTGCACCTATGATATGAACGCCCAAAACTTCATCAGTTTCTTTATCTGAAAGAATTTTAACCAAACCATCTATATCGCCACTGGCTCGACTTCGACCAAGGGCTCTCATAGGGAATTGTCCCGATTTGTATTCAATATTTTCGTCTTTAAGTTGTTCTTCTGTTTTTCCAACTGAAGCCACTTCAGGCCATGTGTAAATCACATTTGGAATCAAATTGTAGTCAATATGTGGTTTTTGTCCAGCAATAACTTCAGCAACAAATGAGCCTTCTTCTTCAGCTTTATGGGCTAACATTGCGCCTTTAATGACATCGCCAATGGCATAAATGTTGTCAACATTAGTTTGCAATTTGTCATTGACTTCTATCTGTCCTTTGTCGTTAATCTTGACACCAACTTCTTCGGTATTTAAACCTTTTGTAAATGGCTTTCTACCCACAGAAACTAAGCAATAATCGCCTTCAAAAGTCACTTCTTCATCTTTTTTGTTATCGGCTTTTACGGTGACTTTATCGCCGTCACGTTCTACGGACTTGACTTTGTGGGATAAGGCAAATTTTACTTTTTGCTTTTTCATCACCTTCATCAATTCTTTGCTTAGCGCTTTGTCCATGCTTGGTGCGATTCTGTCCATATATTCTATCACGGTAACGTCAGCACCGAGACGTTTATACACTTGACCCAGCTCTAAACCAATAACGCCACCACCAATCATTACCATATGTTTTGGGATTTCTTTGAGCGATAAGGCTTCAGTAGAAGTGATAATGCGTTCTTTATCTAATTCTATAAATGGCAAAGAATTGGGCTTACTTCCTGTAGCTATAATGGTGTTTTTGGCTTCAATTTCTGTGGTTTTATCATCGTTGTGTGTGATGATAATGTGTGTTTTATCTTTAAATGCGCCAACACCTTCGTAAGCTTTAATATCGTTTTTATCCATCAAAAAGTCGATGCCTTTTGTGGTTTGATCAACGACTTTGTTTTTGCGTTCAATCATTTGTTTGAAATTCAAATTGATTTCGCCGTCAAATTCGATGCCGTGGTCTTTAAAATGCTTTTGAGCCTCTTCGTAATGATGAGAAGAATCGAGTAGAGCTTTAGAGGGAATACAACCTACATTAAGGCAAGTTCCGCCTTTGGTGGTGTATTTTTCTATAATAGCTGTTTTTAAACCGAGTTGAGCACAACGAATAGCAGCAACATATCCGCCTGGTCCTGAGCCTATAACAACAACATCAAATGAATCCATAAAGTATAGTTTAGTATTTTAAATTGGGTCATAAAATTACAATTTATCTTACAACTATGACTCATAATTTGCATTTTGTTAATTTACAGGAAATCCCAACAATCCCCCAAGCCCAATTGTGTAAAGCCATAAGCCATAAAGACTATGTTCAATACAAATCCACTTAAACGATTGGTATTTGAGATAGGATAAACTAAAGATAAGTCCACCAATTAAAGTGATGGCAAGGACTAATAAATTGTTGAAGAATAAATGGCCGAGACAAAACACTAAAGTATTGATGACAATAAGTTGTTTTTCAGACTTAAAAAGGGTTTTATAGCGTTGAAAATAGAATTTTCTATAAATAAATTCTTGCGGCACCACTGATAAAAATGCATAAACGCCCAAAATTATAAAGTATTGAGGCAGGTTGTTTTGTATCGGATTAAATAAACTTTCTCTATAAAATATAAAAGTGATTAAACTTGTCAATAAAGCAATAATTAAAAACTTGATCCCTAAACGTTTGAAATACGCTGATTTTTGAGTGGGATTAAATTTTAGTTTTAAACTTTTAAAGTAACTTTTTTTAAATGAAATAGTTACAACATAAATTAAAGCTATCAATCCTAAACCTAATTTAATATAAATCAAAAAATTTAATGCCAATGAAAATGGAAATAAAACAAAGAGCAAAAAATGCTCAATAGATAAACGATGCTTCTTAATAAATTCCATTAGCGGTTAAGGTCAATGCTTACCCCAAAAAAACTGGTGTTAGCAGCACGGTTAAATTGGGTATAACTGTAGTTAATTCTCACTTTATTAAATTTAATACTCAAGCCGCCACTTAAACCCGCAAATGAACGTTGATCTTCAATTCTCAATTCTTCTGCACGCCTAAAGTTATAACCCAATTGAATATTAAATCCACTTTCAGGAAAAAACTCTAATCCAATTATTGTTCTTCTAAATAAATTACCAAAAAAACCAGGGTCATCTTCCGTAACATTTCCGTTTAAATCTACTTCATCTCTGGCGGTGTTGCCAAAAGCGATATTCCATTCTTGAATATTTTCAACTGTAATATGCCATCTAAACGGTAAAGTGCGTAACTTTTGAGAAATGCCGAGTACGACTTCAAGAGGCAAATCTTCTCTAACTTCGTTAAACGGTTGAATTTGATAACCTATATTTCTTACCACACCAGAGACGATTAAATCCCAACGGTCGTATTTATAAGACAAACCAAAATCAGCTGCTACCCCAAAAGAGGTAAAATCTTCTAATTTAGATGTGATCAACTTCACATTTGCTCCTAGATGAAAATCAGAACGACCGAGTTTTTTTTGGTAGCCCACCGATAGAGCCGCTTCATTACCTGTAAAACTTCCTGTTGGATTAGCATTTTCATCAAATCCATCGAAACTACCATAGTTGATATAAGTCATTCCAATTTGTAAAACCTGTGTGCGTCGATCAAATAAATAGGCATAAGAGGCGGTACCATAGTTGATGTCACCAACAAAATTCATATAATTTACTGCCAACTGATTGTCCATTCTATAATTGATGAGCGCTGGATTGTTTAAAGCTGATGATGGGTCGTAGTTGTTAAGGGTGATGTTTTTACCACCAAGTGCAGCGTGTCTGGGCGAAACGGGCAAGTTGAGAAATTGATAAGTATTTTGACCACCGATTTGAGCTGACAGGTCAAAAAATATAAGCATTAGTAAAACAAAAATTAAACGGCTCAAACTATTCATTTAGGCGGTAAAGATAATTATACAACCTTATAAACGAATACTGAAGTGCAATATTTTAAATCCTAAAGTGATCTGGTATTTAATATTAAATCTTTAAACTTTTAAAAGCTTTTTTGAGATAAGAAAACACGGTAAAAAAACAATAATAGCTAATATTGAAAATAGTAATCCACCGATTGTCCCCACACCAAGCGCAAACCAAAACACTTCATTTTGACCATCTTTTACAAATGGAATAAAGCCCAAAATTGTTGATATTATAGTCAACATAATAGGAAATATTTTACTTTTAAAAGCAAACATATAGCTTTTAAATTTATCTTTTTCAGCTTTTTGATAAGCATTGTAAGCATTGATAAGATAAATACTTGAATTGACTGTGATACCACTCAACAACAAAAAAGAAGCCATACCACCTTGATCAAAATTGAAATCAAAAAGATAAAAACTTAAAAACACGCCAACAAAACTAATAGGAATGACGCTCAAAATAATAAAGGGTTGTGTAAAGCTTTCAAATAAGCTGGAAGTAATAATATAAATAAACAAAACGACAAGTAGAAGCAATAAACTGTAATCTTGAGCTTGTTTGCTGAGTAAAAAACTAAAGTTAGATGTTTTAAAAGAATAGCCTAAGGGCAAGAGTTGATTTAGTTCTTTTAAGCATTTTTCAAGATATTGATTGCCAAATTTTTGAGAGCCTGTGTATTGAAATTCTACCACTCTTAAATATTCTTGATTTTCTTTATAGATATTTTCTTCGGTAGGTACTTTTTCTATACTTGCAATATCATTAAGTTTAAAAGGTTTATCGCTGAGATTTTTTATGGGTTCATTTTTAATTTGCCAAATGTCAAAATTTTGAGATTGTTCACTTTCAAGCCTAATGGGTTCATATCTTCCACCAACATAAGCGTAAGTATTTGGCGATAGAGATAAGCTCAAGGTTTTTAAATTATTATAGGTTTGTAGTGCATTACTATTTCTAAGTGCAAGTTGCTTTTTATTTAAATCTATTTTGTATTCATAGGCGGGTTTTTTTCGCCACTGCGAGTTTTCTCTTACAAAAACTTCTTGAATCCTGGGATGTTCTAGGAGCATATTTGAAAGTGTATCGGCCCAAGCATTGAGCTCATCGTAGTTGTAGCCTTTTGCAGTAAGCCTAAAATTTGTAGACTGTAGATAATTATTGCCGCTGCTAAAGCCTTTACCAACGCCGTAAATATTCCAACTCATGCCACTTAAATCTATGGCTTTGACCGTCAATTTCGATTTTAATACATAAGGAAAACTTGAATTTTCATAGTCTTTTTTAAAAGTGATGTTCAATGAGGCATATTGGCTGCTATAAATATTAGATGTAAACTGTTTAATTTCTGGAAACTGCAATAAAAAGTTTTCTAACCTTAGAAAAACTTCATTCATCTGCTCTATACTTGCGCCTTTTTCCATAGCAGCATTGACGACAAGTTGGGTTTCTTCATTGCGGTTGTAGTAAGCACTTTCAAATACATAAATTGAAAATAATCTAAAACTGCCACCAATGGCTTTATCCATTACAGGTCTGATGTTATCTTGAAACCACTCGTTGCCGTAAGTGGTGTTATATAATTTTTCATACCATTTGGAATTATTTTCTAATGATGATGGCAACATAAAAGTCGGAATACCAATAGCCCAAATAATAATCACAATACACACTTTTTTATACCGCACTAAAAATTTAATAAATCGATAGTAGTGTGTGTAAAATTTTGAAAGCCATCTTTTTTCTGGGTTGTTCTTAGCTTTTAAAGGCCAAAACTTTAATAAAGCCGGGATTAAAAGAAAAGCCACCAAAAGTGAGGTTGCCAGATTAATCATAATGACGTAGGCAAAATCAATAAGGTTAAATCGCGTGGCTTCATCTAAAAGAAAAATCACACTCAATGCTGCAATACTTGTTAAGGTAGAAGCTACAATAGCAATAAAAACATTCTGCTTGCCGTGGCTTTTAAAGTGATCTAAAACCACAATAATATTGTCTATTATCAGCCCTAGAGAAATGGTGATTCCTGCCAAAGAATACAATTGAATTTCTATACCAAAGAGGTAATACAAACCAAAAGCAATAGATATATTGGCGATAAGCCCAATGATGATGTGAAAAACATATCTCAAATTTCGGCTCACCAAAAACACAAATACTAAAAGAATGATTATGGTATAAAGGGTTCTTTCGTATATTTTATCGAGCTCCTGTGCTATGTATTCTGTATTATCATAAATTTTGGTTAGGCTATAGGTTTGTGGCAAGTTTTGATTTAAGGCCTTAATTTTTTGTTTCACTTTTTTGGCTAAAGCCAAAGTATTGGCATTATCTTGGGCATAAATTTGAAGGCTAATAGCGTTTTTGGCATTGACCCTATAAAAACGAGTTGGGGCTTGGGTTTGTTGGTTAATTTGTGCAATATCATCTAAATAAATGATACGCTGAGCAACTTTTGCTACAGGAATATGCCAAGAAATTTCATTTGGAGCCGTTAAGACAACGTTTAGCATTTGGTTTTGATAAATTGCAAATCCCAAATTTTCTCGTTTAAAATAATTTTGAACGGCTGTTAAAATGGTATTAGTATCAATATTGAGAATGTCTAATTGATTGTAATCTAAACGCAATACCCATTCTCGATCTTCTATTCCCATTACGGTTACACGGTCAACATCTGGAATACTGGCCAGTATGGGGTTAATATAGTTTTCTGTATAAGTTTTGAGTTGTAGAGGTGTGTCATTACCTTCAATGCTATAACTTAAAAACGCCTGCTGATTTAACTCCTCATCAGGCGAATTGATGCGAATATTGGGATAGTAAACATCTTCGGGCAGTTGACGTTTGATTTGCCGAAGCAGCGTAGAGGCTTCAAACCTGAACTGTTGGACATTGGTATATTGATCCAATTCAATGCTGATGTAGGCAAAACCTTGAGATGAGCGAGAATCGATATTCTTGATGCCCTGCAATGTAGATAAAGCACTTTCTACAGGCGCAGTAATTTGATTTTCTATATTTCTCGGGCTGGCATAAGGCCAAGAATAACTAATGTTTACAGAAGCGTTTTGCTGACTCGGGTTGAGCTTAAGGCTCAATTTAGGAATAACAAACCAGCCCCAAATACAAAGTATAAGCGAAAACAAAATAACTTTAAAGGCTAATGACCGACTAAACATTCGGCTAAAATAGTATTATTGTAACAAAATAAAAATTGAATATATTTAATATTTTAACTTATTTTTAACAAAAAAAAAAAAATACAAGTTGTAGTTTTGGGTATGTTTAACTTTTAAAATATTTGTATTATGAAGA
>RRZV01000094.1 GCA_003931895.1 Mesohalobacter salilacus
AACAATATCTTTACCAATGCGCGTAAAGGCTTTGCTCATTGCCGCCCAACGCTTCATTTTTCTTGCTTTTCTAAAACATGAACTGTCATTTGATTTTTTGAATCAATTAGTACAAATACCATCGGAGTCTAAAGGGCTGGTAGGCAGGTTCAAAGTTGTTAGTTGAACCTGCCTCGCCGGCAAAGGCAGGCTAATCCCGCTTTCATGTGTTGAACTTGATTCATTACTTGTACTGAATCAAGTTCAGCATCAGCGGGATCTTGGGTTCAATACCCCGACGTTCAGCGTCGAAATATTAAAAAGTATTCTTATTAGATACTCCGATGGCTTTGCCTCTCGGGGTAGTTTATTTTTTAAAAAATCAATAATCTTTAGACACAATTTTCAGCAGAAAAATATTCATTATATGACAAACCTATGGAATCAATACCGTTAACAAATATACTGAAAAGACCACTAAAAGTATAATGCCTTGTAATATCGTTGTTCTGCCAGTACTTAAAGAAAGTACAATAATAAAAAGCGATAGTAGAAAAAGTACCATCATTTCAGGGTTTAAACCAAGGGAAATAGGGAAACCCATAGCAAATGAAATGACAGAAACCGTAGGAATAGTCAATCCTATTGTAGCTAAAGACGAGCCTAAGGAAAGATTTAAACTATTTTGAAGTTGATTTTTATTGGCGGCTTTTACTGCAGAAATCCCCTCAGGCAGAAGAATAATACTTGCTATAATTATTCCCGATATTTCTTTGGGAGCACCAATATCATAAATAAAGGATTCTAAAGGGTGGGCCATAGATTCTGCCAGCATCACCACAACAACCAACAAGACAAAAAGTAGAATAGCACTTATAATAGCTTTCGTTTTGGTGGGCGCGTCACCATGACTATGTTGGTTAATTTCGCCAGATGTAAAGTCACTTTTATGGCTAATGGTTTGAGTGTAAAGAAAACTAGCATATAAAATTAAAGTGACTACAGCAACGAAAGCTAATTGACCTGTACTATAGAATGGTCCGGGTACGGCAAGTGTAAAATTAGGTAAAATAAGTGTCAAAACAGAAATAGCGACAAGGACGGTAAGCGCCGATTTTGCGCCTTGAAGAGAGAAAACTTGATTTTTATACTTCAAGCCTCCTATTAAAATTACCAGACCAACCATACCTGTAAGAATAATCATAACCGCTGCAAAAACAGTATCTCTAGCAAGTGAAGATGAGTCTGCGGTTTCTTCCAACATCAGGGAAACAATAATTGAAACTTCAATCATAGTAACAGCTATGGCTAATACAATTGCACCATAAGGCTCGCCTATTTTCTCGGCTACAACCTCGGCATGATGAACGGCTTTTATCACCCCAATAATAAGGGCAACAAAAGCTAATATGTAAAAAGGTGTCCAATGAATGGCTTCTCCCATCCCAAAAACAATCCATATCAAGACCGGAATTAATAGTGACCAAAACGATACATCGTGTTTTTCGCTTAAATTTTTAAATATGTTTTTCATAAAAGATAGTAGTTGGTTCGAAATAAAACCATTACATATGATTTAACATCAACAAATATACATATTGTAAATAAGTATTTAACCTCCGAATAATTAGTAATTTTTTTTTAAAACATTAAATCCCGGTCGATTAATTCTATCCACATATGCGAATTTATTATTTAAATACACTAAGTCATAATGAACTTTCATATATTATATAAATATCTAATTGTCAAATATATTATGTTATTGACTTTAACATTTACTTAAATATAACACTTAACGATTACGTTTTCTTTACTTTATTGGACAAAACATAACCTAGAAAAGTTCGTACTCCGCCAAAATAGACGGAGCCGTTTACTCAAAAAGATCATTTTTTAATTTCATGTTCCCAGAATGCACCACTGATGTCGGTTATTCTAAGTTTATAAATTCTATCTGATAAATCCTTAAAGGCTTTATTTTTTAAATTCAATTTTGCTTTTGCGCCCAAAGGCACAACAAGGCTGTGTGCGCCAGATTTTATTTTAGCCACATAATAGTTTGATATATTTTCTTTAGTCAGGCTTGCTAGTTCATTTTGTGTGTATTCCAAAACCCTCTGATCATGATTATCAAGTAACTCTATACCTATAACCCAAGATCCATAGACATCTACTCCTTCCGTTCTATAGAGATCAAAAGACAGTGTAGACTTATCGAATTTAGAATCACTGATTTCAAGTTTTGGCTTAACAGATTTGTTGTGTAATGCGCCCCAAAGTCCGCCGTGAAATATTTGATTGGTCATTAAAGTCATTCCTATGATAAAAATAGAACCCGCCAAAACAATTTTAGGAAAAAGGTGCTGATTAATTCGTAAAGACCCGGAACCCAACCAAGAAAACCAATTTCTTTTTGTGAATCTGACATTTTTTGTCACCATATACTTGTCTACGGAATAGATTCCACTTCCTGTTAAAAACAATACAAATCCTGTAGCTATACCTAAAACCCCAATTTGCCACTCGTCTAAACACGTGGTGCCAATCCAACCAGAGCCTAATAGAATGCCTATAGCCAAACCAAATACGCCAATGCTCATAAGTCGAGTAAAGAAACCAAACATAATACATAAGCCAACTATACCTTCAACAATGGTAAATATGACCATGTTTATCCACAGTATGTCAGGGTTTTCAACTAGGTACTGAATAAGTGGCTTTATACCCAGAGCATTAGGTAAAAAGTGATTGAATTTTACCCCAATATAACCGGCTAAATCTGGATCAAGTTTATCAGCTAAATAGTTCTTCTCCAAAAGGCAGAAAAATAGGTCCAGCCAACAACCATTCGTAATGCCAAAGCCATAAGCCCGGCATCGTTTTTAATGTTATTCATTTTATATTTTATTTATAATTGATAGAATACAGCTAAAGTGCTGAGTTAAAATTTCCGAAAGTTGAAGATCAATTACGAATAAATTTGAATTTTTTGGTATAGTAAATATAATGGAACACCGGTGAGGTTTAGCTTGTAACTTTCTCTATTGGAATATGCACCCATACAAAAATCGTATGCTATGCCAAAAAAATGTTTTTCAATAGATGCATAATCCGGCTGTGGAGATATTGATTTAGAAAGAGTCTGTGAAACCTTAGTTGTTGTAAGCGTCTTACAACTAGTTCGAGACAAAGTAGATTGGCTTTTGTTGAGCGTATTTGTTTGTTGAACTCCTAATTCATCCTGAATAAAATTTCTGAGCTTACAAGGGGAAAATAAAAGCAGTAATGCCAACCCAAAAAGGGGTAAAATTGAATTAATGTTTATTTTTTTCCGTGATTTTAAACATACTGTACAAATATATTAATAAGTTTAGACATGATATGTTATGACCTTCATAATAAAAGCTAAGGTCTTGTTTATCTTGTAATCATTAGTTTTTGATAGTAGCATAAAGTAGTTAATTATGGAATATTAATTTAGTCGATAAAACATTAAAAAAAGTTGACAATAATTTTATGGGTATAAAAATCTCTAAACTAAATTATGCGAACTATTCTGGTTCTATACTCAGCAGTCTAGTTTTTTACTATAAACATACAGGGCTTTCAGCCTTAAGCCTGTGCTCTTCAAAGTTTGTAATAATGAACATTTGATGAGGTTCCGAAGTTACAAACTACTTACAGTTGAAATCAATTTATAGACTTAAATTATTTTTTTACATACAACGGATTGACTTGGAAGGGATGTCTGTATAGTAAATAGAACTTAATGCGACCTAAGACCTCTATTGGGTCGAATATTTTTTGAATTTAAGTTTGCTTTTCGGTAGTAAAATTGGGTTACCGGAATGATACTGGTGCGAAGTTGCAAATCTCACAGTTTAAATCTCCATATATTTTTTTGGAATCTTGAGGATAAGCATAGTAATTTTTTACCTAAACCCCCTAAATGGTTGCAAACCATATTCCAATAATTATAAGATTAAATTCTAAAAATTAGAATCTTGGTTAAAAAGTCAAAAACAAAACAATTGATAGATAAACTAATGATTAGGTAAAGTTTTACAATGGGTTTAAAACATTAAGGTATTAAGGAACATTAAGTGATAACACTTTAGTTTACTTATAATATACACCTTGTGAACCTTGCGGAAACTTTGAGTTCCTTGCGATAATAAATTTTAAGTAAGCTTTTTCAAACAGGTTAAATTTTAAATTATGGTTATCCAGTTTAATCCCAGAAATTGAATAGCATTTTTAAATTAAGTGTTGTTGTCATTTTATAGCCCACGATTTCAATCGTGGGCTTGAATAAGATATCATATCATTCTAAATGGTTTCAACCATTTACCCTCGAAAGAAAAAGATTAGAAAACTAATTTGTGTATAATCCGGTGTTTATTGAGAACTATATGGGTAACCCATTTTTAAATTTCACAACAATAATAACCTCTTACTAATAGTTGATAATTGGAACATTACCCAAAGTTTTATTTTAACCTTTTTTTGTCACACGAGAAGTGTGCTTTGAAATAAAAACTTATTGATTTAAAGTTTTTTTCATTTCATCTCTGGCGTAGGTAAAATCACCCATTCTTTTGCTGTCACCAATATGTATTGGTGTGGTATTAAGTCGATTGGCTAAATCTTTTATTGACATATTTTTGAGATCTCCAAATTCGGCTTTCCACCATTCTAAAGCGTCTAGGTTTGTGTTTTGAAAACCGGTTGTTCTACGATCATTGTCTGTAGGCAGAAAAACTAAGCCGCCGATAATTGAATCCAGCTCATTAAAGTCTATCATAATCCCGTCATAAATAAGCTGGGCATAGAAGGCATCTTTGAAGGTTTGCTCAATTTTGCTCATATCGGAAGCTTTAATATCGGTTAGGATTACATTGTATTTGGTCAATACATTTGTTAATAACCAACATTTTTTCCGTTTGACATAAAATACCATGGCTTTCCATCTCCCGAGAGGTCCTTGCTCAATTTCTTCCTCAGATGAGATGTACTTTTTGATGAGCTTTTCTAATTTTTTGGTGGTATGGATTTTGGTGCGAGTCATGTGTTGTAAATATATTTTTATAACTAGTCAGTCTACTTTAAGCATTGATAATGAAATCTTTATTTCACGCAAAGACCACAAAAAAAACGCAAAGTTATGATTAATAATTATTTACGAATTTACGGTCTTTGCGAAAGACTTAGCGGTTTTTGCAATAAAAAAATTATACAAAATACTAATAATAAGATATTTGAAACTTTTAATCTAAGGATATTTTAATACTGATTAGTTACATATTGTTAAAATACGTAAAATAGTAAAATTAAATGTTTTCTATCACAGAAAATCAAAAAAGTTAAATTTATAAATAAATGTGGATGCGAAGTTACAAACATCGCACAGCGGTAGATTGAAACAAATCTGAGTACAAAGTTGTAATCTTCGCACAGCCTTGTAATTCAAGTAGTTCAGCCTTAATTTTTTACATAAATATTCTCATATCAATTCATCAATCTAAAAAACCACTACTCCTTATACTTTTCAAACCAGGCAATAGTATGCGCGACTTTGGTCATCAGGTTACTTGGTCGATTGGCTATACCATGACTGGCTTCAGGAATTTCTACAAGCACGGTTGGTATTTTTCTCAGTTTTAGGGCGTGATACAATTGTTTGGCCTCGCTTGGCGGCGTTCTTAAATCATTCATACCTACCATGACCATGGTTGGAGTTTCAACGCTACCAACCAGTGAAATAGGTGAAAACTTCCAGTAATTCATCGGATTTTCCCAAACCTGACCAGGATAGCGAGAATTGGCGTATCCATAATAATTGTCAGCAACAAGGAGTTTAGAAATCCAGTTCATGACCGGTTTAGTCACCACAGCTGCTTCAAAGCGATTGTTTTTACCAATCATCCAGGCAGTCATGATGCCGCCGGCACTTCCACCAGTGACATAAAGTCTATCTTCATGGGCAATGCCCTTTTTAATACAGGCATCTACACCGTCCATCACGTCATTATAATCTTCTCCGGGATAATTATTCTTTAGCAGATTGGCAAATTCCTCTCCATAACTGGTACTTCCTCGGGGGTTTGGGTAAAACACAATATATCCGGCTGAAGCATACAACTGTAATTCTATACTGAACCGGTCGCCGTAATTCAAAATCGGTCCGCCGTGATTTTCGACTAAAAGCGGGTATTTTTTCTCAGAATCATAATTGGGCGGGTAAACTATCCAGCCTTGAATTTTACGCCCATCTACTGAGGATTCGTACCATATCTCTTCAACTTTGCCTAATCTTTTATATTCAAACAGCGCATTGTTGAGTTCGGTTATACGTGTAAATTTTTTGCCTTTTGAAGTTATGGTCGCTATGTCTGACGGATGTTGTGGTTTAGCATAGGTGTAAGCTATTGTTCCTGTGTTAGACAGGCTAAACATCCCACTACTGTAAGGACGCCCCAAGGTGGTTCCACCGCGATTGTGAGCTATGGTTTTAAAATTGCTATTTAAGTCAATATACCCAATTTTGCCATTTCCGTATTTATCATAGTTGAAAAACAACCCTTTACTGTCAGCATCCCATTGAATAGAAGACAAACTCATATCTAAATCTGCGCTTAGGCATCGCTTTTTACTACCATCAGGTTTCATGACATAAAGTAAAGTATTTTGATAAGCATCTCTCCTATCATCAAAACCTAAATACGCCACCAAAGACCCGTCAGGTGAAACTTTTGGAGACCTGTCTGGTCCATCGCGCTCAGTTAGGGTTTCCATTTTGCCGTTATCGACATCAACTGCATACACCTCCGAATTTCTAAAATTGTATTCCCAATTTTCGTTGCGGTTGGCCGAAAAATAAAGCTTGGTGTCATCTTTAGACCAGCTGATGTTGCCGCGGTGTTGATAATCGCCTGAAGTCACTTGATGGACAGCACCGCCCTGCGCCGGCATGACAAAAAGATGATAAAAGCCCGATGGAATATAGCCTCTGCCGTCAGATTCGTGATTTAACCGATCGGTGATTCTGGGTTTTGGTGCCCACTTGGCCCCTTTGGGTTTTTTGGGAAGCTTAGCGATGACTAGTGCCGGTGAAGCCACAAACATGCTAAACGCCAATTGACTACCATCGTTAGACCAGGTTAAAGAAGACGGACTTTTAGGAAGTTGGGTTATGCGAGCGAATTTTCCTGAATTTATCCAATATATAAAAACCTCCGAACCATCTTTTCCCTGACTCACAAACGCCAAGCGTTTTCCATCCGGTGACCATCTCGGGCTGGATTCTGACTGATCTCTCGTCGTGAGTTTCTGATGTTCTGTGCCATCAGCATTCATAATCCACAAATTCCCGGTGGACTTATCATCCATGATATCATATCCCATTTTACGGTAAACGATATGTTCCCCGTCAGGCGAAATCTGAATATCATTTGCGTATCGCAAGGAAAACATATCTTCCATCTCAAAAACTTCCTGTGCGGACAAGAGGTTTGAGAACAATAACACAATCAGGAATAAAAATGGTTTCGATAGTGTATTCAAAACATAAATTTATTGAACTTAAAATTACATATCTACTGAAAGCGCTTCTTTATCTATTATGACCTGAGAAAGTTCCTTCTCCTTTTTTAAATGCTTGTCTAAAAATTTCAAGATTTCGCTATATGCTTCAATTTGATTTTTCTTCTTGACGAAGCCGTGACCTTCATCTTCAAATAAGACGTATTCAACCGGAACCCCATTCGCTCTAACGCCTTCAACGATTTCATCAGACTCTACTTGAAGTACTCTAGGGTCTTGTGCGCCTTGTAAAACGATTAAAGGTTTAGTTACTTTTTCGGTATGGAATAAGGGTGAAATTCGTTTTAACCGGATAGAATCTTTGGTGTAGGGGTCACCAAGTTCTTTGTATAGCGATTCTCGGAAAGACTCCCAAAATGGTGGGATACTTTTTAATGTTCTTATCCAATTGGTCACACCAAATAAATTTACACCAACATCAAACTCTTCCGGGGTATAAGTTAATGCCGCCATCGTCATATAGCCACCATAAGAGCCTCCGATAATGCCTATGTTTTCACCATCAATTTCAGGTTGGGCAGCAAGCCAGTTTTTACCTTCTACGCAATCTTGTAAATCTTTTTCGCCGTGGTTTTGGTCATCCATTTGGTAGAATGTTTTGCCATAACCGCTGCTGCCTCTATTGTTTACAGCTAAAACAGCATAACCATGATTGACCAAATATTGTATCAGTGGTCGGAAATTTTGTCTGCTCTGTCCGCCCGGCCCGCCGTGAACCCAAACCATAGCCGGAACTTTATTGGCTTCTGAAGCTTGTTTGGGTAAATAATAAATCGCCGGAATTTCAACACCATCAAACGACGCATATCTTATAACTTTTGCTTCTACCAAATCTTTGGCGTCAATCTCTTCATTGAGCACATCGGTCAATTTATTCAGCGTCTCAGTTTCAATATTGTAGGTATATAAATTGGATGGTGTATTTGAGCCCCCTACATATAGTCTCATCCATTTTTCATCCTGACTGAAGCCAATACTGGTGATGCTTTGATTTTTAAAATCGGGGAGTTCAATAGCCTGCATGGACTCTGCATCTAAAATTTCAATAGCATTTTTGGCGTCTTCATTTACAAAAACAGTCATGTAGTTGTTTTCCGGAGAGAAACCTGCATTTACAATATCCCAGGATTTTTCTAAGACTTTGGTTTTCTCGCCGGTTTCCAAATCGTAAGCCATCAAGTAAGAAAACTCGCTGCCATCATCTGTGGTATAATAAAATGTTGAGTTGTCTTTTGAAAAATCCTGAGCTGAATTTTTACTTTGATTGTCATTGATTTTTGTCATTTCATCAGTTTGAACATTGTAAATGAACAAATCACTGTCATTGGTATTTATACTTTTAACTAAAGCGAAATAATTTTCATCATCTGAAATGCCGCTGAACTCTAAGCCATCGTCATTTTGATAAATCATTTCAGAGGAATAATCGTCAATTGATAGTTTATACACATCAAAATATTGCGGATTTCTTTTATTAGAACCATAGTAAAAATATTGATCATCTTTAGACCAGCCGTAAAAAGAAGATTTGGCGCCTTCCGTAGGGGTCAGGTCTTTTATGTCACCGTTCATCTCTCTAAGGAAAATATGATTGATTTCATCTCCATTGCCATCAGCAGTCATTAGCATGCGTTCATCATTGGGAAAGTATGAAACGGCAAATATAGAAGTGCTGTCTGATTGTGTAACAGGCTTCATTTCGCCCCCATCAACTGCTATTGTGTACACATTATAAATCCCGGTACGGTTACTGGAAACCAATAATTTTGAATTATCCGGTGAAAAGCTTCCGCCACGAACCGATTCATTATCCATAAATTGTTCGATGCTGTATTGGTCAATCTTTTCAACACTACTGGTGTCGTTTTCATTTTTACATGAAAACATAGATAGGACTATTAATAAGCCTAAAATTTTTAATTTCATAGTTGTAGGATTTAAATTATTAAAATGGAATATTATAATTAAGCATTAAAAATACATAAAAAGTATAAATCTAAGGAAAAATTGATTTAGGAGAGATTGGCATTAATGTATCTTAAAATGCTAAAATTCATCGTGAGTATGACATATGCTGACATTTATAGACAAAATGGCCAGTTGAGATAAACACTAACTATTTCGTAAATAAAGCTGTAAGTGACTTTACTTGCGAATAATTTTGTTACAAGGGCTTATTTTTCACCACAAAGCTCAACGAGTTTTTCACAAAGAACATAAAGGAAACTTATGACTACTTTTGTTAAGCAAATGCCTAGATAATTATACGGCCACTTTGCAGTCGTGCCCTTGGATTACATTTCACTCAATCAAGAGTTGACTCATTTTGGCTTTTGGCTTTTGTTCTTCTTAGCGTTCAAATTTTATAAGTTGCAAGTTAACTTTACATCATGAGGTGCGAAGTTACAAACTTCGCACAGCGATTGATAAGATTTTTATGTCTTTAGATGTTGTAAATAAGAACAATTTTTTAAAAGCTAAAAATGATTAAATCTGTCTGATAATTAATAATCTAACTTTTCGAATTGATAAGCTCATCAAGAACATGTTCTACACCTTCTTCATTATTACTTTTGGTTTGGTATTTCGCTTGTTTCTTGACGTTAGGATGTGCATTGGCCATCGCGTAACTCAAGTCTGCCAATTTCAGCATTTCTATATCATTATTAAAGTCTCCAAACACTAAAGTTTCTTTTGAGGTTAAGCCTAAGTTTTGTTGCAGAATTTTCAGTGCATAAGCTTTATTGGCTTCAATATGTGAAATATCGAGCCAATTTTGTCCGGACACAATGACTTGGTATTTGTCTTCAAATGCTTTAATATGCGGGTAAATGAAAGTTTCTGAAGATTCAAAATGAAAAACAGCAATTTTCAAAAAATCATCATCTTTCACTTGTAATAAATTTTCAACAGGCATGACTTCAGAATAGAAATTCTTTAAATGTTTAATAAACTTTTCATCAGATGTTTCAATATAAGCGGCTTTTTTTCCACATAAAACAATATAGCAGTTGTCTATTTTTCTTAAAGCCTTAATGCACTCAGCAGCATTGTTTTGGCTAAGTTTTAAAAGCACTTTGGTTTCATTATCATGCTGCATAATTCCACCATTTTCACCAATGATGCTAATTTCGTCTTTGATGTCGTATAATTTATGCTGAATGCTTTGAAACTGCCTGCCACTGGCAGCGACAAAATGTATATTTCGTTTCTGAAGTGCTTTAAACTGCTTGTAAAAACGATCACTTACTTCGTGATTTTCGTTTAAAAGGGTGCCATCCATGTCTGAAACGACAAGTTTTATGTTAGAAAAATCCATATTTTAAATTAATAACAATTTAAGAAAAAAAATATAATCTACCGATTATCAATAATCGAAATACTAAAACTGCCATATCATAATATGTAATAAAAGTGAATAGATAGGATTAAGGTATATGACAACAGCAACTTATGATAACAGGTATAATTAATTGCAATTAAAGTTCAA
>RRZV01000105.1 GCA_003931895.1 Mesohalobacter salilacus
AAGGTGACATCGAGCCACCATGACTTTACACCCCAAGAAAGACCTCTGGCTCATAATTGTCCGGTAATAATTAAAGATGAATAATAACCAAAACGGTCAACGCTATTTAGGGAAGGTCATTTACTAAACTACCAACTACCAACTACCAACTACCAACTACCAACTACCAACTACTCCTCAACTTCTCCATGCCATTCTGTAATTCCACCTTCTAAGTTGGCGACATCTGCAAAACCCATCTGTTCCATAATGTTACAAGCCAAAGCACTTCTACTACCAGCTTTACAATACAAATAATAGGCTTTTGATTTGTCTAATTTTTCAATTTCTTCAACAAAGCTTTGAGCATCTTGAACATTAATAAGTTTTGAATTTGGAATACGTTGTTCTTCATGTTCTTCAGGTGTTCTCACATCGATAATAAGGCTATTTTGGTCATTTTTTTGAGCTTTTTCCCAAGATTTGTTATCTAGATTTTTCATTTATTAAGTTTATGAGTTTATTGGGGTTATGAGTTTATGAGATTGTTTTAAAGTTTAACCGCAAAAGGTCGCTAAGTTTTCCGCAATGTTCGCAAAGTTTTTATTTAGACCTTAATGATTTTAATTTCTTAGTGGTTTTGTTTTTTGATTTTTTGAGTACTGAGTTTATTGGGATTATGAGTTTATGAGGTTATAAGTTTAAAAGTTTTTAGATTTTACGTCGATAGTTTATAAGATTTAATCCATTCAAAATTTATAATTCAACATTCAAAATTTTATAAAGTACCTCTGAGGTCTTGTTCACGTTCTATGGCTTCAAAAAGGGCTTTGAAATTTCCTTTTCCAAAAGATTTTGCGCCTTTTCTTTGAATAATTTCAAAAAACATAGTTGGTCGGTCTAAAACAGGTTTGGTGAAAATTTGCAATAAATAACCTTCATCATCTCTATCGATTAAAATACCAAGCTCTTTTAAAGGTTCTAAGTCTTCATCTATTTCGCCAACGCGGTCTAAAACGGTGTCGTAGTAAACCTCTGGAACGTATAAAAACTCTACGCCACGATCTCTTAAATCTGTAACGGTTTCGATAATATTATCAGTGGCTACGGCAATGTGTTGTACGCCAGCGCCATTGTAGAAATCGATGTATTCTTCAATTTGAGATTTCTTTTTACCGTGTGCGGGTTCATTGATAGGAAATTTTATACGGCCGTTGCCATTACTCATGACTTTACTCATCAAGGCCGTGTATTCTGTTGAAATATCTTTATCATCAAAAGAGACCAACTGTGCAAAACCCATGACGTTGGCGTAAAACTTACACCATTTATTCATTTCATTCCAACCTACGTTGCCGACCATGTGGTCAATGTATTTGATGCCAGTTGATTTGGTTTTATAAGGCTTATCCCAAACTTTGTAACCTGGTAAAAACGGTCCGTGATAATTTTTGCGTTCTACAAAAAGATGTACCGTTTCGCCATAGGTGTGTATTCCTGAGATGACGGCTTTACCATTACTGTCTTCAATCGTGTAAGGTTCGCAAAAAGATTCTGCACCTCTTTTAGTGGTTTCATTATAACTTTTTGTGGCATCGTCTACCCAAAGCGCAATGTATTTTACACCGTCGCCGTGTTTGTTGATATGAGCATTGATATCACCTCCAGGTTCAAGCGGACTGGTTAATACTAATCTTATTTTGTCTTGCTGCAGGACATAAGACACTGTGTTTTTCTTTCCAGTTTCTAAGCCTGCATAAGCAATAGGCGTAAAGCCCCAAGCCGTCTGGTAATAATAAGCGGCTTGCTTGGCATTGCCGACATAGAGTTCAACAAAATCGGTTCCTAAAATGGGTAAAAAATCTTCGGCTTCTGGATTTTCTACAGGTAAGTTTAAGCTGGTTGTATCGGTTTTCATTTTAATAAGTTTAATGTTTATGAGGTTATTAGTTTTAAGTTTATGAGTTTAAGATTTTTATTTCTCGTCATCTTTTCTATAGCCTTCATAATAGTATGATTGTTCGATGCCTTTAAAAATTATAGTTCTGTCTTGGGTTTTATCTGTTAAATTTTCTTTAAGCAAGGTTCTTAATTCTAAATCGTTGACTGGGCTTCTTTCCATAGCTTGTAAATAAAGTGTCTTGTCAACATTTTGCCAATTGACAACTTTTTTTAAGTTTTTCTTTAATATCATATCGAGCCATATACGCATTGCTCTGCCGTTGCCTTCCATAAAAGGGTGAGCAATATTCATTTCAACGTATTTTGCAATAATATTTTCAAAATTATTTTCTGGCATTTGCTCAATTTTTACTAATATTTCGTTTAGATAAAGGGCATTTGCAAATCTAAATCCACCTTTTGAAATATTCTTTTCCCTCACCTTTCCGGCAAAATCATACAAACCATCAAAAATATATTTATGAATTTGTAAAAGTCCTTTTGTCGTGCCAACTTCAAAAGTATCGATTGGGCCAGTTTCAAATAACTGAAACGCTTTTTTGATACTTTCTCGGTCTTTATCCATATCCATCAGATTTTTATATTTTAATTATTTAATCCTCAAATCTTCAAATTGAAAATTATTCCAACCAAGATTTATAATAGGTGCCATCAGACAATTTCATACCATCTTCTGTAATCTGAAGGGGTTTAAACGTATCTACCATAACGGCAAGTTCTTCGGTTTTGGTTTTGCCAATGCTGCGTTCTGCTGCTCCTGGATGTGGACCATGAGGTATGCCGGCTGGATGAAGAGAAATATGACCGCGGTCTATGTCGTTTCGACTCATAAAATCGCCATCTACATAGTATAAAACTTCGTCACTATCTATATTAGAATGATTGTAAGGTGCTGGAATACTCTCGGGGTGATAATCGTATAATCTGGGACAGAATGAACACACCACAAAAGCATCGGTTTCAAAAGTTTGATGTACTGGCGGAGGTTGATGTATGCGGCCAGTTATGGGCTCAAAATCGTGAATAGAAAAAGCGTACGGAAAATTATAACCGTCGTACCCCACAACATCAAACGGATGTGTGGCATAAACCATTTCAAACAAGTCATTTTGTTTTTTGACTTTGATGATAAAATCGCCTTTTTGGTCGTGGGTTTCTAAATCTTGTGGAGCTCTGAGGTCTCGTTCACAAAAGGGTGAATGCTCTAAAAGTTGCCCAAAATAGTTCCGATAGCGCTTAGGCGTATAAATTGGTCTTGTCGATTCAACAATAAACAAGCGATTGTCTTTGGTGTCAAATTCAATTTTGTAAATTATTCCACGTGGAATCAGCAAGTAGTCACCGTATTTGAAACTGATATTTCCAAGATGTGTTCTTAGTTTACCGCTGCCTTCGTGAATAAAAAGGAGTTCATCAGCATCGGCATTTTTATAAAAATAATCATCGGTACTTTGTTGAGGTGCTGCCAGCGTAATGTTGATATCACTATTGTGCATGATGATTTTTCTACTATCGAGATAGTCGGCTTCTGGTTTCACCTCAAAGCCTTTCAGGCGCAAAGACTCCAAATTGTTTTTAACCGCAATTTTAGGGGCGATTGATTTTTGAGATTGTATAGCTTTTACTTGTGTGGGGCGATGCACGTGATAAGAATTGGTAGACATCCCGTCAAAACCTATGGTACCAAACAATTGTTCATAATACAGACTACCATCTGGCTTTTTAAAAATAGTATGGCGTTTATGTGGTATTTTACCAAGTTTATGATAAAAAGGCATATTTTTTAGAATTTATTCAAATATCGTGAATAATAGTTAATTTAAAAAATTAATTCTGCATAATTGAAGTGGTTCAAAGGTTTCAGATTTTTTTGTTTTAGGTCTAAATTTAGATTTAAAAATCGAAAATGGCTTAGGGATTGTAGCGGCATCTTTTTTGGTTTATAGCTTAGTTGAACTAATCTGACAGAGTCTCGCCAAAAGCGAGAATCCTGTTCAGGTTTTGTGAAACTTGCTATAAACCAAAAAAATATAGCGGATAGCCCGTTAAAAGCCCCAAAATAGAATTGTTTTAAAACCAATAGCCTAAGCTGAAATGCCAATGACCTTCACCTGTTTCTGGCGAGTAAGAATATTTGACGTCAATTGGTCCAAAAATAGTTTTGCATCCGTAGCCAATGGCATATCCACTAAACTCAGGCGAGCTGAACCACTCTCCATTTGATAAAATATCGTCTTCAACATTGGCGTAGTTGGCACTTAAAATTAAATGGTTTTGGGTGTAAAAATTGTAATCAACTTCTATCATTCCTTTAATATAGCTATCTGCAGAAATACTAAAAAGGTCATAACCGTAAAATGGTCTAAAATTGTTAATGGTTTTGTTGCCATAGCCACCAAGAAAGAAATTGAGACTGCTGACTTCTTCTTGACCGATTCTGAAACCTAACTCAGATGAAAAACGAGTCGTTATTTTTTTCCAAGGCGTTGTGACATAACCAACACGTCCTTTAGCTATAGAAAATTCGCTAATTCCACTGTTGTTTAAATCATTGAAATAGAGGTGAAAATTTCCACTAAAGTAAACTCCTCTTGTAGGGAAAAATTTATTGTCTAAACTGTCAAAATTTAAATAGCCATAAGTGCTTAAAAGATTAGAATCCTGAATAACTGTTTCTCTATCTGTGTTGGTCAAGTCGTTATCAATTGTTTCTGTTGTGGCATTAATGTCTTTTTGTTCAAGACCAAGCCCAAATTTAAAATCTTTAAACAGGTAAGTCTCTATAAAAAATTGATTTGTAAAATCATTAACGTCAAGTCTAATTTGATTAACATTAAAATCTCCTACATCAGAATTTTGTTGAACAAAGTCAAAATCTACATTATCTTCAAATTGGTTAAATCTCGATTTTATGCCAATACTCCAATATTTCCCTTTATCAATAAAATATTCAAAATTATAGCGAATATTATCTCCTAAAATAAGGTCTAGACTCATCACGTCGTTGGTTTGAATAAGGCTTTTTCGAGTGAGGTTAACTAACAATCCGCTTTTGTATAAATTATCGTAGTGGGCAGCAAGTTTTAAAAAAGTTTTATTTTGACTTTCTTCAACTTCAACAACTAAATTTTGTCTGTTTATATAGTAAGTTACACGATTAAAATTTCCTGTAGCAGATAAATTATTTAAACCATTATTTAAATCATCATATGCAATTTTTTGATTGGTTTCTATTTTGAGTTTTCCTCTAATATAGTTTCTTGGAAAGGTTTTATTTCCTGAAATTTCAATACCATCTATATAGACAGAGTCAATAATTTTTATAGGCTTTTTCTTGACCTTAGGCAGATTTTGAAGTTCAGCAAGCTTTTCGAGTTCAGGATATTTTTCTATAGCAGCAATCAGTCCGTTATTGATAATGGTTTCGCCTTCATCAAAAGACAAAACAGTGAAATTTCTGATATCAGGTCTAATGTAGACGTCGGTTTTTTGCCGTTTGGTCTTCATGGCTTTAATGGTTCTAAAGTTATTGACCTGAGTCATGATATCTAAACCGCTTTTAAGTTTTTCTCGAGGAAATAAACTGTCTTGGACATCAACACCAATAATGTAATCCATTTTTTTGAGTTTGAGTTTTTCAATTGGGTAATTGTTGACAACACCACCGTCAGTAAGAAGCTGTCCGTTAATTTCTACAGGTCTAAACAAGGTAGGAATGGCACCACTGGCAGAGATAGCTTGCGCCAAATTGCCTTGGTCTAAAACCACTTCTTGACCAGTTTCGATGTTTGTGGCGATACAAAAAAACGGCGTTTTAAGTTGACTAAAGTCATTGGTTTTTACATGTTGAGTCAGTTGAGCCAATAAGTTGTAGATGTTTTGTCCTTTTGAAATACCGGTTGGGATGGTTAAATTAAAATTATCAAATGGAAAAGAAAAGGCATATTTCTCTGATTCTTCTCTTTCATAAAAGGTCTTGGCTTCACGCGGCAAATCGTCTCTAATGAGTTTGGTAAAATTGGTTTTGTTAAAAATTGAATCTAACTGTTTAGCATTGTAGCCTGAGGCATAAAGTCCACCAATAATGGCACCCATACTGGTGCCAGCGATATAATCTATTTTCACACCACTTTCTTCTATCATTTTCAAAGCCCCGATATGAGCAAGACCTTTAGCGCCGCCACCACTTAACACCAAGCCCACTTTAGGGCGAATGGTATCAGTTTGGTTTTGAGACCAAAGGCTCAAACTGATAAAAAATAGTGTTATACAAAGTTTAAGTTTCATTTATTTGAAAAATAATTTTTAATCATTTTAGCTTTTGACTGACCAACAACTTTGGTGAGTTGCTTTTCATCAGCTGTTTTTATGCGTTTGACAGACCTGAATTCTTTCAATAAATCTAAAGCGGTTTTTTGACCTATGCCTTTAATATTTTCTAATTCAGTTTCTATGGCTTGTTTACTCCGTTTTTGTCGGTGAAAGGTAATGCCAAACCGATGTGCTTCATTCCTTAGTTGTTGAATAATTTTTAAACTTTCAGATTTTTTGTCTAAATATAGCGGAATACTATCGCCAGGGAAGTATATTTCCTCTAATCTTTTAGCAATTCCAATAATAGAAATTTTTCCTCTCAAATCTAATTTTTCTAGAGCCTTAACAGCTGAAGACAGTTGGCCTTTACCACCATCTATAACGATAAGTTGAGGTAGGTTTTCATCTTCTTCTAAAAGCCTCCTGTAACGTCTAAAAACCACTTCTTCCATCGAGGCGAAGTCGTCTGGACCTTCAACGGTTTTGATATTAAATTTTCGGTAGTCTTTTTTAGAAGGCTTTCCATTTTTAAAAACCACGCAAGCGGCAACAGGGTTGCTTCCTTGAATATTGGAGTTGTCAAAACACTCGATATGTCTTGGCTCATTTGGCAGTCTTAAATCTTCTTTCATTTGAGCCATTAAACGTTTGGTGTGGCGTTCAGGATCTACAATTTTCATCGTTTTAAAACGCTCCATTCTAAAGTATTTGGCGTTGCGTTGAGATAAATCAACCAGCGCTTTTTTATCGCCTAATTTTGGAACAACAACTTGTATTTCTTCACCGAGATTGACTTCAAAAGGGACGTAAATTTGTTTAGAATGCGATTCAAAGCGTTGGCGAATTTCTATAATACCGAGCTCCAATAAAGTTTTGTCGTTTTCGTCGAGTTTCTTTTTGATCTCAATAGTATGCGACCGAATGATAGCGCCGTGAACAACCTGTAAAAAATTAACGTAACCAAAACTTTCGTCAGAGACCACAGAAAACACATCGACATCACTGATTTTGGAGTTCACAACTGTAGATTTGGATTGGTATCGCTCAAGACTTTCTATTTTTCGTTTGATTTTTTCAGCTTCTTCAAATTGGAGATTTTCAGCTTTGTGTTTCATTTGCTGTTTAAAGGCTTTTAAAGAACTTTTAAAATTACCTTTAACAATTTGACGAACCGACTCAATTTGACGATTATAGTCTTCTTCAGTTTGATGTCCTTCACAAGGTCCGAGGCAGTTGCCTAAATGATATTCTAAGCAGACTTTATATTTTTCTGCCTTAATTTTAGCTTCAGACAAATCGTATTTACAAGTTCGTATTTGATATAAACCTTTGATAAGACCAAGTAGTATTTTTACAGTTTTTAAACTTGGAAATGGGCCATAATATTCACTGCCGTCTTTTATAACACGTCTTGTTAAAAATACTCTTGGGAATCTTTCATTTTTAATACACAGCCAAGGATAGGTTTTGTCATCTCTCAACATGACATTAAAGCGTGGACGTCTTGTTTTGATGAGGTTATTTTCTAGAAGCAGTGCATCAGCTTCAGAATTGACCACAATATGTTTGATATTGGTTATTTTATTAACCATTACTTCTATGCGCCTGGAGTCATGAGATTTTGTAAAATAGGAATTGACGCGTTTTTTTAAATTTTTGGCTTTGCCGACGTATAGAAGTTTTCCGTTTTTGTCATAAAATTGATAAACTCCGGGATTTTCAGGAAGAGTTTTTAATGTTAGTTGAGTGTCTTTTGACGCCATACTTCTATATCTTTGACGAAAATAATTAATCTCATTTCAATTAAATGTTAAAATATTAAATAGCTATAAACAAAAAAAACCTACTTTTTTTTGAGTAGGCTTTTATAATAAAATCTAAAAAAATTTAATCTTCGTCATCATATTCTTTTGACATCACAAAATCTTCCATGAATTTGGTGGTATAATTTCCTGCCAAATAATCGGGATGATCCATCAATTGTCTGTGAAATGGAATAGTGGTTTTAACCCCTTCTACAATAAACTCATCAAGGGCTCTTTTCATTTTATTAATAGCTTCCACACGAGTTTGTGCTGTGGTGATCAATTTGGCGACCATAGAGTCATAGTTTGGAGGGATCACATAACCACTGTAAACGTGAGTGTCTAATCTTACCCCATGACCTCCAGGTGCATGAAGATTAGTGATTTTACCAGGAGAAGGTCTAAAGTTGTTATATGGGTCTTCAGCGTTGATTCTACATTCAATTGAATGCAGTCTTGGTAAATAATTTTTACCAGAAATAGGAATACCAGCTGCTACTTTAATTTGTTCTTTGATCAAATCGTGTTCAACGACTTCTTCAGTAATTGGATGTTCGACTTGAATTCTGGTATTCATTTCCATAAAATAGAAGTTCTTGTGTTTATCAACAAGAAATTCAATTGTACCAGCACCTTCATATTTGATATATTCAGCTGCTTTTATGGCTGCATTACCCATTTTTTCTCGCAGGGCTTTGGTCATAAAAGGCGAAGGGGTTTCTTCTGTGAGCTTTTGGTGACGACGCTGAACAGAACAATCTCTTTCTGATAAATGACAAGCTTTGCCAGTTTGGTCACCAACGATTTGTATTTCGATATGTCTAGGTTCTTCAATGAGTTTTTCCATATACATATCATCATTGCCAAAGGCTGCTTTAGATTCTTGACGAGCAGACTCCCAAGCTTTTTCTAAATCCTCTTCTTTCCAAACAGCTCGCATGCCTTTTCCACCACCACCTGCTGTAGCTTTTAGCATAACAGGGTAACCTGTTTTTTTGGCTACTTTTTGACAATCTTTAAAATCTTTAATAATACCATCTGACCCAGGAACACAAGGAACGCCTGCAGCTTTCATTGTTGCTTTAGCAGTAGCCTTGTCTCCCATTTTAGAAATCATTTCTGCTGAAGCACCAATAAATTTAATATCGTGTTCTTCACAAATTTTAGAGAAATTGGCGTTTTCTGATAAAAAACCGTATCCAGGATGTATAGCATCAGCATTTGTGATTTCAGCTGCAGAAATAATATTAGGAATTTTTAAATAAGACTCGTTGCTTGCTGCTGGACCAATGCATACGGCTTCATCAGCAAATCTGACATGTAAGCTTTCTTTGTCTGCAGTAGAATATACGGCTACGGTTTTGATCCCCATTTCCTTACATGTTCTAATAATGCGCAAGGCAATTTCGCCTCTATTGGCAATAAGAATTTTTTTGAACATACCTTTTTTAGATTTAATAATTAATCAAAAGTCGTTGATAAATCCTTTATGAAGGATCAACGAGGAATAAAGGTTGATCAAACTCAACCGGCGTGGCATCGTCAACCAATACTTTTACAATTTTACCAGAAACTTCGCTTTCTATTTCGTTGAAAAGTTTCATAGCTTCAATGGTACAAAGGACATCGCCTTCTTTAATGGTGTCGCCTACTTCAACAAATACAGATTTATCAGGAGAAGGCTTTCTGTAAAATGTACCTATAATAGGGGACTTAACAGTGACAAGGTTGTCGTCTTCTTTTGAATCCTTAGATTCTGTAGTTTCTTGTTGTTGAGGAGCTTGTCCTTGAACAGGTTGAGGTGCTTGCTGTTGTTGCACTGCACCAACAGGAATCTGTTGAACGATGGTTTCTTTGTTGTCGTCGCCAGATCCAGTTCTAATGGTGATTTTAACATCATCCATTTCTAGTTTTACCTCACTGGCTCCAGATTTGGCAACAAACTTAATAAGATTTTGAATTTGCTTTAAATTCATAGTGTTTAGATTTAGGTTTAGGAATTATAGGCCCATTTTAAATAGATGGAACCCCATGAAAATCCACCGCCAAATGCGGCAAATATAATATTATCTCCTTTTTTGAGTTGATGTTCGTAATCTGTTAATAGTAAGGGCAATGTTGCGGATGTTGTGTTGCCATAACGCTGAATATTCATCAAAACTTTATCGTCATCTAAATTCATGCGTTTTGACGTGGCATCAATAATTCTTTTGTTAGCTTGATGTGCGACTAACCAGTCTACATCTTTAGCAGAAAGATTATTGCGTTCCATAATTTTTGCACTCACATCCGCCATATTTGAAACCGCAAATTTAAAAACAGTTCGTCCATCTTGAAAAACATAATGTTGATGGTTAGCTACTGTATTTTCATTAGCTGGCAGTATTGAGCCACCAGCATCTATTTTAAGAAAGTTTCTGCCTACACCGTCTGTTCTTAAATATTCGTCTTGCAAGCCCAATCCTTCTTGGTTAGGCTCAAAAAGAACACAACCTGCACCATCTCCAAAGATAATACAAGTTGATCTGTCTTTATAGTCTATAATTGATGACATTTTATCCGCACCAACTAAAAGAATTTTCTTGTAACGACCCGATTCAATATAACTTGCAGCAGTTGACATACCAAATAAAAAGCTTGAACAAGCCGCCTGCAAGTCGTACGAAAAAGCATTTGTTGCACCTATTTCACTAGCAACATAAGCGGCCGTTGAAGCAACGGGCATATCTGGTGTAGCCGTTGCAACGATTAATAAATCAATTTCTTTAGGATCTAATCCAGATTTATCGATCAGGTTTTCACAGGCTTTTATACTTAAAAAAGAGGATCCTTTGCCTTCTCCTTTTAAAATTCTTCTTTCTTTAATACCAGTTCTTGTGGTAATCCACTCATCATTTGTATCAACCATTTGTTCGAGATCCTTATTACTAAGAATGTCTTCAGGAACATAATAACCCGTAGCTGTTATGGCAGCGGTAACTTTTTGCATAAGTTATATTAATGTCATTCGATAGCAGCAAGGCTGAAACAAAATGAGGCTAAAATCAATTTAATATGATGCAAAGTAAAATTATTTTTGGGGTATATCAAAAAACTTATACAACATTTATTTAACATCTATTTAAATTTAACATTACAATACATGTTTGATAAGAGTTTAAAGCATTGATTTTTATAATATTACAGGTCAAATTTTATACCCTGTGCTAAAGGTAATTCTGTTGTATAATTTATAGTGTTGGTTTGCCTTCTCATATAAACTTTCCAAGCATCTGAGCCAGATTCACGTCCGCCACCAGTTTCTTTTTCACCACCAAAAGCACCACCAATTTCTGCTCCAGAAGTTCCAATATTCACGTTGGCAATACCACAGTCTGAACCTTGAGCCGATAAAAATTGCTCAGCTTCTCTTAGATTGTTGGTCATAATAGCCGAAGACAAGCCTTGAACTACCCCGTTTTGAAGGTCAAGTGCGTTTTGTAAATTGCCTTTGTATTTTATAAGGTATAAAATTGGTGCAAAGGTTTCTTCTTGCACAATTTTATAATGGTTTTCGGCTTCAGCAATTGCTGGTTTAACATAGCAGCCACTTTCGTAACCTTCACCTTCTAAAACACCGCCTTCAACTAAAATATTACCGCCTTCATCTTTAACAGATTTAAGCGCATTGAGATAGTTGTTAACAGAGTCCTTGTCAATTAATGGACCCATATGATTGTTTTCATCTAATGGGTTTCCAATTTTAATTTGTTTATAAGCTTCTGTAATAGCATTTTTTACTTCGTCATAAACGGATTCGTGAATGATAAGTCGTCGGGTAGAGGTACAGCGCTGACCACAAGTTCCAACAGCGCCAAATACGGCACCGATAACCGTATTTTTGATGTCGGCATCTGGGGTGATGATGATAGCATTATTACCGCCGAGTTCTAAAAGCGATTTTCCTAAACGTTTGGCAACCGCTTGAGCAACAATTTTACCCATTCTTATTGAGCCTGTTGCGGAAATCAATGGAATGCGCTTGTCGTTGGTCATCATTTCGCCGACTTTGTAGTCGCCAGTGATTAAAGATGAAATTCCATCAGGAACATTATTTTCTTTAAACACACGTGCTGCTATTTTTTGACAAGCTACGGATGTTAGAGGTGTTTTTTCAGACCCTTTCCAGATACAAGCATCTCCACAAACCCACGCTAAAGCTGTATTCCACGACCAAACAGCTACTGGAAAATTAAATGCAGAAATTACACCAACAACCCCTAGTGGATGCCACTGTTCGTACATTCTATGCCCAGGTCTTTCACTGTGCATAGTCAGGCCATATAGTTGTCTTGATAAACCAACAGCAAAATCGCAGATATCAATCATTTCTTGTACTTCGCCAAGACCTTCTTGATAAGATTTCCCCATTTCATAAGAGACGAGTTTACCTAGTGGGGCTTTAAGACGTCTGAGTTCGTCGTTAAATTGTCTCACTACTTCGCCTCGCTGTGGGGCTGTCCACTGGCGCCATTCTTTAAAACCTTTTTCAGCTTGCTGAGCTACCTTTTCATAATCTTCAGCAGTAGTTTGGCTCACTTTGCCAATAAGTTGTCCATCAACAGGAGAATAAGAGGCTATCAACTCTCCGTGACCATAAAAATCTTGGTTAAATGAAGTGCCGTGATTTTTAGCTTGAATATCTAATTCTTTTAAGGCTTTATCAATTCCGTATTTACTAGCTATTTTGCTTGTCATTTTTCTATTTTTTTGATTGTAAATAATATTGATTGCGAATTTAATAATTTTAAAATTCCTCAAGGCTTTAAAATATATTTTTTAGAAATTGAAAGTTAATGAATATACTTTTTTATTTTTGGCACACATGAATAATTTAATTAAAACTTTTTTTATTAAACATAATGTGTCGGTCAATAAGAAATCTGTTGGCTTAAAACACTATCCTAATACTATCAATAGCGTTGGTTTTTTTTGTTTAAACTCAAGTTTTTTAGAGGGTAATATTATCAAAAAACTCAAAAAAACATTTGGGCAGCAAACCCAATTTATTACTTTTAATTTAGGGAATAAAACTGAAAATGATAATAGTTATCTACTGAACAGTAAAACTTTTGATTTGTTTGGTAAAATAAAAAATCCTTCACTTCATAAAGATTTATCTGATTTGGATATGTTAATTGACACAACTCAGAAGGTTTCTCAAATTAAAAATTATGCAATTAGTATGGCGAATCAAGCATATAAAATATCTTTTGGAAGTTATGACAACAATATATACAACTTAAGTATAAATTTGAAGTCTTTAGATTATGATTTATTTGCAGATGAAGTTATAAAATACCATAAAATACTTGCTAATGGACAAAAATAAATTTATTGGAACAGGAGTAGCATTAATAACTCCTTTTGATGAAGAAGGAAAAGTTGATACAGCATCACTTAAAAGAGTGGTTCAATTTCAAATCGAAAACGGAGTAAATTATTTAGTTATTCTGGGAACTACAGCTGAAAGTGCAACACTAAATCAAGAAGAAAAAGAACTCGTAAAACAGACCGTTATCAATGCTAATAAAGGGCAATTACCCTTAGTATTAGGTTTGGGCTCTAATAATTCTCAGGCTGTAATTGATGAAATAAACCATACGGATTTGACAGATTTTGATGCTATATTATCTGTTTCTCCGTACTATAACAAACCGACCCAAAATGGTATTTACGCTCATTTTGAAGTTATTTCTAAAGCCAGTCCACTACCTATTATTTTGTATAATGTGCCCAGCAGAACAGGTTCCAATATTTCGACTGAAACCGTGGTAAAATTGGCGGAAGATTTTGACAACATTATCGGAGTTAAAGAAGCAGCTGGAGATATTGTGCAAGCTTACGAGCTTATTCAACAAACACCTAAAGATTTTTTAGTGATTTCTGGTGATGATATGATAACATTGCCGATGGTTTTAGGTGGTGGAGCTGGAGTTATTTCGGTCATAGCTCAAGGTTTTCCTCAGTTGTTTTCAGAGATGGTAAAGCTAGGTCTTGGCGGTGAAAGTAAAAAAGCTTTTAAGTTGCATCATAAAATTGCACCTGCAATAGAAATGATATTTGAACAAGGTAACCCTGCCGGGATTAAATCGGTATTCAAGCATCTTGGCTTGTCTCATGATAGTTTAAGATTACCCTTAGTAAATGTTGATGAAAATCTAGATAATCGATTAAAAAATTTCATTAAAAATCTCTAAATAATTGTAAGTTAACTTTAACAGAGGTAATAAATCAATTATTTTTTAGTTAAAGCTTTAATCCTTAACTTTGCAAATTATTTATGAAACAACTTTTTTACATATTGTCAGCTTTTGTTTTACTTACATCTTGTAGTGAATACCAAAAAGTCTTAAAACAAAAAGAGATTAAACCTAAATTTGATTTAGCAAATCGTTTTTATGAAGAGGGTTTAAAAGAGGAAAAAAACAGAAAGCTAACTAAGGCTATCAAACTTTACGAACAAATTTTACCTAGTTTGCAAGGTAAACCTCAATCTGAAATTGTTCAATTCAACGTTGCAAATGCATACTATAGCATAGGCGACCACTTGATTTCAGGTTACAAATTTGAACGTTTTACAAAAGCCTATCCAACAAGCCAAAAAGTTGAAGAGGCTATGTTTAAAAGTGCAGAGAGCTACTATCATGAGTCGCCACGCTATAGTTTAGATCAAACCGACACGCGAAAGGCAATTGATAAGTTGCAAATTTATATAAATGAATATCCAGATGGTCAATATTTTGCAGAAGCCAATGATAAATTGCAAGAACTCAGATATAAAATAGAGAAGAAATATTATGAAATTGCAAAACAATATCATCACACCTACCGGTACAAAGCTGCAATAAGTGATTTTGAAAATTACTTAGTAAAATATCCTGGCTCTGCTTTTAAAGAGCAAACCTATTATTACAGATTTGAGTCTGCTTATTTGTTAGCAATTAACAGTTTCCGAAGCCTTGTAGAGGAAAGGCTAGAGACAGCTTTAGTCTATTTTGACGATTACAAAAGTCGTTATCCAGAAGGAGAATTTATAAAGCAGGCTCAAGAATATGCCAATGATGCTGAAGTGAGAATAGCAGAATTGAAAACAAAAAACATACAACAACAATAAACGTGTTATGAATACTAAACTCAATTATCAAGATGCTGATATCAGCACAACTACAATCGACAAAAACAAAGTCGATGCTAAAACAAATAATATATACGAAGCTATTTCAATTGTTTCAAAACGTTCTAATCAAATCAACACAGATTTAAAAAAAGAATTAGTTGAAAAATTAGAAGAATTTGCAACACACAACGAAAGTCTTGAGGAAGTATTTGAAAACAAAGAACAAATTGAGGTTTCTAAATTTTATGAAAGATTGCCAAAACCACATGCTATTGCAATGGACGAGTGGTTAAAAGACAAAATATACTTTAGACACACACAACAAGACGATACAGAATTATAGATGTCTGCATTAAACGGTAAGCATATATTATTAGGCATCACCGGTGGAATAGCAGCTTACAAATCAGCATTCCTAGTTAGATTATTTATTAAAGCTGGTGCTCAGGTTAAATGTATAATGACGCCAGATGCTGAAGAATTTGTTACACCATTAACACTTTCAACTTTATCTAAAAATTCTGTAGTATCCAGTTTTACTGATAAAGAAAAAAACTGGAACAACCACGTAGAACTTGCTAATTGGGCAGATGTTATGCTAATTTCGCCAGCAACTGCCAACACCTTATCAAAAATGGTTGCGGGTAAATCTGATAACCTTTTGCTTACCACTTATCTATCAGCTACTTGTCCTATATACATAGCACCAGCTATGGATTTAGAGATGTATCAACACGAAACTTCTAAAACTAACATCAACCAACTCACAAATTCTGGTCACATTATTATTGAACCAGAATCGGGAGAATTAGCAAGTGGCCTTGAAGGTAAAGGTCGAATGGCTGAGCCGGAAAATATAGTGGATTTTATGAGTCAACACATGCTCAAACAATTGCCGCTATACAATAAAAAGGTGCTCATAACAGCAGGGCCTACTTACGAACCTATTGACCCAGTAAGATTTATCGGGAACCATTCTAGTGGTAAAATGGGGTATGAAATGGCAAAAACAGCCTTAAATCTTGGTGCAAAAGTGATTTTAATTTCTGGACCAACACATTTAACATTGTCACACCCTAACTTAGAGTTGATTAAAATAAGTGCAGCCCAAGACATGTTTGACCACGCTATGCTATTTTATAATGATGTTGATATTGCTATTGCCTCTGCAGCTGTTTCAGATTATAGACCAAAAACCTATTACGATCAAAAAGTCAAAAAAACTGAAGAAGATACCTTTAGAATAGATTTGATTAAAAATCCTGATATTTTAAAAACCTTTGGTCAGCAAAAACAACACCAATTTTTAGTTGGCTTTGCCTTAGAAACTAATAATGAAGTTGAAAATGCGAAACAAAAATTAGAAAAGAAAAATTTAGATTTTATTGTTTTAAATTCCCTACAGGATAAGGGCGCAGGATTTAAAAATGATACAAACAAAATCAGCATTATAACAAAAGATGATATCAAACGTTTTGATATTAAACCTAAATCTGAAGTAGCTAAAGATATTTTTAATGAAATCTTAGACATGAGATTTAATAACAAAACCAATGCGTAATCTATTTATTTTACTGTTCACTGCTTTACTTTTAAATTTTTCTTACGCTCAAGAATTTAACGCTACAGTCACAATTGACGCTAGACAAACTGGACAAACAAGGCTTAGAATTTTTAATATTTTAGAAGAATCTCTAGAAGAATTTATAAACCAAACGGCGTTTACAAATGAAAAATATTCAGACTTACAAAAAATAGATTGTAGCTTTTTTATTACTATTAACAATTTCGAATCAGACCGTTTTCAAGCCAATATTCAAGTCCAAGCTTCTCGACCAGTCTTTGGGTCAAGCATAAAAACTCCCATTATCAACGTTAAAGACGAAGATTTTAATTTTTCATATACCGAAAGCGAACCTTTAATTTACGATGTCAACAACTTTCAGTCTAACTTAACTTCGGTGGTGAGTTTTTACCTTTACACTATTTTAGGCTTAGAAGCAGACTCGTTTTCTCTTAATGGAGGAAATGGATATCACGAAACTGCCCGGCAAATTGTCAATGCAGCTCAATCTAATGTAGGAGCTGGTTGGCAAGCTACAGGTGTTGGATTTTCAAGGTTTAACTTAAATAATGACATTCTTTCTCAGAACTTTGCAGATTTTAGACAAGCTTTTTATGATTATCATATCAAGGGTCTAGATTTAATGCATAAGGATACTAGAAAGGCTAAAGAAAACATTATAGAAAGTATTGCTTTGCTCAAGTCAGTTAATGACGCCAGACCAAATTCAGTGTTGTTGAGACTTTTTTTTGACACTAAGGCTGGTGAAATTCAGCAAATCCTCAATGGCGGCCCTAAAATGGATATCGCTCAAACCAAAGAACATCTTTACCGAATAGCACCAGTGCATAACAACAAATGGAGGCGAATAAAATATTAAAGCTTAAAATTGATAAAGTTCAACTTATCTCTTTTAAATTACGCTGAATATTTATCTTTACGTTTCTAAATTTTTATTTTTTAAAAAGTGCTCAAGTCTCTTTACATAAAAAATTACGCCTTAATCAAAGATATTCAACTCAACTTTGAAGATTCTTTTACAACTATTACAGGCGAAACCGGCGCAGGAAAGTCTATACTTTTAGGAGCATTGTCATTACTGCTTGGTAGTCGTGCAGACAAAGAAAGTTTAAGAGATACAAATGAAAAATGTATTATTGAAGCCGAATTTGACTTATCAAATTTTAATCTGAAATCAGTCTTTAACCAGTTGGATTTAGATTATGATGAACTAAGTATTATTAGAAGAGAAATATCCAAGCATAAAACTAGAGCTTTTATTAACGACACACCGGTAAATTTAAAAGTCTTACAAGACTTGAAACCTTACCTAATTGATATTCACAGTCAAAACGAATCTCAATCGCTGTCTAATACATCTTATCAGTACCTAGTTTTAGACAAAATTGCAAAACAAAAAAATGACTTAACACAATTTCAAAACGAATTAAAAAATTTTAATTCATTAAAAAATAAGTTAGAACAATTAAAGACCGAAAAACAAGAAGCTACAAAGCAGCAAGATTACAATCAATTTTTATTTGATGAACTAGAACAATCAAATCTTTACAAAGGCCTTTTAAAAGAATTGGAAGATGAATTTCATCAGCTACAAAACGCTGAAGATATTCAAAACTCTTTATCTGAGTCTATAACCCTTATTCAGCAAGAAGAATACGGTGTGTTCGATCAACTCACAAAGATTAACCAACGTATGCAAACCTTGACGCAATCAGTGTCGAGCTATAAAGACTTAAAAGAAAGATTACAATCAGTATTAATTGAGACTGAAGACATAGGTACAGAATTAGAGCAATATTTAGAAAATGTCGAAGTTAATCCCGAAAAGTTGGAAAGCGTAGATGAACAACTCCAAAACATCAATAACCTTTTGCATAAACATCAAGTCAAAACAGACGAAGAACTTATAGAAATTAAAAACCAACTTGAAAAACAATTACAAGACTTTTCAAATATTGATCAGGAAATTTCCTCAATCGAAATTCAATTAAAAGCAACAGAAGAAAAGCTTGTCAAATTATCTCAAAAACTACTTACAAGTCGAAAAAAATCTGCTCAAATTTTAGAAAAAAAACTGCTTGAAATTTTAGCAGACTTAGGAATGCAAAATGCTTCTATAAATATTCAGCTTACAGAAAAAGAAGACTTTCATAAATATGGCAAAGACCAAATAGAATGGTTGTTTTCGGCCAATAAAGGTATGCCACTTAGGGCATTGCATAAAGTAGCTTCAGGTGGTGAAATGTCTCGGATGATGTTAGCCATAAAAAGCACTTTGGCTGCGTATGAAAATTTACCAAGCATTATTTTTGATGAAATTGACACAGGAGTTTCAGGAGAAATCGCCCTTAAAATGGGTGAAATTATGTTGAACATGAGTCATAATATGCAGGTCATTTCTATTACACATTTACCGCAAATTGCATCAAAAGGAAAGCAACACTTAAAGGTGCTTAAAACAATTGATAAATCAGAAACACAAACCAATATTAAAAACTTAAATCTAGACGAAAGAATAGAAGAACTATCAGCGATGCTCGGTGGTGATAAAAATTCATTATCTGCAATAGCGCACGCCAAAAGTTTACTCAATTGATAATTTATTTATATTTGATTTTTTTATAAATTTAAAATTAGAAGCAGTTTTTAAAATCACAAATCACAAATCACAAATCACAAATCACAAATCACAAATCAAAAATCAAAAATCAAAAATCAAACCCATGTCATATAATCTATTAGAAGGAAAAAGAGGAATTATATTTGGAGCTTTAGACGAACATTCTATCGCTTGGAAAACCGCTGAACGCGTTCATGAAGAAGGTGGTCAATTTGTATTAACCAATGCACCTATAGCAATGAGAATGGGTAGTATTAATACATTAGCTGAAAAAACAGGTTCAGAAATTATTCCAGCCGATGCTACAAAAACAGAAGATTTAGAGAATCTTATTGAAAAGGCACAAGAGATATTAGGCGGTAAAATTGATTTTGTTTTACACTCCATAGGTATGTCTATTAATGTAAGAAAAGGTAAACACTACACCGACCAGAATTACGACTGGACGCATAAAGGTCTAGATGTATCTGCAATGTCTTTTCACAGGGTCATGCAAGTTTTATTTCAAAAAGACGCGATGAATGAATGGGGCAGTATTGTGGCTTTAACTTATATGGCTGCTCAGCGCGTCTTTCCTGATTATAACGATATGGCAGAGAATAAAGCATTTTTAGAATCTGTAGCTAGAAGTTTTGGTTATCATTTTGGCAAAAAGAAAAATGTGAGAGTCAATACCATCTCACAATCCCCAACACCAACTACTGCCGGAAAAGGTGTTAAAGGTTTTGATGGTTTTATAGCCTATGCCGATAAAATGTCACCACTTGGCAATGCCACAGCCCAAGATTGTGCAGATTACACGGTAACTTTATTTTCTGATTTAACCAAAAGAGTAACCTTACAAAATCTTTATAATGATGGCGGATTTTCAAATATGGGAGTTAGTGAAGAAGTGATTGATAAATTTACAGAAGAGTAAAAGCTTTAAATAAATTTTATAGTATTGTAATCCCGATGTATAAAGGCATCGGGTTTTTTTTATGTTATAATCTCAATTTTAACTTTGTAAATACACAACATTTGCATAAATTTAACGCCAAATTAAAAAACATTTAACTTATGAAAAGAATAATACTTTTATTTGGTTTGCTGGTGACTTGCTGGCAAATCAACGCACAAACTTATTGTACAGATGGCGGTCCATCCAGCACGTTTGATACCAATGTTGAATCTGTCGATTTAGTTGGTGAAACAACAACTATTGCCTATTTAGGTTGTCAGAATGCTGGTCTTGGTGTAGCTGGAGTTGAAGATTTAACAGGTTCTCAAACAGCCGATGTTGTAGCAGGAAATTCTTATACTGCAGATGTACAGTTTGGTACTTGTGGCGGTAATTTTGCTAGTGCAGGAGAGGCTTGGATAGATTTTGATAGAGATGGTTTTTTTGAGCCTTCAGAATCTATAGGAACGGTAACTGGAACAGCTCCTTTTGCATTACAGTCTTTAGCTGTAACCGTACCAAATGATGCTGTTAATGGGAGCTCAAGAATGCGAGTTATGCAATGGGAAGGCGGAGCTCTTCCATTAGATCCTTGTGGATCATTCACATGGGGTTCAGTGACAGATTTTGAAATTGTCATTTCTGGTGGAATAGATATTACTTGTGAACAACCTTTCAATGTTCAGTTAGTTGAAGCATTTGGTTCTTCCGCAGACTTTACTTGGGACTTAGCACCAAATGATCAAAATGGATATATCTGGGAAGTGTTTACTGCAGGAGCAGATCCTGATGTTGACACCCCAGTTTCTACAGGAACTGTTGGTTCAGGAGTTTCAACTGTAAATGCAGATGGACTATCAGAATTGACCGATTACGATTTTTATGTCACAACAGATTGTGGAGCTACAGATGGATTGAGCCAGAGAAGTAATGTAGTGACTTTTACTACAGTTTTTTTATGCCCAGCTCCATCCAATGTTACTGTCGACGGTGTTGTGTCAGATGCTTTTAATATTAATTGGAACGAAATTCCAAATGCAGCAAATGGTTATACATGGTCTGTGTTTAATGCAGGCGATGATCCTACAGTAGATACACCAGTTTTTACAGGTACAGAACCTTTTGGAACAACTTCTACAACAGTAACTGGACTTACTAGTAATATAACTTATGATGTCTATGTCTCAGCAGACTGTGATACAGATGGAACAAGTGAATTATCTAATGTAGTTACTGTAACCACACCATGTACAGCAGTTTTAGCACCAATTACAGAAAATTTTGATGGCGCAAATTGGACATCAGGAACTGGGTTTGGTAATACAGGAGATGCTATAGATAACTGCTGGCAAAGAACACCCGATGGATCAGGATTCTTTTGGGGAACAAGAACTGGAACAACTGGATCAACTGGCACTGGTCCAAGTGCTGCAAATTCAACCCCGAATTATATTTATACAGAAGGCTCAAATGGATTATCAGGAGATGAAGCCTTTTTGGTTTCCCCTTTAATTGATTTATCGCCATTAACAGATCCAGCATTAACCTTTTGGTATCATATGTTTGGAGGTGACACAGGAACAATAAGTGTTGATGTTGATGCAGGTTCAGGTTTTGATTTAGATGTATTTACGATTTCAGGTCAACAGCAAGCTGCAGAGTCTGATGCCTTTATAGAACAAATTATTGATTTATCAGCTTATGCTGGTCAAACGGTAACGATAAGATTTAGAGGTTTAAAAGGAGGTGGCTTTGCAAGTGATATGGCTATAGATGATTTTAAAGTCGATGAAGCGCCAACTTGTTTAAAAACTTTTAATCTTGCTCTTGTAGAAGCCTTTGATGTTGAAGCTGAAGTGTCATGGAGTTTAATAGGAAATGCTACAAATGGTTATATTTGGGAAGTTTATAATGCAGGTGATGACCCCTTAACGGCAACACCAGTTGCTACGGGTACATTTGCTGCAGGAGTTACTACTGGACTATTAACTGGTCTTACAGAACTTACAGATTACGATTTGTATATCATTTCTGATTGTGGAGCAACTGATGGCTTAAGCGATTTAGCTGGACCGTTAAGTTTTTCAACTATAGCGACTTGTCCAAGCCCAACAAATATTGCTGTAAGTAATATTACTGAAAACTCAGCAGATATTGCTTGGGATGAATCTTTTAATGCCAGTAATGGTTACAATTGGGAATTATTTCTTGATGGTGAAGATCCTGCAACAGCAACACCAAATCAAAGTGGGAATGTTGCTTTTGGAACTACGACATTAAGTTTAACAGGTCTGACAGATAATGTAGATTATGATTTTTATATTACATCAGACTGTGATACAGATGGCTTGTCATTAACAGAAGGCCCGATAAGCTTCTTAACTTTACCATTACCACCAGCTAATGATAATATATGTGATGCCATACCATTAACGGTAGGAGTAATTCCTCCTGGAGATACTTATACAAATTTAGGAGCAACATCTGAAACAGGCGAACCAGAAGGTGCTTGTTTTAATGGTGGAGTAAACGGCTCTGTATGGTTTACCTTTGTTGCTCCAGCTTCTGGAGAAGTTGAAGTGTCAACTGATATTGCAGGAGCTAGCTTAACGGATAGTGAAATAGCTGTATATGATGCACCGACAGACTGTACTGATCCAACAACGATGGGTGCTGAACTAGGATGTGGTCAAGATGAAGGTGTTGTAATTGGTTTCAATTCTATTGTCAACCTTACTGGACTTACTGGTGGTACGACTTACTATGTACAAGTTGATCAGTGGGGAACAACATCTCCTGGAGATTTTGGAATTAGTGTTATTGACACAAATCCGCCTTGTCCTGCGCCAGTTAATGTGGTTGTAAGTAATACAACAAACACAACTGTAGATTTTTCATGGGATGACGTTGTTGAAGCAACAGCGGGATACAATTGGTTTGTATTTAACCAAGGTGCCGACACTACAACAGATACACCAGTTGCTACAGGAAATGTTGGGGTAGGCGTTCTAAATGCTGCAGCTACTGGTTTAACTTCCAATACAACTTACGATGTATACATTCAATCAGATTGTGGATCAGCTATAGGGACAAGTGCTTTAAGTACTCCTATCACTTTTACTACAGATTGTGATGCTTTTACAGCGCCTTATACACAAGATTTCGAAACTTTTACTGCAACAACAAATCTTGATATACAAGATTGTTTTACTGAAGTATCTACAGGCGCTTTCAGTTGGGATGTTTCAAATTCGGATACACCATCATTTAATACGGGACCTAATCAGGCAAACTCAGGAACTAATTTTATATTCTCTGAAGCTTCTTCTGGTCTTCCAGGCGATTTTGCAGAAATTGAAACTGCTACTGTTGATATCAGTACATTATCAGCACCCGTTTTAAGATTTTACTACCATATGTTTGGTGGTGATATGGGAACAATCCACGTTGATGTAAATGACGGTACTGGTTATGATCTTGATGTTTTTGTCCTTTCAGGTCAACAACAAGCTAACCAAGATGATCCTTGGGTAGAGCAATTTGTAGATTTGTCAGCTTACGCTGGTGCAACAGTAACCGTCAAATTTAGAGCAGAAAGAGGTGCTGGTTTTGAAAGTGATATTGCTATTGATGATGTTGCTTTTATAGAGTCACCGCCATGTTTAAAACCTACAAACTTAGCTTTAGTCGATGTGTTTTTTGATTCAGCTGAAGTAAGTTGGGCAGGTATTGGTAACGCTGTTAACGGTTATATTTGGGAAGTTTATAACGCTGGTGACGATCCAGCTACAGCAACTCCAGTTTCTACTGGTACTTTTGCTGCAGGAACAACTCAAGGTATTGCAGATGGTCTTACGCCAGAAACTGACTACGATTTATATTTAATTTCTGATTGCGGTCCAGATGGCGTAAGTGATCTTACTAACCCAATCAGTTTCACAACCACAGTTTTATGTAGTTTACCATCTACATTTGACGTTATAAATTTATTACCAGACTCAGCAGAATTGACTTGGTCAAGTATCCCTAATGCAGCAAATGGTTATAATTGGGCTGTTTTCAACGCTGGCGATGATCCAGCAACTGCTACACCAGTTGCTTCAGGTACAGCTCCTAGTGGAGATACTTCTGTAGTAGTTACGAGCTTAACAGATAATACGAATTATGAGGCATACATTACTACAGATTGTGGAGCAGATGGTTTAAGCGATCAGTCTATGGCTTTAGCATTCACTACACCATGTAATGTTTTTACAGCTCCTATAGTTGAAGATTTTGAATCTACTTCATGGGTGTCCGGTACAGGTTTTGGTAATACAGGAGATGCTATTGACCCTTGCTGGGATAGAGATCCTGATGGCTCAGGATATTTCTGGGGAACTAGATCTGGAGAAACTGGTTCTACAGGCACAGGTCCATCAGCTGCAAATAGTGGTAATAATTATGTCTATACGGAAGGATCTAACGGAAATTTAGATGATGAAGCTCTTTTTGTTTCTCCTCTAATAGATTTATCTCCATTATCAGCACCAGCTTTATCATTCTGGTACCATATGTTTGGAGGTGATATGGGAACATTAAATGTAGATGTTAATGCAGGAAGCGGTTACGATTTAGCTGTATTTAGTATATCTGGTGAGCAGCAAACAGCTGGAAATGACCCTTGGATAGAACAATTTGTAGATTTATCCGCCTATGCCGGTCAAACTGTTCAGATAAGATTTAGAGGTGTTCGTGGAGATGGGTTTGCAAGTGATACGGCAATTGATGATTTTCAAGTTGACGAAGCTCCTTCATGCCTAACACCAACTGGTTTAACTGTAACTTCTATAGGTATTACTACCGCAGATATTTCTTGGAATGTTATAGGTAATGCCTCTGCAGGATATAATTGGTTAGTTTTTAATCAAGGAGATGATCCTGCTATTGCTACACCTGTAACTACTGGTTCAGTTGGTACTGGAGTAACTACTGCAACAATTAATGGTTTATCAGCAGCAACTAATTATGATGTTTATATTCAAGCTAATTGTGGAGCAACTGATGGTTTAAGTGAACTGTCACCTGAAGTTACTTTTGAAACTTTATGTGATATTTTTGTAGCTCCTTTCTTTGATGATTTTGAAGGATTTGCCCCTACAACTTCACTTGTAGAAGATGAATGCTGGAACGAAGTTTCAACGGGAGGTTTTACTTGGAATGTTACTGATAATGATACTCCCTCATTTAATACAGGTGCTAATCAAGCTTTTAGCGGTACTAATTTTGTGTTTTCTGAAGCATCCTCAGGAGGGCTTGGAGATGAAGCTTTACTCTTATCTCCACAAATTGACCTTAGTACTTTAACAGTTCCTGCACTTTCATTTTACTACCATATGTTTGGTGGTGATATGGGGACATTGCACGTTGATGTTGACGCCGGGTCAGGCTTTGACTTAGATGTTTTTACACTAACAGGACAACAACAAGTAGATCAGGATGATGATTGGATTCAGCAATTTGTTGATTTATCTGCCTATGTTGGACAAACTGTAACAATTAGACTTAGAGCTGAACGTGGTGATGGGTTTGAAAGTGACATTTCAATTGATGATTTTAGAGTTGACGAAGCTCCTACCTGTTTTGATCCATTGAACCTTGAAGTTTTATCGGTTACAGATACTACTGCTAACTTAAATTGGCAAGCAGGTTCAAGTGAAACTAACTTTGATGTTGAGGTTGTAACTTCTGGAACTGCACCAACTGGAACACCAACTTTTGAAGATGTTAGTGTGCCATTCACAGCAACAGGTTTAACATCTGAAACGACATATGACTTCTATGTAAGAGCTGATTGTGGCCCTGGAGATGTGAGTAATTGGGTTGGACCAACCAGTTTTACAACTGCACTTACACCAGTGACAGTTGTTGTTAATGATCCTGCGATTAATAATACGTATTGTTACGACAATAATGAATTCAAAGAATGGTTATTTGTCTCATCTGATATTGCAAACACACCGCCAACTCCTGTAGAAGTTGTTTTTAATGGCGGAACAATAGAAGATGGCACTGGTTCAACAGATCGTTTTAGAGTATTTGATGGATTTGACGAAACAGCTCCAGTGCTTTACGATTCAGATGTTGATGGAACAGACCTAGCTGGTGTGACATTAACAGCTAGCTCTGGTGCAGCTTATATGCTCTTAGAATCTGATATATTCGGCTCATGCCAAAATGGTGTTGATGTTGAAGTTCCATTTGATTTTGATGTATTTGCGGGAACTATGTCAACTGTAGCATTTTCAGATAATAACTTTAAATATTATCCTAACCCAGTAAGTACAACTTTGACAATTGATTCAGCAAATCCAATTGAATCGGTTAAGGTATTTAATATTTTAGGAAAA
>RRZV01000075.1 GCA_003931895.1 Mesohalobacter salilacus
GCTTTAATTTGATAAACTTAATAAAATTTTATGAAAAAATATTTGGAGGTTGAGATTTTAACATTCGTAAAGTCATAAAACTTTGAACACTAACGCACAGCTTTGTTAGATTTATTAGCCTAAAAGTCAAAATATATGTAGTGTGATATGATTTCAAAACAATATAAATAATTAACTGTTAAGCCTACAGGATTGTCGTACTCTGATAAGAGCATTTAGAAGTATCATATATTTATAAAGATATTCTCGGAAAATTGTATTTTCGCTTTTCATTAGAAAAAATCTTATGATTAGAGCACAACACATTGACAAACATTACGGCGACCTAAAAGTGCTCAACGATGTGTCAATTCATATTAAGAAAGGTGAAATCGTATCTGTTGTAGGGTCTTCCGGCGCAGGAAAAACAACGCTTTTGCAAATTATTGGCACTTTAGAAAAAGCAGATAAAAACCCAAATACAAGTATTGAAATTAACGATGTGGATGTAGCTAAACTCAAAAATAAAGCTTTGGCCAAATTTAGAAATCAAAATATTGGATTTATCTTTCAGTTTCATCAATTACTCCCTGAATTTACCGCCATTGAAAATGTTTGCATTCCAGCATTTATCAATAAAACGTCAAAAAAAGAAGCAGAGCACAAAGCCCAAGAACTTTTAGAATTTTTAAATCTAAAACACCGCATTCATCATAAACCCAGTGAACTCAGTGGAGGCGAACAACAACGTGTTGCCGTAGCTCGCGCACTGATTAATAATCCTGCAGTAATCTTAGCAGATGAACCTTCTGGAAATTTAGATTCTGTTACTGCTGAACAGTTACACAAACTCTTTTTTGATTTGAGAGAAGAATTTAATCAAACTTTTGTCATTGTGACCCATAACAAAGGACTCGCCGATATGGCCGATAGAAAATTAGAAATGAAAGATGGGCAAATCATTAGTTAAATGAAGCGTTCTGAACTTAAAGCTTTTCTTGACCATAAAGTTGAAACTTATAATACGGTCGATTTTATCAAAGATGACCCCATTCAAATCCCGCACCAATTTTCTTTAAAACAAGATATTGAAATCAGTGGGTTTCTTATCGCAACTATCGCTTGGGGCAACAGAAAAAGTATTTTAAATAGTGGCGAAAGACTTTTGAAAATTATGGAGCATTCACCATTCGATTTTATCAAAAATCACGAAATATCAGATTTAAAAGTTTGCGAAGGCTTTGTGCACAGAACCTTTAATGCAGAAGATTTACAGTATTTTTTTACCGCATTGAAAGCCTTGTATCAAAAATATAATAGTTTAGAAGACATCTTTGTCAAGCACCAAAGCGCTGAGAGTTTACAAACTGCCATTCATCATTTTAAAAAAGAATTTATGGCTTTTGGTTGCCCAAAACGCACCCAAAAACACATTAGTGATCCTTTAAAAAACTCAGCAGCTAAACGACTCAATATGATGTTACGTTGGTTTGTAAGACAAGATAAAAACGGCGTTGACTTTGGCATTTGGCAAAACCTCTCTCCTGCTCTATTGTCTTGTCCGTTGGATGTGCATACCGCAAGAGTTGCTCGAAAATTAGGTTTGCTGAAACGCCAACAAAATGATGCTAAAGCCGTTCAAGAATTAGATAAAAACCTCAGAAAACTTGACTCCAATGACCCTGTTAAGTATGATTTTGCGTTGTTTGGACTAGGTGTTTATGAAGGGTTTTAGTTTCTGGTTTCTGGTTTCTAGTTTCTAGTTTCTAGTTTCTAGTTTCTAGTTTCTAGTTTCTAGTTTTTAGTTAAGAAATTAATCTCTTGAACTTAACTTGAACAAAAAACATTAAATTTTAAGTTACTACTCTATATGCATTTTCATTATAAGCTCTACAAACCCTCAGGCTATTTAAGTCAATTTATCAATAATCAATTGCGGCGAAAAAATAAAAAACTACTCGGTGAACTTTACGATTTTCGTCCTGAAACAATGCCAATTGGCAGATTAGATCAAAACTCGGAAGGCCTACTTTTACTTACAACTAACGGAAAATTATCTTATAAAATATTGAAAGGCGATACCGAAAAAGAATATTGGGTGCAAGTCAATGGTGAAATTACAGAGGAGGCTATTAAGGCTATACAATCAGGTTTAAATATCAGTATCAATGGGAAACCCTACAAAACAAAACCTTGTCAAGCTTATAAAATTAAAACTCCTGATTTACCCGAACCTCAACATCCTATAAAACCACAAGGTGGAAATACAACGTCATGGCTATCTGTTACTTTAACCGAAGGCAAGTTTAGACAAGTGAGAAAAATGACGGCAAAAGTAGGCTTTCCAACTCTTAGACTCGTCAGGGTGAGAATTGGTCAAGAACGCATTGATCAATTAAAGCCTGGTGAGGTTGCTGTTTCAGAAGAATTTAAGCTCTGATAGATTTCACAAAATCTTCAATCCCATTCACGCCTTTATTTTCCAAAGCTTTTATAAATGCACTACCAATAATAGCACCCTTTGCATGTTTGGTCGCTTGATGAAATGTAATGTTATCTTTGATGCCAAAACCTACTATTTGTGGACTGTCTAAATTGTATGAAGCTATTTTATCAAAATAATTCAACTGCTCTTCTGCAAAACCACTTTGACTTCCTGTTGTCGAAGATGAACTTACCATATAAATAAAGGCGTCTTTGCTTTGTTGATCAATATTTTTTATACGTTCTTCTGAAGTTTGGGGTGTGATGAGCTGAATGTGTTTCAAATTAAAATCATCGTAATCCTTTTTGTGGTATTCAAGCCAATAATCGTAGGGCAAATCAGGCATAATCAATCCATCAATACCAATTTCTGAGACGTCATGACAAAATTGTCTAACACCGTATTGCAACATTGGATTAAAATAACCCATAATAATTAAAGGAATATCGATATGATCTCTAATATCTTTAATTTGCTCAAACAATTTTCTTGTGGACATGCCATTTTTTAAAGCTTTGGTTGAACTCTGCTGAATAGTTGGTCCATCAGCTAAAGGGTCGCTGTATGGTAAGCCTATTTCAACCATATCGACGCCAGCATCTTGTAGTCGTTTGATGATTTCAACAGTATCTTCAAGCTTTGGAAAACCTGCAGTAAAGTAAATTGAAAGCAGCTTTTTAGATTCTTTTAATTTTGATGTTATTCTGTTCATTTGTAATATTGCATTTATTTTTTGTAGTTTTTTCTCTGTGAGCTTTGCGTTAAGCTTTGTGTTCTCTGCGTGAAACTTTTCACAGTTTAAAATAATCCATATACGTTTGTAAATCTTTATCCCCACGACCAGACAAGTTTACAACAACCACATCGTCAGGTTGAAATTGCCGATGCTCAAAAACAGCAAAAGCGTGTGCGGTTTCTATAGCTGGAATGATGCCTTCCAGTTGGCTCAATTGCCAACCCGCTTGCATAGCTTCATCATCGGTAATACTAATAAACTCTGAACGCTTTGAAGCATATAGGTGGGCGTGCATAGGACCTATACCTGGATAATCTAATCCTGCCGAAATAGAATAAGGCTCAGTGATTTGCCCATCATCACTTTGCATCAATAGAGTTTTACTACCGTGAATAATCCCTTGTTTTCCCAGTTGAGAGGTTGCAGCAGACTCACCCGTTGAAACGCCTTTTCCAGCAGCTTCAACCGCGATGATTTTGACGTCCTTATCATTTAAGAAATCATAGTAGATTCCAGCGGCGTTGCTTCCACCGCCAACACATGCCATAATATAATCTGGTTTTTCTTTACGACTTTGCGCTTTAACCTGAGTTTTGACTTCCTGTGAAATCACTGACTGAAAACGTGCAACCATATCAGGAAACGGATGTGGTCCAACAACAGAACCGATGATGTAGTGTGTATCTTCAGGGTGGTTAATCCAGTCGCGAATGGCTTCATTGGTGGCGTCTTTCAGGGTTTTACTCCCGGACTCTGCAGGAACAACTTTTGCGCCAAGCATCTTCATTCGAGCGACGTTTGGTGCCTGTCGTTTAATGTCAATTGCGCCCATATAAATCACACAAGGCATACCCATTAAAGCACAAACCGTAGCCGTTGCCACACCGTGTTGACCCGCGCCAGTTTCGGCAATGATGCGTTTTTTCCCTAATCGCTGAGCAAGTAATATTTGACCAATCGTATTATTGATTTTATGCGCACCCGTATGGCATAAATCTTCTCTTTTTAAATAAATTTGCGTTTGGTATTTTTCGCTTAATCGTTTTGAAAAATACAAAGGTGTTGGTCGGCCTACATAATCTTTGAGTAAATCATCAAAATCTTTTTGAAAATCTTTCTGAGCTGTGATTTTAAGGTAATTTTCTCTCAACTCATCCACATTAGGCTTGAGCATTTCTGGAATAAATGCACCTCCAAAATCACCATAAAAGCCTTTTGCATTGACATTGTAATTCATTGTTTTCATCCGTTAAATTTTAATGTTTTTTATAAACGTATTCACTTTATTGACATCTTTTAAACCTGGTTTTATTTCAAATTTGGAGTTGATATCCACACCTATCATTTTAGGGTGTGTTTTTTGAAGTTCTAAAACTTTATTAGCATCGTTTTTACTAATTCCGCCGCTGAGTAAAAAAGGAATTTCAGCATCATAATAATTGAGTAAATTCCAATCAAACTGTTTTCCGCTTCCTCCTTTAAGTTTGGTTTTGGTGTCTAAAACAATCATGTCAACATAATTTTCATAACTACTAATCGCTTTAAAATCTGATGCGTTTTCAACTGAAATAGCTTTAAATATTTTGATATCATTAGGCAATTTTTCTTTTAAGGCTTTCACATAACTTATATCTTCTTCCCCATGAAGTTGCACGCCGTTTAATTTGTATTGCTGTTGATTTTTCAAAATATAATCATGAGTGGCGTTGACAAAAACACCAACTTTTTGAATGTTTTTAAACTTTGGTAAAGTTTTGATTTTAATGGCTCTTGGTGATTTTTCGTAAAAAATAAACCCAAAATAATCGGGCATTGCTGCTGCAATCGCTTTTAAATTATCCACATTTGTCATACCACAAACCTTGACTATCATCACCTTATATTTTGTTTTTAATATTTTGAATGAAATCTTGCGCTGATTGACCCGGATCATCAGTTTTCATAAAATGCTCGCCAAGCAAAAACCCATCATAACCTAAAGATTTTAAATCTATAATATCTTTAGGGTGTTTGATACCACTTTCAGATATTTTCACAACATTTTTTGGAATGTGTTGCACAAGCGTTTTACTTGTATCCAAATTAACTTCAAAAGTTTTTAAGTTTCTATTGTTAACCCCAACTATATCAATATGTTCACACAAATAGACTTGCAATTCATTTAAATTATGTACTTCTAAAATAGTTTGCAACCCAAGTTGGTGGGCTAATTCAGAAAATTGTTTGACTTCAAGTGGAGTCAAGCAGGCAGCAATAAGCAAAATCACGTCAGCACCGTGGGCTTTACTTTCTACAATTTGATATTCATCAACTATAAAATCTTTTCGTAAAAGTGGCAAGTTACAAGCTGAACGGGCAAGTATTAAATCTTCAAGAGAGCCACCAAAATATTTTTGTTCCGTCAACACTGACATGCCTGAAGCTCCAGCGCCTTCATAAGCTTTGGCGACTTCAAATACATCAGTTTTAAAATTGATGTGTGGTTTGCTTGGAGACCTTCGTTTATGTTCTGCTATTATTCCAATTTCTGATTTTCTAATTTGTTCAGTTAATGAAATACATTCTCTGTCAAAAAATGACATTTTCTCTAATTCAGCAATGCTGATAACTTGCTTTTTGTAATTGAGCAATTGTTTTTTAAATATTGTTATTTCTTCTAAAATATGCATAAGAACTGGCCCATTTAAATCTTCCCAAAGGGAAAGCTTTCTTTTAATATGATAATTGAACATTGCTTCATCATAAATTCTGATTATTTGATAAATTAATTAATGTTTTAAATTTTTGTAAGGCAACTCCAGATTTTAATGATATTTTGGCTTCTTCTAAAGCAGGTTTTAGTTCTATATTTTTTGAAATAGAAATTGCTAAAGCAGCATTGGCACAAACGGCATTTTGTTGTTCTTGTGTTGCTTTATTGTTTAAAACATTCATAAAGATTTCAGCAGCATCTTTAACGGTATTTCCCCCAAAAATAGTTTCAGGTCGATGCGCTTTCAATCCAAAATCTTCTACATTTAAAATCATATCTTTTTGATGCGTTACCACTTTGGCAGACTGGGTCAACGAGATTTCGTCATACCCATCTAAAGCGTGAACAATGGCATAAGTTTTATGTTGTTTTTGATATAAATAGGCATACAGTCTCAAGAGTTGTAAACTGTAAACACCGACCAATTGCTTTTGGGGTTTTGAGGGATTTACCATCGGACCAAGCATGTTGAAAAAAGTTTTTAAAGCCAAAGATTTTCTCACTGGCGCAACACTTTTCATAGCAGGATGAAACAAAGGCGCGTGCAAAATACAGATATTAGCTTGCTCCAGACAACGTTTATGAAAACTTTCATCTTGTTTAAACTTCAAGCCTAAATGTTCTAATACATTTGAAGAACCGCTAACAGACGACACGCCGTAATTTCCGTGTTTAGAAACATGAACGCCAGCACCAGCCGTTACAAAAGCAGCTAAGGTTGAAATATTAAACGTATTTTTAGAATCGCCTCCTGTGCCACATAAATCGATAGGGTCAAATTCTGATAAATCTAAAGCGTAGCATAATTCGAGTAAAGCTGCTCTGAATCCTTCAAGTTCTTCTAAGGTGATATTTCGCATCATAAACACCGTGAGAAATGAAGCGATTTGAACCTCTGAAAATGCTTCAGTTGAGATTTGTCTCAAAATTTGTTTGGCTTCCTCTTTAGACAAGGTTTCGTGAGCTATAAGTCGATTAAGAATTGTTTTCATACTTAAGAATTTAACCAGTTTTGAATAATGGTTTTACCGTCTGGAGTTAATACTGATTCTGGATGATACTGAACAGCTTTGACATCATAATCTTTATGCCGAAGCGACATGATATTGCCGTCATCGTCAACCGAAGTGGCTTCTAAAACATCAGGTAAGGTTTTATGAACCACCCAGGAGTGATATCGCCCAACCTCGATTTGTTTGGGTAGGTTTTGATATAAAATTTCATCTTTGACCGTAATATTTATAGAAGTCGCCATCCCGTGATAAACCGTTTTTAAGTTTTCTAATTTACCGCCAAAAACTTCCATAATGGCTTGTTGCCCAAGACAAACTCCAAGAATAGGTATGGTTTTATAATATTTTTTTATAACAGACTTAAGTTGTCCAGCTTCATCAGGAATTCCTGGACCTGGTGATAAAAGAATTTTGTCGTAATTTTTTACAGATTCAATGTTGATGCTTTTATTTCTGACGACATCAACCTGAGCACCAAAAGCTTCAAGATAGTGCACAAGGTTGTAAACAAAAGAATCATAATTATCAATCACTAATATTTTTTTCATTTCAATCGGAGTTTAAAAATTTGATTGTTTTTCTGCGTGGTGAATGGCTTTGGTTAGTGCTCTCAATTTATTATAAACTTCTTGTAATTCATTTTCATCTTCAGAATCTGCGACAATTCCAGCACCAGCTTGATAATACAGATGATGATTTTTACTTACAAAAGAACGGATAATGATGGCGTGGTTGTAATTGCCTTTAAAATCCATAAACCCAATAGCACCGCCATAGGCACTACGGTTGACATTTTCGTAGCGCTCTATCAATTTTAAAGCCATAGGTTTTGGTGCACCACTGAGCGTTCCTGCGGGAAAAGTATCAGCAACCAAATCAAAGCTTTCGGTATTTTTATCTAATTGAGCGGTAACTTTACTCACCAAATGAATGACATGCGAAAAGAATTGAATATCCTTATAGGTTTGCACTTTCACTTGCTTGCCATGGCGACTCAAATCATTTCTAGCCAAATCGACCAACATGACGTGTTCGGCATTTTCTTTTGGATCATTGGCGAGTTGTTGAGCGATTTTTCGGTCTTCATCGTCATTTCCTGTGCGTTTAAACGTTCCTGCAATAGGATGAATTTCAGCTACTTGATTATCTATCACCAGTTGAGCTTCAGGTGAACTTCCAAAGATTTTGAAATTACCATAATCAAAATAAAACAAATACGGCGATGGGTTGATGTGTCTTAAGCTGCGATAGACTTCAAACTCGTCGCCTTCAAATTGTTGAGCAAATCTTCTGGATAAAACCAATTGAAACACATCACCACGTCGGCAATGGGCTTTGGCTTTCTTGACCATGTCTAAATATTGGTCGTCTTTTAAATTTGATTTTGGTTCAGATACTTTTGAAAAATGAAAAGTGGCTAAACTTTGATTTTGTAATAATTGTAAAATATCATACTGACAACTTTTACGGTGTGGACTCAAATGCTCAAAAATGAAGGCTTCATTATTAAAATGATTGATAGCAATAATATTTTGATAAACCGCATAATACAAATCGGGAATATCTAAATCGCCATCTTTTTTAGTGATGTCAACTTCTTCAAAATGAGAAACGGCATCATAAGCCGTAAAGCCAAAAAGCCCATTGTAAATAAATTTAAAATCTAAATCATCTGTGATAAAACTGGCTTTGAAATCATGGATATGTGAGGTCAAATTTTCAGCAGAATTTAGTTGAATCTCTTCAACATGACCGTCAGGATATGATGTTGTCAATACATTGTTTCGCAACATAATTGAAGCTAAGGGATTGCAACAGATATAAGAAAAACTATTGTCACTTGCGTGATAGTCGCTACTTTCTAAAAGAAGACTGTTGGGAAAAACATCGCGTAATTTTAAATAGACACTTACAGGCGTTAAGGTGTCAGCCAGTTGTTGTTGATAAGAGGTTTTTAAAGTATATTTCATATCATTTAAGTTCAAAAAAAAAAGCCTGTCGTGAGGACAGGCTTAAAATTATTTATAATAGTAGCTTCTCACGACATGTAAAATGTGTAAGACCACCACCAGTTATTTATAATATTAAATTTCATATTCAAATTAGAGTTACAAATATAAATAGGATTTTGATACAGAAAAATAAAATGAAGGTTTTTTCATAAAAGATAAATTTTGGGAAGGCCAATTAAGGCTTATTTTATCTTAACTCAACTTTAACGCCTCTTGATTTTAACAATTGTAGATATAAATAGTCAAAACACAAAACAAACAGATGAAATATCTATATACGTTTACTTTCTTAATGATTTCATTAAGTGTATTTACTCAAAACTATAAAAATGCTAATAATTCTTATGATCAAAAAAATGAAATCAACTCATATCAAATAAAGAGTTATAAAATTACAGGTAAACTCGTAGATCAAGAACAAAAGAGACCTTTAGAATATGCTACTGTTGGTGTTTTTGAGCCAGGTTCTGATGTTGCTGTTGAAAGTGGCGTAACCGATTTTGATGGCAACTTTAGTTTAAAAGTAGACGAAGGCACGTATGATATTAAATTTGAATATATCTCATATGAGTCTAAAACATTAAAGAATTATGTGGTAGATTCTAAAAAAGATTTAGGAACGATAAGTCTTAAATTTAAAACCAGCGAACTTGACGAAGTTACCGTAGTTTCAGAAACCACTCAAGTTGAAGTTCGCTTAGACAAAAAAATATACAATGTGGGCAAAGACCTTACAACCTCCGGCGGAACGGTAAGTGATGCCTTAGGAAATGTGCCTTCAGTGACGGTTGATATTGATGGTGCTATAAGTTTAAGAGGTAATGAAAATGTCAGGATTTTAATAAACGGTAAGCCCTCATCTATTGCTGGGTTTGGTGACCAAGATGTGTTTCAACAATTGCCAGCTGATGCTATAGAATCGGTAGAAGTTATTACGAGTCCATCAGCGCGATATGATGCTGAAGGCACGGCAGGAATCATAAATATCATATTAAAAAGAGAAAAGACTCTCGGGTTCAATGGTTCTTTTAGAGGAACACTTGGTGAACCACAAAACTCAGGAATTTTTGCAGATTTAAACCTGAGGACTGATAAATTTAATGTGTTCACAAGTTTAGGTTTTACTGATAGAAACAGACCTGGAAATGCCGAATTTGACACCCGATTTACTGAAACAGATTCATTAAATTTTGATAGAATAATAGAAGACAGAGATTATGATAGAAGTGGCGAAAACTTTAACTTAAATACTGGTGTAGAGTATTTTATAAGTGATATGTCCTCTGTTACGGCAAGTTTTTTTACCAGGTTGGGAGACGATAGAGATATCGCAACCAACATCAATAGAAGGTTTGCTGATGGAATTGAAAACAGCACAACGGTTAGAATTGAAGATGAGTTAGAAGACGATGAAAGATTTCAATATTCTTTTAATTATGAAAAAAGATTTGATAAGGAAAATAGAGATCATAAATTAACAGCTGATTTCCAATATTCTAATAGTGATGAGACTAAAACGGCAATAATTGATGAAAATCAAACCAGTCCAGTAGATTCCTTAGTAGCCTTTCAAGACAATTTAGAGACAGAAAAAAGAGATAGTTATCTTATACAAGCCGATTATGTTAGACCTATGGGTGAAGCGCAATTTGAGTTTGGCTTTAGAGGTGATTATTCAGACCAATCTCAAGGCTTTTTAGTTCAAAGACAAAACTTGGAAACAAACGACTTAGAAGTTGATGAATTTGTGTCGAGTGATTTTGATTTCGAGCAAAATATCACCGCCGTTTATACCCAATACGGTAATAAAATGGGAAAATTTTCATATTTGCTTGGTTTAAGATATGAAAACACACAGCTTAAAGGAAATACAACACCATTGGTTCCGGAAAATTTTGATAGAAACTTTGACTTTGATAAAAATTTTGATGGTTTATTTCCGACCGTCAATCTTGTTTATGAATTGGGCGAAGATGAAAATATCTCTTTAGGCTATAACAGAAGAATCAATAGACCCAGAAGTTGGTTTTTAAATCCATTTCCCTCTCAATCTAGCCGTGTTAATGTTTTTCAAGGTAACCCCGATTTGGACCCATCTTTTGCGAATGCTTTTGATTTGGGATATTTAAAGCGCTGGGAAAAAATCACGCTAACGTCTTCGGTTTACTACCAAAGAGAAACCGATGCTTTTGAACGTGTAGAAAGAGATACAGGAAGACGAACTGAGGAAGATAATATTAGAATCATTGAGAATATTCCAATTAACCTAGCTACGGAAGAGCGTTTTGGTGCTGAGTTTGGTTTGCTATACAATCCCACAAAATGGTTGAGGACAAATATGAGTTTTAATTACTTCAGATTTGAGAGTGAAGGTGCTTTTGAAGGAACTGATTTTGGAGCCACCAATGAAAGCTATTTTGGTAGATTTAGTTCAAACATTATTTTACCTGGAAAAATTCAATGGCAGACCAATGCATTTTACAGAGGTCCGCGTGAAAATGCGCAAACCGAAACTGACCCTATAGCTTCTATGGATATCGCTTTTAGTAAAGATTTTTTAAAAAAAGAAAACCTAACAATTTCTCTGAATGTTAGAGATTTATTTAATTCTAGAAAAAGAGACCAGTTTACGGTTTCTCAAACCTTTAATCGCGAAAGTTCATTTCAGTGGAGAGAAAGACAATTTACAGCAACCGTAGTCTATCGCTTTAATCGAAAAAAAGAGCGTAATGGCAATCGTGGTAATGGTGATTATGATGATGATGGTGGTTTCTAAAAACCAAATTCTATTTTTATAATATTGATTATTTAAAATGTAAAAATCATGAATTTATCTAACTCGAAACCTACTAATATTCTGGTTTAAACATATCGAGAAGTTAATATTAAAAATATCTCTGAAATAGGTCTCGATTGAGCTACCATTGACGTTTTTATGTAAATATCTGATGATGTGATTTTTATTTTTCCCTTTAAGGGAAATGCCGATAGGCAAAGGGTGTTTACTTACTATGTGAAACACCCTTCTCCCGTCTTCCCTCTTAGGGAAGAAGCCTATTACCGTATTTCTTGAAGTCATATCCTATTAAATAAAATTTGCAAAATTTTCGGTGGTTCTATTTGACAAATATAACTGTATAAAAACAGCACTTTATAATTGGTGTTAATACAAAATATTTCGCTTTTTGTTTTATGATGATTTTTTGAAGATAACTTTAAAAGTTAATTAGCTTCATTATACATCGACTTAATAATACCATCTGCTAAACCAATTTTTGGAACATGCACATTTCTAGCTTTACTGTATTTTAAAGCGGTTAAGTAAATCTCTGTGGCGGGCACAATCACATCGGCTCTATCTTGATTCATATCCAATTGAGCAATACGTTCTTCGTAAGTGAGTGATTTGAGTAGTTGATAATAAGAACTCAAATAGAAAAACGATAAGGGTTTGCCAGTCTTTTTTGCACTGGCTTTAAAAATATGGTTGATGTTACCGCCCGACCCTATCATTTCTATCTTAGGAAATTGGTTTGTATTCTGTTTGATCCAAGTTCTAAATTCTTCCCAATCCGTTTCAGAAACTAAATTATTGAGCAATCTCACCGTTCCTAGATTAAATGATTTTGAAATAACGGTATGCCCATTTGAATAAATAGTAATTTCAGTTGAACCACCGCCAACATCTACGTAAATGTAAGATTTTTCAGTTTGAATTAATTCGTGTAAATCGGTTGCGGCAATGATAGCCGCTTCATCATTCCCATCTATGATTTCAATGTCAATATCGGTGTCTTTTTTAATATCCGCGACTAAAGCTATAGCGTTTTTGGCATCACGCATAGCTGAAGTGGCACAAGCGCGATATTTTTCAACCTTGTGGCAGTTCATTAAGAGTTGAAAAGCTTTCAAGGTTTGTTTCATTCTGGACAAATTATAATCAGAAATATAATCGTTGACAAATACATCTTGCCCCAAACGAATAGGCACCCTAACCAAGGAGGTTTTTTTGAAAGTCACGGGTTTATCTGCAGGTTCGGTAATGGTTGAAATTAATAATCTTACGGCGTTTGAGCCAATATCTATGGCGGCATATTTTTTTATACTGAGCACTAATATCTTGTTTTAGTTAAGTTTATCTTTATAAAAGTCATACATTTTAAATTGACTTCTATAATCGTCTTTGTCGTTTCGTTCGTATTCATTTTTATCATGTGAAGCCAGATTGCGAGCCTTAACATTGTCTTGCCAACAAATATTAAAGGTGTCTAACAATTCTTTTTTGATATCATCATCATAAACAGGACAAGTGATTTCAACGCGATGGTCAAGATTTCGCGTCATTAAATCTGCTGATGAGATGTAAACATCTTTGTTTTCTGGTGTTTTAAAAATATACAACCGGGGATGCTCTAAAAATTTATCGACAATGCTTATGGCTTTGATATTTTCGCTCATTCCTTCGACTTCAGGAATTAAACAACAAATACCCCGAACAATCAACTGAATTTTCACTCCTGCACGACTGGCTTCATAGAGCTTACTTATCATATCATAATCTGATAAGCTGTTCATTTTAAGCATCATGCCACAATCTTTTCCAGCTTTGACTAATTCAATTTGTTCATCAATTTTTTTATAGAAAAAATCACGTGTATAGTGAGGCGAAACGATAAGGTGTTTGTATTTTTTGATTTTATAATTAACTTCAAAAAAATCAAATACTTTATTGATATCTTTTAAAATACCACTATGACTGGTAAATAAAGTGTAATCTGTGTAAATTTTTGCTGTGTTTTCATTAAAATTTCCAGTGCTGATAAAGCCGTAGCGTTTTAATTTACCGCTTTCTAAACGGTCAATCACACAAGATTTGGCGTGAACTTTAAGTCCTGTTACGCCAAAAATAATTTTAATGCCTTCCCGCTGCATTTTTTCTGAATACTTGACATTATTGGCCTCGTCAAATCTCGCTTGCAATTCTATGGAAACGGTAACCTGTTTACCATTTTTAGCAGCGTTAATTAGCGAACTGGCAATATGAGAAACTTCTGCTAATCTGTAAATTGTGATTTTAATCGATTTCACATTAGGGTCTAAAGCAGCTTCCCTTAAAAACTTAACTGTGTAGGAAAATGTTTGGTAAGGAGCAAATTGCAAATAATCTTTTTCAGCAATTTTATTAAACAAACTGCCTTGTAATTTTAGGCCTGGCACAGGTAAAGGTTCAATTTTATCATACAATAAATGTCTCGCGCCTAAATCAGGAAATTTCATATAATCTCTTCGGTTGTGATAGCGACCGCCTGGAATTAAACTGTCTGTATTATCAATGCCGAGCTTGAGTAGTAAAAAATCTAATGTATCTTGGTCTATAGTTTTGTCGTAAACAAAACGCACAGGATCGCCTTCACGACGATGTTTTACACTGCTCATCAATTTATCGACATAGCTTTTGCCCAAATCGCCTTCTATATCAAGTTCGGCATCACGTGTGATTTTAATCATGTGTGCCGAAATACTTTCGTATTCAAATATGTTAAAAATCACATCTAAATTGTAGCGAATTAAATCATCTAATAAAATCACATATTGGTTAACACCATCAGAAGGCAAAACCACAAATCGATTTAAACTTGTTGGGATTTGAACTAAACTGTAACGGTTTTTTAAATTTCCATTGGGTAATTTTTGAACAAGCTTTACAGCCAAATAAGCCGCTGAATCTTTTAGATTGGGGACTTTTTCAATATCGTTGAGCATAATCGTGACCAAAGCAGGACTGACTTTTTCTAAAAAATACTGTTTTAAAAAAGCCTGATGTTGCATTCCCACCTGGGTTTCATCAACAACATGAATATTATGGGCTTTGAGTTTGGTTTGAATTTCACTTAAAATTTCAAGACTTTCGGTTTGGTGTTTAATCACAATTTGCGTGATTTCTTTGAGTAGTCTTGAGGCTTTATAACCGCCCAATACTTTTTTACCTGCTTTGCCCGCCATGTCAATACGCTTGATGGTGGCGTAGCGCACCCTAAAAAATTCGTCTAAGTTATTTGAAAAAATACCCAAAAATCGCAGTCGCTCTATTAAAGGCACATTAGGGTCTGTGGCTTCTTGTAAAACTCTTGCATTAAAGGCTAACCAACTTAATTCTCGATTGTGAAATTGGTCTTGAGACATTAGCGTAAATTTTTAGGAAATAAATGTAAGATTGTTTTGCCAGATGCCAAATCTTTCCAGGACGAATTTTCAAAACGCATCATGACTAAGCCAGAAGTCGGCACATTTTCAAAATATTCATCACCAAGCCTATTGGCAAGATTAGTAAAAGCCGGATTATGACCAAACAGCATGAGGTTGTCTATAGAATCCTCTACGGTATAGAGAAATGCCTTTAAACTCGAATCATCAAATGTATATAGGGCGGATTCTATCTGCAGTTGTGTTTCTGGAATTTCCAATTGTTTTAAAAAGTGCTTTGCGGTGCTTTCAGCTCTTTGGGCATAGCTGGATTTAAAGACAAAATCCTTATCTAGACAATGTTTAAAAGCTGAAGCGACATGTTCAATATCCTTATAAGCGCGTTTTTTTAAAAGTCTTTCATCATCTGGCAAATTATCTTTCCAAGACGATTTTCCGTGTCGCATTAATACTAGGGTTTTGGGCATAATTTATGGTGCTAATCGTTTTATATTCCAATCTAAATTGTCGAGTTCGTAAACAAATCTGTCGTGTAAGCGGTTGGGGCGACCTTGCCAAAATTCAAAAGAAACTGGTTCAACACAAAATCCACCCCAGTTTTTGGGTTTTTCAACTGGCTTATCGGCGTATTCTTGTTCTAAAGCTTTGAGTTTATTCTCTAAGACTTTACGGTTGGGTATTTCTTGACTTTGCGGGGAAACCAAAGCGCCCAACTGACTGCCTTTAGGACGGGATTGAAAATAGCGTATTGAGGCTTCTTCTGATATCTTTTCAGCTTTGCCTTTGATGATGATTTGTCGTTCCGCGTGTGGCCAAAAAAAAGATAAACAGACTTTGGGATTGTCTATTATAGCTTGTCCTTTTTCGCTGTTGTAATTGGTGTAAAATACAAATCCATTTTCATCATAAGATTTTAGCAATACTACTCTGGATTTCGGAAAACCATCTTTACCAATCGTGCTGATGCTCATGGCATTCGCTTCATCGACATTGCCTGCTTCATCGACTTCAACAAACCATTTTCTGAATTGCTGAAAAGGATTGTCTTCTAATTCAGAACGAATTAGAGCCGCTTTATCATAAGATTTTCGGTAGTTTTCTAAGTTGTTTGGCATGTTTTGAGTCGTCTATATATTAAATCTGTAAATTATTGTTATTATTATTTAATTCAATAATCTTAACTAAAGAAATGCTTCCACGCAAAACTGTAATTAATAATTAATTGAGTTATTAAACTTAACTTATTTGACATTAAGTTTTTCCTTATCTTGTCTATTATCCCAAAATGAAACTATTTCAATAGCTTCTTCTTTTATTTCATAGAAAATCAAATAGACTTTTATTGGTATTACGCGTGTTTGTTTATTTGATGTTAAGCGTCCAATAAATTCATTTTTTGAGAGTGTTTCCAATAAATCTTCTGTTTCATTAAGAAGCTTTAAACTATATGTTACTGAACCATTTCTCTCAATATAGAAATCAAGAATATTTCGAAACTGAGATTTAGCTAAATTTGACCAAATTATTCTTTTGTTAGCCATTCTTTCATTTCAAAAATTACAGATTCATTGCTTGACATTTGACCATCTTTTATTTGTCTTCTTCCAGTTGTAATTGAATCTTTTTGTTTAGAAGACAATTGGTATAATTTCTGTTCTGACGAATCAATTATGGTCTGAAGCGCTTTTAAAAAGTTTAAATCTTGAGATGCCTTAATTCTTGTAATCAAGTTGTTTTTTATTTGAGCTGTAATATCCATTTTGATTCAATTTTTACCTTTCATCAAAAATAGTGATTTTTGCTTAATTCTCTAATTTTATTGTATGAGTTTTTAGGTTTACCAACTTCCTATATCGATTAAAAACACTTATATTGTTTGGTGTTTAAATTTTATTTAAAAACTTGTTGGGCTTAACGTATTTAAATAATTGCTGAGGTTTATGATAATTAAATCAAAGCTTAATTGTAGAGCCTATATTTTATTCTAAATATTCTTTTAAGGTAATTAGAGTGTTTTGTATTTTATTTCAAATGAGTTAATCATTATCAGCTGTTAGCACCAATATAATTTGACATCAGAACGAATAAATCGAAAATATTAACTATTTTTGATAAAAAGCTAATTATGATAGTTGAAAGAGAAAATAATGAAATACTTGTAAGATTTTCAGCAAGTAAAAATGCGTCAAGAATCCAATCGATATTAGATTATTTGAGATATGAAGAACTAACTTCAGAATCTAAGGCAAAAGAAAAAGATATAGTTGAGTTAGTTAAAGAATCTAAATCCAATCGCTGGGAAAACATTCGTAAAAGTATAGGATTTGATGACTAAACTCGTAGTTGACTCTAATATAATTTTTAGTGCGATTTTAAATGTTAATAGTCGAATAGGTCAAATTTTATTAACTTCTGATAATTTGTATAACTTTTATGCACCAAAATATGTAAGAGATGAAATTTGGGGTCATCAGACAAAGTTAAAAAAGATAGCTAATCTTGGCGATGATAAATTCCTTGAAGTTTACGAATTAATTCTTAAAAACATTACAATTTTAGACCATTCTATCGCTGGCAAATCGAACTACAAAAAAGCATTTGAATTGTGTAAAGATGTTGATCATGACGATATTCCTTTTGTTGCATTTTCACTATATCTAAAATGTAAATTATGGACTGGCGATAAAAAGCTGATAAAAGGTCTCAAAGAAAGACATTTTGAAAAAATAGTAACGACAAATAATTTGTATGTTGACTTCCTGAATAAGAGCAGAAAGTAGTAAATACCAAAACTATTTTATCTTTATAAATGAGTTCATCTAATATGTTTAGCTTTTTTGATATAAAAACTTATCCTTAAATTGGTATTTAAGATAATTCGTTTAGACTTCATATGTTTTTTCCTAACCAACTCAACTTCTTCTGTAATCTTATCAAGAGACAGATTTTCGGATGTTTTACTTTATAAGTTTTCTAATAATTCTGAAAAATCAAATGTTTAAGGCTTACAGCTCATAATCAACCAAGACTTTAAAATAAAATTGACGAGGCATACCCGGATAAAAATATCGGGGTTCAGCACCACCAAATCCAACGGCATTGGGCAACACACTGGCAGCATAATCTTTGTCTAAAACATTATTCAGTCCAAAGCTGAATTGTGTTTGTGTGTTAAACCATTGCACCTGATGACCAAAATTTAAATTAACAAGCTCGTAAGTTTTGGTGTAAAGTGTATTCGCATCGTTTAAAGGCATTCGACCAACCCATTCTGTATTTAATCTGAAAGACCAATTTTGTTTGTAAAATAACTGAAACCCAAAATTCAAATCGTATTCGGGTATGGCTGGAATTTGGTTTCCTGAAAAGTCTTCGTCGTTTTCTACAAAATCTGTAAATTCAAAATCGTTAAAAACAACATTAGCGAATGCTTTGAGTTTAAAATTTTCAGATAGAGATTTTTGAATTTTTGCGGAAAATTCTACGCCCGTGTGTTGAGTTTTCCCAGCATTAATACCTACAAAACGGTCTTCTTCAATGCGCCTTGCTACAATTAAATCTTCAACATACATTCTAAATAGATTCAATTGAATATCGACTGTTTTTATTGCGGAAATCCATCGGCTTCCAATCTCAAAATTATGTCCAAAAGAGGGTTGAAGGTTGGGATTAAAAAAGCCTTCATCATCTAAGCTTTCATCAATACTTGGCGTGGCGATACCCATACTGTAATTGGCAAAAACATCAAAATTGTTCTTAAAGTTATAGGAAAAATTGAGATTAGGTAACAATTTTGGGTCGTATTGCAAATCGCCACTTTGATTTAAACCATCGTCAAGAAATTGGTCATCGGTTTCGTAATAGGCAAAATTTAAATTTAAGCCTGCTGAAACTTCAAACCTCTCTGTAAAATTGTAATTAGCGGTCAAAAACGCATTAAATCGCATACGGTTTTGATCAAAAGCATTCACCAAATCCCCTTGAATACTGCCGCGCTCTGGCGTGTTTCTAAACAAATTATCAAAATTTTGAGCTTCATACCAATCGGTTTGCCATTCAAAGCCGATTTGAGTTATTATGGGTTTGGCATTCCAAAGAAAATTGTGTTGCAAACGACTTCGCAAACCGAGTCCAATTTCTTTTTCGTCTAAAATATCAAAAGGTCTTGGCTCGTAAGCATCGCGAAGATTAAACGAAACTGAAGTTATCCATTGGGTAGAATTTTTAAACTTATGATTTAAAGTCGTGGCTAAAAACAATTTGTCGTAAGATTCAAATCCAGCAGCTGCATTCCAATTATCCGCCGCTTTTTGGGGATTATTTTTAAAATCTGTTAATGATAAAGAACTCGGTATAAAGGCTTTAAGACGAGTAAAAATCATCAAATTTTGCCAATGCCACGAAGAATTGAGTTCAGTATCTGATAATAATGTAAAATTTTGTCTTTCATAATCGGCATTATCGCGGTATTCGTGAGATTGAATATGGTTAGCATAGGCCTGAAGTTGCGTTTGTCCTAAATTTTCGGCAACGTTAAAACCAAGTTGATAGCGGTCGTAACTTCCTATTCCAGCCATCGCACCGACAGTGTTTTCTTTGTTTTGCGTTTTTAGAATAATATTGCCACCCAAATTAGCCCCTAAAACTGAAGATTTTGGTCCTTTAATAACGCTAAGCTGTCCCAAACTGTTCAAGTCAATATCTTCGAGCACTGAGATGCCATTGGCGTTGGTCAACGGCACATCATTGATGTAAAGTTTAAGTCGATTGGTAGAAAATTGAGATCTTGCTCCTATGCCGCGAATAGTAATCCTATTGGTATTTAAAGTGCCTTGCTGCATTGAAACGCCTGGGATTTGATTTAAAATTGGCGTCAAGATGACTGAATTGTTAGACTGAATATCTTCTGAAGACACTGAAGTCGTGATAAAGTTTGAAAGTTGAGAAGGTGTTGTTTTCAAAGTTACCGTTTCAAGTTGCGTTGTATCAGAAACTTTAACTTGCGAAAAAACTTGAAAAGACGATAAAATGATTAGAAAACCAACAAATAATTTCAATATATTGTATTTTTCCACAAATCTAAGATTTTAAACGATGATAAAAATTAGACCCTTTCTTTTATTTACAACATTATTCCTTATCTTCTATTCTTGTGACACCACAAAATCAAAAAAGTTTGATTACAACATAAGATTTGAATATTCAAATGGCAAAGAGACCGCCACTTATGATGAAATGATAGCTTTCTATCAATCAGCTGAAGAAAATTCACCTTTTGTCAACATAGAAACCTGCGGAAAAACTGACAGTGATTTACCTTTACACCTCGTGACTTATGCCAAAAATTCATCACCAGAAAAGCCTTTGCATTTATTGATCAACAACGGTATTCATCCTGGCGAACCAGACGGGATTGATGCCAGCATGTTACTGCTTAGAGACCTTATCAATGAAAAAATTGAGCTTCCAAATAATGTTATTTTACACATTATTCCTGCTTACAATCTCGGTGGAATGCTCAACCGAAACAGCACGACAAGAGCCAATCAAAATGGGCCAAAAGACTATGGCTTTCGTGGTAATGCCAGAAATTATGATTTAAATCGGGATTTTATAAAAATGGACACCAAAAACATGGAAGCTTTTGCTGAAATCTATCACAACATCAATCCCGATGTCTATGTAGAAACGCATGTGTCTAATGGTGCGGATTATCAATATACCTTAACGCATTTATTAACGCAACACAACCGACTCGGACACGGCTTAGGTGAATTTATTGAAAAGGAGTTTAAGCCAGAATTAGAGCAAAACCTAAGAGATAAAGATTTATGGATTACCCCTTATGTCAATGTGTTTGGGCGCACACCAGAAGCAGGTTTTAGCCAGTTTTTAGATTCGCCAAGATATTCTACGGGTTATACTTCCTTGTGGAACACTTTAGGTTTGATGATTGAAACCCATATGCTTAAACCCTATGACGAAAGGGTTTACAAAACAAAAGCGATGTTAGAAAGCATCATTGAGTTGTCTGCCCAACATCAAGATCAAATTAAATCTAAACGAGAAGAGAATTTTAAAACCTTCAATAACGACAGCTTTTACAAATTTGATTATGTCGTTGATTCCACTCAGTTTGAAACACTTGATTTTAAAGGCTATGAAGCCAAATATATCAATAGTAAAATCACAGACCAAAAGCGTTTAAAATACGATACTACACAGCCATTTGTAAAACCCGTTAAATATTATAATCACTACAAAGCTAAAGACTCATTGCGTATTCCTGATTATTATATTGTCAAAGCCGCATGGAAAAAGGTTATTGAAAAACTCAACATCAACCAAGTAAAAATGCAACAACTTGAGAAAGACACTTTAATTAAAGTTGAACGCTATCGTATAAAAGATTATAAAACAGTAAATTCGCCTTACGAGGGTCATTATTTGCATTACAACACTGAAGTGATAACGATAAAAGATTCTGTTTTAATAAAAAAAGGCGATTGGCTGATTCCGACTCAGCAGCGTGGCATCAAATATATCGTTGACGTTTTGGAGCCTGAATTAAAAGACTCCTTTTTTAATTGGAACTTTTTTGACAGCATTCTGCAACGCAAAGAAGGCTTCTCTGCTTATGTGTTTGAAGATTATGCTGAGGAATTTTTAAAAAATAACCCTGATGTCAACCTGGATTTTATCATGAAAAAAACGTCTGATGAGGCCTTTAGAAATAACGCTTATGCGCAATTGAGTTGGCTATATCAACAAAGTCCACTATATGAAAAAGCCCATCTAAACTATCCGATCTTTCGGGTGTTTGATTAAATATTCACCTTTAATAGAAAATGACTTTTAAGCCACTAATTCACTAATTGATACAAGATTTATTAGTGCATTGGTGGCTATGTAAAAAATGATTTTGATTGAAAAATAATCTAATAAAAATCAAAACCCGACAGTTTGATATCATCAGGGACTATCGGGAATAAGATATTACAAAAATACTAATTATATTTGTTTTAACCAAAGCCGTAAGTTTTGAAATACAATAAATTTGTCGAAATTTTATCTAAAGCGAGAATAAATCGCTATTTAAAAGCAACCAAAGGTGATACCAAAAAAGCAATGACATTATATCGCTTAAAATTATCTCAAGAGTTTTTTACTGTTATCAGCTGCTTTGAAATCGCTTTAAGAAACAAGATAGACAAACACTGTATCCTTAATTTCGGAAATGATTGGTTGAGAAATGCAGCACAAAAAAATGGAATATTTGACAATCAAAATACAATAATCACAAAACGAAATATAAATGTTGCCGTTCAAAAATTAGGTGTATCCTATACACATAACAAGTTGATAGCTGAACTCGGTTTTGGATTCTGGAGATACTTATTCGCTCAAAAACAATATAAAGCTACAGACCGTATTTTACTTCAAATTTTTCCGTTAAAACCAAAAAGCACACCAACTATTCAATATAACCAAAACTATGTTTTCAATCAATTAGCAAAAATCAATAAATTCAGAAACAGAATAGCTCATCATGAACCCATATGTTTTATAAGTAATAAGGCAGTTAAAGATTCATCTAACGCAAGAATACATTATGAAACAATTCTGCAATTATTTCAATGGATGAATATAAATGAATCTGAATTATTATATGGAATTGACCATATTGACCGATATTGCACCCAACTTGATAATCTGTAAAGACTATTTCAAAAACCAAATCTGAGCTATCCAGTCTTTAGGGGGTTGATTAACAATTGCACCACATTTTCAAACTTATAATACCTACTCCACCACCAACTTCAACACCTGCGTGTGTTGGTTTTGGCTTATAACTTTAATGAGATATACGCCGTTTTCTAAACTGGATATGTCTATAGGATTGGCGTTGAGTTGACCGTGTTGGATATTTCTACCTTGCACATCAAAAATTTGATAACGC
>RRZV01000047.1 GCA_003931895.1 Mesohalobacter salilacus
TTAATCAAAAAATGGGTGAGCCTATAATTTAAAAAAAAATATTTAGTAGTTACAGGTAACGGACTAGTGTATCTTTCAGTGGCGACCAAAAAAGTACAGTCCTTAATTTTCAGTTTTAAAGTTAGCAAATAAATCTCAAACTTTTAGTTTTAGCTCCTGAAACTCGCCATTGAAGATACACATTGTTGCCCACAGTATTTCAATTCGTTAATATTAACTCAATTGCTAACAAATTGTATTTATCTCTATATCTTCTTAAAGCTTTATTGCTATTTTTCCAAATTTTAATCCACTTTCCCTTTCTAAATATCCAACTATTTTTGTTGCTTTCAGAAGGGACAGTCCCGATAGCAGGTTCATAAGATATTCCAGTTAATTTCTTTTTCGATTCCTTAGTTCTGTATTTATACTCAAATTTGTTTTTTTCTATTATTAACCATTCAATCGCAATGAAGAATCCATTTTTAGGAAATTTAATATTCAAATCAGATACGTCTATCTCGGTTATTTTTTTACCTTTTTTGGCTATTCCAATTATATTTTGGTCGTATAAATAATTTTCCGGTTTTCCATCATCATTAATATCATAAAGACGAATATTAAATTTTGAGCCTTTTAAATTACTCCGAGTTAATATTTTAATTTTATTCAGATAGGTTGTTTTATCATATTCCTCTTTATACTCAAAAAATCGAGCTGAAATCCAAGGTTCAGCTCCGCAAGCAAAATATGAATGAATTTTAGACCTCCTGAAATTACCTATTGTCGTTTCTCTAGATAGCTTTTTTGTGCTAATAGTTACTTCGTCAAGTTGCACTAATTTAGGGTTTAACTCAACAACATTTTTAATTAGTTTTGATGAGATTTTTTTTGTTTCAAATCCTATAGCAGAAAAAACAATATTTTTTTGATCATTTACTTCAAGTCTAAACTCTCCATTTTCATTTGAAGTCGTTCCAATATTTTCATTTTCAACCCAAATATTTACAAAAGGTATTTTTTCCTTTGTTTCGCTGTTAATTATCACAGACTTTAATTGACTAAAGCAAAGATTTGAAATTAACAAAAATGTTATTAGTAAGAGTTTAGTCATATTGTGGGCAACGGTTTGGCTATGAGTAGTGCGGGGCAAAAAAGCGAAAACTTTTCAATTCAGCACAGACCCAAGCGAGCAATTTTCTGTTTATAATTTTCATCGTATAAATATATAAATTGCTCGCGAAAAAACATGCTCAATTTTTCGATTTTGCCAAAACTCCCGCATTACTTATAGCTATTGTTGTGGTGCGTATTTTCATTCCAATGTTTGAAAATCAGCGATTTATATCGGTTTAATCAACTTTTATTGCAAATATTTTCATTCGTTTTTATTCGCTGTTTCATCCCATTTTTCGATTTAGCGTTTCAACTTGCAAGTCAGCATATCAATTCCAATTATTAAAATTTCCATCGACAAATTCCACGTCTTAGTTTATGAAAATCAAATTGTTATTAGTTAACTTTTATCGTGAATTAAAATTTTTTCGCCGAGTCAATTTCATTCGCCGTTTTAGAATTTCATTTGGCAAACAAGATTTTCATTTTGGATTTGGCGATTTTCATCGTTAAAATTCAATTCGTCATTATCCGCAGTTTTATTTTATTCGGCCGTTTTAATCATCCATTTTAAAAACAAGGATTTCAATTTGATATTAAAAAATTTTCGCTGAAAATAGGCGAGAAGTCGTCATAAAAATCAGTCGTAATTTTTAATCAATTCTCATTATTTCAATTCCAATTTTTATTTTTAAGAGTGTCGCTAATATATGCACCACAACGTTTCGGGCTATAAGTAGTGCTGTGCAAAAATGCCAACACTTTTTAGCTATTCAACAAATTTAGCAAAAAATCTCAAAACTTCGATTAAGCAAATAATACAGCATTACTTATAGCCTCGTGTTAGGCACAGTATTTATAATAGCCCAAATATGAAAATTAGTCCAATTGTTAATATCAGAGCTTTGTTCATTTTTATTTTATTATTTTTTATTATAAATCCAATCACGAGAATCAAAATACCAATTATTGTTTTAGTTATAGTTTTCCAAATTGGATATGCTAATATAAGGTCAGGTGAAACAAAGTTCGGCTCTAAAGATTTTGTTACTACATATAATATTACAAAAATCCCAGTGCCAATGACTATAATTCCATAATCTTTAATATGTTCATTTTTATGCTGTTTAGAAAATTTAATTGAGAAATATAATAAAGCGATTCCGCCTATTAGTTTAAGAATTAGTGTTGGATTTTGTAATGGGTTCAGTCTATTTATTCCGTAAATAACTATGTCAGTCAGAAATTGATTTAGAAACAAAATTCCTGGAAAAATTAGATAAACGATTACAAATATTCGGGAAAAACGTTCTCCATTAAAATTATTAATCAGCAATGAAATCAGAGCGGTCAAAGAAACCAACACAAAAACAATTCTTAGTAGAAAACTACTAAAAAATTCAAATTCCCTGAAAATATTCATCAAAGTCAACACTGAAAAAATCAGTGATAATCCGATTAAAATCCAGTCAAAATATTTGTGCGTAAAAGTTTGTTTCATATTGTGCCTAACGTTCCGTGTATATTTCAGTGGCGACCAAATAAGCACGAACCTTATTTTTTCAATCGTAAAGTTAGAAAATAAATCCTAAACTTTTGGTTTCAGCTCCCAAATCTCGCCATTGAATATACACATTGTTGGCAACTGGTTTATTCACTTTTTTGCAATTCAAAGTAATATTCATTCGAATTATTTTGATTAATGTATAAATTAATATTATTTAATTTTGCCAGTTTCATTTTAAGACTTACTTCGTTAATTTCTCCAATTTCTTGCCTATACTTTTTATTTTGATATTCAAATTCTAAATAGACTCTTTCTAATTGTTCTCTTTTTACACCACCGTCATTGAGTAAAGAGTCATAAGCTTGAATTTGCATACTTGAAGATTTTGGCACTTCTCGATAATAAGGACTTGAAATTACAATAACATCATTTGCATTTATTTTAATTTTTTTCCACTTGTTATAATCAGAGTCATTGATGACTTTAGCATTTTTAATTTCATAATCCCCAACTATTTGACTTAGTTTATAAAGTCCAATTCCAACTATTAGCAAGGAGACTAATGCTAAATAAAAATAATAATTTGGAATTTGGTTTCCACTATAATTGTAGAAAAATGTTAAAGTCAAAATGAAAATAAATCCAATTACTAATAATAGAATTATTAGAAAACTAAATAATACTTTATTCAGTGCTTTTTTGTTCATTTAGCTATTAAGTAAATAATTCAATAACTCAATTATTTTAGTCTAGTCAGTCGTATTAACTTGTTGCCAACGGTCCGCGCATAACATAAGTGGCGACTTAAAATGCGCAATCTTTTCGGTTAAACTTTTAGTTTCTAAAAATACCAAAATTTTCGTTTTAATCGCAAATCTCGCCATTTTTGTTATGCGCTGTTGTAGCACGTTTTTTTACGTTCTATTTGGTAAATTTCATTCTTGTTTTTTCTTACAAGTTCAGAAATAAATTTCTTTTCTCCGCCAATTGTCGTGAAAGCTAAATCATAATCTGTATTCACAACCCAATTTCTGTCCTTTGGATAAATCAGACTTGGTGTTAATCTTAAATTCTCTTTTTTTATTAAGCTCGGCAGGTCAGTGATTTTTCCTGAAAACATTATATCTTTTTCCCAATCGTTAGTTGATAGAAACGTGTAAAACACTTCAATTTCTTGATTTCCGTAAATTTCGATTATTGTCTCGACCAAACTATTTAAGTGTTCTTCATCGAGAAGTCCTTCTCCAGGAAATAATTCATTATTCATTTGTTTGAACGGTTTTTTCCACTCAACTGAATTTAAGATCGCTGAATTAAGCTCAAAATCAACTTGTTTTAAATGATAAAAATGTTTCCAATTCACACGTGAGAAGTCTTCTTCAGGTAAATCTTTGTCACTATTCTCACTTTCTTTGATTTCATTTTTTGGGACATTATAATTTATCCAATAAGAATGTAGTGCGATTGCATAATTTTCAAAATTATTTGGTATCGTGAGTTTAATAAAAAATTCGGCTGGGTTTTTCTTACGCAATTCTAAATCATAATCTTTTTTTTCTCCAACAATAGTTGCATAAGGTTTAATCCAATCTTCTATGTCTTTTTCTATTGGTTTCAAGGTTTTTATCAAATGTGCTACAACGGATTGGGCTATATATAGTGCGGTTCAAAAAAAGCCCCTGTGCCCATTTCGTTCTTCAACAAATTTAGCAAATAATCCCGAAACTTTGTCTTCAGCATTAAATACCGCATTATTTATAGCCTCGTGTTGTGTGCAGCGGTCGAATATCTCAGTAGCCTTTGCCGAAGAAGCCCGAGCGTCTCGAGCCCCATTTTTTTCTATCCCCAATTTTAAGAACGCAGTCTTTTCGTTTAAGCAATTTCACTCGCAAAAATTCAAATTCAGCTGTCTTTGGCGATTCAGCCAGCGGATAGGTTCATTCAAGATTTCGTGATTAGCCTTTCAGCCGTGGTTTGGCATATTCGCCGAAAAACGTCTAATTCAGTTCCCTAAAAAAATAAAAAATGGGGCTTTCCTGGATCTTTATAAAAATATTCGAGTAGTTGCAGCACAACGATCAAGTATAAGAGCAGTAGCGGATTTCAAGTCGATCACCTGTCCGCCACCCCAATAGTTTATTAAATGCACAGACCTTGATTTTACTACTTCACCCGCTATTGCTCTTATACAATGTTGGCATTAGTGTTTTATTATTTCCGTCTTTATTCGTCTTATTCGTTTGTTCATTTCAGTGTACTTTTCACAAATTGCTTTAAAGGTTTTGTCATCAATTTTCTTTATTGAGCTACCAATTACTTCAATAGAAGTTGAGATTTGCCAATATTCGATATAGCACGTTTTCAATTCGTTTAAATAATCAGTTGCTTGTTTTGGACAGTTTTCCATCATAAATGCATGGAATTCGTTGAATTCTTTTCCAAGCAAGTCCATTTGAATATTTATGTAGTCCTTATCCTTTACTAGGATTTTCTTGTTATTGTAAACATCTTGCATGTAATCATGAATATTCACAGTCATTTTACTAAAACCGCTTAGTTCTTCGAATAAATGAGCATTCTTGGTACGCTTATCATCTATCAACTTTTTCACTAGCAATGGTATAAAAACTCCAATGCCAAAAGTCAATATAATACTAAACACATCAGTGATTTTTATATTATAGTCCATTGAAAACTTTGGTATATCTCGAATTACTAATCCAATTGATATACCAACTAAAAGTGTGACTGCTGGAAGCAAAAAGTACCTTAAAAATATCTTCATTTCTTTTCAGGATTAGATATAATGTACTTTGCTTTTTCAATTTTCATTGGATTAGAGTCACATTTAAATTCTAAATGGTCTAAGACTATTTTTGCACCCTTCTCTTTAGAAAGCAAGCCGAAAGAGCCTGAAACAAATGAAGAAGGCCATCCCCAAAATCCATCAATGTCGATTAGAAGAGCATACTTCCCTTCAACAGCTTTATTAAACCTTGGTAATAAGAATTTGTCGTAAAATTCTTTACCTGAATAGTCTCCATCATCATAATCTCGAGCACCTGCGGTGTCTCCAAATTCTTTAGCAATGATTATTGTGTCTTTAATTTCCATATTAATCCTTTTTTAGCTCCCAATAGAACAAAGTCCCACTGAAGTTATTCTTTAATTTTTTTATTTCAAGAGTTTTCATGTCTACATATACATCATTAGTTATCATGACAAACCTATTAAATGATTTATGCTTACTCGAGTCATAGACTTGAGGTATCCCATTTCCCCTTTCTGGTCGCCCTGTTCTAGATTTTATTTCTCCATTGAACAAAGGCTCTACGAGACTTGCATTGTTAGTTAGCCCGACTAAATCTCCAATTTTTCTTTTAAAACTTCGAGCTGGCAAACTCTCAAAAATTCCAACTCCTAAATCAAGAAAAGTATATTTAGAAACATTCGTTTCAGGTTCATTGAAAATATGCAACCACCAATCATACTCACCACGCGTTTCACCGGCATGGTTGTTTGTATTCTGCATTACTTCAATCAATATGTCAAATAATGGGTCAAATATTTCTTCACTTTGAAAAGTGTGACGTAAACCAACTAAACATGCTTCTTTTGCCAATTGTGGCTCAACTTTATTTTTTGTCACTTTGTGAATAAGAGTGTCCTTGCTATGTGGTTTGTGTCCTTGAGTTTGAACATGTTGATAAAATCCTGATTGAAGAAAAAGTTGTTGTAAATCTGGGTTGTCAGGAGCATTGCCTAATATTCCGCTATTCTTATGAAAGTTTGCATCTTTTATTCTTGCAATCTGTAAGGCGATTGCATCAGGGGTTAGAGTTTCTATTTTAGAAATGTCAAAACGAATTGGAAAACCTTCTTTGAGGTATTCTCTAGCAGTTTTGAAGTATGTGAGAACGGCTTCTGTGTTGTCAATTAAGCTAAATTCTTTTGGGGCTTCAATATTTTGTACAGGTTTTCTTTCTTTTCGCTCTATAACAGGACTAGAGCCTTTATTTGGAATATATACCTTGTTTTTCCTTTTGATTCTGTTTCTTAATCTTTTTGCAGAACGAGAGGAATTCCTTTTTTTATATTTTGATGTTGTATAAAGTTTCTTCATTCTACATTAATGCCAACGTTTCGGGCTATAAGTAGTGCTGTGCAAAAATGCCACTACTTTTCAACTATTTAACAAATTTAGCAAAAAATCTCAAAACTTCGATTAAGCACAAGATACAGCATTACTTATAGCCTCGTGTTAGCTAACGTTTTTTTATCAGTTTAATGTTATTGTAGTTTTTTTCTCCATTAGTTTTAATGAAGTCATCTATTTTTTTATCGACTATCATAATACTGTCCGTCAGATATTTTATTCGCCAAATATTCTCTCTTATGCCAAGTCCTATAATATTGTTCAATTCCATTTTAATAAATTCATTTGAATTATTAATTTCAATTTCTGAGTCATTTTGATTATAAAAATCTATTTGGATTTTACGTTGGTCGATTGTGTAACTTGGTGGCCAATTCCAATTATTATTCTCAGGCTCAATTGGTGGTGGAGGAAAATCAGTTGAATCAGTACCAATGTACTTTTCCTCAATCCAAGTACCATAAATTTGATCTTTAGACCAATCAGGATTCCGTACGGTCATATCAAAATTATTGTTATTCAATCCAATATAAGTACATTTTAATTTGTCTTCGCTTAATTTTTTTATTCCGATTACGTTGCTTTCAAGAACTAAAAAATCCAAGTTTTCATAGCTTGATATTCTCCATGGAGTTTTTCCTTGCCATAAATCGTCAAATCTTTGATAGGTTGAATCTTGAAATTCTATAAAAAGAGTGTCTTGTTCTGATTTAGAATGAATACTAAATGTTTTGTTTTGGAAATAGCTTTTATCTATTCGATTTTCTTTTTTTTTATTACAACTGAAGATAATCAAAATCAGTATTAAAAATATTAGTGGTTTATTCATCGCTAAATGTTAGCTAACGGTTTGGCTATGAGTAGTGCGGGGCAAACAAGCCTTTCATTTTTAATTTAGCACTGACCC
>RRZV01000032.1 GCA_003931895.1 Mesohalobacter salilacus
TAAGTTTAAAAAAAAAGCAAGGCTGGATTTATTTAAGGGGGTGTGTATGAAAATAAATGTGCTAACCAACCTTGCTATTACAAATGTAAGATGAATTAAACCTTTAGTGTTGAGGTTTAACCTCACTTATTGTTAAAGTTTTCAATAAAATCAAATTTTAAAAGAACATAAAAAATAAGACTGTTTTAAAATCTAATGCTAGGGGTGTTTGATATGATTTTAAAACAGTCTTTAATAAGAAGCAAGGCTGGAATTATTTAAGGGGTGTGTATGAAAATAAATGTGCTAACCAACCTTGCTTAAACAAATATAAGATGAATTAAACCTTTACAATTGAGGTTTTACCTCACTTTTTGTTAAAGTATTTTATACTAAGCCTAACTCTCTGGCTTTATTTAATATATCATCTTGAGACGATTTATCAATATCAAAATATTCTTTAATAGCTATTTTTCGTTTTTCTATAGCGCTTATACTGAGATCTATGTGTTTTGTTAAATCCTTAGTTTTTATGCCTTGTGCCAACAATAGAATGATTTTACGATTTATAGAATCTAAAAAGTTTGAATTTGAAGTAATAATATTTTTTGCTTTTACTACAGTTTCAGAATAATATGTTTCTCCGAGATATACTTTTTTAAACGCATCTAAAAGGTCTTCGCCATCAAAATCACTTTTAACTAATATGCCTCTTGGTTCGATACTTTGAAGTAACTCATATAAAATTAATCCTTCAAAATACGAAGTAATGATTATAATTCTGCTATCTGGTGAGTACGCTTTAATTAATAAGCCTAAATCTTCTCCTGAATTGATGTTTTTTTCCTCATATTTTGGCATGCCAATATCTAAGAAAACAATGTCGAATAACGGATACTTTTCAGGGTTTGTTATAATGTCATAGGCAGTTTTTGTATCAGTAGCTTTTGTTGCTTTGATACTTAAACCCATTTCATTATATTCTAAAATTGCTTTATACCCCTCTAATTGAGTTGGATGATCATCAATCATAAGTACGTTCATTCCCCTAGATAATTTTATTTTCTTAGTAAAATTAGGACTAAATTTACAAAGAAAAGTTTAATTCGACTTTAGTCCCTTTGTGATAATCGCTAAAAACTTTGAAATCGGCATTTATTTTTTTTGCTCTTGACATCATGTTTTTTAATCCAATACCTGAACTTTTTTGAGAAGTATCAAAGCCTACACCATTGTCTTCTATCACAAGATTTACTATGTTATTATAACGATTTATTTTGACATTCACAAGGTCTGCCTTAGCATATTTTCTAATATTTTGAAACGCCTCTTGAAATATCCTGTATATTTCAACTGTTATATTTGAGTCAATTTCATCCCAGTGTAAATTTTCATCAATTTCAATCTCGTAATCAAAATTATTTGTTGAACTTTTTATATCTTCAATAAGTTCTTTAATAACTAGGTTGAAATCTCCATTTTGGTAGTGTATAGGTTTATTTAAATTATGCGAAATTTGCCTGATTTCTTGTTCTACTTCTTTTATTTTTTTAACATATGTCATGCTTTTTTCTATAACTTCTGGCGTTATTTTCTTTTTTAGAACAAATAAATTTAAACGAATGCTTGACAGCTTACCCATTATACCATCGTGAAGTTCTTGTGATATGCGGCGTTGTTCTTCAAGCTTACCTTGTTTAATTATTGATTGCTGTTTTAATATGAGCTCGTAAATTTCTTCTTTTGTTTTTTGTTGCTCTTGTTCAGCTTTTAAACGTTTGTTTTTAGATTTTTGAAATTTAAAGGAAAACCACAGGATTAAAATAAGTAAGCTAAATCCACTAGCTCCTATGATGAGCCATTTTTCATACTCCATTTGAGCTTTATCAGCTTTCATGATTTCATTCTGCATTTGAATTTGATCAGTTTCATATTCTATTCGAGCAAACTTTCCCCTTTGACGCCGTTGATGATTGACCACAGAATCTTTGGTTTTGATATACTCTTCATAATATTTCTCAGTATTTTGCTGATCTGTTTGCGCTAAAAGTCTCAAGGCTTCAAGTTCAAATTCTATAAATTTTTTGCGTTTGGCAATCTCATATACAGATTGGGCATAAGTATTAGCTAATTGAGAGAGTTTCTCACTTTTGTAATATCTAGCTAAACGAGTTTGACTTTGGAGAACACCTTCAAAGTTGTTTAAACTATCGTTAGCTTTAATGGATTTTTCTAGGGATTTGACATAAGCTGAAGTATTTCCTCTCAGATAATTAAGTTGATTAAAATTATCGTGAAGTGCAAAGAAGGTTGCGGGAAAATCTTCTTTTAATCCGTCTTGCTTTAGACCTTTTTTGAAATAGGTTTCACTCTCTTCGTATTGCCCGAGCTTTAATGCCACCCTACCTAAGTTGTTGTAACTTTGGGCATAAAACCCATTTTCATAAACCTGATAATCTTCAGATAGATTTTTTATAGTATTAATTGCTTTTAAATGGTAGTCTTTAGATTTTTCGTATTGATTAGCTTCCATCAATAATACCCCTATAAAGTTGTAGCACTCATATAAAAAACTACTATCTTCAGACAGTTGGGCTTTTTTTATCGCCTTGATACTCAATTTTTCAGCATTGATGTAATCTTGAAGGTCTGTCAGTAAATAAGCTTTTTTTAATAATACTGTTCCGTGATTTAAAGGCTCATCAAGTTGTTTATAAATTTTTTCAGCAGCATTAAAATAATAATAACTGCTATCAACTCTATTGATATCATTAAAATAATCCCCGACATAAAGTTTGCCATAGGCAATATAAGAGCTGTCCTTAAGTCGTTTCGCATGGGAGATTAGTTTATGACTGACTTTATAATAATTCTTTAAATCGTTGAGGTAGTAATAGCGATTGGCAAGACGAACGATTTTTAAGGTTTTTAAACTATCATCTTGAAGACTGTAAATGTCTTTTTTGGCTCGGGCTAGAATGTTGGTTTTTTGACTTGAATTCAGTTGGTCCGAATAAACGGTGTCTAATAGCCGATCTATGGAGGCTAATTTTTTTGGCGTGTTGGTTTTATCTTGACAACTCAAAATTATCAACAGTAAACCAAAAGCAAATATTAAATAATGGGAAGCCTTCAAAAGTCAGTGAGTTTTAGGCGATAAAAATATAAAAAAGGACGGAACTTTCGAGAACCGTCCTTAGAATAACAAATGCATTATGCATTGGGGTAAAAGTAATAAAACAAGTTGTATTAATTATTTGGGGGTTGAATTAATCTCTGTCTCTTTTAACGTTAATAATTGGGTCTTTTTTAGCTGTTGGAAAGTCCACTTCTTCATTATCTTCTGAAGGTTGTTCATCTACAATTTGAATAACTTCTGGCTCTTCAATATCTTTAACTTTGTAGTTGGTGTCTTCAACAATGCCTTGGTTGGTACAAGCTATTGTTGTAAAAGCGGTTAATAATACGACTAAAGCAGTTTTGTTAAAAAATTTCATAATTATTAAATTTAAGTTATACGTTAATGGTTTTAATTTTTAAACTTAAAACAAATTTATAACTTATATTTCATTATGTATTAAGGTTTTACCTCACAAAATGTTAAAACTTCAGCAATAAAAAAGCCTCATGATATGTTCGTGAGGCTTTAAATATTTTAATAAAATGAATAAACGTGAATAAACCAGTAAGGAGAATTTATGTCACACTGAGCGCAGGCAAAGTGAAAACGCGAGCATTCGACTGCGCTCATGGGGACATTTTAGCTTATGATTTAGAGTAATCATTTATTATTGGTTTAATTACGTAAAACCAATTTTTAATAAAATTAAACTAGTCCTGAGCTTCCCAACGGTTATTTTCTGGCTTTACGTCTAATAAAATACGGTTAGGGTCAATCACAACTTTCTTAATATTTTTGTCTGTATTTATAGCTGTTGTCCATGTGTCGCCTCTCTGCCAAACTTCAACGGGCAATCGGTTTTCGTCTTTACTACCATCTTGATAGTAAACATTATAGACTACAGGCATAGGCATACCTAGACTTTCAAATTGAATTTGATAGCCTTCTTTAGATTTTTCAACTTTATTGATGGCTAAATCAATATTGTCATTACCGTAAAACCAGGCTTTAAAAAACCAATTTAAGTTTTCACCAGAGGCATTTTCCATAATATTAAAGAAGTCGCCAGGAGTTGGGTGTTTGTATGCCCAAGCATTTATATATGATTTAAAAGCAACATCAAAGCGTTCTGGACCGAGTATATATTCTCTTAAAATATATAAACCTAATGCGGGTTTGTAATAAGCTACAATACCGAGATTTTGAGATTGAGCAACATCAGGATAAGTGTTTATAGATTCTCTGTTTGGACTTAAAAACCAAGGAATAAGATTTTGCTTAGCCATAAGCATACGATTAGGGTATTCTCCATCGTTAAAAGCGTCGGTAGAGTAGAGGTTGATGAAGGTGTTAAAGCCTTCGTCCATCCATGCATGTCGTCTTTCGTTACTTCCTACTATCATAGGAAACCAAATGTGTCCAAATTCATGATCGGTAACGCCCCATAAACTTCCTGCTTTTGATTTGTAACCGCAAAATACAATACCAGGATACTCCATTCCACCGACATCAGCAGCAACATTAATTGCATTTTTATAAGGATAAGCAAACCATTTTTCGGAATAGTGCTCGATGGAAGCTTTTGTATATTCGGTAGAGCGTTCCCAGGCGTTATTACCATTACTTTCTTTAGGGTATGCTGATTGTGCTAGCGCTTTTTTACCATTTGGTAAATTGATTTTAGCGGCATCCCATATAAAAGCTTTGGAGGCTGCAAAGGCAACATCTCTAGAATTTTGCATTTTAAACCTCCAAGTAAAGCTATCGCCATCAGGCCTGATTTTATCAGTTTCACCGACCTCGTTGGGTTTGATAATGTATTGTGTTTTGTCTGATTGTCTAGCTTTCTCTATACGTTTTTGTTGTTTTTTAGTCAAGACTTCTTTTGGGTTTTGAAGCTCTCCTGAGCCAACTACAATATATTCTCTAGGAACTTTGACCGAATATTCAAAATTGCCATATTCTAAATAGAATTCGCCAGCTCCAAGATAAGGCATTACGTTCCAACCATTAATATCATCAAAAGTTACCATCTTAGGGTACCATTGGGCTAAGGCGTAAATTACACCGTCTTCAACTTCTAGCCTTCCCATTCTATCCATACCTTTTTGAGGGATTTTAAACTCAAAATCCATACTTATGGTAGCTTTTCCTCCATCTGCTTCTAGAGGTTCATTAAAAAATACTTGCATACGAGTATCATTAATAATATGCTTTGAACTTGTATTACCATTAGTTGTAGCCTTGATGTTAGACAAGGTATACCCGCCATCTAAATCACCATTGTAACGATTACCTCCTAAGGGAGTTGTTAGCGTTCCTCTGGAATTTGGAGTAAATCTATCTTGTTCAAGAAACAACCAGGCATATTCTAAATTGAATGGGCTATTATTAATATATTCGATTTCTACATGACCTATAATTTTGTGATTTTCAGGTTTTAAACTGACATCAATCTTATAGTTGGCTTGGTTTTGCCAGTAATCTGGGCCAGGCACACCAGAAGCTGAGCGATAGCTGTTGCCTGTTCTATCCATAAACTCATTAAACAACTCCTGATTGTTTGGGTTTACATCTTGGCTGCGTAAAGTGTTTGTGAAAATTAATAACAAAAGGCAGCCCCACAATAAATATTTAGATTTCATACTTAATAAAATTTATACAAAAAAAGCCGAGGATTAGCTCGGCTTTTAGTTGGGTTAAGAATTAATTACTTCTTTTTTTCTTCTTTAGGTGCATTTATCTTTTGTGACATTTCTAAAGAAATAGAAGATTTGTCAAAAGTTATTTTGCCAGCTCCTGTTTCTATAATAACGGCATCAAGTTTTTCACTGAAATCAATAACTTTGCCGTGCATTCCACTTTTAGTGACAACTTTATCACCTTTTTTAAGATTAGCACTAAATTGTTTTTCTTGTTTTTGCTTTTTCATTTGTGGCCTTATCATAAAGAAAAAGATAACCACAAAGATTAATAGCATTGGCAATAAGCTTCCTATATCTCCCATCTAAAATTATTTAACTTGAATTGGTGAGCCAGCATTAGCATTGTTTGCAGAAGGTGTTACAAAAGTTTTGATTTGTAATGTTTCTTTTCCACTTTGCGTATTGGCTGTGACTGTTACAGTCTTGTTTTGTTGATTTCTCTTACCTCTAGAATTAAATTTAACCAACATTTCACCTGTTTCTCCTGGTGCAATAGGCTCTTTAGTCCAAGAAGGAACAGTACATCCACAGCTTCCTCTAGCGTTTGTTATTACTAACGGTGCTTTGCCATTGTTGGTAAATGTAAAGGTGTGCTCAACGACATCGCCTTCATTGATTGTTCCAAAATCGTGAGTTTTTTTCTCAAAATCTAAGGTTGGGTAAACTACCTCTTGTGCATCTCTTTCGGTTGCGTTTTCAACATTTTCTGCTTTTACTTTATCAGCGGCATTGTCCTTACATGACATTAGTGATAAAGTTGAAATTGCGATTAAGCTTAAAATTAACTTCTTCATATTTACGTTTTTAAAATTAAATTTTTTCAAAAATATCATAAATAATTTATTAAATCAAGCCTCTTCCAATTTTATTCAATCTATTTTCATTTTTGTATTGCTTCACAATTTTATCTAAAAGGCCATTAATGAAATTACTGCTTTTTGGCGTAGAATAGTCTTTGGCTATTTCAATATATTCATTTATGCTTACTTTAACTGGAATACTAGGAAATCTACTGAACTCACAACATGCCATAATCAGCATAATATAGTCTAAACTTGCAATTCTATCTTTATCCCAATTTTGGGTGTTTTTTACAATATCATTACTGAATTCATCTTCGTTTAATAAGCTTTTTTGAAGTAGAAGCAAAGCAAATTCGTGATCGTCATCATTTTTAAATAAGTCAGGAAATTTTAAATCTTTTGCTTGATATGGGATGAATTTTAAAAAACGAACAATATTAGTGTTCACAATTGGCAGGTCATCAATCCAAGTTAATTTTTTATCTTCGTAATATTCATAAAGTTTGTCATTTGGGGCGATAACGTCTTGGTAAAGATTAATAATAAATGTTTTGTCATTATCGAAAGATCGGGTGTCGCTCTTAAGGTATGATTTATACAACTCACTTGAGATTATTTCATCCCAAATTAAAGCTGGGTACTCATCATCAAAGTCCCATATATTTAATTTTCTTTGGTCGTTTATCTTTTTTAGCTGTTTTGAGTTTATTAATTTTTGCAGAAGCAAATTATCTACAAACTTGAGGTTTGGAGACTTATCTTCTTTTGTTGCTAAATGTTTCTTTTGACTTTTATTGTAATAAATTTTTGCGCGTTGGTGAATGCTTATCAACAAATTGAGATTGATTATAAATAAATCAAACATGTCTTGCATACTTTGTTTGAGAAATTTTTCCTCATTGTTTAAACTTTCCTTATTGCTATGTTTTGAAGCATAAATGCTTTGCATAACTTTGGTACGAATATGTCTTCTGGTCAACATTTGTAAAGAACATTAAATTTGAGTTCAAAATTAATTTTTTTTATCTAAATCCATTGATTTCATTTATATATTATACATTAGTTTTACAAAAAGCTTTAAAAATGAAGAAAATTTATACAGTTATAGTTTGTTTCAGTTTTATAATCTCGAGTTGCAAAACCGATAAGAAAAACTCAACTAATGTTAATAAAGAAACTCAGACACAAAACATTTCAGATGATCAAAGGTTATTAAATTCTATACAAGAGGCTTATAATTTTTCAAAGTTTAAGAAAGAAAAGCAAGTTAAGTTCAATGTGAAATTGAGCGTGTCAGACACAATTTTATATAACGGTTTTTTGATTTTAAAACCAAACACTCCTGAAATTAGGGTTTTAGGTTCACAAATTGATACCATATTAAATGCAAACTCAATAGAATCTGACTTTCATAAAACTTTATTTTTTATTGCTGAAAGTTATGCCTTACCATTTTGGTTAAAACCTGATACTTTTCAAAAAGAATCTAAAAATGATAGTTTAGTAACCTCTGATTTTACATCTCATTTAACTAATTCTCATTTTAAAATTTCAACTCATCCAACCACTCATATTATAGAAAAAATAGCTTATAAAACTGATATTAAAAATAAACCCTTTAATGAAGGGAAGTTGTATTATGACAAATATATCACTGTTAATCGCATACCTGTTGCCATGAAATGGTATTTAGAAGTAAATCAACAAGTTTCAGCTAGAGTAGAAATATCTAGAATAAGTTATCCTGATAAATTTTAGTCTTAATCTTTGATTGTATAGATTAAATAATGTTCACTTCAGCTTCTAAATCAATTCCAAAGTTTTGTTTGACTGTATCTTGAACTTTTTTAGAAAGGTTTAAAATATCTTGACCGCTAGCACTTCCATAATTGACTAAAACAAGGGCTTGTTTTTTGTGAACACCTGCATCAGCTTTGCGATATCCCTTTAAACCACTTTGGTCAATGAGCCATCCCGCAGGAATTTTGATCAGGTTTTCATCAATTTTGTACGATGGTATATTAGGATGTTGTTGTTTTAGAGCTTGATATTTTGATACTGCAATAATAGGGTTTTTAAAAAAACTTCCTGAATTACCTAGCTCTTTTGGGTCTGGCAATTTAGACTGTCTTATCTTGATAACAGCCCTGGAAATATCTCTCGGTCTAAGCTTGTCAATTTTTAAATTTTTTAGCTCATCTTTAATCGCTCCGTATTCAGTTTTTAAGTGATGGTTTTTAGTCGTAAGCTTGAAGCGGACTTTTGTGATGATATACTGGCCTTTTAGCTCATTTTTAAATATTGATTGACGGTAACCAAATTTGCAATCTTCTTTTAAAAATGTTTTTTTATCTAAAGTCTGACGATGTATGGCTTCGCAGGATACAAATACATCTTTTAGCTCAACACCATAGGCTCCAATATTTTGGATTGGAGAGGTGCCTACATTTCCGGGTATAAGCGATAGATTTTCTAATCCACCCAAGCCATTATCTAAAGTCCAACACACAAACTCATGCCAATTTTCACCTGCTTCTACGTCAACTATAGCTTGGTTATCATTATGCTCAACAATCCTTTTACCTTTTGTATTGATATGCAGAACTGTTTTTGAAACATCTTGGGTTAAAAGCATATTGCTGCCTCCTCCAATTACAAATATCTCCTCGGTATAGAAGCGTTTAAGTACATGTTTTAATTCCTCAAAACTTTCAACACCTATAAATTGCTTGGCTTTAACATCAATACCAAATGTGTTGTAGTCTTTTAGAGAAAAATTAGTTTGTAATCTCATCTATGCATTGTATTGCTTAAGGGCTTTTTCGAGTATATTAATAGACCGTTTTAAAGCTTTATCCTCAAGCACGTAAGCTAATCTAATTTGATTTAGTCCAGTATTTGGTGTGGAATAAAACCCAGAAGCCGGAGCCACCATAATGGTTTCGCCATCATCTTCAAAATCCTCAAGAAGCCATTGTGCAAATTTCTCTGTATCATCAACAGGAAGTTGAGCCACACAATAAAATGCTCCTCTGGGTTCAGCAACTTTAACACCTTCAATTTGTTTAAGACCCTCAACTAAAATATTTCGTCTATGGGTATATTCTGCATTAACATCTTCAAAGTAAGAAACATCAACATCTAGTGCAGCTTCACTAGCTATTTGAGCTAAAGTTGGCGGACTTAATCGCGCTTGTGCAAATTTCATAGCGGTTTTTATAACCTCCTTATTCTTACTGACTAAGCAACCAATTCTAGCACCACACATCGAAAAGCGTTTAGAAACAGAATCTACCATAATAGCATGATTTTTTAAGCGCTCGACATTCATTATTGAATAGTGCTTAGCGCCGTCATAAGTAAATTCACGGTAGACTTCATCAGCTATGACAAAAATGTCATGTTTCAAAGCTAAATCAGCTATAGCTTCAATTTCATCTTTGGTATATAAATAACCTGTTGGGTTACCAGGATTACACAAAAGAATAGCTTTAGTTTTTGAAGTGATTTGGGCTTCAAAATCAGATACCGGTGGTAAGGCGAAATTATCGTCAAGTTTAGACGTAACAGGTTTAACATTAACACCGTATGCAGTTGAAAATCCGTTATAATTGGCATAAAAAGGCTCTGGGATGATAATTTCATCGCCAAAATCAGTAATGCTTCCCATAGCGAAAGATAAGGCTTCGCTACCACCTGTACTCACTATGATTTCTGATAAGTCAATATTTATGTTGTTTTTTCCATAGTATTGAACAAGTTTATGGAGATAACTTTCAAACCCTTGAGACGGACTGTAAGATAAAATATCAATATTCATATGCTTGACAGCATCTAAAGCCTTCTTTGGGGTTTTAATATCTGGCTGACCGATATTTAGGTAATATATATGTTTTCCGGCTTTAATGGCAGTATCTGCATAAGGTTGAAGTTTTCGTATTGGTGAAGGCGGCATAGCCTGGCCTTTATTAGATATTTTTGGCATAATAAAAATTTTATAATTGCGAATTTATGGCTTTAATTTTGATGTTTTAAATTTTTTAAAAAATTTGTATATTACAAGTATGTTAAAGTTAATAAAACTGGTATCTCTTTTCTTTTTTATTTGTGGATATCAATCCAAAGCACAAGATGTTGGTTTTGAATTTCATAGAGAAAATAAACGATCGTATAAAATCAATTTTGTCAATTTTAATAATTTAATAATTGTAAAGACTAAATTAAATGGACAACCAATGAATTTTTTATTGGATACAGGGGTTGATAAAACGGTTTTATTTGGTTTAAAAGACAGGAATAAAATCGTAAAAAAAACCTCACAAAAAATTATTATAAAAGGAGTCTCTGGCCAGTATAAAACTTATGCTTACAAAGTAGAAAACAACTTGCTAGAGCTTCATAAATTTAAAGATAAATCTCATGATGTTTATGTAATATTTGATGCTAATTTTAATTTATCAGATAAAATAGGCTACCCAATTCAGGGTATATTAGGTTACGATTTTTTCAAAAATCACATTGTAAGAATTAATTATATACGTGACTTTGTAAAAGTATATAACCCTAAATATTTTAATAAATCTCTAAAATCTTATGATGCTTTTGATATGAGAATACACAAGAATAAGCCCTACATACAAGCTGCTCTCAAGCAAACAAAAGAGTGGCAAGACTATGTTTTTTTGTTGGATACGGGCTCAGGAGATGCTATTTGGGTAAAACAACATGGTGACATTGACATACCACCCCAAAATTTTGCTGATATTTTAGGATACGGCTTTTCTGATATTATAAAAGGAATAAGAGCTAAAGCCAAAGCCTTTGAAATAGGATCAACTACATTAAAATCGCCCAAAATTGCTTATCCTGATTCACTTTCTTATCAGGGTGTAAGTTTTACCTCAAAAAGCGGTATTATAGGCTCAGAAATTATGCGTCGATTTCATTGGTATTTTGATTATGAAAATAATAAGGTTTACATTAAACCCAACGCCGACCTTAATGAAGATTTTAATTACGATATGAGCGGCCTTGTTTTAAAATATGATGGTTTTCAAAGCATAGCGTTTTATAATAATATATTTCCAAACGTTAAAGTTCAAAATGATAACTCAGAAGGTTATAATAAAATCAATAATTCTCAGGAAATTCTTATTAAGCTCAGACCTATACTAAAAGTAGGAGCTGTAAGGCATAATTCATCAGCTTTTGAAGCCGGTTTTGTAGAAGATGATGTGATATTGGAAATCAATGGCCGTAAAAGTCATAAATATGATTTACAAGAAATCATGAAAATCTTAAGCTCTGAAGAAGGAAGAGAGATTAAATTTACAATAGAAAGAGGAGGAAGGGTTTACGAAAAATCTTTAACCTTAAAGAGTCGTCTTTCAGAATAATTTTAGGGTTTAGGCAACACTCTGCCTTTTAATGATAAGGTATAAACACTTGGTTCGCCATCTGAAAAAATTGTTATCGTTTTTCTTATAGGTCCCTCATCATTAGTATCATAAATTACTATTAATTTGCCTTTTTGGTTTTTTAAAATTAAGCTGTCTGTTAACTTAAATGTTAGGCTTCTCGAGTTAGATTTTACACTGTTAATCAACAAGTCTGACTTACCATTATTAGTAAAATTAAACTCACATTCAGCATATTCACCGTATTTAAGTGTCCCGTAATTACATACAGTATTATCAAACACTAAACTTCCCTTGTCTTGAGCCATAGAGAACACAAAAGCAAGCAGAAGAGAACTGACTAAAATATATTTAAGTTTCATAATTTAATGTCAAATATAGCTTTAAATTTTTCAAAATCAAAATCTGTAATATTATCATACAATTAAGTTAACAATTATCGTGCTAATCTGTATTTTTGCAACTTAAAATAAATAATTTATGGGCATCACATCGTCTTATCAGCCTCTAGAAGTTGAACAGAAGTGGTATAAATACTGGATGAAACACAATTTTTTTCATTCAGAAATTAATGAAAAACCTTCATATACTATTGTTATTCCACCACCAAACGTTACCGGCGTTTTGCACATGGGGCATATGCTCAACAACACCATTCAAGATGTTTTGATAAGACGAGCCAGACTCAAAGGATATAACGCTTGTTGGGTTCCAGGGACTGATCACGCTTCCATAGCTACTGAAGCTAAAGTAGTAGCAAAGCTCAAAAATGAAGGCATTCAAAAATCTGACTTAAGTCGAGATGAATTTTTAAAACACGCCTGGGACTGGACACACGATTACGGTGGTCAAATTTTAGCTCAGCTGAAACGCCTAGGGGCTTCATGTGATTGGGATCGCCTTAAGTTTACGATGGATGATGACATGTACCAATCGGTTATTCAAGTGTTTGTCTATTTATACGAAAAAGATCTGATTTACAAAGGCTACCGAATGGTGAATTGGGATCCTGAAGCCAAAACAACACTTTCTGACGAAGAGGTCATCTATGAAGAGCAACAAGGTTTATTATATTATGTGAAATACCCCGTAGTTGGTAGTGATGAAGTTTTGCAAATTGCCACAACACGTCCAGAAACTATTTTTGGTGACACAGCCATTTGTATCAATCCTAATGACGAACGTTTTACTCATTTAAAAGGAAGGAAAGCCATTGTGCCAATAGTTAACCGCGAGATACCAATCATTTTTGATGAGTACGTGGATATGGAATTTGGAACAGGTTGCCTAAAAATAACGCCAGCTCATGATGAAAATGACAAGATTATAGGAGAGAAGCATAATCTAGAAATTATAGATATTTTTAATGATGATGCTACACTAAATGCTCACGGTCTAGATTATCAGGGTCAAGATCGATTTGTGGCCAGAAAAACATTTAGTAATACTTTAAAAGCAGAAGGATTTTTAATCAAAACTGAAAATTATACCAATAAAATTGGCCTTTCAGAACGTACCAAAGCAGTTATAGAACCTAGGCTTTCTGAACAATGGTTTTTAAAAATGAAAGATTTAGCCAAGCCAGCTTTAGAAGCCGTCATGAAAGATGAAACCGTTAAACTATTTCCTTCTAAATTTAAAAACACCTATAAACATTGGCTCGAAAATGTGAGAGATTGGAATATTTCACGTCAATTGTGGTGGGGTCATCAAATTCCAGCCTACTATTTAAAAAACACTGAAGGTATAGATCGATCAAAGTTTGTTGTTGCTAAAACCATAGACGATGCTGTGAAATTTGCTCAAGACAAATTTGACAACTCAAAACTTACAAAAAATGATTTAATACAAGATGAAGACAGTTTAGATACTTGGTTTTCATCTTGGTTATGGCCCATTTCTGTATTTGATGGCATAAGACATCCTGAAAACGAAGAGTTTAAATATTACTACCCAACCAAAGATTTAGTAACTGGTCCAGATATTTTATTCTTTTGGGTGGCTAGAATGATTATGGCAGGGTATGAATTTGCTGATCAAAAACCTTTTGATAGTGTTTATTTAACCGGTTTGGTTAGAGATAAACAAGGTCGAAAGATGTCAAAATCTCTCGGTAATTCACCAGATGCCATTGGTTTAATAGAAGAGTTTGGAGCAGATGGCGTACGCGTAGGTTTGTTATTGAGCAGTGCAGCAGGTAACGACTTGTTGTTTGACGAAGCACTTTGCCAACAAGGAAAATCTTTTGCCAATAAAATTTGGAACGCCTATCGCTTAATTGAATCTTGGGAAGTCGATGATAGTTTGGGGCAACCAGAAGCAGCTAAAATTGGACTCAATTGGTATTTAAATAAATTTCAAAAATGTCTTCATGAGATAGAAGACCATTACTCAAAATACAGAATTTCAGACGTGTTGATGAGTTGTTACAAACTGGTTTGGAATGACTTTTGTTCCTGGCTTTTAGAAATATTAAAACCTGCATACCAGCAACCTATTGATGCTAAAACAAAAGCCACTTGTATTCAATTATTTGAAGATAACCTTAAAATTTTGCATCCATTTATGCCGTTTATTACTGAAGAATTATGGCAGAGCATAAAACAACGAAATGCTGAAGAGGCCTTAATTATTTCACAATGGCCTAAACAAAAATCTTTTGATAAAAGTATAATTAAAAGCTTTGATTTATCGGCTGAAGTTATAACTCAGGTGCGTTCAATACGAAAATCAAAAAATATACCTTTTAAAACCTCAATTGATTTAAAAATAGAAAACAAAGAAAACTTTTCAGACAGTTTTGACTGCGTGATAAAGAAATTAGGACATATAGACAACTTAAGTTACGTTAAAGAACAACAAGATGCCGCATTATCTTTTAGTGTAAAATCTAATGTTTATTATATTCCTGTAGAAGGTTCGATTGATATTGAAGCTGAAAAAGAAAAAATCCAAAAAGATTTAGACTACTATCAAGGGTTTTTAAAATCGGTTGACAAAAAGTTGTCTAATAAGCGTTTTGTAGATAACGCACCTGAACAAGTTGTCAATAAAGAAAAACAAAAACAGGCTGATGCTTTAGCTAAAATTGAAACCTTAAAAGAAAGTCTTCAGAATCTACAAAATTAGTTTGAAGTATAGAATTTATTGAAACTTAAATTAAGTTTGAATAAGACTTTATTCTTTTCATTTAAAAAATGTATTAAACAGAAAATAGAGTTGCTTTTTTAAATATTTCACTAATTAAACATGGTAAAAAAAACAAGCCTATAAGCCGGATTCTGTTTCCACCGAAGTGAACTCTTATCATTTATCTAGCCCCAATATTACTATCGGGATCAAGCTACCAACCCTCCAAGATCAAGCGTGCCGCTTTCAAGCCTTGGTTTACATGGTATTGCACCGCATAGAGTTTACCTGATTTCACTACAGCCTAACTGTACTTGCTTTCTGTTGCACTGGTCCAATCCCAATTATTTATCAGGATGACGGGCGTTACCCGCTATGCTGCACTATGGTGTCCGGACTTTCCTCCCATGACGGTAAATGTCAGGACGATAAGACGGCTTGTTTTATGGTGAAGAAATATTTTAAGCCGATTCTTGCTCTTGTTCTTCCTTACGTTTTTTATTTTCTTTTAAGCGTTCTATTAATGATCCGCCGATCCAATACGGTAATATTGCTGTTAAGAAAATTAATAGCCAAAACCCTATAGTAAGGATGCTTAAAAACATAATAAAGCCAAGAAACTGATCAAACTCAAACATGATTGCTAAAATTTGATACAAATATAAGTTTTTTTAATAAATATCAAGCTTTTACCAGCTCACAAAATTTCTATTTTTTCAAACTTATATTTTTGTGAACATTCCTAAGTTTTAAGTTGACTTTAGTTAAATTTGTGAAACAAAATATAACCATATGGATTACCGAATAGAAAAAGATACAATAGGTGAAGTTAAAGTTCCTAAAGATAAGCTCTGGGGTGCACAAACAGAGCGTTCGCGTAACAATTTTAAAATTGGCCCTCAAGCTTCAATGCCTTTGGATATTGTTTATGGTTTTGCATATCTCAAAAAAGCTGCGGCTTATACTAATGCAGAATTAGGTGTTTTAAGTGAAGACAAAAGAGACTTAATTGCTCAAGTTTGCGATGAAATTCTAGACGGTCAACACGATGACCAATTCCCATTGGTGATATGGCAGACTGGTTCAGGCACCCAAAGCAATATGAATGTCAACGAAGTTGTAGCTAATCGCGCTCATATCATTGCAGGAAAAACACTTGGTGAAGGTGAAAAAACCTTACAGCCCAATGACGATGTCAATAAATCTCAATCGTCTAACGATACGTTTCCTACTGGAATGCATATTGCGATTTATAAAAAAATTATTGAAAATACCATTCCAGGTGTTCAACATCTTAGAAATGTACTGGACGAAAAAGCAAAAGCTTTAAAACACGTCGTTAAAATAGGTAGAACCCATTTTATGGATGCTACACCTTTAACTTTAGGCCAAGAGTTTAGCGGTTATGTCGCTCAATTAGATTTCGGGTTAAAAGCGCTTAAAAACACACTACCACATCTTCAAGAGTTGGCTCTTGGTGGCACCGCCGTCGGCACAGGATTAAATACACCGGATGGATACGACGTCAAAGTTGCAGAATACATTTCAAAATTTACAGGCTTTAAATTTAAAACCGCACAAAATAAATTTGAAGCTCTTGCAGCTCATGATGCTTTAGTAGAAACGCATGGCGCTTTAAAACAATTGGCTGTCTCCTTGAATAAAATCGGCAATGATATTAGAATGCTATCGTCTGGCCCTCGAAGCGGAATAGGTGAAATTAATATTCCTGCCAACGAACCTGGATCGTCTATTATGCCTGGAAAAGTCAATCCGACGCAGTGCGAAGCTTTAACCATGGTTAGTGCCCAAGTTATTGGTAATGACGCCGCAGTAAGTGTCGGTGGGATGCAAGGCCAATTTGAACTTAATGTCTTTAAACCAGTGATGGCAGCTAATTTGCTTCAAAGTGCTGAATTGATTGGCGATGCGTGTGTGTCTTTTGCAGATAACTGTGCAGCTGGCATTGAAGCTAACCAAGAACGTATTGACGAACTACTCAACAACAGTTTGATGTTGGTGACAGCACTAAACACAAAAATAGGCTATTACAAAGCTGCTGAAATTGCCAATAAAGCTCATGAAGACGGTACAACTTTAAAAGAAGCCGCCGTTAAACTTGGTCACTTAAGCGCAGAAGAGTTTGATGAATGGGTTAAACCAGAAAACATGATTGGAGATTTAAACAAGACATTTTAGAATGAAAAATTATTTAATTCTTTTTACATTATCCGTGTTTTCTATTGGCATAATTTCATGTAAAAAAAGTAAACCTTCAAAACCTATGGCTTTAAAATCATATACATTCGACTTACAAGGCCATCGAGGAGCAAGAGGAATTTTGCCAGAAAACAGTCTTCAAGCTTTTCAAAAAGCGATAGATTTAGGGGTCAATACCTTAGAATTGGATGTTGTGGTGTCTAAAGATTCTTTAATTGTAGTTTCTCACGATCCTTACATGAATCCTAAGATTTGTTTGAATCCTCAAGGTCAAAAAATTTCGGATAAACCTGAGTTTAATCTCTATAAAATGACTTATGATGAGATTCAATCTTTTGATTGTGGGAGTCAGCAACATTCAGGTTTTCCTAAACAAAAGACAATGACAACTTACAAGCCTTTATTATCAGAGGTCATTCAAATGACTACAGATAATCTAAGGGAAAAAGGACGTCGGGTTTCACTTAATATCGAACTTAAATCTTCACCTGATACAGATCATGTTTATCATCCAAAACCTGATGTATTTGTAGATTTAGTGATGAAAACAATAAAAAGTGAGTTGATTCCTTTAAATAAAATCAATATTCAGAGTTTTGATAAACGCATTATTCAATATGTTATTGATCAATACCCGAGAATTTCTACAGCTTATTTGGTTGAAGAAGGCAATTTCTATGATAATTTAGAAGATCTAGGGCGAACACCTCAAATATACAGTCCAATTTATACCAATGTAGATAGTCTTGACATAAAGCGCGCTCATGATAGTGGTGTGAAAGTCATTCCATGGACGGTTAATGAAATTTCAGACATGCAAAACTTACTTGAACTTGGCGTTGACGGGATTATAACAGATTATCCTAACCGCGCTAAAGCTTTGCATAAATCTTAGTTGATATTAATTGTCGTTGTCTTTCTTTTTCTTCTTTTTTCCACCAAGCAAACCGCCAAGGACATTTTTTACAGTTTCTTCTACGTTGTTATTATTAGTAGATGTTGAGTCTGAAGCTTTGTCATCTTTAGAATTACCACCGAGTAAATTTGTGAGCTCTTCTCCAGCTTTTCCAATAAGCTCATCTTTTTGCTGCTCAATAATTTGATTGGTTAGATTAGAAATCGCTGATTTCATATCAATATTGATATTAGGCTGTTTTATATTTCCACTTATATTAATAGGTAAATCCACCTTCATAGTATTCATTTCTGTATTGCTCAGTTTGGCTAATTGACCACCAATTTCATCTCCAAAATATTTGGCAGGTAACTTGAGATTTGCAGTGTAGTCCATGACATTATTTAAGCTGTGGCTTCCTTGTAAATTAACGCCAATATCATCAATTTTAAAATTGACAGGATTTACATTAACGGCACCATTTTTAAACTGAAATGTAGTAACAACATCTTGTAATTTTAAATTATTGAAATCAATTACATTCAGCTGACTGTTTAGCGAACTGGTAAGCGGCATTTGAGAAGGTTCAACTCTGGCTTGAATAATATTAGCTAAACCACTACCGCCTAAAGTTGATAGAATAGGAGATAAGCCCTTCGTCATATCACCTGCAAAATCAAATTCAGTAGTGAGTTTACCGACCAAAGATTTTAAAATGGGAGTAAAGCCTTTAAGCATTTCTACATCTTGCATTGATGAGGCGATATCAATGTTTTGTAGTTTTAGCTTCATGCCAAAAGTTGGCGTTTTAGACTTTGTGCTCACATTGCCATCAACAAAAACTTGACCGCCAAATAAATCGGCTTGAATTTTATTAAGACTCGCTTTTTGGTCTTTTATAGTCAATTGACCTTTGGCATTTTTGAGGTTATAATTATCATAAACCACTTCTTTGGCAGTAAAGTCTAAACTTAAATCTAATTGACTTGGAATTTTTATAGCTTCTTCTTCCGCTTTTTCATTTTCATTAGGTGTTTTGTTTTTTGAATCAGGAGATTTTGTGTCTTCTTCAGTTGAAGCTGTCATAAAATCGTTGACATTAAATCTATTTGAGCTGGCTTTGAATTGCCCTTTCAAATCTTCATCAGAAAACAAATAACCCATCAAATTTTTTAATTGTCCTTGAGCTTGTAGGTCAGTTTGACCTGTTTTCATTTTAAACTCAGATAATTCGGCATTACCGCCTTTAAAATTAACCGAAGCTGTTTGAATTTCAAACGGATTAGCTAATTCGTCTGAGGCATACTTAAAATTACTTAATTGCAATTGGCCTTTGCTTTTTACATTTTGATATTGTTCTTTTTCAATGCTGTTCATATCAAAATGGGTTTCAAAATCTGCATTTAAAACACCATTTAAATCCAATTTGGCATCAATAGGATAGGCTTGACTTAAGTTACTTAAATTAATTTTGCCCTTAGCAGCCATATCAACTTTCATATTTTCGGTTAAGTCTTTAAAGTTTGCAGAGCCTGAAAACCGATCTTGATCAATTTTAAAATCTATAGTATTGATATCTATTGAAGTATCTTCAACCAATCCAGATTCGTTTAAAAGTTTAAGATCTATATTGATATTTTCAACTTTTTTTGGTAGGTCTTTATATTGAAATTCAGCATTTTGGCTACTTAAAGCAATATTAATCTTAGGAATATGTTTATCGTCAATCACACCATATAAACGCCCATCAAGATTAAATTCGCCTTGAGTGGACATACCGTCAAGATTTCCAGCGTATTCTTCAGGCACTAAAGCCAATAGGTTTTTAAAATCAGAATTAGGTGTTGTAAAATTGATGTCTAACTCTTGGTTGTTGTCATTGACTTGCACAAAACCATCAAATTTTAATGGCAATTGATTGACCAAAGCTTTGTTGTCTTTAAACGTAAAACGCATTTGGTCTAAGTCCACGTCCACATCGGCATCTAAAACTATATTGTTTTGACTGAGGTAAGCCGTGCTGTCGTAAACAAAAGAAACTTTTGAATCTGTATGTGTTGATAACACAAACGTGTTTTTAGAAAAATCGCCTTGTCCCGAGTGATTAAATTGTTCTAAAGTCAACTTCATGGCGTCAGCATCTTGATAAATAATTTTAGAATCTTTGATGTCGTAGGCGCTGAGCTCTAAACTAAAAGCTTCTTTTGGGTTAGAATTGTTTGTCGATTCACCTGTTTTGGTTTCAGAGGCTTTTTGAATATCGTAATTGGCAACACCTTCTTTGTTGGTTTTGATGTTGACAACGGCTTTGTTAATTGAAATACCATCAACTTTTAAATTACTTGTATCAAATATTTCGAACAAACCCATTTTCAATTCAAAATTTTGAGCATAAAACAAGGTGTCACCTTCAAAAGGCTTGTTGTTGATGACGGAAATATTCTCTAAACCCACTTTAGCATTAGGAAAGTTGGATAATAAACTCAAGTTAAGCGCTGACCATTCCACTTGAGCGTTGACATTTTTGTTGATGCTTTTTTTAATACTTTGCTCGATTTGGTCTTGAAATAAAAATGGGACAATTGCCAAGATTAAAATCAAAACAATTATAATGATACCAAATATTTTAAGTGCTTTTTTCATAATTATAAGTTGAAAATTTCTTCCTAAAACCTCACAGGTTATAACTTGTCCGCCTTTGGCGGAAAACCTGTGAGGTTTGATATTGTGATGTTTTTATAAGTATTTAATTAAAGTTCTTTAAAAACTTAATACAAATATCGATGATTGAATTTTAAATTTTATTTATATGATGTTAATAGTCGGATAAATATCTTCAAAACTTCATAAAAATTTACTTAATTACGCATAGGTTTAGAATAATGATTTTAATTAAAAATAAATTTATCAAAAAATATCAATGAAAACCCTTCGATTTATACTTGGCGATCAATTGAATTACAAACACTCTTGGTTTGATCATATAGACGAAAATACCATTTTTTTTATAGCCGAAACGCTTGAAGAAACGGGTTATGTCAATCATCATATCCAAAAAATCATTGGATTTTTTATGAGTATGCGTTCCTTAGCTGATCATCTTAAAAATGAAGGTCATCAGGTTATCTATTACAAAATTGATGACGATCAAAACCAACACAATCTTGAAGACAATTTAAACCAGATCATTACCAACGAAAACATACAAAAATTTGAATATCAATATCCTGACGAATACCGTTTAGACCAAAAACTGAAAAATTTTTGCGATGAATTGAATATCGAGACTCAAGCATTTGATACGGAACATTTTTATACGAGTAGGGAAGACGTGGCTGAATTTTTTAAAGGAAAAAAGACAATGGTAATGGAATATTTCTATCGCAATATGCGTAAAAAATACGACATTTTGATGGAAAGCGACAAACAACCTGAAGGTGGTGATTGGAATTTTGATAAATCTAATCGTAAAGTATGGAAAGGGCAACACGAGATTCCTGAAGCTAAGACTTTCAGCCATGATGTCTCTGAAATTTATGAAGTGATTTGCAACAAAGACATAACATTTATTGGTCGAATACAACCCAAATCATTTGAATGGCCAATCAACCGAGAAGAGTGTTTAGAAGTTCTAAATTATTTCTGCAATCATCTATTGATTCATTTTGGCGATTACGAAGATGCCATGCATACCGAGCAAAAAATGCTGTTTCATTCGCGTTTATCCTTCGCCATGAACACCAAAATGCTATCGCCCAAAGAAATCATTAACAAAGCCATTGAAACCTATTACAACAGAAAAGATGAAATTGATATCTCTGAAATAGAAGGCTTTGTAAGACAAATTTTAGGTTGGCGGGAATATATGCGAGGGATTTATTGGAAAGAAATGCCCAAATATGAAAAATTAAATACCTTAGAAAACACCAATAAACTCCCAGATTTTTACTGGACAGGCAAAACCAAAATGAATTGCATGAGTCATGCCATCAACCAAAGTCTTGACCATGCTTATGCGCACCACATTCAGCGCTTAATGATTACAGGAAATTTTGCTCTTTTGAATATGACCAATCCCGATGAGGTTGATGCTTGGTATCTCGGCGTTTATATGGATGCCATTCAGTGGGTTGAGTTGACTAATACCAGAGGTATGAGCCAATTTGCTGATGGCGGAATTGTCGCCACAAAACCTTATGTGTCTAGTGGAAGTTATATCAATAAAATGAGCAATTACTGTAAATCTTGCCATTACAAAGTCTCAAAAAAAGAAGGCGAAGATGCTTGTCCATTTAATAATCTATATTGGAATTTTTTACACAAAAAGAAGGCATATTTTAAAGACAACCCCAGAATGAATATGATGTTGAGTGTTTTAAATAAAATGAATAAAGACACCTTAGAATATCATATCAAAAGGGCAGAAGACATCATTGAAAATCCAGAAAAATATTAATCGTTATCAACGCGTTCCCAGATTTTGTCATCATTAAGTTTAAAACTGCCTTTGTGTTTAAACGCACACTCGTCAGGATGAATGATAGACAAAAAACTTTGGTTGTTTTCTTTGAGATATAAGTGATAGGTTTGACCAACAATGGGTTCAAAACTAAATTCGGCGTTGTAAATCAGCTTGTTGTATTCATATTGTTGTATCAAATCATCGTAGGCCGATTTGAGTTTGTCGTATTCTGTTTTAATTTGATGATTGGCTTTATGGATATTAGTGTTTTTCCAACCTGTTAAATCATCTGAAGTGATTTTAGGGGCTGATGCATTAGTCGCATAGGGTAATAAACCAGCGTCATACTTTTCGTCTTCTTCGTTATATACAACTTGGTCTGGCTTTTTATCAGACATAATATAAAGTTTATTCAAATTTAAAAGAATTTATAGACACCATCTTTGAATGCTTAAAGTTTTAACCTGTTTTTAGGCTTGTTATGCGTTTGATTTAAAATAATTTGTCTTGTAACCAAGTTCTTCGGTATTGTCCTGAGCTGTCGTAGCGTTTAGCTTGTAATTGAGTATTAAATTTTCGGTCTCTGGGGTCATTACCAACACCAGAATTATACATCCAGTTGCCCCAATTGCTGTGCACATCATAGTCAATGAGCAAAGCTTCAAAATAAGCAGCACCAATACGCCAATCTTGTTTGAGGGTTTTAGACCAATAACTTGCTACATTTTGCCGCCCGCGGTTACTCATGAACCCCGTTTGTTTTAGCTCTATCATGTTAGCGTTGACAAAGTCGTCTTTGGTTTTTCCTTCAGACCATGCTTTAAAAGCTGCTTTGTTGCGATGCCAGTCGTAATCTTTTTGAAGTATACCGCCAATTTTAAAAATAGCATTGCCGTATTTTAAAGACACATATTTAAAATAATCTCGCCATATCAATTCAAAAATTAACCAATACGTATCTTGATTCTTTTTGACTTGCTTTTCAAATTGTTTGACTTGCCAATAAATTTGTTTAGGCGAAATACAACCATGCGCCAACCAACCTGAAAATTTTGAACTGTAGTCTTTGCCTAACAAACCATTACGCGTTTTTTTATAATATTTCAACTTTTCGGTTTCCCAAAAATAATAATTCAAACGTTGCCATGCAGCCGTTTCTCCGCCTTGAAATGGAAATGCTGAGCGGACGTCTTTTTTAAATTCTGACAAATCTAAATCTGATAAACTCGGTGTGTAATCATCAAAATTTACAAAATTTTCTCTAATTTGGGGTTCAGGTTGTTCAATACATTTTCTGACCTGAATATTCTTTTGACATTGTTTTCTAAAATTGGTAAACACCTGTGGAATGATAGAATAATCATCAAAAGGAATATCTTCGGGATGGAATAAAAACTGCCCAAAATAACTTTTAAATTTAATTTCAGTAAAAGTTTGTTTCAACTCATTTTCTACTTTAACTTCTTCTGAAGTCCATTCTTTTTGATAGAAAACAGATTTGATTTCAAATTCATCAACAATTGATTTAAAGGCTTCAGTAGGGCTTTCTAAGGAAATTTTCAAACCTATATTTAAAGTTTCTAAATTAGATTTTAAATCTTCAACAGCTTCAATAATAAATTGAGCGCGAAAGGATTCTGTTTTTTTAACACCGTAAAAATAGTTATCATATAATCTTGGCTCAAAGCAATACAAACCTATAACCGGAATGTCTGACTTTAAACCTTCTGCCATAGCTGGATTATCCTTTATTCTTAAATCGTTTCTGAACCAAATGATATTTACTTGTTTCTTCTGCATTTTTCGCTACAATATTTAACGTCTTTCCAATTATTTTTCCATTTTTTTCGCCAGGTGAATGGTTTTCCACACACTTCACATATTTTTTCAGGCAGATTTACTTTTTGATGAGCCATAATCTTAAAATTATCACGACTTACTATTTAATTCTTTACCAACTTCAGCATATTCAAATCGATTTAATATAGTTGCTTTAAAGTAAGCATCTGTGCCAATACAACCAACACTTTCGGATTTAGTTAAATCTACAAAACCGTCTAAATTTTGAATGCCTTCATCAAAATAGATATCTGTTATTTTTCCAATAATCAGCCTGCAAGCATTTTCTTGTATTTTATACTCATTTTGATATTCACAGGCGATTTTGATTGGTGAAGTTTTGACAAAAGGAGCTTTAAAATCGTCTAAAAATTCCTTTTCTAAATTCACAACCTCAAATTCAGAAATACTTTTTTCATATTTAGCTGAAGTTTGATGCGCTTGAGCTATCATTTTCGGATGAATATGGTTGATTGTAAACACATTAGTTTCAAAGATATTTTCATAAGTATGTCGCTCTACCGTTGTTGGTCTTAAGATAAATCCCAACAATGCTGGATGACTTCCTATGTGCATCACAGAATTAAAAATAGCCAAATTGGTCTGCCCGCTTTTTGAAATACTTCCAATAAGATTTGCAGATTTTAAACCACCAATGGAATTGATGAGCTGAGCACGTTTTCGGCTTGGAAGTTCTTTAACAGAGTTATGGCTTAAATGCATCATTCTCCAAAATTAAGGGTAATGCTAAGCTACAAGTGTTAAGAGATTGGGAAAATTTAATTTAAATCTATTGGAAATTCAATTTCATAGAATACCAGAGGATTTGTGGTAAATTAAAGTAGTTAATTGGTGAAAAAATAATCACTATTTACGCCCAATCACTTTTTCCGCCTTTTCAACAATCGCTGCTGAATTCAAACCGTATTTTTCCATCAATTGTGCAGGCGTACCACTTTCGCCAAAAGTATCTTGTGTAGCGACAAACTCTTGTGGTGTTGGATGGTGCTGAGCTAAAGTTCGAGCAACACTTTCGCCTAATCCACCAAGAAAATTGTGTTCTTCGGCTGTAACCATACATCCTGTTTTTTTGGCTGAAGTAACAATTGCCTCTTCATCTAAAGGTTTGATGGTATGAATATTAATTACTTCTGCTGAAATACCCTTTTCATTAAGTGTTTTTGCAGCTTCTAAAGCTTCCCAGACCAAATGTCCTGTGGCAACAATAGTAACGTCTTTACCTTCTTGTAGTTTTACCGCTTTACCTATTTCAAAAGATTGATTTTCAGGTGTAAAATTGGCTACTTTTGGACGTCCAAATCTCAAATAAACTGGTCCGTCATGATCAGCAATAGCTATGGTTGCTGCTTTGGTTTGGTTAAAATCGCAGGTGTTAATCACGGTCATACCTGGCAACATTTTCATCAAACCCAAATCTTCTAATATTTGATGAGTAGCGCCGTCTTCTCCAAGGGTTAAACCTGCGTGAGAAGCACATATTTTCACATTCTTGCCAGAATAGGCAATGCTTTGACGGATTTGGTCATAAACACGACCTGTTGAAAAATTAGCAAATGTTCCTGTAAATGGAATTTTCCCACCAATAGTCATTCCTGCAGCAATCCCCATCATATTGGCTTCGGCAATACCGATTTGAAAAAAGCGATCGGGATGTTGGTTCTTAAATGCATCCATTTTTAATGAGCCTGTCAAATCTGCACAAAGGGCTACAACATCAGGATTGCTGTTTCCCAATTCTTCCAAGCCAGCACCAAAGCCAGAACGCGTATCTATATTTCCTGTATTTTCGTATGTTTTCATAGGCCTACCCAAACCCTTCATAAGGAAGGGCTTTTTAGTTTTAATTATTAATATTTAATTTTAACATTGCTAACTTTTTCTGAATTATATCTTACCTTTAGGGAAAGATTTAGAATAAACTTTTAATAGTCTCCTAAAGTTTCAGGGTTTTGGTTTAATCCGATTTCCAATTGCTCATCATTTGGCGCTTTACCGTGCCAAGCGTGTGTATGCATCATAAAATCAACACCGTTACCCATCACGGTTTTAAGTAAAATGACAACCGGTTGTCCTTGTCCAGTTTTTGATTTTGCTTCTTTTAAAATATTTCTAACAGCATCGATATCGTTGCCCTTGTCTTCTTCTAAAACCAACCACCCAAAGGCTTCAAATTTAGCTTTTAAATCACCCATAGGCAAAACATCATCTGTCGACCCATCAATTTGTTGACCGTTATAATCAACCGTAGCAATGAGGTTATCTACTTTTTTTCCAGAAGCATACATAATGGCTTCCCAATTTTGACCTTCTTGCAATTCGCCATCGCCGTGAAGCGAATACACTAAATGCTTGTCTTTGTTTAATTTTTTAGTTAAAGCGGCTCCAATGGCAACAGACATACCTTGACCAAGTGACCCAGAAGCAATTCTTACGCCTGGCAATCCTTCGTGCGTTGTAGGGTGACCTTGAAGGCGTGAATTAATGTGTCTAAAAGTGTTGAGTTCCTCGAAAGGGAAATATCCAGAACGAGCTAAAACACTATAGTACACAGGAGAAATATGGCCATTTGATAGAAAAAACAAATCTTCATCTTCCCCGTTCATATTAAACTCGTCTTTGGTCTCTAAAACTTCTTTGAATAATACCGAAAAAAATTCAGCACAACCTAAAGAGCCACCAGGGTGACCAGAATTAACTTTATGAACTTGTCTAAGTATATCACGTCTTACTTGCGTGACAAAATCTTGAAGATTTGATGATGTTGACATCTTTAAATAATTTTTAGCAAAAATAAACGAATAAAATCGCAACGAAAACCTTTTTTGAAGCAGTTATTAACGAACTTATTAAAATAATTTTTGAGTTTAATGAAATGATAAACTTTGTTTTAAATGCCAAAGAGATAACTATATTTGTGACCTTTAAATTTATTTCATGACATTTGACATTCATTCTAAGGATGAAAACTCTAAAGCCCGAACTGGTGTTATCAACACAGACAACGGAAAAATCACCACGCCTATATTCATGCCCGTAGGGACTATTGCTACGGTAAAATCGGTTCACCAAAGAGAGTTGCTCAACGATATTAAAGCCGATATTATTCTTGGCAATACTTATCATTTATACTTAAGGCCGGAAACTGATATACTGGAAAAAGCTGGTGGTCTACATCAATTCATGAATTGGCCTAAAAATATTTTGACAGATAGTGGTGGTTATCAAGTCTATTCCTTGTCTGAGCGTCGAAAAATCACAGAAGAAGGCGTAAAATTTAAATCGCATATCGACGGCTCAATGCACTGGTTTTCACCAGAAAATGTTATGGATACCCAACGTAAAATTGGTGCTGATATTATGATGGCTTTTGATGAATGTCCACCTTATCCTTCTGATTACCAATACGCCAAACGTTCTATGCATATGACACATCGATGGCTGGAGAGATGCATAAAACGATTTAACGAAACCGAGGATTTATACGGACATCAACAACATTTATTTCCTATTTTGCAAGGCAGCACTTACAAAGATTTAAGGCAAGAGTCTGCAAAATATATAGCTGACAAAGATTTGCCTGGCAACGCTATTGGCGGTTTATCTGTTGGGGAACCCAATGAAGAAATGTACGAAATGACCGATATTGTAACGGATATTTTGCCTAAAGACAAACCGCGATATCTTATGGGTGTTGGCACACCTATTGATTTGCTTGAAAATATTGCACTCGGTATTGATATGTTTGATTGTGTTATGCCAACACGAAATGCCAGAAATGGGATGATTTTTACCAGTGGAGGCAGTATTAATATCAAAAATTTAAAGTGGAAAGACGATTTTTCTCCACTTGATAAAGACGGTACAACTTGGGTAGATCACGATTATAGTAGAGCCTACGTCCGTCATTTATTTACTGTTAATGAGTTGTTGGCTAAACAAATTTGCAGTATTCATAATTTAGGCTTTTATTTGAAGTTAGTAAGGCAAGCCGCTGATCATATTAAAGCTGGAGATTTTATGGCATGGAAAAATAAAATGGTTCAGCAAATGCAAAATAGACTATAGTGAAAATTTTAGATTGGTACATCCTCAAACGCTATTTGATAAGCTTTCTTATCATGCTTATCATGTTTGTGCCTATAGGAATTATCATAAATCTTTCAGAAAAAGTAGATAATCTCACAGAAAATAAAGTTCCACTGGATGAGATATTATATTTCTATGTCAATTTTGTGATTCACTTTGCTAATTTATTATTTCCTATACTTTTGTTTCTGTCTGTGATTTGGTTTACTTCAAAGTTGGCAAACAACTCTGAAATTATTGCTTTTTTAAGTTCAGGGGTTTCTTTTATGCGTTTTTTGAGGCCTTATTTCTTTGGTGCTACTATAGTATTTTTAATTGCTTTAAGTTTTAGTATGTACATTTACCCTAACTCTAGTGAAGATTATAATACATTTTATTATAAATATTTAAAAAACAATAAATCTGTACGAGACACTAAAGATATCTACCGCCAAATTAATGACAACGAATATATTTATGCTTCAAGTTACAGCCCTAAAAATCAAACGGCCTACAATTTTACTTTAGAGCATTTTGAAGGTGAACGCATGACATATAAAATTACAGCCAATCAAATTAAATTCAATCAAGATTCTTTAAATTATACATTAAAACCTTATATCAAACGAACGATAACTGAACGAGAAGATATTATTACTAAAGAGGCTTCTTTTGATACCATTTTGCCATTTGAACTTGATGAGCTTACACCTACGATTTATGCTGCAGAAACAAAAAATTACTTTGAGTTATTAGATTTTATTGAAGAAGAAAAACGCCGCGGTTCACCATATATTAATCTATATATGATTGATTTGTACAAGCGTTGGAGCGTACCTGTATCTACATTTATTCTTACAATTATTGCGGTAGCGGTATCATCGTTTAAAAAGCGTGGCGGCATGGGAGTTAACTTAGCCATAGGAATAGTTATTGCTTTTGGCTATGTTTTTTTAGATAAAGTTTTTGGTGTTTTTGCTGAAAAATCAAACTTTTCTCCCATAATAGCAGTTTGGGCATCTAATGTTATTTTTGGTATTTTGGCTATCTTTTTACTCCAAAAAGCAAAACGTTAGTTTTTAAGTTTTTGACGCTTTTAATTTAAAACTTGTCTTTATATTTGTTTAAAATTTGGTATGGAATTTAATCCAAAACAAGATAAAATAGCAGTTGTTGTAAAGTCATTTACACTCAAGCGCAAGTCTGAATTTTTTTTAGACCGATTCAGTGAGCCCTATATTGTTTCAATGGCTATAGATGAACATGGCGCTTATGAAACCACAATTGATTTTAATATTTTATCTTTTCCAAATGTTAGAAAAGACGAAACAGTAAGTTTTGACGGACAAGGTCATTTGATTTACGGTCCTAAAAACCCTGGACATTTTTTAGCTTATTCTATTTTGTTTATGGAAAGCGATAAAGATGTTAGAGATTTTGGTCAACTTATGGAAGACATCTTAAAATCAGAAGCCATTAACCTTGGAGCTAAAGCCTTATTAAAAGCCGCACCAACCTATTCAACAGCAATTAATTTACTTCAAAACTTGACTGATTTAATTGCCAAACAACTTCAAAAAAATAAAGACGACGAGCTATTTAGAAGAAACGGTACCTTATTAAGGGATGTTAAACCACCCTATGATATCTTGAGAAGCTACGATAGTGAAAACGATTTTATAAAAACTAAAACCTCAGTTATACCGCTGAATGTTTCCAATAAAATGGGGGCACAAACTAAAGTCATAAAACTTTAAAAATTTTTTTAAATGGAATATTTAGATTTTGAATTACCGATAAAAGAACTTCAAGAAAAATACGAACAAGCTTGTGATATAGGAGTAGAAAGCGATGTAGATGTTTCTGACACTTGTAAACAGATAGAAAAAAAACTCAACCAAGCTAAAAAAGATATTTATAAAAATCTCAATGCTTGGCAAAGAGTACAACTCTCAAGGCATCCTAACCGCCCTTATACTTTAGATTATATCAATAACATTTGTAAAGAATCATTTTTAGAATTGCACGGCGATCGAAATTTTGGAGATGACAAAGCCATGATTGGCGGTTTAGGCAAAATTAAAGACCAAAGTTTTATGTTCATCGGTCAGCAAAAAGGCTTTAATACTAAAACAAGACAATATAGAAACTTTGGAATGGCCAATCCTGAAGGCTATAGAAAAGCTTTGAGGTTAATGAAAAAAGCAGAAAAGTTCAATATTCCTGTAGTGTGTTTTGTCGATACGCCTGGTGCATTTCCTGGCCTTGAAGCTGAAGAGCGTGGTCAAGGCGAAGCCATAGCCAGAAATATTTTTGAAATGACCCAACTGGAAGTTCCAATAATTGTGGTTATAATTGGAGAAGGTGCCAGTGGTGGTGCTTTAGGTATTGGTGTTGGTGATCGCGTATTGATGCTTGAAAATACTTGGTATTCTGTTATTTCACCTGAATCTTGTTCATCTATTTTATGGCGAAGCTGGGAACATAAAGAAACCGCTGCAGAAGCCTTAAAATTGACTGCAGATGATATGAAATCTTTAAAGCTTATTGATAAAATAGTTAAAGAACCCATCGGCGGCGCACATAGCGATAAGGAGAAAACCTACAAAATTGTCAGTAAAACTATTTTTGAGACTTTTGAAGAACTTAAAAACTTATCACCAGAAGAATTGGTAGAAAAACGCATTGAAAAATACGTTGGAATGGGTGAATTTAAAGAACGCTAAATCTTAATTCTTCACAGCCAATTATTTATAATTTTTTTCTCTCACAGAGATTAGGTTATCAACATTTTTTTATGACTTATCAACAGCAAATTGTTGATGAAGTGTTGATGACGAAATCCATTTAAATCTGGATTAGTCTTAACAATTTGTTTACATTCGCCGTATGGAAAACCAAAAATCATTCAGCAATAATAATACAAAGAAAGGTAATGTTATCAGTCTGCAAAAAGGCAAAATACCACCACAAGCTGTTGATTTAGAAGAAGTTGTGTTAGGTGCAATGCTGATTGATAAAAAAGGAGTAGATGAAGTTATTGATATTTTAAAACCTGAAGCTTTTTATAAAGAAAGCCATCAGCATATTTTTTCAGCCATCAAAACTTTGTTTGAAGAAGGTCAACCTATAGACTTATTAACGGTTTCCAGTCATTTAAAGAAAGAAAAAAAGTTAGAATCTATTGGCGGTGATTTTTATCTCATTCAGCTCACCCAAAAAGTCTCTTCTTCAGCTCATATTGAGTACCATTCTCGTATTGTTCTTCAGAAATTTATTCAGCGGAGTTTGATTCAGATTTCAAGTGAAATCATAGAAGAAGCTTACGACGAATCTACAGATGTATTTGATTTATTAGACAATGCAGAATCTAAACTCTACGAAGTTACACAAGGCAATATCAACAAATCTTCTGAAACCGCACAGAGTTTGGTCATTCAAGCTAAAAAAAGAATAGAAGAAATTGCTAATCAAAAAGGTTTAAGCGGAATTCCATCTGGTTTTGATGAATTAGATGAGTTAACTTCTGGTTGGCAACCCAGTGATTTAATTATAGTTGCGGCTCGTCCTGGTATGGGTAAAACGGCACTGACACTTTCTATGGCGAGAAATATCACTGTTGAGCAAAATGTGCCTGTGGCTTTTTTCTCTCTTGAAATGTCTGCAGTACAGTTGATTACAAGATTAATTTCTTCAGAAACTCAACTTTCTTCTGAAAAATTAAGAACCGGAAAGTTAGAACAATACGAATGGGAGCAACTCAACGTCAAAGTCAAAGCTTTAGAAAAAGCGCCGCTATTTATTGACGATACACCTTCACTTTCCATATTTGACTTGCGAGCTAAAGCGAGGCGATTATCTTCTCAACACGGCATAAAGCTGATTGTTGTTGACTATTTACAGTTAATGACCAGCGGGTCGAACAATAAGTCTGGAAACAGAGAACAAGAAATTTCAAGTATTTCAAGAAACTTAAAAGCTTTAGCCAAAGAACTCAACGTACCGGTTATCGCCCTTTCTCAATTATCTCGTGCTGTTGAAACTCGTGGTGGCACTAAAAGACCATTGCTTAGCGATTTGAGAGAATCTGGAGCAATTGAACAAGATGCTGATATTGTTTCCTTTATCTACAGACCAGAATATTACGGTATAGAAGAATGGGATGATGAAGCCGCTTCGCCTACTAAAAATGAAGCTGAATTTATAGTGGCTAAGCACCGAAATGGTGGGTTAGATAACATCAAACTTAAGTTTATAGGACAATTCGGTCGTTTTGAAAACATCAACATGGAAACCATTACGGAAGTCAATTCTAAAATTAATGATGGTGGTTTACCCAAGCCTTCTCAGTTTGATGATATGAATAACTCTGATGAGGATATGCCTTACTAATTCTCATTTTAGTCTTCTTATGCGATTTTATTAGAGTATTAAGACTTTACATCTTTAATTCCATTAAATTTGTTTTTAAAATTTTTTATTTATGTTCATAAAAAAAATAGGTTTAATTCTAATATTCACTTTAGTCAGCTTAAGTATGAAAGCTTCATTTGTGCTGATTCCAATGGATGTAGATTCTCAAAATGACCATCTTAAAGCGTATGGTATTACCTATTGGGTGTTAAGCAATGGACAAAAAGCACAATGGCTACTGAATTACAGAGGTGGCTCTTTTTTAATTCCCGACTCAGAACGACTTCGACAAGAATGTACCATACGTGGTGTAACTTACGAAGTGATTAGTAATGCTGAAGCCACTAAAATATTATCAGACATTGATAGTCCAAGTCAAAACCAAGAATCAGTGTTGTTAGAAAAAGCACCTAAAATTGCAGTTTATACGCCAAGTGGCAAAAAACCCTGGGATGATGCCGTCACTTTAGTTTTGACCTATGCTGAAATACCTTACGAAACAGTTTATGACAAGTCAGTTTTAGACGACGAGCTTCTGCTTTACGATTGGCTACATTTACATCACGAAGATTTTACAGGTCAATACGGTAAATTTTACCGCGCCTACCGTGCTGCACCTTGGTATATTCAGGAAAAGAAAGAAGCCGAAGAATTAGCTAAATCTTTGGGCTATAACAAAGTTTCTCAAGAAAAATTAGCTGTAGCTAAAAAGATAAGAGACTATGTTATAGGCGGCGGTTTTATGTTTGCGATGTGCAGTGCTACTGATAGTTTTGATATAGCCTTATCAGCTGAAGGTGTTGATATTTGTGAGTCTATGTTTGATGGCGACCCCAGTGAACCAGGCTATCAAAATAAGATTGACTATCAAAAAACATTTGCCTTTAAAGATTATATTTTAGAAAAAAGCCCCATGGTTTATGAGTTTTCTAGTATTGATATGACAAGAAAACGACGTGTGCCAAAAGAGCAAGACTATTTCACTTTGATGGATTTTTCAGCCAAATGGGATCCTATTCCAACCATGCTAAATCAAAATCATACGGCTATTGTAAAAGGCTTTATGGGGCAAACTACCGCTTTTGATGCTTCACAAGTTAAATCAAATGTGTTAATCTTGGGCGAAACCCGACTCAATGAAGAAGCCAAGTATATTCACGGTATAAAAGGCAAAGGTTTCTTTACGTTTTACGGTGGCCACGATCCTGAAGATTATCAACATCGGGTTGGAGATCCTAAAACAGAATTGGAATTGCATCCAAATTCTCCTGGTTATAGATTAATTTTAAATAATATTTTATTTCCAGCAGCGGAGAAAAAGAAACATAAAACTTAATCAAATAGTTTTTTCTTTCTCAGTTCAAAGTTCTGACCGAGATAGACTTTTCTCACCATTTCATCTTCTGCTAATTCTTCGGGTTGACCGTGTTTTAAAATACCGCCTTGAAACATTAAGTAAGTTCTATCAGTAATGGCAAGGGTTTCCTGAACGTTGTGGTCAGTAATTAAAATCCCAATATTGCGGTGTTTGAGTTGGGCAACTATCTTTTGAATATCTTCAACGGCTACAGGGTCAACACCTGCAAAAGGTTCATCGAGTAAAATAAATTTTGGATCTGTTGCTAATGCACGAGCAATTTCAGTTCGCCGACGTTCTCCGCCTGAAAGCAAGTCTCCACGGTTTTTTCTGATATGGGTTAAGCCAAACTCTTCTAAAAGTTTTTCTGTTTTTTCAGTGCGTTCTTTTTTATTAAGTTTGGTTAATTCTAATACACTTTTAATGTTGTCTTCTACACTTAATTTTCTAAATACTGATGCTTCCTGAGCTAAATATCCAATTCCATTTTGAGCTCTTTTATACATCGGATATTTAGTAATATTTTGACCTTCAAGAAATATTTGACCTTTATTGGGTTTGATAATGCCAACAATCATATAAAATGTGGTCGTTTTCCCAGCACCATTTGGCCCCAGAAGACCTACAATTTCACCTTGATTAACTTCGAGTGAAACTTCTTTAACTACCCGTTTACCACTGTAAGATTTTACAAGTTTTTCTGCGCGAAGTTTTACTTTTTTAGGCTCTGACATCAATTAATAATTTTATCTTGCTTTACAAATATAAATAATTCAACAACAGCAATAAGAATCATCATATAAGCTACCAATTCAACACTTTCTTCAGAGGCTCTTTCTACACTGTAAAGGTATTTATCGCTCATAATGTTGCGCCAATTAGAGGGTTTTCCATATATACGGGTGAAAACGTGAAGATTAGCTAGAGAAATTAATAATATTCCAAATCCCAATGTGTTGTTGAGAGACTTAATTTGACTGAGAAATGATTTGAATTTTTTAATTAAAATAGTTAACATAATTATGGCAAGTAAAACAACAAAAGGAAACCATCCTAAACTCGGAAACTGTGTATCAAACCAAGCATCAAATTCACGTACTAAATGCATGGCTATAAACAAGCTTAGAACAGACATAAAGACTTTATATTGTGATGAATACGCTAAAGACATAAAGCCAATTAAAATAGTGACCAATAAAATACTTTGTTGTGCAAATTCAATAGCGTTCGATTCGTTGGCTTGACCGATTAAAAAATCAGCCTCTATAGGTATAGTGCATAAAAAGAAAAGCCCTGAATAAAAGACTAATCTAAGAAATGGTTTAAGTAATACTTTCATATTATATTAATTTTCATATTTTTCTTCAATGGCTTCCCAAAACTCGTGTGCTCGTCTTAAATGAGGAATGACAATTGTACCGCCAACTAAAGTCCCAATACTTAAAGCTTCCATGACTTGACTTCGACTCCAACCTGATTTATAAGATGACTCTAAATGATATTTTACACAATCATCACATCTCAAAACCAATGAAGCCACTAAACCCAATAATTCTTTGGTTTTTTTATCTAAGCTACCTTCAGCAAAAGAATTTGTATCTAAATTAAAAATTCGTTTGATGACTTTATTGTTTTCTTGGATGAGTTTATCATTCATCTTTGCCCGATAGGCTTCAAACTCGTCAACTTTATCTATCATTTTATTTCTTTTTTGAGTTGTTTTTTATAAATAACTTTGGTAATGATAATGCTAATTTCATACAAAATCACAACCGGTATAGAGACAATAAATTGACTGGCTATATCTGGTGGTGTAATGATAGCAGAAACTATTAATATAAGTACCAAAGCGTACTTTCTATTTGTTTTTAAAAATTCTGGGGTGACCAATCCCCATTTAGCTAAAAAATAAATGATAATGGGTAGTTCAAACATCAAACCTGATGCTAAGGCCGAAGTTTTGACAAGCCCAATATAACTATCTAAATCGAAGTCGTTAAAAACTTCTGAACTTACTTGATAACTACCTAAAAAACGTATAGATAGTGGAGATATAACGTAGTAGCCAAATAAAACACCTAAGAAAAACAGGAACGAAGTAATAAATATGAACCATTTAGCACTGCGTTTTTCTTTTGTATATAAGGCCGGCGAAACAAATGACCACATTTGATAAATGATATATGGAAAAGCCACAATAAAACCAGCAGTAATTGAAGTCCACATATGTGCACTAAATTGAGCTGCCACTTTTCTACTTTGAATTCTAAAGGGCAATTCGTCAAAACAAAAACTTTGGTCTAGACCTAATATTTTTGAAAGATTACATAATATTTCATAAGTAGGGAAAGTGGAATGTTTTGGACCCAATAGAACTACATCAAAAACAAATCCTTTAAACATAAAGGCTACAATACCGCAGATTACAATTGCAAGCAATGCTCTAATGATGTGCCATCTCAAGTCTTCAAGATGATCTAAAAAAGACATCTTATTTTTATGTATTGCTTTTGCCATTAAATTATGCCTTCTTTAATTAAGTTATGTAAATGAACAATGCCTTTATATTTTCCATTTTGTTCAGCAATAAGCTGAGTAATGTTATTGTTTTCTAAAACTTCAAGTGCATCAACAGCCATAGCATCATTATCAATAGTTTTAGGGTTTTGACTCATTATATCTTTAGCGGTAATTTGTCGTAAATCATCATATTTTGTAAGCATTCGTCTTAAATCACCATCCGTGATAATTCCTATGATTTTTTCTTTATCTAAAACTGGTGTAACCCCAAGCATATTTTTAGAAATTTCAATAATTACATCTTTCATGAGTGTTTCTGGTTGAACCTGAGGTTTCAAATTATCATTTGTTATATCACTCACTCTTAAGTATAAAGCTTTGCCTAAAGCACCACCAGGATGATATTTGGCAAAATCTTTTTTTGAAAAACCTTTAATTTTTAGCAAAGTTACCGCTAAAGCATCACCCATAACTAGCTGAGCTGTGGTACTTGTTGTTGGCGCTAAATTATTAGGGCAAGCTTCTTGTTTAACTGGTGTAAGGAGATTAAAATCAGAATGTTGAGCTAAATAAGAACTCGCATTACCTGTTAACCCAATGAGTTTATTTTTAAAATTTTTAATTAAAGGAACAAGGACTTTGATTTCTGGCGTGTTTCCACTTTTAGAAATACAAATAACGATATCATCCTTCAAGATGGTCCCTAAGTCACCGTGTATGGCATCAGCAGCATGCATAAAAACAGCAGGTGTGCCTGTAGAATTCATAGTAGCAACAATTTTTTGTGCAATAATGGCACTTTTACCAATACCAGTAATGACGACACGCCCTTTAGATTTTACAATAAGTTTGATGACTTCTTCAAAATCTTCATTTATATATTGGTTCAAATCATCAATAGCTTGTGCCTGCATTTTTATGCTATCTTTTGCGAAATTTTTTATTTGAGAAAAATCCATAATTTTATAATTGACTTGCAGACTTTAAAATATTGCGTATATTTAGGTTTGCAAATGTAAGTAAAACAAAAATAAATTGGAGTCAAAAGTATTACACCAACAATTAAAAAAAATATTCGGGTTTTCAGAATTTAAAGGTCTTCAAGAAGATGTCATAAAAAGTATACTTAGCAATCAAAATACATTTGTTATTATGCCTACAGGTGGTGGCAAATCTTTATGCTATCAGCTTCCTGCACTAATTTCAGAAGGTACTGCTATAGTTATTTCTCCATTAATTGCGTTGATGAAAAATCAGGTCGATACCTTGAGAAATCTATCTGACAACGAAAGCGTCGCTCACGTATTAAATTCATCTTTAAATAAAACTCAAATCCGTCAAGTCAAGCAAGATATATCAGACGGACACACAAAATTACTCTACGTCGCACCAGAGTCTTTAACTAAAGAGGAGTATGTAGACTTTTTAAAAACTCAAAAAATTTCTTTCTTAGCCATTGATGAAGCGCATTGTATTTCTGAATGGGGTCACGATTTTAGACCAGAATACAGAAATATCAAAAAAATATTAAATCGTATTGGTGATGATATTACCATAATAGGCTTAACAGCTACGGCAACACCAAAAGTTCAAGAAGATATTCTTAAAAATTTAAGGATGCCAGATGCTAATGTCTTTAAAGCGTCATTTAATAGACCTAATCTTTATTATGAAATAAGGCATAAAACAGCTAATGTAGATAGTGATATTATCAAATTTGTCAAGCAAAATGAGGGTAAAAGCGGAATCATTTACTGTTTAAGTCGAAAACGCGTAAGTCAACTCGCTCAAACTTTACAAGTTAATGGTGTAAAAGCTGTGCCATATCACGCTGGACTTGACGCCAAAACGCGTTCTAGACATCAGGATATGTTTTTGATGGAAGATATCGATGTTGTTGTTGCAACAATTGCTTTTGGTATGGGTATAGATAAACCAGATGTACGTTTTGTTATTCACAATGACATTCCAAAAAGTATTGAAAGTTATTATCAAGAAACAGGTCGTGCAGGTCGTGATGGCGGAGAAGGCCATTGTTTAGCTTACTACAGCTATAAAGATATTGAAAAGCTTGAAAAATTTATGAGCAATAAGCCTCTTGCTGAGCAGGAAATTGGCTATGCACTTCTTCAGGATGTTGTTGCTTTTGCAGAATCACCTATATCTAGGCGAAAGTTTATTTTACATTATTTTGGTGAAGAGTTTGATAATAAAACTGGTGATGGTGGTGATATGGATGATAATGTGAGATACCCAAAGAAAACAGTAGAAGCCAAAGATGAAGCTGCTTTGCTGATCAAAACTGTTAAAGAAACAGGTGAGCTTTATAAAATGAAAGAGTTAGTTAATATCTTAATAGGCGTTTCTAATGCTTTAATTAAATCTCATAAAACCGATGAAGCTGAAATTTTTGGACAAGGCAAAGATAAATCAAAAGAATTCTGGAAAGCCTTAGTTAGACAAGTGCTTGTTAACGGCTATTTGCATAAAGAAATTGAAACCTATGGTGTTGTTAAATTAACAGAGAAAGGAGAGAAGTTCTTAGCAAAACCTGAATCTTTTATGATGGCCGAAGATCACGACTATTCTGATCAAAAACCAACTCCTAACGTTAATACTAGTGGAGGAAGCGATCCTAAGCTACTCAAAATGCTGAAAGATTTGCGTAAAAAAGTGGCCAAACAAAAAGAAGTACCACCATTTGTCATTTTTCAAGATCCATCCTTAGAAGATATGGCTCTTAAGTATCCTATTAATACTGAAGAGTTGAGCTATATACACGGTGTAGGCGAAAGCAAAGCCAAAAAATTCGGAAAGAAATTTATAGACTTAATTCAAAGATATGTTGAAGATAATGACATTATTAGGCCAGATGATTTGGTTGTGAAATCTACTGGTGCAAATAGTGCCAATAAACTTTATATTATCCAGAATGTAGATCGAAAACTACCTTTAGTTGATATTGCAAGCTCAAAAGGTCTGGAAATGAATGAACTGATTAAAGAAATGGAAGCCATAGTCTATAGCGGAACTAAACTTAATATTTCTTATTGGATTGACGATATGCTTGACGAAGATCAGCAAGAAGAAATTCACGAGTATTTCCTTGAAGCTGAAACTGATAGTATTGAAGAAGCTATTGAAGAATTTGATGGCGATTATGAAGAAGACGAAATGAGACTATATAGAATAAAATTTATTAGTGAGGTAGCTAATTAATTCCAACGTTCATCAAAATCTAAATCTTCAAAACTGTCTATATCTAAACCGTCATTTTCAAGTTCATCACTAAATTCATCGCTAAATTGATCAAATAAGTCAGCTTCAAACTTTTTTTCAGGTGGATTTTCAGGGAGTTGGCCTTGAGCGAAGAGTAAATCAGGATAATTTCGACTTGATTCGGGTTCGGTAATGTCTGCTAATTCCACATAAAACATCCACATATTTAAAAAATCATAAACGTAAATCAGTTTGGTTTGCTTTTCTGATAAAATATCTTCTAAATAGGTTTCGTTCATCATTTTAAGACCAGCTTGACCATCACTCATATCTTCTAAAGCAATTTCTTCACCTTGATTCCATTCATTATCAGCTTTATAAAACGATGCAATTTCTTGACCTTCAAAACCAAAAGCTTGAATTATGGCAAAATGCAAATCTTCAAATGTGTCGGTTTTACGAATCGCAATATCTCTAAATACATCATCTAATACATCAAGTGTAACTCTAAATTTATAAATCATACTATATTAATTTGTTTTGAGTTTTTTCGTATTTTAACGAAGATATAAAATTGTAAACTAAACATCAAAGCAGCAATAATTAAATGTAAAGGCTGCGTGAGGAAAGGAAAGTCAAAATAGTACATCAATATGCCTGTTAAAATTTCAGCGCCAATAGCAAGTAATAATCCATTTGTTAGTTGGTCGAGATTGTAGCGATATTTTTTGTTCATAAACCAAATCAACACATTGATCAATAGCACTAAAACTGAAAATGTACGATGAATGTAGAATTTTATATCAGGATTGTCTAACCACAATTGCTTTTCATTGTAACCTACAGCTCTAACTGCTTCATCAACAAATTGACGGACTTGTGTGCCTAAACCAATTTGAATAAGCGATAAAAATAAACTAAAAATGACAAGATACTTAAAAGTAGAAGTGGTTTCAATCTGGTCAGTTTTGGGTTTAGAAATATGAATAATGTACAACAATAAAGCAACAATAACTAATGCAACTATCATGTGGATTGTAATTCTTGCAGGAAGCAAGTTAGAATACACTACAGTGGCACCAAGCCAAGCTTGAAACAACAACAAAACTAAAGTAATAAAAGACCATATAATTAGTTTTGGTTTAGATTTTCTATGCCAAATGGAGCTGATAAACATCAGTAATACAAAAACACCAGATAAAGCGCCAAAAAGCCTATTAATATATTCAATCCAAGTATGCCAAACATTAAATTCAGCATAGTCGTGTTTATCGTAATTATTCCAATTATTTTGATTAAAATTACGGTCTGAAGAAAACTTGTTTTTAGCTACTTTTAAACTTTCGTTGACGATAATGACTTGTCCTTTAAAATAGTCATGTTGCGGTTTCCATTCAAGTTGTTCACGTTCAGTAGGAGGGATGAGATAGCCAAAGCATTTTGGCCAGTCCGGACAACCCATACCGCTTCCTGTCATTCTAACTATAGCACCAGCTATAATAACAAGGTAGATAACGATAAGAGAAATTTTAGCAAATTTTCTAAACATACTTGCAAAGATAATCTAAGCAATTCAAGGCGCCTGTTAGAAAGCTATTGAATTCAATAAAAATTAACGAAGTTAAAAGTGTTTTTAGGTTAATTACCCAGCATTACAGGCATGACCAACATAGTAACTTGTTCACCATCTTCAAGGCCATCAACTGGCGTAAGAATACCAGCCCTGTTTGGCATACTCATGGCTAATTGTACTTCTTTAGAAGTTAAATTGCTCAACATTTCAATTAAGAAACGAGAGTTAAAACCAATTTCCATATCATCACCGTTGTATTGGCAATCAAGGCGTTCTTCTCCAGAGTTAGAATAATCTACATCTTGAGCTGATATTTTGAGTTCAGCACCATTCAATTTGAGTTTAATCTGATGTGTAGTTTTATTAGCGAAAATAGAAATACGCTTTACCGTATTTAAAAATTGATTACGGTCTATAATGAGTTTATTCGGATTTTCAGAAGGAATAACCGCTTCGTAATTTGGATATTTACCATCAATCAATCGACAGTTAAGTTCAAAATCTTCAAAAGAAAATTTAGCATTAGTTTCATTGAATTCAATATTGACATCCTCTTCGCTTCCACTTAAAATGCTTTTAAGAAGATTAAGCGGTTTTTTAGGCATGATAAACTCAGCTTGCTTGTCACTTTGAATATCGTCTCTAGTGTATTTTACCAATTTATGGGCGTCTGTTCCTACAAACCTTGTGTCATTTTCTAAAAATTGAAAAAACACACCATTCATAACAGGTCTCAAACTATCATTTCCAGTAGCAAAAATTGTATTTGTAATTGCTGTTGCTAAGGTATCTGCAATTATTTTAGAAGTACTAGCATCTTCAACTTCTACAGTGTTTGGGAAATCTTCAGGATTGACGTAAGCCAACTCAGACTTTCCACCCTGATAGCTAATCTCTACAGTATTATTATCTTTAATTTTAAAGGCTAAAGGCTGTTCAGGAAATGTTTTTAAAGTATCTAATAAAATTTTTGCGGGTATGGCAAAATTAATTTTAGACTCAGATTCTACATTAAGATTGACAGAAATGGTTGACTCTAAGTCTGAGGCAGATACTCTCAAGGTATTATGGTCAAGCTCAAACAAAAAATTGTCAAGAATGGCTAAAGTATTTGAATTGTTTATTATCCCGCCTAAAACCTGGAGTTTTTGCGACATATAAGAGCTAGATACAATAAAATTCATATTTTAACTTTTTTAAAAAACAAATATATTTTAAATATTGCTAAATTGCTTAAAATTATATCATATTTATCAAATATATCTTTATGAGTTTTAAGAATCAACTAGTTTTCATATTAATTTTTACTTTCACCTTTCAATCATTTTCTCAAACTAAAGAGGAAAGAAGTAAAATAGTTTCAAGCTATAATCTTGAGTTTTTAGATGAGTTATCTGAAGAATTTTCAAAAGCTTATAAAAAAGAAAAAAGAGAAGCGCTTCTATATGCATCAGCCAATAACATTGAAGTTGTTAAGCAACAAGAAAATGGTGGTATATCAGTTTTAGAAAGAGTTATGGATGATGGTACGCTTATATATATAACAACATTTAACTCTGGAGCTGCTGAAACTATAAATACAAATTTATTATATCCTAATGCTGCCTTAGGGTTGTCATTAAATGGTCAAGGCATAACATTAGGAATATGGGATGGTGGAATAGTGAGGTCTTCTCATCAAGAATTATTCAATAGAGTGACTCAGTTGGATAACCCTAATGGTTTGAGTAGTCATGCAACCCATGTTGCAGGAACTATGATTGCATCTGGTGTAAATCCCAACGCCAAAGGTATGGCTTTTGGAGCCGACCTCTCAGCTTATGATTTTGGAAATGATTTATCAGAAATGACCAATGAAGCTTCAAATGGAATGCTTGTTTCTAATCATTCTTATGGATTAAGCCCTGCAGCTATTCCCGATGCATTTTTTGGAGCTTACCTCGGTTTTGCAGCTAATTTAGATCAATTGGTATTTAATGCACCACATTATTTACCTGTTATTTCAGCAGGCAATAGTAGAAATGTTCCACCATCACAGGGTGGTCCTTTTAATGCTTCAAAAAATGGTTTTGACTTAATATCTGGTCAAAATTTATCTAAAAATATACTTACAGTAGCTAATGTATTAGAAGTTAATAATTACGTAGATGAATCTAGTGTAGTGATGTCAAGTTCTAGTAGTTGGGGTCCTACAGACGATGGTAGAATAAAACCAGATATTTCTGCAAAAGGAACCAACACATTATCAAGTGTAGCAAATTCTGATAGTGGTTACGCAAATTTTTCTGGTACATCAATGTCAGCACCAAGTGTTAGTGGAAGTATTGGTTTATTGCACCAACATCACAATAATATGTATAATGAGTTTCTGACTGCTGCATCAATGAGGGGCTTGGTTATTCATACGGCAAGAGAAGCAGGTAATGCTCCTGGTCCAGATTACAAATTTGGTTGGGGCTTAATGGATACCGCTGAAGCGGCTAGTATAATTTCTAATAAAAATTTTACGAGTATCATAGAAGAAAACACGATTAATCAAAATGAAACGTACTCCATTACTGTTAATGCTGTTGATTCTAATACACCTTTAGTTGCAACAATTGCTTGGACTGATCCAGCTGGAACTCCTCAAGATGTTTCGATAGTTGATGATTCTACGCCAAAATTAGTCAACGACTTAGATATAAAAATTACAGCTCCAGATGGATTTACTGAATTTTTGCCCTGGACTCTTGATGTAGCCTCACCTAACTCAGCAGCAACTAGTGGAGATAATATTGTGGATAATGTTGAAAAGATTGAAATAGGAAATGCAGTTGGACAATATACTATTGAAATTTCTCACAAAGGTGTTTTACAAAATTTATCTCAAGATTACTCTTTAATTATAAGTGGTATTGCTGAATCGAGTTTTGCTGTACAAACCGATATCCCTGACCGTTCGTTTTGTGCTGATGAAACAGCTTTTTTTGACTTAGAAGTTAATTCTATAAGCTCTTTTAATGGGAATATAAGTCTTAGTGTTAATGGCTTGCCACCAAGTCTAACTTCCTCATTTTCGCCATCTACAGTTAGTAATCAAGGTGATACCACTTTAAGTATAGGTAATTTATCATCAGTTCCAGTAGGTGATTATCCATTTACAGTATTAGCTACTTCTTCTGGAGAGAGTTTTAACTTTGATTTAAACCTTAACATAGAGTCTGCATCTGCTTTACCTTCTTTAGTTCTTAACGGACCGAATACTACTGATTTGACAGGTTTGTCACCAGTTTTAAATTGGAATGCTATTGCTGAAGCAACTTCTTATGAGGTTCAACTTTCAACTTCATCAAACTTTGATACGTTGTTATTTAGTTTGATAACTGAAAATACTCAAGTAAATATACCAGAATTAGATTCTGATCAACAATATTATTGGAGAGTAAGGCCTTTAAGTAATTGTGTAACTGGATTATTTACCAATAGTGATTTTAGCACTAAAGTTCTAGAATGTATACCTTTAGCCTTTTCTTCTGACACACCAGTAAACATAATAAGTACAGGCCCTAATACAACACAATCAACGTTAAATATTTCAGGAATACCTCAAGGTAATTCCATAGAAGATATTAATGTAAATTTTGAACTTACACACACCTGGCTGGCCGATTTAGTGGTGATATTAACAAGTCCTGCGGGTACAACTATTACTTTGCTTGATCAGCCTTGTGATGATTTAGATAATGTAGATGTTACTTTTGATGATAAAGGCACTTCTCAGAGTTGTAGTGACTTAATTCCTCCGGCCTTATTTGGTGTGGTTAAAGCTGAAGATAAATTATCATCTTTTGTTGGAGAAGACCCAAATGGAGATTGGGTTTTAACAGTTCAAGATATGTTTCCAGGTGATGGTGGAAGCATAGATAGTTTTGGAGTAGAAATATGTTATGAACAAACTCTATCTGTAAAGGATGTTTTATTATCAGATTTTAAAGTTTACCCCAATCCAACCACAGGACGAGTAGAACTGAGTTTTAATCAAAATATCGATCAAGAATTTAAAGTTAATGTGATTGATCTTAATGGTAAAATTTTAAAGACTTTTGATATTAAAAGTTCTTCAAACCAGTTCAATTTTAATTTAAGCGATTTAAGTTCAGGTATTTATTTTGTAAGTATAAAATCAGCAAATAAAACTGCTGTCAAAAAATTGATTTTAAAATAATATCTCAATTTTTGAATGACTAATATGAACTATTATGCTGATGTAATTTTACCTTTAAATATCCAAAATCTATTAACCTACAGTCTATCTGAAGAAATACACCAACAGTGTCAAATTGGTTCGAGAGTAGCGGTTCCTTTAGGTAAAAATAAACTGTATACAGCTGTTGTTGTTAATATTCACAGCAATCAACCCTTGCATTATGAAGCAAAACCTGTAAAGGAAATCTTAGACTATTTTCCTATCATCACGATTAACCAACTGAAACTGTTCAAATGGGTTAAAAATTATTATTTATCCTCTTTTGGTTTAATTCTCAAAGCTTGCTTACCAAGCGCTTTGCTGATTCAGAGTGAAACTTTAATTCAACGTAATGAAGACGTTGATTATGCTGAAAAAGATTTGTCTGATGATGAATTTCTTCTTCTTGAAGCCATTGATAAACAGACGCAAATCAAAATGAGTGATGCTCAAAAAATTTTGGGAAAAACCTCAGGATTGAAGGTTGTAAATGAATTGATCAATCAAAATTTAATTCACATAGATAGGCAGATTAAACGCCAATACAAGCCAAAACTTAAATCTTATATCAGAATAGCTGAACACTACAAGTCTTCAGAAAACTTAAAACAATTATTAGACGATTTAGGTCGTGCAGAAAAACAAAAAGAAGTGGTTCTTCACTATTTTAAATTACAAGCTAAATCTAATAAACCTCTTTCTAAAAAAGACTTTAAATCGCAAATTGATGCCAGTGATTCAGTTTTAAAAGCCTTGGTTGATAAAGCTGTTTTAGAAGAATACAGGGTTCAAGAAGATCGCATTAAAAATGACCAGAAACCAGAAGCTAACAAGCTTTTATTATCATCTGCACAAGACAAAGCCTATCAAGAAATAAAGTCACATTTTAAAACCAATGAAGTCGTTTTGTTTAAAGGTGTAACTTCTTCTGGAAAAACAGAAATTTATCTCAAACTGATAGAAGAACTTTTAGCGAAACAACAACAAATCTTGTATTTGTTGCCTGAAATAGCTTTAACGACCCAACTCATCCAGCGTATTAAGAACCAATTTGCCAACCGGGTTTTAGTCTATCACAGTAAATATTCAGCTAACGAACGTGTAGAAATTTATAAAGAAGTTTTAAGTCCTGTTTCAGGTCAAATTATAGTTGGGACACGGTCTGCTATTTTTCTGCCATTTCAAGACTTAAAACTGATCATTGTAGACGAATCTCACGAAAATAGCTTTAAACAATTTGATCCTTCACCGCGTTATCACGCACGTGATACTGCTGTAGTTTTAGGACAGATCCACCAAGCAAAAGTTTTAATGGGTTCGGCAACGCCAAGTTTAGAGAGTTTTTACAATGTAAAAACGGGTAAGTATAAATATGTAGAACTTAATAAGCGTTTTGGCGATGTTAAACCCCCTGTAATTAAAACCATAGATTTAAAGGAAAAATACAAGCGAAAAAAAATGAAAGGTCACTTTTCTGATGAGCTCATTGAGCGTATTACAGAGACTTTAGATCGTGGTAAACAAGTTATTATTTTTCAAAACCGTAGAGGCTATTCACCTGTCATTGAGTGTTTAACTTGTGGTCATTCGCCCCAATGTCCGCATTGTGATGTGAGTTTAACGTTGCACAAAGCCAATAACACTTTAAGGTGTCATTATTGTGGCTATAGAATGGCCGTTCAAAACAAGTGTTTGTCATGCGGAGGACAAGACCTCACAGCTATGGGATTTGGTACAGAACAAATCGAACACGAAGCCAAAGATTTGTTTTCCAAAGCCAAAATCAAACGAATGGACTTGGATACTACCAGAGGCAAATACGATTTTGAAAAGCTTATTTCAGGGTTTGAAAATTTAGAAATTGATATCTTGATTGGGACTCAAATGTTGACTAAAGGACTGGATTTTAGAAATGTAGATTTAGTTGCCGTAATGCACGCTGACGGTTTATTTAATTTTCCAAATTTTAGAGCTTTTGAAAAAAGTTATCAACTACTAACACAAGTGGCGGGTCGTGCAGGTCGAACAAAAGAGCAAGGCGAAGTCTTGATTCAAACCTTTCAGCCTCAGCATCGTGTAATTCAAGATGTGATTACTGAAAACTACACCAATCTCTACAAGCAAGAAATGGAACAGCGCTCTGATTTTCATTATCCGCCTTATTACAAAATGATAAAATTGGTTTTCAAATCTAGAGATTACAATCGCCTAAACGAAGCTGCAGAGTGGATGGCGGTTTACCTTAAACAAATTTTTAATCAAAACGTTTTAGGACCAGAATTTCCTGGAATTGCAAGAATACGTAATCAATACATCAAACATATTATTATTAAAATACCACCTGATCAATCCATAAGTAAAACCAAAGCTTATTTGCTCAAAGGTATTGAGCGTTATGATACAATATCAAAATTTAAAAGCGTTCGTCTCAATATTGATGTTGACCCTTACGCATAAAAAAAAGGCCACTCAAACTGAGCAGCCTTTTTAAAACTAAACCTAACACAGTTACTATTTGATACTTATCAATTTTGTGAATGACTTTTTACCACATTTTACTTGAACAGTGTATTCACCTTTAGGTAATCTTTTGGTATTAAAAGTTTTTTTCACAAACAGTTCATTAAGGTTTTTAATTTCAGTCAATTCAAAACCATTAGAATCTGTAATATTCATAATCACATTTTTAAGTTGTGGGTTTGTTAACCCAACACTTAAATAATCTCCTTCTTGATTAATCATTGGCTTAAAGCTAACTTGATTAAAATTTGAAGTTACTAAAGTATTGTTTTCTTTCTTCACAATTACGGCAGTATTAATTTTGCTGTCGTTTTCATACTCTACAAAATACTTTCCATTAGGCAATGTAGATAAGGTGAAAGTCTTCTGATAGCTATCTCCATTTATTCTTTCAAAGAATAATACAGTGCCTTCCTCGTCAAAAATTCTGATAATTTCTTGACCTGAAGTTTTTTGAGCTTCTATTATTACTTCAGAAGTACCATTACTTCTAATCTGAATGTCAGAAATTGCAAATACTTGAACAGAAAGTAAAATTGCAACTGCTGTAATTAATTGTTTCATAGTTTTCATAACATTTGTTTTTAAAATTACAATGCAAATATAAGTTCAGTTTTAGCTTAATGCTTCATCAAAAATAACCATTGATAATGCTAAATTAACATTATTGTCAATTTAACATTTATTTATAATTAATATATCATCATATTGTGATATATTTCAAATAAAATATTAATTTAGTATTATATAAAGTTAATATAGTATGAGTTTAGTAAAACCTGAATTTGAAAAAATAGAACCTCCCTTTGGAAGCTCTATAGTTTATAAGCGATTTTCAAAACACGTAGAAAATGTAAAACCCTTTTGGCATTACCATCCCGAACTTGAAATTGTTTATGTCAATGGCGGCACAGGTAGAAGACAAATAGGAAGTCATGTGTCTTATTACAGAAATGGCGATTTGATTTTTATTGGTTCAAATTTACCTCACTGTGGATTAACAGAGAAATTAACCAATAACAAACGTGAAACCGTGCTTCAAATGTCACCTGATTTGCTCAATCAGGCTTTTTTTGATATTGCTGAAATGTCTTTTATGTCTGGACTGCTGGAGCGCGCAAAACGCGGTTTGGTTTTTCATGGAGATTCCAAGCGAAATATTGGTCAGATGATAGAAGATATGAACGATATGAATTACTTTGAGCGTATTGTTGCCATGCTTAAAGTTTTTAAAGCTATGGATGAGGCAGAAGATTATACTATTCTTAATGTACAAGAATTTACTTTAGAAACTTCTACTAAAGAAAGTGAGAAAATTAATATGATATTTAATTATGTGAAAGAGCATTATACTAAAAATATTAGTCTTGAAGAAATAGCCGATGTTGCTAGCATGACGGTGCCAGCGTTTTGTCGATATTTTAAAAAAATGACTCGAAAAACCTTTACGGAATTTGTCAATGAATACCGCATTGCTCACGCGGCTAAACTTTTGCACGAAAAACAAATAAGTATTTCTGAAGTGTGTTATGACAGCGGTTTCAACAATTTATCGCATTTCAATAAGCTTTTTAAAGCTTTTTTTGGAAAAACGCCTTCAGTTTATCGTGAAGAACTCAAATATTTAGTGACTTAAACTGTAACAATTTTGATATATTAAACACCTATTAATCAAATCTACAAATTATGCAAAAACTAAAACTTTCTCAAGTATCAAAAACATATTCTAACGGTGTAAAAGCCTTAGACGACATCAGTATAGAAATAGAACCAGGAATGTTTGGTTTGTTAGGCCCAAATGGAGCTGGAAAATCTACTTTAATGCGAACCATTGCTACTTTGCAAGAACCCGATGATGGCGAATTGCATCTCGGCGATATTAATATTCTTGAAGATAAAATGGCATTGAGAAAAGTTTTAGGTTATTTGCCACAAGATTTTGGGGTTTATCCAAAATTATCTGCAGAAAAATTATTGCATTATTTTGCTCAACTTAAAGGTGTTGATAGTCAAAAAGATCGCCAAAAAATTGTTGATTTTGCTTTAGAAATTACTAATTTAAGTGATGTTAGAAAAAAATCCGTCGCAGGATATTCTGGTGGAATGAAACAGCGTTTTGGTATAGCTCAACTTTTACTTAACGATCCGCACCTCATAATTGTTGATGAACCAACTGCCGGACTTGACCCAGCTGAACGTCACCGATTTTTGAATGTTTTACGCGATATTGGCACCAATCATATTGTCATACTTTCAACCCATATTGTTGACGATGTGAAAGAACTTTGCACAGATATGGCGATTTTAAATGGTGGGAAACTTCTAAACCACCACAAACCTACAGACGCTATAGAGAATTTAAAAGGTCAAATTTGGAATAAAATCATTGATAAAGACGAATTAGAATCTTACACCAATCAATACAATGTCATTTCAAGAAACTATAACCAAGACCACTCATTGAATATTAGAGTGCTTAGTGAAATTAAACCTGCTGATGGCTTTAATGTCATTGAGCCTGACTTGAGTGACGTGTATTTTGTCAGTCTTAAACAAGATGAAAACCAAATGTCTAACGCTTAATTCTTAAAAGATGTTTTCAAAAATATTTCGATTTGAGTTTAAATCTTGGTTTAAACTGCCTATTTTTTACGTGTACTCTTCTATTTTATTTTTACTGGCCTTATTTATAATGGCTTCAGCCGCTGGCTTGTTTGATAATGTAACAGCCACAACAACTTCGGCAACTTATGTCAATAATGCCATTAATATTACAGCTATTATCAGCTCAATTAGCGTGTTTTTGTATTTTATGTTGCCATCAATTATTGGGGCTTCTATCAACAAAGACTTTAAGCATAATGTGCATCACATTCTTTATGCCTATCCTATGCGAAAGTCAAGCTATTTATGGGCAAAGTTTTTAAGTTCATTTTGTGTAGTACTGCTTATTATTTTCTTGATTTACTTAGGTATTTTTATAGGAACTATTTTTCCTTTTACCAATCCCGACTTGGTTACAGATTTTAATTTTTTATACTATTTGCAGTCATTTTTATATGTGGTCTTACCCAATGTATTATTTTTTGGGGCAGTTGTGTTTGCGATAGTTACTTTTAGTCGAAATATTTTTGCGGGTTTTATTACGGTTTTGATTTTAGTGGTTTTACAATCTTTTACAGAAATCTTATCTAATTATGAGGATTATAAAATTCTGGCAGCTTATCTCGACCCACTTGGCTTTGCAGCGTTGGGTTTAGATACAGAATATTGGACGGTCTTTGAACAAAATAATAATTATTTGCCTTTTAATGGCTATCTGCTTTATAATCGTTTGGTTTGGTTGGGCGTGAGTTTTTTAATTTTTGCAGGTATATATTTTAAATTTAACTTTAATCAACAAGGCATAGTTATCAATTGGTTTAAAAGAAAAGGCCAACGACTGGTAAAATCTAATTTCAATTATTTTATCAATGTTAAAATCCCTGAGGTCAAAACTTCGCTGAAAGCTTCTACACTTTGGAGGTTTGCCCTTAAGCAAAGTGTTTTTGATTACAAATACGTGATTAAAAACAAGATATTTATTGGCTTTATGTTGATTGTTATTTTGATTGCTCTATCCGTTTTATCGGTAAGAAATCAAATATCTGGAACACCAACATATCCTGTAACAAGAGAAATGGCTCAGTTGGTTATTGGGATTTCTGGCTTTTTTATGATCATTATGACCTTTTTGTTTTCTGGGATGTTAATCAACCGGTCTAAAATTTCAAATATGGATCAGTTGGTTAATGCCACACCATTCCCCAACTGGACATTCACCTTGTCCAAATTTATAGCAATGTTTTGGGTACAAGCTACATTTTATATTTTATTGATTTTATTAGCCATTGGTGTTCAGGTTTACCAAGGCTATTATAAACTTGAAATTGGTCATTATTTGTTTAGTGCATTTGTAATCAATTATTTATCGATTTTAGTTTGGACGGCACTTTCATTTTTTACCCATCAAATTTTTAAAAATTATATTGTGGGATTTGTGGTGTTGTTAGGTTTTTATATTCTTTTAGGCTTTTTACCCAGATTTGGTATAGAACAATCTATCTTTAGATTTAATTCTGTTACCAGCGTATCTTATTCAGATATGGTCGGGTGGAATGATTCAATATCAGAATTTTTTACATACCGTTTGTATTGGTTTGGTTTAGCTGTAGTTCTATACATTTTGAGTTTACAGTTTTACCGTCGCGTAATGATGTATTCTGCTAAAGAAAGACTTCAAAAAGCCTTTAAAAAACTCAATACGCCAAAACTAATTGGTTTAATCCTTGGTTTGGTAATTTTTATAAGCTTAGGTAGTTGGATTTATTATCACGATAATGTCAAGAATGAAAGATATACGGGAATTGAACGCGAAAAGCAAAGCGTTAAATTTGAAAATACTTATAAAAAATACGCCGATTTGCCGCATCCAAGAATTACAGATGTGTCTATTGAATTAGATTTATATCCTAAAGAACGCAATTATAAAGCTAAAGGCGAATTTGTTTTAAAAAATAAAACCAATCAGCCTATAGATTCAATACTCTTGAACACCAGAGATGATGTTGAAAATTATCAATTCTCAAAACCAGGCAAAGTGGTTTTAAATGACACGTTCTATAACATTGATGTCTACCATTTTGATAAACAACTTATGCCAGGTGACTCGATGACATTTGTTTTTGAAATGAAAAACGAACCCAACACTATTTTAGAAAGGAGCTCGCCTATACGTTCAAATGGCACTTTTCTTAATAACAGAATGCTACCCAATTTTGGTTATGCTGATTTTAGAGAAATTAGCAATAGCAAAGTGAGAGAAAAATACGACTTACCACCCAAAGAACGTATGAAGTCGCCTTATGATTCTACAGCCTTAGGCAACACATATATTTCAAAAGATGCGGACTGGATAAATTTTGAAGCTAAAATCACAACCTCATCTGATCAAATAGCCATTGCTCCAGGCTATCTTGTAGATGAAAGTAAAGGCAACGGTAGACACTATTTCCACTATAAAATGGATAAGCCTATTCTCAATTTTTATAATGTCATGTCTGCCGATTATGAAGTTTATGAAGAAAAACACGATGGTATCAACATTCAGATTTTTTATCATGAACCACACGATTTTAATATTGAGCGTATGATGAAAGGCGCTAAGGCAGCTTTAGATTATTATGAAGAAAACTTTAGTCCGTATCAATTTAGACAATTACGAATTATGGAGTTTCCTTCTTTCTCAGGTCGTTTTGCGCAATCTTTTGCCAACACCGTTCCATTTTCAGAAACCATTGGTTTTATTGCTAAGGTAGATGATGAAGATGAAGAAAGTGTTGATTATCCTTTTAGTGTAACTGCACACGAAGTAGCACATCAATGGTGGGCACATCAGGTGATAGGCGCTGACGTTCGTGGTGCAACTTTACTTTCTGAAAGTATGTCAGAATACAGCTCGCTTAAGGTTTTAGAAGAGGAATACGGCGCCAGCCAAATGCGACGCTTCTTAAAAGATGCTTTAGATAGCTATTTGCGTGGCAGAACTTTTGAGAGTCAAAAAGAATTGCCTTTAATGCTCAATGAAAATCAGCAATATATTCACTACAACAAGGGTTCGCTGGTTTTATATGCTATGAGTGATTATCTTGGGGAAAATAAATTCAATACTATATTGAGTGAATATATAGATAAAGTTGCCTTTCAGGAGCCACCTTATACCACCTCAATTGAATTTGTAAAGCATCTTGAAAAAAACACACCAGACAGTTTAAAATATTTGGTTGAAGATATGTTTAAAACCATTACGCTATACGACAATTATATCGAAAAAGCGGAATATACTACCAATGCCGACAGCACCTATACCGTTAATATTGAAGCTGTTATAAGTAAATATAAATCTAACAATAAAGGCAAGCGATTATACGCCAAAGACCAAGACAGTTTAATGCATATTATAGAAAACGATACCATTAAATCTTGGCCGATGAAAGATTATATTGAAGTTGGTATTTTCACAGAATCTACCAAAGATGGAAAAACTGTTGAAGAGCCGCTTTATCTTAAAAAAGTATTTATAGATAGCATTTACAATACATTTAAAATTAAAGTGAACCAAAAGCCCACTGAAGTTGGTATTGACCCTTACAATAAATTGATTGATACAAACTCGAGTGATAATAGGAAATCTTTAAATTGAAAATATAGTTTTGATTAGAAATAAATTTCCCGCCTTAAATTAAGACGGGAATTTTTTAATTAAGATATTATCAAACGTTATTACTATAAAACTTTAGCATCTTTAACCTTTTGATTGGTAATGGCTATGTCTAAAACTTCAGACATATCTGAAACGTAATGGAATCGTAAACCTTTCAAGTATTCAGCTTTTATTTCTTCGATATCTCGTTTGTTCTCTTCACAAAGAATTATGTCTTTAATCTTAGCACGCTTGGCAGCCAAGATTTTCTCTTTAATCCCGCCTACTGGTAGCACCTTACCTCTTAGAGTAATTTCACCAGTCATGGCTAGTTTTTGTTTGACTTTCTTTTGTGTAAACAGCGAAACCAGGCTGGTTAACATAGTAACACCAGCACTAGGGCCATCTTTAGGTGTTGCTCCTTCTGGAACGTGAATGTGGACATTATATTTATCAAATATTTCTGAATTTATACCAAAGTTTTCAGCATGAGATTTGATATACTCCATGGCAATTGTTGCTGACTCTTTCATCACTTTACCAAGGTTTCCAGTAATATTGAGCTGACCTTTGCCTTTAGATACAGTAGATTCTATAAACAAGATGTCACCACCAACAGATGTCCATGCTAACCCTGTAACCACTCCAGCAACTTGGTTGTTTTCATAAACATTAGCCTTGAGTTTTGGTGCGCCGAGAATTTCTATGATGTCGTTTTCCTTAAGTAAAGGTTTGTAGTCTTCTTCAAGTGCAATTTTTTTAGCAACACCTCTTACTACTTTAGCAATTTGCTTTTCTAAACCACGTACACCAGACTCTCTGGTATAACCTTCAATAATGCTTTGTATTTCATTCTTGTGCAGTTTAATATCATTTTTCGTTAAGCCATGCTCTTTTATTTGTTTAGGAATAAGGTGCTTTTTGGCAATTTGAATTTTTTCTTCAACGGTATAACCTGTTACATTAATAATTTCCATTCTATCTCTTAATGCAGGTTGTATAGTTGATAAGTTATTAGCCGTAGCTATAAACATGACTTTAGATAAGTCATACCCTAATTCTAAAAAGTTATCGTAAAAGGAGTTATTTTGTTCAGGATCTAAAACTTCAAGTAGGGCAGAAGAAGGATCGCCTTGAAGACCGTGAGATAGTTTATCAATTTCATCTAACACAAAAACTGGATTTGAAGTACCAGCTTTTTTGATGTTTTGAATAATACGACCTGGCATTGCACCGATATAGGTTTTTCGGTGTCCTCTAATTTCAGCTTCATCACGTAACCCACCTAAAGAAACTCTAACATATTCTCTTCCTATGGCTTCAGCTACCGATTTACCAAGTGAAGTTTTTCCGACACCTGGTGGACCATAAAGACATAAAATAGGAGATTTCATGTCATTTCTAAGTTTTAATACAGCTAAATATTCGATTATTCTTCGTTTAACATCTTCTAACCCATAATGGTCACGATCGAGAACTTTTTGTGCTTTTTTAAGATCAAACTTATCTTGGCTAAAACTATCCCAAGGTAAATCCAAAAATAGCTCTAAATAGTTCCTCTGAATTGAATGTTCTGGCACTTGAGGATTCATACGTTGCAGCTTGGCCAATTCTTTTTTAAAGTGCTCACCAACGTCTTTAGACCATTTTTTTGATTTTGCCTTTTTACGCATGTTTTCAATCTCATTTTCTTGAGATACACCGCCTAATTCCTCTTGGATGGTTTTCATTTGTTGGTGAAGAAAATATTCGCGTTGCTGTTGACTGATGTCACTTTGCACACGTGATTGAATATCGTTTCTCAACTCAAGCTTTTGGTACTCTAAGTTCATATGTCTCAAAGTAGCCAGTGCACGTTCCTTGAGGTTTGAAATTTCAAGTAGTTTTTGTTTTTCCTTAACCTCCAAACTCATATTTGATGAGATAAAGTTGATCAAGAAAGAAGAGCTTTCAATGTTCTTTACAGCAAAAGAAGCCTCAGAAGGAATATTAGGACTTTCTTTTATAATTCTTAAAGCCAGTGTTTTTATCTCTTCTATAATTGTTGAAAACTCTTCAGTCATCACATCCTTAAGATTTTCTGAAAATTCTGATACAGTACATCTTATGTAAGGATTATCAGTAATAGCTTGCTCTGCTCTAAATCGTTTTTTACCCTGAATAATTACTGTGGTATTACCATCGGGCATTTTAAGCACTCTTAGAATTTTAGCTACAACACCAATTTTGTTAATGCCTTCAAAACCTGGATCTTCATCGTCTTCGTTGATTTGAGAAACAACTCCAATAACTTTATTAGAATTATTGGCATCGTTAATGAGTTTGATGGATTTGTCTCTTCCTGCAGTAATAGGTATTACAACCCCTGGAAATAACACTGTGTTTTTTAAAGGTAAAACCGAAAGATCATCAGGTAAAGTTTCTGAATTGATTTCTTCTTCATCTTCAGTGGTCATCAATGGAATTAATTCTGCATCCTCATCAAATTCTTGAGATGACAAATTGTCAAGGTTAAATATTTTTGATCTACTCATAGTTTAATTTTAGTCATGATGTCACATCAAACTGCTTAAAAACCATCACTAATCTTGTTTTCTTTAGCTTGATGTGCTTTTCTTAATTGAATACTTATGTAATCCAATTCTTATGCCAAAAGACTATTGGTTTAGAATTAAACCTAAAGTCAATCTAGGCTAATGTATTGATTTTGGCTAAGGCTTGGTTGATGGAGCTTGCTTCCCCAAACTTTAAAATCAACCTTAAACCATTTCTTGTTTTCTTTTCTTTTAATTCAAATTGACTCGGCTGTTGTTGAACTTTAGTCAATATAGTTTTGAATGTTTCGCTTTGATAAAACCTTGACTCTTGATTAGCTACAAAATAACCAAGCAATTGATTTTGTTTTAAGATTAGTTTTTCGAGTCCAAGTTTTGATGCAATCCATTTTAATTTTATACTATCAAGCAAGTCTATAGCTTGAAGTGGCAAATCTCCAAACCTATCTAATAATTCGGCACGAAATACTTCGAGTTCTTTTTCATTTTTTAAATCGTTGAGCTTGGTATAGAGGTTAAGCCGTTCAGTTATGTTATTGATGTAATCATCAGGGAAAAGTGTTTCAAAATCTGTATCTATTTGAACGTCTTTTACAAAGTTTTTTTCTGTGTTGCCTGAAGGCTTATCTTTATAAAGGTTTGAAAATTCTTTTTCTTTAAGCTCTTCAATAGCTTCATTGAGTATTTTTTGATAAGTATCAAAGCCTATTTCATTTATAAAACCACTTTGTTCACCACCTAATAAATCGCCAGCACCCCTTATTTCAAGATCTTTCATGGCAATTTTTATTCCGCTGCCAAGATCAGAAAACTGCTCTAAGGCTGTGATACGTTTTCGGGCATCTGGTGTCATGTGAATCAATGCGGGTGTGATAAGGTAACAAAATGCTTTTTTATTACTTCGCCCAACCCGTCCTCGCATCTGGTGAAGATCTGAAATGCCAAAATAATTAGCATTGTTAATAATGATGGTGTTAGCATTAGTAATATCAAGTCCGCTTTCAATTATAGTTGTGGAAACCAAAACATCAAATTTGTTATTCATAAAGTCTAACATCAAACTTTCTAATTTTTTACCATCCATTTGACCATGACCGATACCGATTCTAGCATCTGGCACTAAGCGTTGAAGCAAGCCTGCCACTTCTTTGATGTTTTCTATTCTGTTATTGATAAAAAAGACCTGACCGCCACGCTGTATTTCGTAGCTTATAGCATCTCTAATGAGTTCTTCAGAAAAACGAATAACGTGGGTTTCAATTGGGTAACGATTTGGTGGTGGTGTACTAATGGTCGATAAATCTCTTGCTGCCATCAAACTAAACTGAAGCGTTCGGGGTATTGGCGTTGCCGTTAAGGTAAGCGTATCAACATTTGTTTTAATTGTTTTGAGTTTATCTTTAACGGAGACACCAAACTTTTGTTCTTCATCTATTACGAGCAAACCTAAATCTTTAAAGTGTTCAGCTTTATTGACTAACTGATGGGTTCCAATAATAATATCTAACTGACCGTTTTTTAGAGCCTCTAAGGTTTCTCTTTTCTCTTTAGCAGTTTTAAACCTATTGATATAGTCGATAGTTACTGGAAAATCTTTTAAACGTTCAGAAAAGGTTTTGTGGTGCTGAAAAGCTAATATCGTTGTTGGCACTAAAACCGCTACCTGTTTTCCATTATCAACTGCTTTAAAGGCGGCTCTGATCGCCACTTCAGTTTTGCCAAAACCAACATCACCACAGACCAATCTATCCATAGGTTGTTCGCTCTCCATATCTTTTTTGACCGCTTCTGTCGCTGTACTCTGATCTGGTGTGTCTTCATAAATAAAAGAAGCTTCTAATTCGTGTTGTAAATAAGTGTCTGGTCCAAACTGAAACCCTTTTTTTAGCTTTCGCTTAGCGTAAAGTTTTATCAGATCAAACGCAATTTTTTTGACTCTAGTTTTTGTTTTTTGCTTTAGGTTTTTCCAGGCCTTACTTCCTAATTTATAAATTTTTGGAGGCTGGCTGTCTTTACCATTGTATTTAGAAATTTTGTGCAAAGCATGGATACTCAGATACAACACGTCACCTTCGCCATATACCAGTTTAATGGCTTCCTGGGTGTTGCCATCAACATCTATTTTTTGTAAACCTCCAAATTTTCCAATACCGTGATCGATGTGAGTCACAAAATCACCGCGCTCAAGTTGGGTCAATTCTTTAAGCGTTATGGCTTGTTGTTTAGAAAACTTATTTTTGAGTTTAAATTTATGATACCGCTCAAAAATTTGATGATCGGTATAACAAACCAATTTACTTTTATGATCTATAAATCCTTCATGCAGGCCTAAAACTAGAGTCTGATAGTTTTTAAACTGCATGTCTTCAAAAATGTCATGAAAACGTTGGGCTTGTTGTTGATTAAGACAGCATATTAAATTGGTATATTCTGCTTTGTGGTGTTGATTTAAGTCTTCGATCAGAAGATCAAACTTTTTATTGAAAGCGGGTTGAGGCTCTATATTGCATTCAAAAATATAATTTTCAGGGGCTTTTAAAAAATTTTGCCGATCAAACTGAATACAATTATACTTACTTAGTTGATTTCCGATGCTTTCACCATCACAAAACAAGTCTTCTGGTGAAGAATATTTTACATTTTTTGATAGATTTTCAAAATTTGACTTTGCTTTTTTAAACAAACTATCTAGGTCTGCTTTGAGTAATTCTGTGTTTTCAAGTAATAGCAAACTTTGGTTCTTGATATACTCTAAAAACCCTTGTCGCTTTTCCTGTACATGTTTGTTTTCTACATTCGGCATAATTGAAGCCTGTCGAAGGGTTTCGGTAGAGAGCTGAGTTTCAATATCAAAACATCTTATGCTTTCTACTTCATCATCAAAAAATTCGATTCGATAAGGTTCTTCATGACTATATGAGTAAATGTCTACAATACCACCTCTAACTGAAAATTCACCGGGTTCTGTAACAAAATCTACTCGTTTAAATTCATACTCAAAAAGGGTTTCGTTAATAAATTCAATATCAAGTTTGTCAGCTTTTGAAATTTTTAAAGTATTGCGGTCTAGTTCACTTTTTGTTACTACCTTTTCAAATAAAGCCTGTGGATAAGTAACAATAATTACAGGCTTTTTTCTCGAGTTTAATCGATTTAAAACTTCTGCTCTAAGCAAGACATTGGCATTGTCTGTTTCTTCTATTTCATATGGACGACGATAACTTCCCGGATAAAACAAGACGTGTTCTTTGCCTAAAAAATCTTCTAATTCGTTAAGATGATAAGCTGCAGTTTCCTTGTCTTTTAAAATAAAAATAAAAGGGCGTTTACTCTGTTTAAAGAGTTGAACGGTGTAAAGTGTTTTTGAAGATCCAACAAGATTTTTAACATGGAAACTTTTGACTTTATTGTCATCAATTTTAGTCAATAAGGGTTGAACCGAATTGGCTTTTGAAAATAAACTTAAGAGTTCAGACTTATTCATACAAGCAAATAGGATGGCAAAAATAAATTATAATTCTAGAAATCTAATGCTTGAAAGTATTTATTAAAATTTATATAAGAAATGATAATATAAAATCATTTAAAAACCCTATCAAGATACTATTTTGAAGGCCTTAATTTTAAATTCTTCACCCGCTGAAGCAAACTGGGATGTGAATAATGCACCTTTACATATAAAGGGTGAGGCGTTAAATTACTTAAACTTTTTTGAGATAACTTTTTAAGGGAACTGATAAGATATTTACCTGCATAAGTATTTTTAGCAAAATTGTCGGCTTGGTATTCAAATTTTCTTGATAAAATATTCATCAGAAAACCTGTGAGTGTTGAAATAGGCGAGTAGAGTAATCCAAAGGCAATAAGTCCTATATGAAAACCTTGTTGTTCTACACCTAGCGCCTGATAGAGTAGAGGATTGCCAACCATAAGTGAAAGCAACCATAAAGTTAGACCAGTACTGATAATAGAAAGCGTGAGATTATAAACAATATGTTTGTGTTTGTAATGTCCAACTTCATGAGCTAAAACCGCAACAATCTCTTCGTCGTCTAAATCTTTAATTAAAGTGTCATAAAGTGTGATACGTTTTTGAGAGCCAAAGCCTGAAAAATAAGCATTAGCTTTTGTGCTGCGTTTTGAGCCATCAATCACATAAATATTATCAAGTTTAAATCCAACTTTGTTAGCATAAGCTTCTATTTTTTCTCTTAGGCTTCCATCTTCAAGTGGTGTTTGTTTATTAAATAGCGGTACAATGAGTTTAGCATAAAACATATTGATAAACAAACTAAATACGCTGATGAGGATCCAAGCGTAAATCCAAAAAGTGTTTGGAAATTGCAAATAAAACCAAATAATAAGACTCAGCAAAGCACCGCCAATGAGTGCACCTAACAGCCAACCTTTTAATTTGTCAAGCCAGAAGATTTTTGGTGTCATTTTATTAAAACCATACTTTTCTTCAATCACAAAAGTAGAATAGTAACTGAAAGGGGTTGAAATAATATCACTGGCCAACATCAGGATACCGAAAAAAATCAAAGCAATTGTAATCGGGTGACTTGCCCAGTCTCTTGCAATATCATCAACAAATGCAAAACCATCTAAAAACAAAAAAACCAATATTCCAACAAATGATACCCAATCGCTGATCAAGCTTAATTTGTTTTTATCGGTTTTATAATTTTGAGATTTTTGATATTCATCATCGTCATACACATCACTGAGTTCATCTGGAATAGGGTCGTTAAAGTGTTTAGTGTTGAGGTAGTCTAAAACCTGATCAAAAATAAAGCTGACAATCACTATGCCTATGATTATATAAAACAGCAACTGTGCAGACATATTTTAAGGTTTGTAAAATTTAGCGTCTTGTCTTAACTGAGCCATTTTAATAGCTGCAATGGCAGCTTCTGTGCCTTTGTTGCCGTGCTTGCCACCAGAACGATCAATAGATTGTTGTTTATTTTGGTCAGTTAAAACGCAAAAAATCACAGGAATATCAAGGTTAATATTGAGTTGAGCCACACCGTTTGAAACACCTTGACAAACAAAATCAAAATGTTTGGTTTCGCCTTCTATAACAGAGCCAACCACGATAATGACATCAAGCATATCAAAGCTTTCTGCCATTTTTTTGGCCCCGTAAATCAATTCAAAACTTCCAGGAACATTCCAGCGTACAATATTTTCTTTTACAGTTCCGTGAGCCATGAAAGCATCAAACGCGCCTTGAAAAAGGTTTTGGGTGATGTCTGCATTCCATTCAGAAACCACTATACCAAACTTGAAAGTTTTGGCGTTTGGAACGCTATCTGCATCGTATTCTGATAGATTGTTTCCCGCAGTGGCCATAACTTAAGATTTCATGGCTTGGGCTTTACCTAAGTAAGGCGCCAATTTTTTGGCTTCTTCTGAATCGGGGTATTTCTCTTCGATAGTTTTTAAATATTCTACAGCTTTATCTGCTTTTTCAAGTTGAATCGCCGTAAGCGCAGCTTTAAACAAATATTTCGGTGTTGTATAATTATTATCTCTGCGATTTGCTGCTTTTTCAAAATAACCTAAGGCATCTTCAGGTTGTTCAAGTTGAAGAAATGCATCACCAATTGCACCAATAGCAAAAGTGGCGATAATTTCATCATCAGCGCTAAAGTTTTCAAGATATTCTATCGCTTTTTGATATTCACCGATATTTAGGTAAGAAATACCAGCATAATAATTGGCTAAATCCCCAGCTTTAGTTGAACTGTATTCTTGCGCAATATCAACAAAGCCAAACTTACCTTGTGCTCCGTTTATGGCTATACTAAATAAAGAATCTCGTTCTTGTGAGGTTGTGGCTTCCAGAGCGGAGTCAAAATAAATTTGAGATTGATTTAATTCATTTGAAGCTTCTTCTTGTTGAGGTTGAATGATAAATTTATTATAACCTAAGTATCCAAGTACAACAATAATAATTAGGACAATTACACCAACAATAATGTTTTGATATTTAGAAACAAACTGCTCGGTTTTTGAAGCCTTTTCATCTAATGTGTTAAAGACCTCTGCAGTTGTTGATTCCTCTTCAACCTTATCTTGTTTTTCCTTCTTAGTTTTGGGTTTACCACCGCGTTTCTGATATGTAGCCATTTCTTAATTTTATTCGAGTTGCAAAAGTATAATTTTTATTGATAACCTTAGCCTAATTTTTCAAAATTTGAAATCTCAATTGAAATTGAATGTGTAATTTTGAATAAATTATTTTAAATACTAAGGCTTTCTATGATTTTAAAATCTTTGTCTTTACTGCACTACAAAAACTTTGATGCTTTTGAATATAAATTTGATTCCAAAATTAATTGCATTGTTGGCGAAAACGGAAAAGGCAAAACTAATATTTTAGATAGCATTTATCATTTGGCTTATACCAAGAGTTATTTTAATCCGATTACGAGTCAAAATATACAACACGGCCAAGACTTTTTTGTTGTTGATGGTCAGTTTGAACGTCAATCTAAAACTGAAAACATCATTGTGTCTTTTAAAAAAGGACAAAAAAAAATTGTAAAACGCAATGCCAAAGCTTATGACAAATTGAGTGAGCATGTTGGTTTTATTCCTGTAGTTATCATTTCGCCGACCGACAGAGATTTGATTTTAGAGGGCAGCGATGTACGCCGAAAATTTATGGACAGCGTGATTTCTCAAGTTGACAAAAAGTACTTGAACAATCTCATAAAATACAACAAGATTCTATCTCAACGCAATGCCTTATTAAAATATTTTGCAGCGAATCGCACCTATGATAGCACAACATTATCGGTTTACAATGAACAGATGCAAGATTTAGGTCAGTACATTTACAACACAAGACAACAATTTATAAAAGACTTTGAACCCATTTTAACTCAACGTTACCAGGAAATTTGCCAGAAAGACGAACCCATTCAAATTACCTATAAAAGTCAACTGCACAAACAATCGTTTCAAGATTTATTTGAAAAAAACCTGCAAAAAGATATGGCGCTACAATACACCAGTGTAGGCACACATAAAGACGATTTATTGTTTGATATCAAAGGTTACCCCGTCAAAAAATTTGGGTCTCAAGGTCAACAAAAATCTTATCTTATTGCCCTAAAGTTTGCCCAATATGATTACTTAAAAGAAAGTCAAGGTTTAAATCCTATTTTGCTTTTAGATGATATTTTTGACAAATTAGACGAAAATCGCGTAAAGCACATTGTTAGTATGGTGACGCAACAAGACCTTGGGCAAATGTTTATCAGTGATACACATCCAGAAAGAACAGAAAATGTAGTTAAAGCCCATGCCAAACAATATAAAATGATTAATTTGAACGAACTTAATCTCACCCATGAAAGCGCTTAAAATTTTACTCGTTTTATTATTTGTTTTTGTCTCTTGTCAAAAAGAGAAACATTCGATTGATATCAATCAGTTAAACGGTTATTGGGAAATTGTTCAAGCTCAAAATCCTTATGGTAAAAACGTGATTTACAGCATCAATACGCAAGTGGATTACTTTGAAATGAAAGACAGTTTAGGCTTTAGAAAAAAATTAAAACCCGATTTAAGCGGCAATTATAAAACCACTAAAGCTTTAGAAGAATTTAAAATCATCACAGAAAACGACAGCTTAAAACTTCATTACAAAACCCCTTACGATGCTTGGAAAGAAACTATTTTGAGTCTTAATGATAGTTTAATGCTCGTTAAAAACGATAAAGATTTTCTCTACACCTACAAGCGATTTGAACCCATAAATATCACAGAATAGTTATGGACAACGAATACAACACAAAGAAATTGAGCGACCTACTAAAGATTTTTACCGAAAAAAAAGGCTTAAACAAAGGTTTAAATCAAATCGAAGTCCAACGGGCTTGGAAAGACCAAATGGGACCTGGCATTGAAAAATACACCACAAAAATCTACCTTGATAGAAACACATTATTTGTAAGATTATCTTCGGCTGTTTTGCGAGAAGAGTTAAGTTATGGTAAATCTCAGATTATCAAAAATTTAAATGAAAGCTTAGGTCAAGAATTGATTAAAAAAATTGTTTTAAGTTAGTCAGGTGTTAACTCTGCGACCAAAGATTATAAATATTATCCTTACTTTTGCTTAACACTAATTTTACATAAATACACATCTAAATATGGGAATGATGAATAAAAATACGGTTTTAGGTTGGGCCACTTTAATTATGATAATCGTAGGTTTGGGCTTAATAGCACTTGGTGCATTTAAGTACGAAGACGTTGCTGGCTGGGGCTTTGCTGCTGTTGGCGTTGGGTTTTTCGCCATAGCTTGGGTGTTTGATGCCTTAAAAGGAAGGGTTTAGGAAATTTTTAAAATACCAATTTTAATTTTTTTAAAAAATTATTAATTCATTCGCGGTTTAATTAAGATAATACAAATTTAATAATGTAGTTGATGTCTTTGATTTAATAAATTTTTCAAAATTAAAGCTGAGAGTTGTAGTAAGCCTTATCACCCGTAACTTCTTTACCTAACCATTTAGGTTTTACAAAGCTTTCTTCTTGATATTGTAACTCAACTTCAGCGATGGTAAGACCTTGATGTTTTCCGTGAAATTCATCTATTTCAAAGATGTGTTGTTCCACGTGAACTTCATAACGGGTTTTGTAAATGATAGGCGCTTCACAAAGTTGAAGTAAATCTTGAGCATCTTGTAAATCAATTTCTTTCTCCCATTCTAAACGCGATAAACCGTCTTTATAGGTTAAACCTTTAACCGTAATAAAACCTTTGCTGCCTTTAATTCTTATTCTTACTGTGCGTTCAGGGTCACGACTTAAAAACCCTTGACGTATTTCGTAAGAAGAATCTGATTCTTTTTTAAAAGCATCAGATTTGACTAAAAATTTACGCTCAATTTCGGTTTGCATGGCTATGATTTCAATAGTGTTTTCATAATAAAAAGAATCACTATAAATACCAAAAACCCTACTAAAACATAAAAACTGCCTTTGTAATATTTTTTGTGTAGGGCTTTGTCTTTTTTGTAACTAAAAAGCATCAAAACCACAAAAGCAACTACAAAAAATGCAGCAAAAATCCACTGTCCGGTTGTAAACATATTCTAAATTATTAAATACAAAAGTAAACCTTTCAAAGCTCGGGTTTATAAAACATTTTATAAATTTGACAATATTAATTTTGAAAATGGTTTAATCGACATCTACCACAGTAAATTTAAAAATAATAATAAGTGGATTTGGTTTGTGGTGGTTTTGTTGTTTAACTATTTTGGTGCAATATTGTATTTGCTTATCGGTAAGCAACAAAAACTTAACACATGACTTGGCACTTTATCTTAATGGCTGTAATGTATATTTTCGCTGGCATCATGCATTTCGTCAAACCCAAAGCTTACATCAAAGTGATGCCTGATTATTTCAAACACAAAGCTACTCTGGTTTATCTGAGCGGTGTGGCAGAAATTGTTTTAGGTGCTGCCTTATATTTTGAAACGCTGAAAGATTTTGCCATCTATGGTATCGTATTGATGTTGGTCATCTTCTTCACAGTTCACATCAATATGTTAAAAGGTAAGCGAGAAGGCATGGGAATTCCAAAAATCATCCTTATTTTGAGGCTTCCACTGCAATTTTTATTGATTTGGTGGGCTTTATACTATTTATAATATGGATGAACACAACTTTACAGAACGAGAATTAAACCGTATCATCGAAATGGCTTGGGAAGACCGCACAACTTTTGAAGCTATCGAATTTCAATTTGGTTTAAAAGAAGAAGATGTTATCAATATCATGCGTCGCCAAATGAAACCCTCAAGTTTTAGGATGTGGCGAAAACGCGTTCAGGGTCGAGCTACAAAGCATCAAAAACTGCGTTCAAATACCAAAGGCCGTTTTAAATCGACGCGTCAACGCCATGTATCAGGTAACAAAATTTCTAAGCGTTAACTAAAAATACCGTTTAAGACTTTAGCTAATCGAATACCGGCTTTGTGCAATTGAAGATTTAAAGTATCATACCAATCATACATATAGCGATAGCCGATATTTTCGCGTTGCTCCGCAGAATTGTATACTTGTTTAGTCAATTTTCGTGTGTCTTCTACCCAATCAATTAAATTACCTTTGGCATAACTTTGAATTTCATCAGGAGATAAAACCGTTTTATTTTTAGCCATTTCTGTATAACTCATGCCGTAGGAGTCAATCATTTCGGAATCCCAAACGCGATGAAAATTTGAATTGTCTCCAAACCAATCTACGTAAAAGCGATTAGCACCTAAATCTTCTTTAAGTCCAAAATGCAAAGGTTGATGCATATCACCCATCAGATGAATGAGCATTTTGAGATAAAAAGTTTTATCCTCTTCATCACTTGCAGAATCCTGTAAAACATTGATACAATATTGAATGCCAATCACAATATCACCATCTTCATTTTTTTCAGCGTCGAGATAAGTTTTGTCGAATGGCACGTTGGCATAATGCCAAGCTTTAAACTCATCAAATTGTTCGTCAGATTTAATTTCATCAGCATAAGTTGAAGCTACGGCAAGACTTTGTCCATGCAAAAGTAACCTGATGTTAGCTTTAGCTTTGTCACTCAAATAATGGTTGGCAATTTCAGCGACGGCACGATGCCCAGTTTTTCCCCAGTAATCATTTGAAAAGCCTTGTAAAGTGATTAAAAAACACAGTGCAATTAAGAAAGATTTCATTTTTTATTTTTTTGCAAAAATAGGATTTTAGTTAATGTTTGAGACGAATTTATATGAATAAAATGTTATGAAAAATAAATTAGTCTTGTAACATATTCATATGTTTAAAGACCTATTAATCGATGAATTAAACTTAAATTTGTAAATCACTAAATTATTTAAAAATGAGTAAACATTTAAAATGGATTATCCCGGTAGGAATCATTGTGATTTTAGGAATAATTTTATATAGCATGACGGCAGGTTTTAACAACCAAGCCGTAACCTTAGAAGAAAATGCACAAACGGCTTGGAGTAATGTTGAAAGCTCTTATCAAAGACGAAATGACTTGATAGGCAACTTGGTAAAACCGTCCAAGGCGCTGCAGATTTTGAACGCAAAACCTTGACCGAAGTGATTGAAGCGCGCTCAAAAGCCACCTCTGTCAACGTTGATGCGTCAAACCTTAATCCACAAAGTATTAAAGCTTTCGGTCAAGCTCAAGGCGGTGTAAGTTCGGCTTTATCAAGATTATTGGTGAGTGTAGAACGCTATCCTGATATCAAAGCCAATCAAAACTTTCTCAACTTACAAGCTCAACTCGAGGGCACGGAAAATCGTATAAATGTGGCTCGTAATCGATACAATGAAGCGGTAGGAGATTTTAATATCTTAATCCGCAAGTTTCCAAATAACCTGTTTGCTGGGATGTTTGGGTTCGAACCTTTAACCCGTTACGAAGCCGATGCTGGTGCAGAAAATGCTCCTGATGTAGAATTTGAATTTTAAAACAACTTATGTCAAAACTTACAGATTACATTTCAAAAGACGACGAGGTAGAAATCGTTGATGCCATTAAAGCTGGCGAAAAACAAACCTCTGGTGAAATACGTTTGCACATCGAAATGAAGTGTCCTGTTGCAGATGCTTACGATAGAGCTTTAGGTGTTTTTGAAGAACTCAATATGCATAAAACCGACTTAGCCAACGGTATTTTGCTCTACGTTGCGCTTGAGGATCACAAATTAGTATTATGCGGTGATAAAGGCATTAACGAAAAAGTGGGGCAAGGCTTTTGGGAATCTACCGTCGAGATCATCACCTCTCATTTTAAGAAAAATCAATACAAAGAAGGTCTTGTAAAAGGCATAGCAGAAGTCGGGCAAAAGTTAAAACAATACTTTCCTTACCAAAGTGACGATGCGAATGAACTTAAAGATGATATTTCAAAAGGATAATATGACATTGATAAAAACAATACTGACGAGCTTATTACTATGTTTGAGTTTAATAAGCTTTGCACAAAAAGATATTCCACCGCAACCCGATAAGCAAAAAGCGGTTTATGACTCCGCCAATATGCTTTCAGATAGCGAAGAAAAGGCATTAAGGCAAAAGTTAGAAACTTACGCAGACACCACGTCAACGCAAATCGTCATTGTTACTTTAAAATCTCTTGAAGGTGAATATATCGCTACGTTTGCTACAGAATGGGCACAACAATGGGGAATTGGTCAAGATAATAAAGACAATGGTGCCATCATTATGGTGAGCCAAGATGATCGAAAAATTACCATTCAAAATGGCTATGGTTTAGAAGAATTTTTAACTGACTATAACAGTAAAACTATCATCGACCAGATTATACAGCCTGCGTTTAAAAAAGGAAATTTTTATCAAGGATTGGATGAAGCCACAACTGCAATGTTTCAATTGCTCGCTGGGCAATTTGATGCTGAAGCTTTAAATCAAAAATCGAATAAGAAAAAAAATATTTTAGGCTATGTCATACCTATTATAGTGGTTATATTTTTTATCATTTTAGTGATGAAAAGACGCCGTGGTGGCGGCGATGGCAAAGGTGGCATGCGACGTGGCGGACCAGATTTGTTTGATATTTTAATTTTAAGCAGCCTTGGCGGAAGTCATCACAGTGGCGGTTTTGGCAGCGGCTCATCAGGCGGAAGCTTTGGTGGTGGTGGATTTAGCGGCGGTTTCGGCGGCGGTGGTTTCGGCGGCGGCGGTGCTGTTGGCGGCTGGTGATGATAAATAAAATTTATTATTAACCTTGGCAAACTTCGCGAAAACTTAGCGCCCCTTGCGGTTAAAAACAAACATTATGAAAAAACTATTTTTTATTGTTGTTCTATTGATTTGGTCTTTGCCAAGCTTAGCTCAAAATCCAATTTCTGAAAATTTAGAAATCAATCAATTGATTGATGGCACTTTACTTCAGCCAGAAGGGAAAAATTCTAAAACCTTAGCCATTATCATTGCAGGTTCGGGACCTACAAATCGCGACGGCAATCAAATTGCTATGAAAAATAATAGTCTAAAACAACTGGCTTATTTTCTTGAAGAAGAAGGTATTGCAAGCTTTAGATACGATAAACGGATTTTAAAATTGGCTGAAAATCAAATGATTGATGAATCACAAATGCGGTTTGATGATTTTGTTAAAGATGCTGCTGATGTGGTCAATTATTTTAAGCTTTATGACGGTGTTAAATACGGTTTCAACAAATTTTTATTAATCGGACATAGTCAAGGTGTTTTGGTAGCACAATTGGCAAGCCTTAAAACAGCGGTTCAAGGGTTAATTTTAATTTGTGGTCCTGCAAATCCGATTGATGAAGTTATGGTAAGTCAAGTCAGCAAGCAAGTCCCATTTTTATACAAAGATTTAAAAGAGTCATTTGATTCTATTAGAAAAGTTGGTTATGTTAAAGAATACAATCCGCTTTTAAAAACGATCTTAAGAGAAGAAACTCAAGCTTTTTTTCAATCTTGGATGTTGCATAACCCAACTGAAATTGCACAAAAAATAACGGAACCTACTTTAGTTATTGGTGGTACAACTGATATTCAAGTGCCCAGCGAAGATGCTAAAATATTAGCTGAAAATTTTCCAAACGCCACATATGTCATTATAGAAAATATGAACCACGTGCTTAAAAAAGTGGAAAGCATAGGACTTGAAAACCAAAAAGCTTATAATAATCCTAATTTGCCATTGCACACAGATTTAAAATCTGAAATTAAACAATTCATTAAAAATTTCAAATGATGTATAAACTCATTGCTATAGATATTGACGGCACATTATTAGATAAAAACAAAGGGGTTTCCAAACAAACTATAGACTGTATTAATCATTTAAAGCAAGACAAAAAAATCGTCTTGATATCCGCCCGAATGCCAAAAGCCATGCGACATATCCAAAATGATTTGGGAATTGCAGATTATCCCATTGTGGCTTACAATGGCGGTTTAGTATTGCATAAAAACAAAATCTTATCGCATACGGGTATCGATTTTCAAACATTTAGACAAATTTTAAAATTAAATAAAGATTTGAATTTGCATCTGAGTTTATATCATAACGATGAATGGTATGCGCCACAACAAGACCATTGGAGTGAGAGAGAAGTCGCCAACACTAAAGTTGAACCAGAGTTTAAGTCTAACGAAGCTGTTTTTGAAGATTGGAAAGTTTATAATAAAGAGCCACATAAAATTATGTGTATGGGTGATGAACGAAAAGTTGAAGAGTTCTACCAACGCTTATCTAAACCATTTAAAGACAAATTACATCTATACCGTTCAAAACCCACTTATATTGAAATGGCTCCTTTGCAAATTTCTAAATTGTCAGGACTTCAAGTTTTATTACAAAAAATATACAAAGACATTAAAATTGAACAAGTTGTAGCTTATGGCGATAATTACAACGATATTGAAATGATAGATAATGTTGGTCTTGGTGTAGCTGTTGAAAATGCTAAAGAAGAAGTTAAAGCTGTTGCCGAAGATTTTACGCAAAGCAATATTGATCACGGTGTAGCTAATCACCTTCAAAAATTATTTAATTTAAAGCTTTAGGTTCTTTTTGTATTTTCTATTTTTATACCAAAATTTTAATATGAAGAATTTAAGGCCTGAACCTTTTTTTACCAATGATGCTGTAGTATTGGGTGTATTGCTTTTGGTTTTAGGTTTAATTTTTTACACGTCTAATTTAAAACATAAATACTGGTCTCGCTTTTATAAATATGTGCCAGCCTTATTGTTGTGCTACTTGATTCCAGCCATCTTAAATTCTTTAGGTCTAATCTCATCAGAATGGGATGTTGTAGATAGTGCAGGCGAAGTGACCAAAGAAAAATCACAGTTATATTTTGTGGCATCAAGATACTTATTACCAGCGTCTTTAGTCTTATTGACTTTAAGTATAGATTTAAAGGCTATTGCCAATCTCGGATGGAAGGCTTTGCTGATGTTTTTTGTGGGAACACTTGGGATTGTCATTGGCGGACCTATAGCTATTCTTTTAATGTCTTATATTTCACCAGAAACACTTGGTGGAAGTGGACCCGATGCGATTTGGCGAGGTTTATCTACTTTAGCTGGAAGTTGGATTGGCGGCGGTGCTAATCAAGCAGCAATGTTAGAAATATTTGAGTACAATCCCAGAAAATACGGCGCTATGGTTTTGGTGGATATTGTCGTTGCTAACTTATGGATGGCACTTATTTTATTAGGAATTGGTCAGCGTAAAAGTATTGATATATGGTTAAAAGCTGATAATACAGCGATTGACGATTTAAAAGACAAAGTCTCTGCCTACGAAAAAAGCGTGTCCCGTAAATCGACACTATCCGATTTGATGATAATTTTAGGTATAGGTTTTACAGGTGTAGCCCTTGGTCATTGGTTTTCAAAAGAAATATCTACTTTTTTAATTTCTAATTTTGAAATCTTTAGCGACAAATCTTCAGCCTTGAGTTCGTTTGCAGGCGAGTTCTTTTGGATGATTACCATAGCTACAGCTTTTGGCATTGCCTTATCATTTACCAAACTCAAACGTTTTGAAGGGGTTGGTGCAAGTAAAATTGGTTCGGTGTTTATTTACATCTTAGTGGCTACGATAGGGATGAAAATGGACTTAACCACAGTCACTGAAAACCCTGGATTGATTGGTATTGGCCTGATTTGGATGAGTATTCACGCCATTTTATTAATATTTGTGGCAAAGCTAATCAAAGCACCTTATTTTTTCTTAGCAGTAGGAAGTCAAGCTAATGTTGGTGGAGCGGCTTCTGCGCCTGTGGTGGCTTCGGCATTTCATCCGTCTTTGACCAGTGTTGGTGTACTTTTGGCCGTTTTTGGCTACGCGGTAGGAACTTATGCGGCGATTGCCTGCACAATTTTAATGGAAATGGCTTCTAAATTTTAAATATGAAAATGAAATTTTTATGCTTGCTAACTGTTATAACAGTTTTGAGTTGTGAAACAAAAAAACCTGATTTAACCATAACAGGTCAGATTGAGGGTTTAAAAAAAGGAAAAATTTATCTTCAAAAAGTAAAAGATTCTACGATTGTAAATTTAGACTCTTTAGAGCTTTACAATACCAATCAATTCAACTTTGATGTTGAACTCAGTCAACCTGAAGTCATGTATCTGCAGTTAAAAAAAGATACGATAGATCAAACCGATAATTTTATAGCTTTCTTTGCAGATAAAGGGCAATTAAAAGTCAAGGCAAAATTAGATGAATTTAGTTATGCAGACTTAAAATCCAATTATAAAAATCAACAAAAGTTTCAAGTTTACAGCCAAAACATCAAACGTTTTGCCGACCAAAAGTTAGATTTAATTAAAGCCGAACTTGAGGCCAGAAAAGCCAATAATCAAGAGCGTTTAGATAGTATTAATAAAGTTTACAATTCTATGACCCAAAGGCGCTATTTGTATGCCATCAATTTTGCAATGAACCATCCAAATTTAGAAGTTTCACCTTACATTATTCTAAATCAAGCTGAATATATTACCCCAAAATATTTAGATTCTGTTTATCATTCTTTTGACAAATCCATTCAAAAATCTTATTACGGGCAACAACTTAACAATTTGGTAACGCAACGTCAATCAAAATAAGACATCTTATAAATAAATTTAAAAAATTAACTAATTATTGTTATGAAAACCTGTTTCAAACTTTTTTGTTTGTTGAGTATATTGTTTTTTTGGTCTTGTGAAGATATTGCAAACAATCGAAGGTTGATTTTTACAGGAAATTTGATAGATGAAAACGATGAACCTATTCAAAATGCACGGTTGATTTCAACATTAAATGCTGATCTTGGTTTTGCAGAAGCAGAAAACAAAATAGGCCAAGGACAAACCGACACAAATGGTTTTTTTGAATTCGCGTCTTTAGTGCCTTTGTCTTCCGGCTCAGGCTTGCAAATTCTTCCTGAAGAATCTGACGTTGTGGTTGATGAATTTGCAGATGTAGCTTTGTCTTTTGACAATGGCGTTTTTGATAATGTCAATCAAATAGAACTTAATAACTTTAAAATTCCAAGAAAAGCTACATTAGAGCTCAACATTCAAAAAAATTCTACAGAACCTGTTTTTTTAGAATGGACTATTGAGCGAAAAACGGCTCAATGTTTTATAACTATTACTGAATTAAACGACTTAGAAAACATTGAATTTTGCGATACATTTTTTAGTATTTCAGGTCAAAATAATTCAGATAATCCTGAGGAATCACGAACAATTGAGAGCCTTCGCAATTCAACAGCTTTCTTTACTTACAGCATTAACAACGCCCCCAATCAAGTTATAGAAATTTCATTAAACAACCCAAGCAATGTCTTCGAGTTTACTTACTAAAACTTTAATTTTATTATTCTTTATTAACTGTTGGACGTTTTATGCTCAAACTTCAGATACTTTAGAAATTAAAACCAAAGAATCCAAAACTCATCTCAATGTCGAGTTCTCTGGTATAGTGCCAATAGCTTTTGGTGACAACTTCGCAGCGGATGGGATGGATTTTAAATACGGCTTAAATTTTAGTTTCAAAGGTTATTTTACCGACCACTTATTTTTTGGCTTAAAATTTCAGCATTTAAGAGCTGATGTTGCTGACCAAACCTTGGTTGGTGTTTTTGAACACAGTAATGTCAATTCATATTTAGCAGTTGGTGGATACCGATTTGTTTTGGATGAACAATTTAATATAGAGCCTTCATTAGGAATTGGAGCCACGGTTTATAACAATAAAAAAACGACAACAACATTTGATGAAAAAATAGATTTTGAAGATGATGCAACAACTTTAATTTTTTCCGCAGCTGCAAGTTACCAAATAACAGAACAATTAAAAGTATTTATAAAACCAGAATACCGCATAGATTTTATGCAAATTGATACTGCACCAATTCGACAAGACTTTTTCGACGAAGCCCATTTTTTAAACATTTTGTTTGGAATACGTTTTGGTTATTAGATCTTTCAACTTTATTAAAGTAATACTAAATCTCTATTTTTCATAGGCAAGTTGAAAGAGTTTTATTTTATTTACAATAATATTTACCTTATGAAAAATACCGACGATAAATATGTGATTTTAGTCGATGAGAATGATAATCCCATAGGCAAAATGGAAAAAATAGAAGCCCACGAAAAAGGTCTTCTTCATCGTGCATTTTCAGTATTTGTTTTTAACGATAAAGATGAATTGCTTTTGCAACAACGAGCGTTGACCAAATACCATACGCCTGGCTTATGGACCAATACCTGTTGTAGCCACCAAAATGAAGGAGAAAGCAATATAGACGCTGGAAAGCGCCGCTTGGAAGAAGAAATGGGGTTTTCTGTGCCTTTAGAAGAAGTGATGTCTTTTACTTATAAAGCGCCTTTTGCAAATGGATTAACCGAACACGAATTCGATCATATTTTAATTGGATATTACAATCAAGATCCTAAGCCAAATCCAGAAGAAGTTGCAGATTTTAAATGGCGAACATTAGGCCAAATCAAAACAGATATAGCCAATCACCCTGAGCAATATACGGCTTGGTTTAAAATTATATTTGACAAATATCTCACTGCCATAAACGCAAAAAAAGCCATATGAAAGTCACTGTCCATAGAAAAGCGCATTTTAACGCTGCCCATCGTTTGTATAGAAAAGATTGGTCAGATGAGAAAAACGAAAGCGTTTTTGGCAAATGCAGTAACCCGCATTTTCACGGTCATAACTACGAATTGGTGGTTTCTGTAACAGGAGAAATTGACCCAGAAACGGGATATGTCATTGATATAAAAGAGCTTAAAGATTTAATTAAATCTGAAGTTGAAGATGAGTTTGACCATAAGAATCTCAATGAACAAGTTGAAGTTTTTAAAACATTAAACCCAACTGCTGAAAATATAGTAGTAGTCATATGGGATAAGTTGAGAAAACATTTAGAGCAACACCTTGAATTAAGTGTGACTTTATACGAAACACCAAGAAACTTTGTAACTTATAATGGAAAATGAAAGTAAACGAAAAACTTAAACCTTTTAAAGCTAAAGATCAAAACGGAGATGAATTTGATATTTCAAAATACCTTGCTCAAAAACCTTTAGTTATTTATTTTTATCCTAAAAATTTTACTCCTGGTTGCACTAAAGAAGCCTGTAGTTTTAGAGATAGCTATCAAGATTTTCAAGATCTCGGTGCAGAAGTTATTGGCATAAGTGGTGACAGCGAAAGTTCGCACCAACGCTTTGCTAAAAAACACGACTTACCATTTACATTATTATCAGATCAAGATGGCAAACTCAGAAAACAATTTGGTGTAAAAAAAAGTTTGTTGGGCTTGTTGCCAGGTCGAGAAACCTTTATTTTTGACAGCAATGCGGTTTTAATCCATCGATTTAATAGCATGGATGCCAAACCACATATCAGAAAAGCCTTAAAAGTTGTCAAAGAAATTAATGCATAATTCTAAACTTTATCCCTTAAAATTTAAACCCATTCTCAAAGAAAAAATTTGGGGTGGACATCATTTAAATTATAAAGATTCTTCAATTACTAAAGATACTAAAATTGGAGAATCTTGGGAAATTAGTGGCGTTGAAGGAAGTATTTCTATTGTTGAAAATGGAGATTTAAAAGGTCAAGATTTGAACGCAGTTTTAGCGAATTACAAAGAAGAGTTAGTTGGTCATTCCGTTTATAAACGTTTTGGAAATGAATTTCCTTTATTGATAAAATTTATTGATGCCAAAGAGAATCTTTCCGTTCAATTGCATCCTGACGATAAGATTGCCAAAGCCAAGCACGATTGCATGGGTAAAACTGAAATGTGGTATATCATGGAAGCTGAAAAAAACGGTTTTATCATAGCTGATTTTAACCGACAGATGAATCAAGAAAATTATCTCAAATCGGTTGAAAATAAATCCATAAAAGATGTTTTAAACCATATAAATGTCAAATCTGGTGATGTGTTTTTTATTGCGCCAGGATTAATTCATGCCATAGGTTCAGGTGTTTTACTCGCTGAAATTCAGCAAACCTCAGATATTACCTATAGGATTTACGACTGGGATAGAGTAGACGATCAGGGAAATTCTCGAGAACTCCATCAAAAAGAAGCCTTAGATGCCATTGTTTTTACCTCTAAAGAGCCTAAAATAAATTACAATAAAACAGCAAATTTACCTAATGAAGTTGTTCATAATGAACATTTTAAAACAGATTATCTCAAAGTAGAAAACCAATTGAATTTAGATTTGACTAAATATGATAGTTTTACAATTCTAATGAATGTTGGCAAGGAAGCTAAATTAAATTACAACGGAACTTCATTTTTGTTTAAAACTCAGGAAACATATCTGATTCCAGCAAGCATTTCAAATGTTAGTATTGAAGCAAAACTAACAGAAGTTTTGATGGTTCATATATAATTCTAAAATAATTATCCATTAAAAGCCGAATAATTCAAGAGCCTTTGTATTTTTGACTCGGTTTAAGCCAAAATTATGACCCAACCCAAACCAAAAATAACTGGCCTTATCATTACGCTCAATGAAGAGAAAAATATTGGCGAAGTCATTGAAAATATAGATTTTGTAGATGAAATTATTGTTTTAGACTCTTTCTCAACTGACAAAACGGTCGATATTGCCCAATCATACAAAAATGTAATAGTCTATCAAAATAAGTTTGAAAACTTTACCGATCAACGCAATTTGGCTTTAGATTACGCCAACCACAATTGGATTTTATTTTTAGATGCAGACGAACGCCTAACAGCAGAATTGAGAGAAGAAATACTTGAAACGGTAAAACAAGATGATACTGCAGAAGCCTACTATTTTTATAGAAAGTTTATGTTTAAAGATAAACCATTACACTTCAGTGGATGGCAAACCGATAAAAATATTCGCTTATTTAAAAAAGATGCCGCTCGATATTCTAAAGAGCGTTTGGTTCACGAAATTCTAAGGGTAAAAGGCCGAACGCGAACCATGAAACATAAGCTAATTCATTATTCTTATATTGATTACAACAGTTATAAACAGAAAATGATTAGCTACGCTAAACTCAAAGCTAAAGAGCTTTACATGAAAGATGTAAAACCAAATTTTTTTCATTTTTACGTCAAACCAGCCTATAAATTTTTATACACGTTTTTGATTCGTCTTGGCATATTAGACGGTAAGCGTGGCTTTATTATATGTTATCTAAATGCCTTGAGTGTCTATTATCGATACCCGTTTTTAAAAGCGCTTTACCGATCTAAGAAGAAACCGATTTAAACCTGTTTTTAAATCGTTTTTTGCGATGAAATTTCTTTTGGAATCCAGACGTCGCTTCCCATAACATTTTAAACAATTTCTCTGAATTTTCTTCACTTAGTTGAGCATATTCGTCAGCTATAATGCTTACCATATCAAGTTTAGGCGTTAATCGCCTTAAATTAAACATACGTTGCTCTAATGTCATATTCTCGTGAAACGTCATACGGTTTAAGTCCACGAGATAAAACTCGTAATGGCTTTCATTTACTTTTTTAATCAAAGTATTGCCTGGCGAATGGTCTTTAAATTCGATACCGTTTTCGTGTAATTCAAAACAGAACTGTGTAAATTGTCTTAAAATAGTTTCATGTTCTGGCCACTCAGAATCGGTCACTAATTCTCTAAACATTAAATCATACTCCAAGTGCTCACATACATAATAACTGCTTGTAAGGCCTAACAAGTCTTTCTGTTCTACGTATGCTATAGGTTTTGGTGTGCCAATGCCTTTATCGGTTAAGTATTGAGCATAATTATAAGAGCGTTTAGCTTTAGAAGCTCTAAAATAGGTGTAAATGATTTTTTTTATAAAATTCGGTTTTTGAAAGGCTTTGATATTTAAAACCAAATCACCGATATCAAAGGTTTTGATGCTATTACGACTACCGCCATAAATTAATTGACCTTGTTTATCAAAATTTGAAATACAATTTAAAATCTCAGTCTGATAAGTCCTAAAATCCGGATGAATTTTTAAAATCATTTATTAAATAAGTCTAAATACAAAATTAAGAATATATTTTTCATAGAATGTGTAATTTTATGCAATTGTAAGTTTTATAAGTTTTGAATGTTTTAAAATCAAAAGCAAAAGAAAGCTTAATAGTTGAATCTAACTGTATTTAAGAAAATAATTAAATTTAAGGTTATTTAAATAATAAAAAGTAAATTTGGTATATGAAATGGAAAAGTCACATAGAAGTTAATGATAATGTTTTAGTAGGAAAACCTGTTATTAAAGGAACCCGTATATCAGTTGAACATATTGTAAATTTATTAGCCTCTGGATGGAGTGAAAATCAAATCTTAGAAAATTATCCTAGATTAAAAAAAGAAGATATACAATCAGTTTTTGCTTACTTGCAAGATATTATTAAAGATGGTATGCTTTATAACGAACCTCAGAAATATGCTTAGTGAAACTACTTGCCAATGAAAATATTCCTTTAGCTAGCGTTAAAATTTTAAGAGACAAAGGTTATAATATTGTAGCCATTGGTCAAGAGTTCGCTGGGTATTTAGATAGTGAAGTTATGGAACTTGCTATCAAGCAGGGTAGAACAATCATTACTTTTGATAGCGATTATGGTGAGTTAATATTTAGAAAAGGATATAAACCAGAAGCAGGTGTCATTTATATTAGACGAATATCGCATTCACCGCAGGAAGTTGGTAAATATCTTCTAAAACTGTTTAAACGGAAATCAATCATATATGAAAATGCTTTAACTGTAATAAGTAAGGATAATATCAGACAGAGAAAATATTGACAGATTTATTAAAAATATCTTACCTTTGTAAAACTTATGAAATCTCTTTTCAATCAAATATTAAGTGTTTTAATGGCTATTGTAGTCTTAGTTTCTACAATGTCAATGACAGTTAGTGCCCACTACTGCGGTAATATTTTGGTTGATAAAACGATTATGAAACCCGCTCAAAAATGTGCAATGCACGATAAGCAAGCGCATCAAGAGTCTAATCAAAATGATAAAGATTGTTGTGATGATGAAATTGAAATCATAAAAGGTCAAGACCAATTAAAACTTCAATCTACTGATTTTGAATTGCCACAACCCATTTTTGTTCAAGCTTTGGTTTATACGTTTTTTTTAAAACCAATTCTTCAAACCAATACCATACCATCACATTACGAATATCCACCGCCTTTATACGTAAGGAACTTTCAAGCTTTTTATCAAGTTTATTTGATTTGATGTATTAAAACTTAACACAATTATTTCATCTGATTTTCTTCAGAATGAAAACCAATACGCGTGTATATGTTTTAATATCATTTCTTTATGCTAAATCAAATTATCAAGTTTTTTCTCAATCAACGCTTAGTATCGTTTATTCTTTTGACCACTATTGTTATAGGCGGACTGATGGTTTCACCCTTTCAGTGGGCAGATTCTTTTTTGCCCAAAAACCCTATCCCAGTTGATGCCATTCCTAACACAGGTGCCAATCAGCAAATTGTGTTTACTGAATGGCCAGGGCGTTCTCCTCAAGATATAGATGACCAAATCACTTATCCATTAACAACCTACTTATTAGGTTTACCTGGTGTAGAATCGGTGAGAAGTAATTCTATGTTTGGGTTTTCCAGCATTTATATCATTTTTGAAGATGAGGTTGAGTTTTATTGGTCTCGCTCAAGAATACTTGAAAAACTCAGTTCTATTCCACAAGGATTATTACCTACAGATGTTAGTCCTACGCTCGGCCCAGACGCCACAGCACTTGGTCAAGTGTTTTGGTATACTTTAGAAGCAAGAGACAAAAACAACAATCCAACTGGCGGCTGGAATTTAGACGAAATTCGTAGTGTGCAGGATTTTTATGTTAAGTACGGCTTAAGCAGTGCTAAAGGCATTTCAGAAGTAGCTTCGATTGGCGGTTTCGTTAAAGAATATCAAATTGATGTTAACCCCGATGCTTTAAAGTCTTACGGTATTTCTCTGATGCAAGTGGCTAAAGCGGTTAAAGCAAGCAATCGCGATGTTGGTGCCAAAACACTTGAAATCAATCAAGTAGAATATATTGTTCGTGGTTTAGGCTACATAGAAAGGCTTCAAGATTTTGAATCCATTGTCGTTGATGAAAATCAAAATGTGCCGATTTATCTAAAAGATGTAGCGCAAATCAAAACCGGTCCAGCCCAGCGACGCGGCGTTCTCGACAAAGCAGGAGCGGATGTAGTTGGTGGTGTTGTTGTAGCTCGAGATGGGTTTAATCCTATGGAAGCCATTAATAATATCAAAGCTAAAATTAAGGAAATTTCACCTGGTCTTCCAAGCAAAACCTTAGCTGATGGCACTGAAAGTCAACTTAAAATTGTGCCGTTTTACGATCGTTCAGAATTGATAAAAGAAACCATTACAACCTTAGAAGATGCCATTAGTCTGCAACTAATTATTGCACTTTTTGTTGTCATCATAATCGTTTTCAACTTAAGAGCGTCTTTGGTCATTTCAGCTGTATTACCCATTTCAGTGTTACTGGTGTTTATCGCTATGAAATTGTTTAATGTGCAAGCCAATATTGTTGCTTTATCAGGTATTGCTATTGCTATTGGAACGATGATAGATTTGGCAATTATCCTTTCTGAAAATGTATTGAAGAAACTTGAAGAATCCCCTAAAAATTCATCAATCAAAAATATTTATGAAGGTTCTGCTGAAGTCAGTTCGGCCATTTTGACTGCTGTTTTAACTACGGTTGTTAGTTTTATTCCTGTTTTTGCTTTAGAAGCTGCTGAAGGAAAACTGTTTATTCCGTTGGCTTACACTAAAACTTTTGCACTTATTTCTGCATTTTTAGTTACAGTTTTAATTTTACCAACTTTGATGTCTGTGGTTTTTAAATTTAAAATCAACAAGACAAAAACAGCCTATTACCTCAACACTTTTCTTGGATTACTTGGACTTTGGACCATCTTTTATGAGTTTTGGCTGGGGTTTTTTATTCTGCTTTATGCCATCAGTTATTTAAGTTCTTATCAATCGTTTGATAATAAATTTCGCTTCAAAAACCTACACTTTTATGTATTGATTTTAGGGGTTTTAGTTTTACTTTCAGAGTTTTGGTTACCCTTAGGCGCACAACATTCCTTAGGTTCAAACATCATTTTTGTTAGTGTTTTAGTGGGCGTTTTAGTCGCTTTTTATCTTTTGCTACAAAAATATTATACTCAAATATTATCTTTCTTTTTAAAACATCTTAGAGGGTTTCTCATCTTACCCTTATCGGCGATTTTAATAGGAATTATGATTTGGCTTGGGTTCTCGAGTGTTTTTCATTGGCCAAAACAGGCTTCCAATGCCATTGGTTTTTCAATAGAAAAAACCGGATTTTGGAAGACAATGGATGAAACCTTTCCTGGCATTGGTAAAGAGTTTATGCCAAGCTTAGCTGAGGGCAGTTTTATCTTAATGCCAACCAGTATGACGCATTCAGGCATCGAGTTTAACAAAGATAAACTTCAACAAATGGATATTTTGGTAAGCCAAATTCCAGAAGTTAAAACTGTAGTCGGAAAGTTAGGTCGAATAGAATCAGCTATTGACCCAGCACCAATTTCGATGTTCGAAAATTTAATCACTTACAAATCAGAATTTATATTAGACGATAATAAAGACTTGAAAGCTTTTGAAGTTAATGATAAGGGATGGTTTAAAATTCAAGGTGTAAAAATTGAAAACAGTCAAGTCCACATCACAAAAAGTTCAAATGATTTGCTTTGGTTTGATAATCAAAACTATGTGTTCGCAAACAAAAACGCTGAGATATTTTCAGACGACATTCAATCTGACATATTTTATGAAATTAAAAATAATTTCGAACCCTATTTAGTCGAAGATGAAGATGGGAAATACTTTAGAAATTGGCGGGAACACATTCAATCACCCGACGATATTTGGAATGAAATTGTAAAAGCCACCAAAATTCCAGGATTGACTTCTGCGCCCAAGCTGCAACCTATTGAAACCCGACAAATTATGTTACAAACGGGAATGCGAGCACCAATGGGCATAAAAGTTTCAGGACCTGATTTAAAAACCATTGAAAATTTTGGTCAGCAATTAGAACGTATTTTAAAACAGGTCGATGAAGTTAAATCCCAAGCTGTGTTTGCGGATAGAGTAGTGGCCAAGCCGTATTTGCACATCAATCTCAACAGAAAAAATTTAGCCCGATATGGATTGAGCATCAACGATGTCCAAAACTATATTGCTGTGGCTATTGGCGGAGAAATCCTGACGCAAACCGTAGAAGGCCGAGAACGTTATAATGTGCGAGTTCGTTATCCTCGTGAACTGAGAAACTCCCCTGAAGCGATTCAAAATATGCTGATTTCAACCTCGTCTAACACGCAAATTCCATTGGGAGAACTTGTGGATATTGAATACAAGCCTGGTCCGCAAATGATCAAGAGAGAAGAAACTTTTCTTAATTCATATGTCTTGTTTGATAGAGCTGATGGCGTTGCTGAAGTCACTGCGGTTGAAGCCGCGAGAGATGCAATTGCTGATGAAATCAAAAGCGACAACCTGAAAGTGCCCAGTGGTGTTAGCTATAGGTTTGCAGGTAATTTTGAAAATCAAGTGCGTTCAGAAAAACGTTTATCGCTTATAATACCAGTGGTTTTTGTGGTGATTTTCTTGATTTTATATTTCCAATTTAAATCTGTAAAAATCAGTTTGATGGTTTTTACGTCTGTGGCTTTAGCCTTTAGCGGTGGCTTTATAATGATTTGGTTGTATGGTCAAGATTGGTTTTTGAACTTGAATTGGTTTGGGGAAAACATAAGAAATATTTTTCAAATCAAAACCATTAATATTAGTGTTGCTGTTTGGGTAGGATTTATTGCTTTGTTTGGCATAGCTACCGATGATGCCGTCTTAATGGCAACTTATCTCAAGCAGTCTTTTAAAACTAATCCGACCAAAACCAAAAAAGAACTTCGCGAAGTGGTAATGGAAGGTGGACTTAAGCGAATCCGTCCAGCGGTAATGACTTCTATCACAACCATCATAGCACTTTTGCCAGTTTTATCATCAACCGGCAAAGGCTCAGACATTATGGTGCCGATGGCTATTCCAGCTTTTGGTGGTATGCTGATGGCCAGTTTAACTTATTTCTTACTGCCAATTTTATTCTACATCATTTATAGCAGACAATTAAATAAATCATCTGAAGTAAAAATCTAATGATTATAAACGAAAAAATTATGTTTAAAATACATTATATAAAAACAATACCATTTTCAATTCAACTTGTGCTTATAAGTGTTTTGGTATGTTTTAGTTTTAATTTAAAAGCCCAATCACTTGAAGAATTGAAAATTATTGCCGCTGAAAATAATTTAGCTTTAAAAGCCCAATACAAAACTTTTGAAGCCCAATTAGAACAAGTTACGCAGGCCAAATCCTGGCAAGACCCCAATTTGAGTTTTGGTTATTTTATTAGCCCAATTGAAACCCGAGTTGGCCCACAAATAGCAAAATTTTCATTAACGCAAATGTTGCCTTGGTTTGGCACTTTTAAAGCTAAAGGTGACATTGCAGCTTACCAAGCTGAAGCAGAATTTGAAAATTTTCAGGATAAAAAGCTCAAATTATTTCTTAAAGTAGCAGAAAAATATTACGATTTAGCGGCATTAAGGCAAATCACTAAAATCGAAACTAAACAGCTTCAAATTCTAAATGATCTTAAATCTATTGTAGAGTCCAATTACGAAAATAATCAAGCAAACTTAGTTGACATTTATAGAGTTGAACTTGAAATTGATAAACAATTAAACGCCATTAAAGTTTTGAAAGATCAAGACCAAGCCTTAGAAACACAGCTCAACCAACTTATGAATCGGCAATTAAAAACACCAATTACAATTGCAAATTCAACACAGGTTTTAGAACAAAATAAAACTGTGGTTGCTGATTCTGTTTCTACCAACCATCCAAGGCTAGAAGCCATCCGTCACTTACAAACGTCCAATGAAGTCGAAATAGAGCTATCCAAAAAACAAGCTTTACCACAATTTGGAATAGGCTTAGATTATGCTATTATTCAAGATCGTAATGTAACAAATGCTGACGCTGGTCAAGATGCCTTTATGCCAATGTTATCGGTTAGTTTGCCCATTTTTGGAAAGAAAATTAAATCGAGGAAAAAAGTTGCTGCTCTTAGAGGAGAGTCGCTTCAATACCAATTTGAAAATGAAAAAACACTTATAAATTCTGAAATTCAAATAACAAAATACAAACAAGATGAACTATTAAATGTTTTGGATTTATACAATAAGCAATTGTTGCGTCTTAAAGATATTTTGAAACTTTCAGAAATTGCCTTATCAAATGCATCAATGGCTATTGAAGAAGTTTTGCGCTTAGAAGATGAACGCTTACTGTACCAAAAACAGCGATTCAAAACTTTAGCTGAGCTTCAAAAAACTAAAGCAAAAATTAATTATCTCACATCAAATTCTGAATTATGACTTTTGAAAATTTCATAGAAAGCTGGGGAAACGCGGCGAACACTGCTTTAGGTTTTTTTTGGATGGCACTTTGGGCGTTTATTCTTGGTTATGCTTTAAGTAGTCTCATTCAAGTTTTTGTAACCAAAAAAAGCATGCAAAAAACCATGGGTAGTTCTAATGCAAAATCTGTGCTTATTGGAACATTCTTAGGTTTCATCAGCAGCTCTTGTAGTTTTTCAGCTTTGGCGACTACCAAGTCGTTTTTTCAAAAAGGAGCAAGTTTTGTATCGTCTATAGCTTTTTTACTGGCTTCTACCAACTTGGTGATAGAGCTCGGAATTGTAATTTCTATTTTTTTGGGTTGGCAATTTGTTGTTGGTGAATATGTCGGTGGAATTTTACTTATTCTCATCAGTTGGCTGTTAATAGGCTTGATTAACCCAAACTCTATTATTTCTAAAGCCAGAAAAAAGCTTGGTGAAGCAGATGCAGAAAAAGCCAATTCTAAACCAATTTTAGAAAAAATCAAAAACAAAATAAATTGGATAAAAGTTGGTAAGCAGTATGGAATGGAGTGGAAAATGGTTTGGAAAGATGTAACCATTGGCTTTACCATCGCAGGTATTATTTCAGCTTTTGTGCCAGATGTTTTTTTTCAAACCTTGTTTATTAACACTGGAGAAGGACAAACATCATTTGATTTCTTAACACTTTTAGAGCACGTAATTGTTGGTCCTTTTGCGGCTTTTATAACCTTTATAGGTTCAATGGGCAACATTCCACTTGCAGCTTTATTGTTTGGTAAAGGTGTGAGTTTTGCTGGTGTTATGGCTTTTATTTTTAGCGATTTGGTCGTGTTTCCTGTTTTAAGAATCAATGCCAAATATTATGGTTGGAAAATGTCACTTTTAATTCTTTCGCTTTTGTTTGTTGCCTTAATAATAACGTCTTTGGTTTTACATTATAGTTTTGACATATTTCAGATATTACCAGATTTTTCAACAATTCAAATTTTAAATCAACAGTATTTTCAACTAAATTATACTTTTTATATGAATATCGGATTCTTGATTATCTCTGGAATCTTGGTCTATTTTGGTTTTTTTTCAAAAGGAAAAGATATTTCTTATATGAAAGAAATGGCACCTAAAAGCCCTGTTTTAGAAAAGGCTTTAAAATACGTAGCCTTATTGTGTTATATCTGGTTATTCTGCGGAATTTTAATTAAATACCTATACTAATTTTTAAATCTACAAAAATGAAAAATAACATAAAAACATACATCATCATAAGTTCAATTTTAATCCTTGGTATTGTCCTTGGTTCGACTTTATTTTCTTCCGAAAGCCCTAAAGAAGATAAACATAATCACGCCCAAGACCAAGCAGAAGATTCAGTTTGGACGTGTTCAATGCACCCGCAAATCAGAAAAGATGAACCTGGCGATTGCCCCATTTGTGGTATGGAATTGATTCCCGCCAGTCAAATGAGTGATGACATTGACCCTGATGCTATCAGAATGAGTAAATCTGCAAGAGCCTTAGCTCAAGTTGAAACCACGATTGTTGGCAATCAAAATATGGATTCAAGTTTAAATCTCTCTGGTCAATTAGAAATTAATCAAAACGAAACCCAATCTATTTCTGCAAATTTTAAGGCGAGAGTTGAAAAATTGTATATCAATGAAGAAGGCGAAGCCGTTAATAAAAATCAAATTATAGCAGAATTATATGCCCCAGAAATTCAAATTTTAAAAGATGAATTAGAATTAGCAACACAACAAGACAATTCAAATCTTTTAAAAAGCATAGAAAAGAAAATAGAAAACTATGAGTTATCAATTTCTGATGTAAAGTCCCTTAAAAACGGAAAGTTAAAACTCAGATCACCAAAAACCGGCGTGATTTCAAATTTGAACATCGAGCAAGGCGATAATGTCAAAGCCAATCAAAACCTAATGGGTATAGTAGATTTGTCAACTCTTTGGGCGGTTGTAGATATTTACGAAAGTGACCTTGATAAAATAAGTGTTGGAGATCAACTCACGATACAAACCCCAAATCATCAAAATATTTCTGGTCAAGTGAGTTTTATTTCACCAGTTTTAGAAAGCAATTCAAGATCAGCTAAAGCGAGGATTGTTGTCAATAATCCCAACCAAAATCTAAAACCAGGCGTTTTCATAACTGCTAAATTAAAAAACACAAAACCCAAAACAAGTTCAAATCAAAAGCTGATGGTTCCCAAATCAGCGGTACTTTGGACGGGAAAACGCTCAGTGATTTATCAACAATTAGAGAATGAAAACGGCGTGTATTTTAAAATGAAAACCGTAGAAACCGGATCGTCATCTTCAGATTATATTGAAATTCTCTCGGGTTTAAAATCTGGGGATAAAATTGTAACTCACGGCGCATTTAGTATAGATTCTGAAGCACAGTTGGCGAACAAACCCAGTATGATGAATCCTGAAGGAAAAACAATAAAGACTGGACACCAACACGGGAATATGGAAATGCCCAAAACAAATCAATCTCAAAGTGTTGAAGATGATGAAACTCTAAGCCAAATTGTAAAGAATTATATTGAACTTAAAAATACTTTGGTAAACGATAATTTTGCTGCTTCAAAAAAGGCCTATCAAAATTTAATATCGAAATTTTCAAATTATAGCGATACTGCTTTTAAGTCTTCCAAAGATTTTAAAAGTATCAATGATTTAAGAGACAGCTTTATAAAAATTTCTGATGAAATCATTTCATTGGTAAACACTTCAAACCCGATGGAAAAGACAATTTATGTTCAACAATGCCCAATGGCTAACCAAAGTCAAGGTGCGTCTTGGTTGAGTTTTTCTCAGGAAGTCAAAAACCCATATTACGGCGCTTCAATGTTGAAATGTGGCAGTGTGATTGATTCTATTCCATAGTTGATTTAGCTTTGAAATATTGAGTGATACTTTGAAAATGCTTAATTTTGTTGAAAATTTATAAATGCGTCATCTTCCGACTTGTAGTTTGGTTACACCAACTTATAATTGGCCTCAAGCCCTCAACCTTTTGCTAAAAAGTATCTTAAATCAAAGTCGTTTACCAAACGAAGTCATTATTGCTGATGACGGCTCAAAAGAAGAGACGACGGAATTGATTAAGGCTTTTCAAGATAAATTTCCAATTCCGCTTATTCATGTTTGGCATGAAAACAAAGGTAATCGCAAACCTCGTATCATGAATAAAGCCATTGCTAAATCACAATACGATTATATCATCGAGATTGACGGCGATATTATCATGCATAAAGATTTTGTGAAAGATCATTTAAGATTTGCAAAGCCTGGTCAGTATTTGTATGGATCGCGGGTTAATATTCAAGAAGAATACTTAAAAACGCTTTTTAAAAAAGAAAAAATCTACTTTAGCTATTTTAGTAAAGGCATAAAAAAACGAGGACGAACTATTCACTGCCCTTTATTGACAAATATTTATAAACCTATTGAACAACGCTCAAGAAAACTTAGAGGTTGTAATATGTCGTTTTGGCGAGATGATTTTATAAAAGTCAATGGTTTTAACGAAAATCTAGTTGGCTGGGGCATTGATGACTCAGAGATGATTCAACGTTTGCACAATGTTGGTATATTAGGAAAGCGACTTAAATTTGCAGGTATCGTTTACCACATTTATCACAAAGAACAATCCAAATCCCATATTGATGTTAATTTAGAGATTGAAAAACAAACTGAAAAACAGAATCTAAAAACTATAAATAAGGGCGTGTCTCAATTTTTATAATTCAATGGTCGATATTTCTGTCATAATCATCAATTTCAATTCCAGTCAATACACCATTGAATGCGTGAAATCTATTATTAGTCACACATCAGCGAGTTTAAATTATGAAATAATTGTAGTTGACAATAAATCTAGCAATTTAGATTTTGATAAATTAAAAGGCATTTGTGCAGAACTTAACTTTGAGTCTTTATATATCTACAGAAATTCAGTAAATGCTGGCTTTGGTGGCGGAAATATGTTTGGATACAGACAATCTAAAGGTAAATATTTAGCCTTTATTAATAATGATGTTCTGTTAAACAATGATTGTCTTAGGCTTCTAAAAGTTGAATATAACAATAATGCTAAAATAGGGATCTGTGGCCCGACCACATATACAGATGGAGGTAAGATATTGCCCACATTAGACTTTTTTGCTTCACCTCTTAAGTATTTTTTTGGTCGTAAATTTTTTAAATTAACTAGGCCAAAGCTTTTTCACAATCGACACCAAAAATTGAATAAGATTTCATTTGGAGATTTTGTTTCAGGTAGTTTTCTGTTTATTAATCGTGAAATATTTAATAGTTTAGGTGGATTTGATGAGAACATTTTTCTATACCATGAAGAAACTGATTTATGTAAGCGACTCAAAAAATTAGGTTTAGGGGCTGCAATAATACCTCAGGCAGAATGTTTTCATCATCATGGGGCAAGCACCAAAAAATCAATTCGCATTAAAACTGAATTAAAAAGATCCTTACTTTATATCATGAGGAAACATTATGGGTTTTTGATGTATAAAATAATACACATCAATATGATGTTTAAATATTTCTTTAAAAGTAGATTTAATTCTAAATATAAATTTCTATTCAATCATATTTCAAAAGGCATGAAACTTAAACAATCAACTCAAGTGATAGATGAGTAAAGAATTATCAATTAGTTTAAAGGTTTTAAAAACAGGTAAATTATTACTTTACCCCACAGACACCGTTTGGGGTATTGGTTGTGATGCTACTGATGAAGCTGCTGTAAAAAAAGTCTATCTACTTAAACAACGAGACGATTCTAAAGCTTTAGTTTGTTTAGTGAAAGACTTCGATATGTTGTCAAAATATGTTGAAAGCATTCCTGATAGGGCTTTAGAATATTTAAAACAAACCGAAAGTCCTACAACTATTATTTATCCCAAAGCCAAACATTTAGCTGAAAATCTTATCGCCGAAGATGGCTCTATTGCTATGCGGATTTGCCAAACTGAATTTTGTCAAAACTTACTAAAAGAATTTGATAAACCTATCGTTTCAACTTCTGCAAATATCAGTGGTGAGCCAACGCCTAAAGGATTTGAGGAAATTGATGATCAAATTTTAACGGGAGTGGACTATGTTGTAAATTTGCACGACGAAAACAGCGACACAAAACCTTCAAGAATTATCAAATTTAACAGTGAAGGCCAAGTGCAAATTATTAGAGACTAACATCAATGAAGTCAAAACAAACCGAAGCATTAACCCATCCTATTTTTAAAACGATATCTGAAGTCGCTGATGAGTTGAGTTTAGACACCTATGTTATTGGTGGCTATGTGCGAGATTTTTTTCTCAACAGACAGCAAGTCAAAGACATTGATATTGTTTGTGTAGGTAACGGCATTCATTTGGCTGAGCAAGTTGCTCAAGCTTTAAAAATCAGCAAAAAACAGGTTAAAGTCTTTAAACGTTTTGGCACAGCAATGTTGCATTATAAAGACATTGACATTGAGTTTGTCGGGGCACGAAAAGAGTCTTATGCCAAAGATAGTCGAAATCCTGAAGTAGAACCCGGAAGCCTTGAAGACGACCAAAACCGAAGAGATTTTACCATCAATGCCTTAGCATTACAGTTGAATTCAAAAGATTTTGGACAACTTTTAGATCCTTTTAATGGTATTAAAGATCTTAAAGATAAAGTTATCAAAACTCCACTCGAACCTAAATTGACGTTTTCTGACGATCCCTTGCGGATGATGCGAGCGGTGCGCTTTTCAAGCCAATTGCATTTTAAAATTGAAGACCAAACCTTTAAAGCTATTAAGCAACAGGCCGAACGACTTAAAATTGTTTCACCCGAACGCACTATCGATGAGTTTAATAAAATCTTAATGACTCCAAAACCTTCATTTGGTTTAGGTTTATTATTAAAATCAAATTTACTTAAATATTTTTTACCTGAGTTGGTGGCTTTAAGAGGCGTAGATGATGTTGACGGTCAAACCCATAAAGAAAATTTTTGGCACACTTTAGAAGTAGTCGATAATATTTCAGAAAACACGGAAAAACTATGGTTACGTTGGGCGGCTTTGCTTCACGATATCGGTAAAGCCCCAACCAAACGTTTTGATAAAAACATTGGCTGGACGTTTCACGGACACGAGTTTAAAGGCTCTAAAATGGTTTACAAATTGTTTAAGCGATTAAAAATGCCTTTAAATGACAAGATGAAATATGTTCAAAAACTTGTTTTTATGAGTTCGCGACCTATCGCCGTAGTTGATTCTGACGTGACGGATTCTGCTGTGAGACGATTGATTTTTGACGCTGGTGATGATTTAGATGACTTAATGACGCTTTGCGAAGCAGACATTACCACAAAAAATCCAAAACGCTATAAAGTATATCATAACAATTTTAAACGTGTTCGGGATAAAATTAAAGATGTTGAAGAACGCGATCACATTAGGAATTTTCAACCGCCAATTAGCGGTGAAGAAATTATGGAAACTTTTAATATCAAGCCTTCCAAAGAAATCGGCATTATAAAATCTGCCATTAAAGAAGCCATTCTTGATGGGGAAATCCCAAACGAGAAAGAGGCAGCGAGGGAATTTATGCTTCAAAAAGGGAAAGAATTGGGATTAAGTATGTAGTTTAATTTATTTTTAGGTTTATGTTTCTATTACTGTTATATTTATTTATCGCTCTATTCACATCATTTCTGTGTTCTATAATGGAAGCCGTTTTATTATCTGTTCCTATGTCTTATTTAAAATCAAAAGCAGAAAATGGTGATAAAACTTTAGACTCAATGATAGGATTTAAAGACGATGTAGAAAAACCGCTTTCGGCTATTTTATCATTGAACACTATAGCCCATACCGTTGGTGCGGCAGGTGTAGGTGCTCAAGCTACACTTGTCTTCGGGGATGCTTATTTTGGTATTGTTTCAGCTGTTTTAACTATTTTAATTCTAATTTTTACTGAAATTATACCTAAAACCTTAGGGGCAAACTATAACAAAAAATTATCCCAGATTGTATCTGTTTTAATTAAGTGGACCATTTTTATAACCTATCCTTTAGTTTGGATGTCTTCCATAATTACAAAATCTTTATCATCAAAAAAAGCCGAACTTACTACGAGCAGAGAAGAAATTTCAGCTTTAGCAGATATAGGAAATCAAGAAGGAATTTTTGTGGAAAAAGAGAAAAAAATAATTCAAAATCTTATAAAACTTAAAAGTTTAAAAATAAAAGAAGTGATGACGCCACGCATAGTTGTGGTAACAGCAAACGAAGATATGTCTTTAAGGGAGTTTTTAGAAAATAAAGAGTTTTTACACTTTTCAAGAATTCCAGTTTTTAAAGATAATACTGATAATGTAACTGGTTACGTTTTTAGACAATATGTATTCGAAAAATTGGCTGAAGACCAATTTGACCTTAAACTTAAAGATATTAAACGCGATATTTTAACCTTTCCAAAAAGTATAACGCTTTTTGATGCTTGGGAAGAAATGCTAAGCCGAAAAGAACATATTTCTTTAGTATTAGATGAATATGGTGGAATGGACGGTATAACAACCTTAGAAGATATCATCGAGTCATTGCTTGGTTTTGAAATCGTTGACGAAACAGATAAGGAAGAAGACATGCAGAAATATGCGCTCAGAAGATGGCGTGAAAAGCAGAAAAAATACGAACTACTAAACAAAAAAAATAAAGATTAGAATTGCTTTAAACCTAAAATTATAAGGGCAACAATAAACTTAATATTTAGTTGATATGCTTTTGCGCTTTATAAGACGAACGTACTAATGCACTACTTTCTACGTGTCTAAAGCCGAGTTCTTTTCCTATGGTTTCGTATTTTTTAAATTGATCTGGCGTGATAAATTGTTTTACTGGCAAATGCTGTTTGCTAGGTTGAAGGTATTGACCAATCGTAACCACATCAACATCAACAGAACGTAAATCTTTTAAGGTTTGAATCACTTCTTCTTCTTTTTCACCAAGACCGAGCATGATACCTGATTTGGTGCGACGAATACCTTGTTGTTTTAGATACTCTAAAACCCCTAAACTTCTATCGTATTTGGCTTGAATTCTAACTTCTCTTGTAAGACGTCTAACGGTTTCCATATTATGAGAAACAACCTCTGGACTGACTTTAATGATACGGTCAATATTACGTTTTACACCTTGAAAATCTGGAATCAAGGTTTCTAAAGTTGTTTCTGGATTCATGCGTCTTATGGCTTGAACGGTTTCAGCCCAAATGATGGATCCCATATCTTTTAAATCGTCACGGTCAACGCTTGTTACTACAGCATGCTTGATGCCCATAATTTTAATGGATCGTGCCACTTTTTCGGGTTCGTCCCAAGCTACATCTTCTGGTCGACCAGTTTTTACGCCGCAAAACCCGCATGAACGTGTGCAGACATTACCAAGAATCATAAATGTTGCTGTGCCTTCGCCCCAACATTCGCCCATATTTGGGCAACTGCCTGAGGTGCAAATGGTATGTAAATCGTATTTATCTACAAGTTTACGCAGGTTTCTGTATTTTTCACCTGTCGGTAGTTTCACTCGAAGCCACTTAGGTTTTCCCTTTGTTGTGGTTTGTTTATCAGTAGTTTTATTAACGACTTTTTGTTTGTCTTTAATATCTGGCGTAGCAACAGCAGTGCTCATAATCTTCAATTTTATACAAATTTATAAAATAAAGATGAGTTAGCTTTATGTATTGTGTTTTCATACCAAATATTAAGAAAGCTTTTGTTTTTATTGAGCAGCATTTGCTTCTTGTTTTTTACAAACACATAAACCCATAAACCCAATAAATCAATCGTGATGATAAGGCAAATTGTGAAGTATAGAAAACGCTCTGTAAGTTTGTTCAACATAAATCAGCCGAATCATTTCATGGGTAAATGTCATAGACGACAAAGCAATTTTTTGATTGGCACGTTCATAAATCTCCTGAGAAAATCCATAAGGTCCGCCGATTAGAAAACATAAGGTTTTGGTGCCAGCATTCATTTTATTTTGATAGAATTGAGCAAAACCTCTCGAAGTCAAAGTTTTTCCTTTCTCATCTAATAAAACAACCCAATCTGAAGTGTTGAGATTTTTTAAGAATAATTCGGCTTCTTTAGATTTTTGCTGGTCTTCACTTAAGTTTTTAGTGTTTTTGAGATCGGGTAAACTAACAATGTCAAACTTAATAAAGTGTTCCAGTCGTTTGGAATAATTTTGAATTAAACTTTCTATTTCGTTTTGCTTAGTCTGGCCAATTTGTAGGAGTTTGATGTTCATTTAATTTAAATATGTAAAAAATCAAAGTTAACAAAGTAAATCCTCATAATATACTATATCACTCAGATAGTGAACAAGCCTCTGCGGACTTTGCGCTGCCTTTGCGTCCATTGCGGTTAAAACTTAGCTTGCTTAAGTAAACATTGGTTACTTTACCTTTAATATGAGAAACATCAGATTTTACAATATCTACATCAAACTTTATTTTTCTATTAAGATAAAAATTCTTAAAATATCTCACCTTTGCAAATTAAATATTTCCTATTCTCAAATTGAATTAAAAAACTAACAATGAACAAAGGAATTTATATCGCCACCAGCGAACCTAATAGCGGAAAGTCTATTGTAGCTTTAGGTTTGATGCGGATGTTACTCGCCAAAACAGCCAAAGTCGGTTACTTTAGACCAATTATAGATAACAATTCACCAGGCAAAAAAGATAACCACATCAATACGATTCTTTCACATTTTGATTTAAACATTGAGTACGAAGAAGCTTATGCCTTTACACGCTCAGAATTTATAAGTAAACGTAACGAAGATAAAGATGGTGAAATTTTAGATACCATCATCGAAAAATACAAAGCTTTAGAAGACCGCAATGATTTTATGTTAGTTGAAGGCACTGATTTTTCAGGAGAAGGTACAGCGATAGAATTAGATGCCAATATTTTAATCGCTAAAAACCTCGGACTTCCAACGGTTATTGTTTCCTCTGGCGTAGGAAAAAGTTTAGACGAATTTATCAGCGGTCTGCATTTAGCTTACGATTCTTTTAATGACAAAGGCGTAAAAGTTTCTGCAGTTATTGCTAACAAAGTTCAAGAAGAAAATTTACAAAAAGTGATAACTGGTGTAGAAGCGCATTTACCAAAAGATATTGTTGTCAATGCTATTCCCTTAACTTCTGGTTTAAAAAACCCAACGGTCAAAGAAATCGCTAAATCTATTGAAGCCAAAGTTTTATTTGGTGAAGATCATTTGAACAACCAAAGCAGTAGTTTTAAAGTAGGAGCAATGCAGTTGAGAAATTATCTTACCCATCTTGAAGACAACTGCTTAATCATCACACCTGGCGACCGTGCTGATATTATTCTCGGTGCACTCCAAGCCAATATTTCAAGTAATTATCCTAAAATATCTGGAATTGTTCTCACAGGTGGACTGATTCCTGAAGAGCCAATAGCAAAACTTATTGAGGGTTTACAATATGTTGTGCCTATACTTTCGGTAAAGCAAGGTACCTTTGAAGTGGCTAATAAAATTGGTAACATGCGCTCTCACATGTATGCTGATAACAAAGAAAAAATCATGTTATCTTTAAATACATTCGAAAAATATTGTGATATAGAAAAACTTTCTGACAAGCTGATTACGTTTACAAATGAAGGTATGACGCCAAGAATGTTTCAATATAACTTGCTAAAACGTGCTAAAAAACAACGTAAACACATTGTTTTACCTGAAGGTAATGACGATAGAATTATTATAGCAGCGGCCCAACTGGCTTTAATGGATTTTGTCGATTTAACCCTTCTTGGTGAACCAAATAAAATCAAAGAAGCCAGCTCAAGATTGGGTTTAAATTTCGACTTTGATAAAGTTGTAATTATCAACCCTTTAGATTCAGAATATATAAATGACTTTGCACAAACCCTTTATGAGCAAAGAAAACACAAAGGAATGACCATAGACATTGCAGAAGATTTAATTAGAGATGTGTCTTATTTTGGCACCATGATGGTTTACAAAGGCTTAGCAGAGGGTATGGTTTCTGGTGCTGCACATACCACACAACACACTATTAAACCTGCTTTGCAGTTTGTTAAGATGAAACCTGAGGTTTCTGTGGTCTCATCTGTGTTTTTTATGTGTCTTGAAAACAGAGTTTCTGTATTTGGCGATTGTGCAATTAACCCTAACCCTAATGCAGAGCAGTTAGCCGAAATTGCTATTTCTTCTGCGGAATCGAGTCAAGCATTTGGCATAGAACCCAGAATTGCCATGTTGTCTTATTCATCAGGTTCATCAGGTAAAGGCGCAGATGTAGATAAAGTTCGTGAAGCCACCAGAATTGTAAAGTCTAAGCGCCCAGATTTAAACATTGAAGGGCCAATTCAATACGATGCTGCGGTAGATATGGCGGTAGGGCAAAGTAAGTTGCCAGACTCTAAAGTAGCTGGACAAGCTACAGTCTTGATATTTCCAGACCTAAACACTGGAAATAATACCTATAAAGCTGTTCAACGTGAAACTGGAGCTGTAGCCATTGGCCCGATGCTTCAAGGCTTAAACAAACCTGTAAATGATTTAAGTCGGGGTTGCACGGTAGACGATATTTTTAATACGGTAGTCATTACTGCCATACAAGCACAAGATATTTAATTTATGAATATATTAGTTATCAATTCAGGGAGTTCGTCACTCAAGTATCAGTTGATTGATATGCCCAACGAAACAGTTAAAGCCAGTGGATTAATTGAACGCATTGGTGCAGAGAATGCTAAAATCACTTACAAAAAAGGGGATTTTAAAACCAGTAAAGAACTTCTAATTAAAAACCACGAGGAAGCTTTAAATCAAATGAATGGCTTTTTGATGGACGAAGAATTTGGCGTGATTTCTAATAAAGACGATATTAAAATAGTTGGTCATCGTGTGGTGCACGGTGGTAAAACATTTTCTGATACAGTTGAAATTACCGAAGAAATTAAATCAAAAATCGAAAGTCTTTGTGCCTTAGCACCATTGCATAATCCACCGAATTTAAAAGGTATTGAAGTCTCAGAACGTGTATTTTCTAAAGCTAAACAAGTGGCGGTTTTTGACACCGCTTTTTTACAGTCACTACCTCAAAAGGCATATCAATATGCTATTCCAAAATCATTTTTAGAAGATGAGGATATTAGAGCTTATGGATTTCACGGGACAAGCCATAAATACGTTTCAGAAAAAGCGCAAGAATTTTTAAATTCTAAAAATCAACCCAGCTCAAAATTAATTAGTATTCATCTCGGTAACGGCTGTAGTATGACGGCTATAAAAGATGGAAAAGCTATTGACCATTCAATGGGTTTTGGCCCAGCCAACGGCTTGATTATGGGCACGCGTGCTGGAGATATTGACCAATCTGTCATTTTTTATCTGATCGATAAATTAGGCTATTCAGCCGAAAAAGTCAATACCATTTTACTTAAAGAAAGCGGAATGTTAGGCTTAACAGGGTCAAATGATTTACGAGATATTCAGCAAAAAGCTGAGGCGGGTAATGAAGATTGTCAATTGGCTTTAGAGATGAATGCTTATCGAATAAAAAAATACATTGGCGCTTATGCAGTGGCATTAAATGGTTTAGATGCTATAATTTTTACCGCTGGAATTGGAGAAAACTCAGCCTTAATGAGAGAAATAGTTTGTCAGGATATGGATGTTTTAGGACTTCAAATTGATGATAGCAAAAATCAAATGTCTTCAAATGAAAGTAGAGATATCAGTAAAACAATTTCTGATACAAAGATTTTGGTCATTCCAACCAACGAAGAACTTGAAATTGCTAAACAGGCTTATAAATTGCACTAAAATTTAAAATCTGAATCAAATGTCTAATTTACTTTTTTCAATATATTAAATTAGCTTAGTTTTATTAATTTTTAATTATGATCAGCGATTCACAATTTCAAAAAGAGATTAATTTAATAATAGAAAATGCCGTAAGAGAAGACATTGGCGATGGAGATTATTCATCTTTAGCTTGTATTCCTTCTGTAGCCCAAGGTAAAGCTCAACTTCTGGTAAAAGATAATGGTATTATTGCAGGAATTAATTTTGCAAAACAAGTTTTTAAGTATGTCGATGCCGAATTAAATGTTAAAACGTTTCTTAAAGACGGTGATAAAGTTAAAACTACCGATGTGGCATTTACAGTTTCAGGCTCAAGCCAATCCATCTTAAAAGCTGAACGTTTAGTCTTGAATGCGATGCAACGAATGAGTGCAATTGCTACCAAAACCCATAGTTTTGTTCAGCAACTTAAAGGTACAAAAACTCAAATTTTAGATACAAGAAAAACCACACCAGGCATTCGGGCTCTTGAAAAATGGGCTGTAAAAATTGGCGGTGGCACTAATCACCGATTTGCACTGTATGATATGATTATGCTTAAAGACAATCATATCGATTTTGCTGGTGGAATTGCACAAGCTATTCAAAAAACTCACGACTACTTAAAAGCGAATCATTTGAATTTAAAAATTATTGTTGAAGCAAGAAACTTAAAAGAAGTTGAAAGCATTTTAAAACAAGACAATGTATATAGAATTTTGCTTGACAATTTTAATTATGAAGACACCAAAAAAGCTGTAGATTTAATAGGGCAGAAGTGCTACACAGAATCCAGTGGAGGCATTACTTTAGAAACGGCAAAACAATATGCTGATTGTGGTGTTGATTTTATATCAAGTGGCGCTTTAACTCATTCGGTTTATAATATGGATATGAGCCTAAAAGCAATTTAAAATGCCAGACAGATTAGACAAAACCATATCAGAAACCCCTATTGTTAAAAACATTGCTAAAGGGTGCAAAAAAATTAAACTCCCTAAATTAGATGGCCTTACGCTATACGATTTAATTAAAATTTACTTTTTTGGCATTATAAAAGGCACATTTTCTACCCGCGCAAGCTCCATTGCATTCAGTTTTTTTATGGCTATTTTTCCATTTTTGTTATTTATTTTAAACTTGATTCCATTTATCACATTCATAGACGATTTTCAAAATGAAGTGCTTTATTTTATTGAAGATTTAATGCCAACGCAAGCTGCTAATTTTTTCAATGATATTTTTGTTGATATCGCCAATAACCCAAGAGCTGGCCTATTGTCATTTGTTTTTATACTTTCAGTTTTTCTAATGTCAAACGGTGTCAATGCCATTTTTACAAGCTTTGAATTTTCATATCACACTAAAATAAACCGAACCATAGTCAGGCAATATGTAGTGGCTGTTGGTGTAGCTTTAATCATTGCTATTTTACTTTTAATATCTGTAGTTATAGCCATTTACTTCACTTATATCATTGAAAATTTAAGAGATCTTGGTGTAGTTGGCGATACTATTTTATGGGCTAAAATTGGAAGATATGCCACATTATTAGTTATGCTTTACGTAGGAATTGCCATTTTGTATTACTTTGGAACGAAAGAAGGACGCCAATCTCGTTTCTTTTCTGTTGGCGCGTTGTTTACTACATTTTTAATCATTTTGACGACTTATTTATTTTCATTTTATATTGAACATTTTTCAACTTACAACAAGTTGTATGGCTCGATAGGTGCATTATTAATTTTAATGATTTATATTTGGCTAAACTCAAATATATTTTTACTTGGTTTTGAACTCAATGCCAGCATCCAAAAATTGAGAAAACAAACTTAACTTTACAAACACTATGAAAACACTATTTTTAACTATTGCAATCGTTTTAGTAAGCTTTCAGTTTCAAGCACAAACCATTACGGTTTCAGATCGAGAAATCCCAACTGAAATGACTATTAATGAAAAAGAAGTCAAACTTAACGGAACTGGCATAAGAGAAAAATTCTTTATGGATTTATATGTCGGAGGTTTATATCTTACGAACAAATCTAAAGATGCTCAAGCCATTATAAAAGCCAACGAACCTATGGGCATTAAAATACACATTGTGTCTAAATTGATTTCTTCTAAAAAAATGATCGATGCCGTTGAAGAAGGTTTTGAAAATTCTACTGATGGTAATCAAGAGCAATATCGAGAGAAAATCAACACTTTTATTAGTTTCTTTAAAGACGAAATCAACAAAGAAGATGTCTTTGATATTGCTTATCATCCAGAAACAGGAACGACAGTTTATAAAAACAAATCTAAGAAAGGCAGTATTAAAGGTTTAGATTTCAAAAAAGCTTTATTTGGGATTTGGCTATCTGATAATCCGGCAGATGATGATTTAAAAGAAGGAATGCTTAATTTATAATTATTTAATTTATGCTGAAATATGTTTTCGGCACAATTTTTTTATGTCAAATTTCAATAGCTCAACAATTTCAAGGTTATTGGAAAACCGTTGATGAAAATGACATAGCCAAATCTATTGTCAAAATTTATAAAACAGAAAATAGTTTTGTTGAAGGCAAAGTGTATCGCATCTTAAAAGCATCAGAACGCGATAGATTATGTACAAAATGCAAAGGCGATAAAAAGAACAAACCTATTGAAGGTCTAGTTATAATTGAAGACTTAAAACCGAATGGCTATGAATGTGTAGATGGAAAAATCACAGACCCTGAAAATGGAAAAATCTACACCTGTAAACTTTGGATAGAACAAAGCAATGAAGATGTTTTGCACGTTCGGGGTTATTGGGCTTTTTTCTATAGAACGCAACATTGGCAAAGGGTAAAAGACATTAATAAATATTTATAAATTTTAAAATATGAAATTTTATTTAACTTTTTTGGTATGCTTTTTAATTACAATAGCTACATCTCAAAACAGCTTACAAAATACACCAAATCCAAATGCCTTAGAAACTAATACTGACTTTAAAAGCTTAAGTTTTCCATCAATAGATGGTTTAAAAATTTCAGCCCGACTTTATCAAGCTCAATCTGATGCTCAACCTATTTTACTTTGTCATCAAGCGCGATTTAACAAGCAAGAATATGCTGATATTGCCCCAAGACTTCGTGAAATGGGTTACACCAGCTTAGCTATTGATCAGCGTTCAGGTGGTGATTTTGCAAGTGAAGCTAATCAAACTTACAATCGTGCCCAAGCTAAAGGTTTGTCAACAGACTATGTGGACGCACAACAAGACATAGAAGCGGCTTTAGACTATTTATATCAAAAAACCAAACAACCAGTCATTTTATGGGGAAGTTCCTATTCATCAGCTTTAGTGTTTTTTGTTGCTAAAAAATATCCGGAAAAAGTCAAAGCCGTAATCAGTTTTAGTCCAGATAACTATTTTGGAGATCAACGCGAAAATTTAAATACCGTTTTCAACGAGCTTAAACAAGCATTTTGGGTTACCTCATCCAAGGAAGAATCCAAAAGACTATCTCAATTAATTGATAAAAATCAGCTCGATAACAATCAAACCCAATTCATTCCAAAGCAAGAAGGTCATCACGGTTCAAGAGCCTTGTGGGTCAATCAAATTCATAATGAAGAATATTGGGAATCATTAAAAGCCTTTTTGGATCACATAAAATAGAGTCATCTTTTGCCACAACAACCACTTGACATTATTTTTGAAGACAATCACCTCATCGTTATCAACAAGCCCGTAGGCCGTTTGGTACAAGGCGATTCGACAGGAGATGAGCCACTTAGCGATACTGTAAAAACTTACATTAAACACAAATACAACAAGCCCGGCAACGTTTATCTCGGTGTAGTTCACCGTCTTGACCGACCAACGAGTGGTGTTTTGGTTTTTGCCAAAACTTCAAAAGCCTTATCGCGACTCAACAAACAATTTAGCGAACGCCAAACCCAAAAAATCTATTGGGCAATGGTTAAAAATAAACCTGAGCAAAATCAGGCAAAATTGGTTCATTATTTAAAGCGTAATCCCAAGCAAAACAAATCCTACGCCTATCCCAAAGAAATTCCAGATTCAAAGCAAGCTGTTTTAAAATACAAAGTTCTCAAGTCTTTAGACCATTACCATCTAATAGAAATTGAGCTCGAAACCGGCCGTCATCATCAAATCCGATCACAATTATCCTACATTAATTGTCCAATCAAAGGTGACTTAAAATACGGTGCCAAACGAAGCAATGCTGGCGGAGGAATTCATTTACATGCTAAAAAACTTTGTCTTATACATCCAACAAAAAAAGAAAGACTATGTTTTGAAGCTTCTTTACCAAGCGAAAAATTGTGGCAGTCTTGTTTTTAACCTTAAGGTTGAGACTTATTGTATTATACTGATATAGGTTGACCTTTTTTTGATTTGTTTTTGCTAATCTGACCGAAAGTTATTTCCAATTTTTTTTCTGGGCCTTTTAAATTGGCCCAAAAAAAAATTAGAATAACTTTCTGCTAAAGGCTTATATTTTTAATTCATGTAAAAATAAGTTATTTTTTCGATACGATTTGTATTTAATAGTTGGATTTAGATGCACTTCAGCTGGCTTTCTCAAGTCAAGGCTAAAATGTGTTCTTAGATTATTATAAATATATACAGCCTGATGAGTCATATCTCTTGCTATTTCAGTGTTTTTGATGGTTTGCTTTAAACCATATTCATATTTAAGAGTTCTGTTAATTCTTTCAGCTACAGCATTTTCATATGGGTCATATTGTTCTGTCATACTCATAGTGATGTTGTTGTTTTCAGCAAAACTTGCATATTTAGGGTTACAGTATTGGAATCCTCTGTCGGAATGATGAATGAGTTTCTGGTTGGGGTACTTTCTGTTTTTAATAGCCATTTCCAGCGCCTTTGTACAAAGGGACGTTCTCATGTGATTATCTAAGTTATAACCCATGATCTTTTTAGAATAAGCGTCAGTAACTATTGCTAAATAGTTGTGTCCGTACTGGGT
>RRZV01000037.1 GCA_003931895.1 Mesohalobacter salilacus
CTCCCGACACTTCGGGATTGGCAATGCAAAAAAGAACATACTAAATTATTTAGGACAGAGTTGCTCTTATACATAATTGGGATTAAACAGTCTAACAAAAATTATGTATTTTTACCTTTCCTATAAAAAATAAACCATGAGTACAGAAGATAAAGAAAAAACAGCTAAACTAAAGTCACTAAAACTTACCTTAGACAAATTAGACAAAACTTACGGTAAAGGCACAGTAATGAAAATGAGTGACCAGTCTGTGGTTAATGTTGATGCCATTTCATCTGGTTCACTAGGTCTAGATTTAGCACTTGGTGTTGGTGGTTATCCCCGTGGCAGAGTCGTTGAAATTTACGGGCCAGAATCTTCTGGTAAAACCACTTTAACTTTACACGCCATAGCCGAAGCCCAAAAAAAAGGAGGCATTGCTGCTTTTATTGATGCTGAGCATGCTTTCGATAGAACCTATGCTGAAAATTTAGGTATCGATATAGACAATTTAATTATTTCTCAACCTGATCACGGCGAACAAGCCCTTGAAATTACAGATAACTTGATTCGCTCTGGCGCAATTGATATTATTGTGATTGACTCTGTTGCAGCATTGACCCCAAAAAGTGAGATAGAAGGAGAAATGGGCGATTCCAAAATGGGACTTCACGCCAGATTGATGTCACAGGCTTTAAGAAAGTTAACTTCAAGTATCAGTAAAACCAATTGTACCGTAATCTTTATAAATCAATTACGTGAAAAAATAGGTGTGATGTTTGGTAATCCAGAAACGACTACAGGTGGTAATGCCTTAAAATTCTATTGCTCGGTAAGATTGGATATCCGTCGTTCAACTCAAATTAAAGACAGCAATAGCGATGTGAAAGGTAATAAAACCCGTGTCAAAGTCGTTAAAAATAAAGTTGCACCGCCGTTTAAAACTGCTGAATTTGACATTATGTACGGCGAAGGTATTTCTAAAGTTGGTGAAATTATAGACATCGGTGTAGACTACGAAATCATCAAAAAAGCTGGTTCGTGGTTCAGCTATGGCGATACTAAACTCGGTCAAGGTCGAGATGCCGTAAAAACTTTATTAAATGAAAATCCAGACTTGATGGACGAGCTTGAGGAAAAAATTATAGAAGCCATAAAAATTGCTAAAAGTGAAAACTAAAAACGCAACCTTTATAATACATAAGTATCTTTTAAATATGAAACAGTTTATTTTAAGCTTAAGTCTTTTATTTGTAATATCATCTTGTTCAGTTGATGACCCAAGTATTATAACGATTCAAAACGCCAGTGTAACTAATGTCGTAGCGCCAGAATCTTTAAGTTTTGAACAAACTGCCATATTTGAAGTAACTTTTATCAAACCAACAACTTGTCATACCTTTGAAGGCTTTGATATTGTAGGTGAAGCTCCTGAACTGACTATAAGAACAGAAACCCGATTTGAAGAGAATTTTAATTGTGAAGATACACCTACAAACACTGAAACAGTGCAATTTGAATATTTTGTAGAAAGCCCAGAGGATCACGTCTTTAAGTTCCTTTCAGGGGCTTCTGATAATGGGCAATTGCAATTTATAACTTTAAACATACCTGTAACCGAATAATTTTGAAACTAAAAAAACTCATAAAACAATGCCAAAACAAAGAGCTTAAGGCTCAAAGGGCATTATATGAGTTGTATAGTTCTAAATTGTTTAGCTTGTGTTTAAAGTATTCTAAAAATTATACTGAAGCACAAGACAATTTGCAAGATGCGTTTATACGTATTTATGAAAACATTCATCAGTTCAAACACAAAGGCTCTTTTGAAGGTTGGATGAAACGGATAGCTATCAATACAGCATTACAGCGCTATCGCAATCAAAAGGTGTTTTCGTTGAATTATGAAGAAAACCTAATTCAACCCGAAAATGATTATACCGAAAACAGCATTAGCCTTCAAGAACTTTTAAAATGTATTCAAGAATTGCCCAATAGATACAGAATGGTATTTAACCTTTACGTATTAGACGGCTATTCGCACAGAGAAATCGCTGAAATGATGGAAATCTCTGAAGGGACTTCAAAGTCTAACTTAGCGCGTGGAAGGCAGATTTTGAAAGATAAAGTCAATGTTATACTTGACAACGAAGACACCAATAAAACAGCCTATAACTTATGAGCGATGAGCATAATATAGACCGGTTGTTTCAAGAATCGTTTAAAGATTTTGAAGTCGATGCACCCAAAACCGCTTGGAGTGGTATTGAAAAACGATTGACTCAAAAATCTAAAAAACGCATAATCCCAATCTGGCTAAAATTTAGCGGGGCTGCTGCAGTAATTGCTATTTTGATTATGGCTGGCTCGCAATGGTTTTTAAGTTCAAATCAACTTGATGATAATTCTATTGTTGATAAAACCCAAGAAAATATTCAAAACAGTAATAATAACAATCAGTCTGACAGTTTTGTGACAACGAATCCTGATGAAGACGAGAATAATTTAAGAAACTCAAGTTTTTCTTCAGAAAATGAAAATGCAGTAAATAATTCATCTCAAAATACCAATAACTTAGCTTTATCTGATGCTTCATCAGTAGATAATATTGATAAACAACAGGATACTGATAAAGAGAACAATTCAAAAACAAATAGCTACAATAATTCTTTATTAGAGGAGACTTTGGCTTATACAACTGAGCTATTTTCTAAAGGTTTAATTCAACAACCCAATCAAAATATTGAGACTTCGTCATTTAAAAAACCAAGCATCTCACAAAAAAAATCTTTGGTAGAAGTCGCTAAAAATCTAAATAAAGAAAAGGAAACTGAATCTTCAAAAACTAAAAAGAACGCTTGGTTCATAAAACCACAAGTATCTCCTATTTTTTATGGCAACTTAGGCAGTGGAAGTGCAGTTGATCCTAATTTAGCCCAAAACGACGGTCAGGGTGAAGTTAACATGTCTTACGGTATTAATGTGGCCTATCAAATTAATAAGAAAATAAAACTTAGAACTGGAGTAAACCGCGTTAACCTAAACTACACAACAAATGATGTGTTTTTAGTTCAAAACCAAGGTGTAGCCAGTTTAAACAATGTTAATACGAATCCTAACTTTACAGCATCAATTCTGAATGAACAACAACTTCAAAATCTTTCCGCAAACGGTACTTTTAATAGGTCTGAAACTTTGTCATCTGAACTTCAACAAGAATTAGGTTATATCGAAATTCCGATGGAGATAGAATATAAAATTCTCAATCGAAAAATAGACATCAATCTCATAGGTGGAGCCAGCACATTGTTGCTAAACAATAATAATCTAGATATCAAAAACACAAATGGAACGGTCTCAGTTGGCGAAGCCAACAATATCAATGACCTGAGCTTTTCCACCAATTTTGCCATTGGTTTAGATTACGATATCACAAAACGTCTGATGTTTAATCTTGAACCTACCTTCAAGTATCAGTTCAATACCTTTCAAGGTGGCACAACAGACTTTCAACCCTATTTTTTAGGGATTTACTCTGGTGTTGTATTTAAATTTTAATTTCTTCTTTATCTCTTTAGACTGAATTGTCTTTATTCAACTTTTAAAATTCATTAATCATAACGTTAAGATTCTGTAAAACTTTGGAAACTTATTTTGTTTTTAAAGTTTCCGCATTACATTTGCATCATGAAAATGAAAATTATTGAGCAAGCCAGTCGCCTATTTTTGGAATATGGTTTTAAAAGCGTAACAATGGATGACCTCTCAGAAAAACTTGGGGTTTCCAAAAAAACTATTTATGAGCATTTTGATACCAAAACCCAATTAGTCAAAGCAACTACAAATAATATCTTTGAACATATTTCCTGTATTATTGATGAATTATGTGAGCAAAATTTAGACCCTATAGCTGAAACCTTAGCTATAAAAGATCAAGTCATGAAACATTTGAAAAATGAGAAATCTTTACCTCAATACCAACTACAAAAATACTATCCAACCATATCCCAATCCCTAAGACAAAAACAATGGGACAAAATGTATGAATGTTACCGTAATAATCTTAAACGAGGTGTCGAGCAGGGATTTTATAGAAAAGATATTGATATAGAGTGTGTATTTAGATTTTATTACAACGGAATGAACCTTGTTAAAGACCAAAACGTTTTTCCATATCAACAATTTTCAAGTGCTCATGTTAAAGAGCAATATTTAGAATATCACCTTCGTGGAATTGTAACTTCTAAAGGCCTTAAACGTTTAGAAGAATTGCATTCAGAATATAAAATATCATGAAAAAATATTTAGCTATCTTGCTTTTACTCTTTAGTTATTTGACTTATGCTCAAGAGCAAGATGTTTACAAATTTTCCTTAGAAGAAGCGATTGAAAGAGCACTTGATAGTAGCTACGTTTCCTTAAACGCAAGACGTGATCAAGCCAAAGCCTTGAAGCAAAAATGGGAAACCACAGCCGATGGACTACCTCAATTCAATGCCGCTGTTGATTATGAGTATAACCCCAAACTAATCGTTACGCCACTGCCAGCAGAAATAGTGGGTGGCGAGCCTGGCACCACTGTGCCTGTTACTTTTGGTCAGCGCCAAAGTATGCGTGCTACAGCAACGCTTAATCAGCTCATTTTTGACGGGTCTTATATTGTAGCACTTAAGGCTGCCAAAACTTTCTTAGAATTTTCTAATAATTCAAACGAAAAAACGCGGCTACAAGTTCGTCAAAATGTGGTTAGTGCTTATGCAAACGCTTTATTGGTTGAATCTAATGTTGATATTATTAAAAATAATGCTGCAAAAGCCAAAGAAAATTTAGACGAAACCCGAAAAATATTTGAAAATGGCTTAGCCGAACAAGAAGATGTAGAACAATTGCAAATCACTTATCAACAGGTTAGCAACCAACTGAGGAACGCACAACGTAATTTAGACCTATCTAAGCAAACCTTAAAAATGGTTTTGGGTTTACCTGTCGATACTGAAATTGAACTCACAGACGATTTACAAAGTTTAGCGCAACAACAACTTGCAGACTTTGACTTATTAGAAACTCAACTTCAACTCGAACAAAATGTAGATTATAAAATCGCAGATAATTTAGTCCAACAACGCACCCTAGAGTGGCAACTTGAAAGAAGTAATGCTTTGCCAACTTTAACAGCCTTTGCTAACTATGGAACGACGTCTTTTGGAGATGAGTTTGTGTTTTTAGACTCTGAAACGCAATGGTTTCAATTCTCTACAGTTGGTGTTAGTCTTAACGTGCCAATTTTCAGTTCGTTGCGTCGAGCCAAACGTTCTCAGCGTGCAGAAATCGCTATGATGCAAGCTAAAACCGATTTTAAACAATCGGTAGAGCAAATTAAACTGGATTTTAACCAAGCCAAAAGCGATTACAAGTTTGCTTTAGAAAATTATCAAACCGCTAAAGACAACTTAAATTTAGCTGAACGTATAGAGCGAAAAAACATTATAAAGTATAAAGAAGGTTTAAGCACGAGTTTTGATTTACGTCAAGCTCAACTTCAACTTTACGATGCACAAAATCAATATTTACAATCAATGTTGCAACTGATTAATGCTAAAACCAGTTTGGAAACCGTATTAAATGAACCAGATATTAATTGAGATTATGAAGTTAAATTCAAGAAGCCTATGGTTTAACCGCAAGAAACGCTAAGAAAGAATACGCAAAGAACACAAGGGGAACAAAGAATAAAATGTTTAAAACTATAATCATTATAAAACAACAAAACGCTTAGCGAACATTGCGAAACCTTTGCGAGCATTGCGGTAAAAAGACTTAATCCAATGTATGCCAAGATGTGTAGAGTAAAAAAAATGATTTAAAATGACTGAAAACGAGATTTCTAAAATAGTATTTGATTCAGCTTTAAAGGTTCATAAAGCCTTAGGTCCAGGTCTTTTAGAAAGCGCTTATGAAGAGTGTTTGATTCACGAATTGAGAAAACATAAACTTAAACTTGACAAACAAAAGCCTTTGCCTTTAGTGTATGAAGATGTAAAATTAGAAGTAGGCTATCGGGTAGATATTTTAATTGAAAATAAAGTAGTGGTTGAGATTAAGTCCGTAGAAGCCTTGAACGATGTCCATATGGCTCAGGTTATCACATATTTAAAACTATCTGACTGTAAATTAGGGATGCTAATAAATTTCAACGTTTCACTTATAAAAAATGGCATTAAAAGAGTAGTAAATAATCTTTAATTAAAAAAAAAATCATAGCACACTTTGCGAAACCTTAGCGAACCTTGCGGTTTAAAAAATACTAAACAATGAAAAACATAATCAAAATAACATTCATCTCACTACTTTTAATTTCCTGTGGGAAAGAAAACTTAGAAAGCAAAGTCGATAAAGCAATCGAATCTGAAGACAAAAAAGCTTTAGTCGAATTAAAAAAAGACATCAAAACTCAACAAAAACAACTTGAAGGTTTAGATGCTAAAATTCAAAAGTATATGGCTTCAACCCAAGCCGATCAAACTAACTATACTTTGATTACAGCCAGAAAAATTAAAACGGATACATTTAAGCATTTTTTCAATCTCCAAGGCGACGTCAAAACCGATCAGAATATTTTGATTTATCCCGAATTTAGTGGTGAATTAGAAAAAATTTATGTCAAAGAAGGCGATGAAGTCAAAAAGGGTCAAGTTCTAGGCAAAATAGACGATGGTGGTTTACGCGATCAAATAAGTGAATTACAGTCTCGAGTAGATTTAGCCAAAACCACTTTTGAACGTCAAAAACGCCTCTGGCAAGATAGCATTGGCTCTGAAATTCAATTCTTACAAGCCAAAACCAACTTTGAATCCACTCAAAACAGTTTGCAAAGTCTTAAAAAACAATTAGGTAAAACCGAAATTAAAGCGCCATTTAACGGAAAAATTGACGATATCATAACTGATGAAGGTCAAATTGTAACGCCAGGAGGCATGGCTGTTTTTAGATTGGTTAACCTCTCTCAAATGTATATTGAAACCGAAGTTCCCGAAAATTACCTCGCCAATATCAACATTGGCACACCGGTAGAAATAGAGCTTAGAGCTATCGGCGAAAAATTTGAAGCTAATATTGATCAAATGGCAAATTTTATCAATCCGGACAACAGAAAATTTAAGGTTAAAATTGGGATTCCTGATGATATCAAAAACGTAAAACCCAACTTGATTGCTAATGTTTTAATCAATGATTATCAGAATAATGAAGCCATTGTGGTTTCTGAAAACATTTTACAAGAAACCGCAGATGGCACACAGATTTCATTTAAAATAAAAATGAAAAACGACAGCTTAGGTCAAGCCATACGAACGCCTCTAAAAACTGGTAAACACTACAATGGTCAAGTTGAAGTTTTAGGAGGAATTGATGTTGGTGACATCATTGCCAAAGAAGGCGGTCGAAACTTAAGAGACCAAGAAGAAGTCAAAATCACACAAATAGAAGATTAAACTATGGCAAAGTCAAAATTTGATAAAGAATTTAAAATATCTTCCTGGGCCATTGATAACAAAATGACAGTTTATGTCATTATGCTTATCATTTTTGTGGGCGGTATCATGTCTTATGTGAACATGCCCCGAGAGAATTTCCCAGAAATTGTAGAGACCAAAATCTATATCAATTCTATCAATCCCGGTAATTCTGCCAAGGATATCGAAAAATTTATTACTGAACCACTTGAAGAAGAGTTTAATGACGTCAACGGCATTAAAGAAATCACCTCTACGACTCAACAAGATTTTTCGATGGTCATCGCAGAGTTTGAAGAAGATATTGATGTAGAAACTGCCAAACAACTCATCAAAGACAAAGTAGATATTGTAAAATCTGAAACCACTTGGCCAACTTTAGACAACGGAGCCAAAGTTGAACCCAACGTTTTCGACTTGAATTTATCTGAAGAAATGCCGATTCTAAATATCAATTTTACAGGCGATTATAAAAGTCAGCAACTCAAAGATTATGCAGAACATCTTCAAGATAAAATTGAGCTTTTGCCACAAATCAAAGAAGCTTCTATTCGCGGTGTTGATGACAAAGAAGTTGAAGTCGCTGTTGATATTTACAAAATGACAGCCTCTCAAGTGAGCTTTAATGATATTTTTTCAGCCATTCGTTCCGAAAACAGCACTATTTCAGGTGGTAACATTAAAAACGAAGGTTTAAATAAGAGTATTCGTGTTATTGGTGAAATCTCAAACCCCTCAGAGCTTGAAGATATCGTCGTAAAGGAAGATGGCGGTGTGGTTTACTTAAAAGATGTGGCTAAGGTCAATTTTCATGAACAAGATCCAACAACTTTTGCTAGAGAATGGGGCAAACCTGTAGTGATGCTCGATGTAAAAAAACGTGCAGGCAAAAATATGGTAGAAGCAGTAGACCAAATTAAATCTATTGTTGAGCAAGAAAAAGAAAATTATTACCCGCAAAGTTTAGATATCACCTTATCAAATGACCAATCCATTAAAACCATCAATCAAGTCAACGATTTGGTCAATAACATTGTGTTTGGGGTGATTTTGGTGGTTTTAGTTTTGATGTTTTTCCTCGGTTTTAGGAACGCACTTTTTGTGGGAGTGGCCATTCCATTGTCTATGTTGATGTCTTTAGTGATTTTATCGAGTCTAGGCTATACTTTAAACACCATGATTTTGTTTGGCTTGGTTATGGGTCTTGGAATGTTGGTGGATAACGGTATTGTCGTGGTTGAAAATGTGTATAGCCTCATGGATCAAGGTTATTCGCGTATTGAAGCCGCAAAACAAGGTATTGGTGAAATTGCGTGGCCAATCATTGCTTCTACGGCAACCACACTTGCTGCGTTTTTCCCGCTCGGACTTTGGCCTGGCACGATAGGTAAATTTATGATTTATTTTCCTATAACGCTTTCGGTGGTTTTAGCGTCTTCACTTTTTGTGGCTTTGATCATTAATGCCATGTTGACTTCGCAGTTTATGAAAATTAAAGAGAAAAAACTGACCAAACAAAAAACTATACGCTGGAGTTTGATTTTAGGTATAATTGGTGCTTTAATTTTAACTGCTGGTATTCTACAAGATTCTAGTGTTTTGAGAGCTATTGGAAATTTATCTATTCTTAGCGCATTAATTCTATGGTTTTTCAAGTTGTTTTTGGTTAGAGCCATTTATTATTTTCAGTTTGACGTTTTACGTCGTTTAGAAAATTTTTATCAAAGGTTATTGTCCGCTTTCATTAAAGGTCGAAGAGCTTATTTGGTGTTTTTTGGAACTTTTAGTTTGCTGATTTTAGCATTTATAGTGGTGAGTATAGCACAACCTAAAGTGTTGTTTTTTCCAGAAAATCAGCCCAACCAAATTATGACTTATATAGAATATCCTGAAGGCACGGCGATCGAAAAAACCAATGCCATAACCAAACGTGTTGAAGAACGTATCTACGACGTCATTAAAAAATACGAAGATAAAGACGGTTATAATTTTATGGTAGAATCTGCCGTGAGTCAAGTGGGTGTTGGCGCTGGAAATCCGCAAAACAACGAAGGTGTAGCTAATGAAATGCCACATAAAGGTAAAGTAACTTTGTCTATGCGCGAATTCAAATTGAGACGCGACGTGAAAAGTAGTCAAGTGCTTTCTGAAATCAGAGATGCGGTGCAGGATTTTTCCGGCGTAAGTATTACGGTTGAAAAAGACGCTGCCGGACCTCCACAAGGTAACGAAATAAATATTGAAATTACGGGTGAAGATTATGAAGCTATGCTCAATGAAGCACAACAAATGCGACAATTTATTGAACGTCAAAATATTGCTGGCATTGAAGAACTCAAAATAGATATCAACAAATCAAAGCCCGAAATGGAAATCACCGTTGACCGAGAAAAAGCGGGTCAGTTGGGGATTTCAACCAGCCTCGTAGGGCAAACCATCAGACAATCGGTGTTTGGGCAGGAAGCATCAACCTTTAAAGATGGCGATGATGATTACCAAATCAATGTGCGTTTTAATGAAGAATATAGATATGACGAAAGTGCGATTTTTAACCAGCCCATTACTTTTAGAAATAACCGCGGACAGTTAAGACAAGTGCCCATTTCAAGTCTAATCGACGTCAAACCCACGGCTACGTTTAATGCCATAAAACGCAAAGACCTAAAACGTGTCATAACGGTATATTCAAATGTTTTAGAAGATTACAATCCTACTGAAACCGTCAACGAAATCAAAGCCGCTTTAGAATCTGACTATCAAATCAAAGAAGGTATGCGTTATAATTTTACTGGGCAACAGGAAGAACAATCTGAAAATTTAGCCTTTTTAATTAAAGCCTTGTTGCTTGCTGTAGGGGGCATTACTTTGATTATGGTCGCGCAATTCAACTCCATTTCAAAACCCTTGATCATCATCATGGCAGTGATTTTGAGTTTGATTGGTGTGTTGTTTGGTTTGGTGAGTTTTAATATGAATTTTGTTATCATCATGACCATGATGGGCGTGATTGCTTTAGCGGGAATTGTGGTCAACAACGCCATAGTACTTGTAGATTACACCCAAATCCTTATCGACCGAAAAAAGAAAGAATTAGGTCTTGAAAAGGATGACATGCTGAGTAAACACGATTATTTTATCAGTATTGTCGCTGGTGGAAAATCCAGACTCCGTCCAGTGCTATTGACCGCGATCACTACAGTTTTAGGATTGATTCCGCTCGCCATTGGGTTGAATATCAATTTCTATACTTTAATTGCCGATCTAGATCCGCAAATCTATATTGGTGGAGATAATGTCATTTTTTGGGGACCTTTGGCATGGACGGTTATTTTCGGGTTGATTTTCGCGACTTTTTTAACCTTAGTGGTTGTGCCAGCGATGTTTTATCTAAATATAAGGGCGAAGTTGAAGCTTAAGAAAACTAATTAAATCACTAGTGGGCACTAAAAATAAATAAAAGTTCTTTGAAATTCTTTGTTAATCGCGTATAC
>RRZV01000057.1 GCA_003931895.1 Mesohalobacter salilacus
CTCCCGACACTTCGGGATTGGCAATGCAAAAAAGAACATACTAAATTATTTAGGACAGAGTTGATTTTCAATATAAGATTATGTGATTTGTGAGCAACAAATCAGAATTAAATTTTTGATTATTAAAAACCTGTATTACTTACAGCCTCTTGCTACTTGTTGTTTTTTCTTTATGAATCAGCCATTTTGAAACTTTGTCATAGTTTGTTATTAAAATTATGCCAGTAACAATATTCATTCCTGATATTGTCCAGTTAAAATAATCAACTGTTCTTCCGAAAGATACTTCTTCTATATAGTTTAAACCTTTTGGTGAAACTTGTTTTTTAAAGACTAAAAATGTGTATTGCAAAAAATTGGGTAGATAATCAATTATCAAAAATCCACCGATAATGATAAGGGCAAATTTGAATATCTTTTCGCTGTTAAAATTTCCGATTTCAATAGGTTCATAATCAAATCCATTGTCAATTATTAAAAGATTAATTTTTTAATCAGTTAGTTTTCATAAATTGTGCTCCAGGTTGTAAGTGACAGTCTTTCGTTACCTACTTCATTGATTAGACCAGTATCTCTCCATAATTTTCCTATATCTTGAACTTCTTGTGGAAAAGTTTGCCAAAGCGCATCATAGTCTTTGTGAGCCCACCAAATTATAAAACTATAATCTTGTTCCTCAGCATTAGTTAATAAAGTTTCTAAATAAACATTTTGCTCCACCTGATTTCCGTTGATTGAGACATTAAGGTTAGGCACAATTAAATCTTCTGCAATATGAGATGTCTCAACAATAGCAATAGGTTTCTGAATATTGTTGTGTAAAAAATCAAAAACTTTCTGAAACTCCTCTCTAGTCTTCAGATTTTTAAAGAAAGGATAAAAGCTTATAGATACAAAGTCCATTTGATTCATATAACTTATGATCTCGTTGATGTAAACTTCTGGGTTTGTAATATCAGGTTCGTATAAATTATGTAAAGTGATGGACTCTGAGATAGGTAAATTTGGATAAGATTCCTTTATATTGGTTTTTACATCATGGATGAGAGATTTGTAATCTTCCCATTTATTTTCTGCCCGTATTCTCAATTCGTTAACTTCAATAGCTATCACTAAATAGTCAGGGTCAAACTGGTTGACCAAGTAATCAATATGTTTTGTGTAGGCTTCTACAATATCGATATCATTTAGATTTGTGTAGTTGGGTACAGTACCATCAAAATCCTCGGCAAGTTGATCTCTATTAGAATTTAATAAGCTTACAGATAATAGTAATTCTTGATTAAAAAGTCTTTTGTTAATACGACTTTCAATTTCACTGGTAAACTCTTGCGGTAAGGCTAGGTCGTTTATCCATGCATTCCATGGAATCTTATTATCAATATGTTCAGCGTAAATATCAGAATTCGATGCAATAAATGCATAGGTATCATCTACATCTTGTGGTGTTGGTCCAAAACTCCAGGTAGTGAACCCCATTTTAAAATTTCTATCCTCAGAACTCAAATCAGAATTGTCATCATTATTGCTACAACTTGTAGAGAATAGCAATGTTCCAAAGAAAAAACAATAAATAATCTTTTTCATATTTAAGAAATATTTAGCTTTAACTGAGTGTAAAACTGATTTTAAGTCAATTACTTCATATCATAAAATTAGAAAATTATTTTAAAACAACTCTTCATATTCTAAATAATTTCGCTTAACAAACTCTAAAGCATTCTTTAAAATATGCCCCATGGTTTTGGCGCGTTTAAATTTAACATCTTTGGTGTATTCCACGAGTTCTTTTCTGAGTTGAAATACATTTTCTTTGGTGGAAACGTGATCTTTTATCATACTTCTGATCAGCATTCTAAAACGTTTTTCGGAAGTAATGAGTCGCTTTGCCACTTGTGAGCGTTCTTCTTTTTTGTATTGCAAAATGGATGAATCTTCTAAATGCTTTTCAACCAATTTGACCATTTTGTAGTTTTCTTTAAAAAAATGTGGGCGATACACATTGAGTTTACCTTCAAAACATTGTTGGTCAAAATCTATAGCTCTGATTTTGTAGTCCACGTGGTCAAAATCGTGTGTTGGAATGACCACATAATTGTATGAGCGCATATCGCCGAGAAGCCTAAGCAAGCAACGTTCATCGAATTTAACAAACTGTTTGGCGATTTGAGTTTTTTCTAAGTGGTCACAATCGTCTAAAAATTCTTTAATAAACACATCGCCAGGAATTCCTGAAATGTGTTCTTCTATCAGGGTATCTTTATAGACCAAAAAATTAATTCGGTGTGGCGATAAAATGTGCTCAAAATCTAAACCGTAAATTCGAGAAGCATCTGCTTTTTTGACATAAAAATAGGTAAAATTATCATTTAAAGTATTTCTGATTTTAATGCGAAAGGGTTTTGAATTGCCAAAAGTGCAAAAGTCAATGGCGTCAATATTTAAAAAATCTAAGTTACCGCCTTTACCATCAGAATGCAAAATGGTGTAAACTTTTTTGAGGCTTTCATCTATTTCTTCGCGCTCAAAGTCTGGATAATAGCAACTCACCCAAAGTGTGTCTTCATCGTTTTTATCATACACGGCTACAGAACCAGAAAAACGCATCAAATCGTCATAAAACACAGGGATTTTGGTTTCACGATTATAGGTTTTTAGATACTTAGCCAAAGTTTCATTTATTGGAAAAGACGGCTTTTTTTGTGACATGAGCTTTTGCTCTTCCATATTTTATGATTTTTGTTGGTTTAAAAAAGCTTTAGCACGCTCTAAATCTTGTGGGGTGTCTATACCAAAACTGTTTTCTTCGGTTTCAACCATTTTAATGGTTTTGCCATATTCTAAAAATCGGATACATTCAATCTGTTCAGCAGCTTCTAAACCTAACATAGGCAATTTTGAAAAATCCAAAATGGCTTGTTTTCTAAAGGCGTAAATGCCTTTATGTCTGAAGTATTGAACAGAAATTGATTGGTTTCTATGATATGGAACTGGCGATCTTGAAAAATATAAAGCAAAATTTTGTTGATTGACAATCACTTTAACGTAATTGGGGTTTTGTATATCTGCTTCATCATCTAAAGGGGTCATTAGCGAGGCTAAATCAATTTGCTCAGCATCTCTTTGGCGAAAAACATCGAGTAAATTTTCTAAACTGTCTTTATCCGTAAAGGGTTCATCGCCCTGAACATTAAGAACAATATCGGTATCAATATGCTCAACCGCTTCAGCTATACGATCACTTCCGCAGCTATGTTCAGTTTGGCTCATTATAACTTGACCGCCGTGGCTTTGGATATCATCAAAAATTTCTTGACTATCGGTAACCACAATAACATCGTTAAACAAGCCTGTGGCTTTGGTATTGAGATAAGTTCTGGCAATGACGCTTTTGCCTCCTAAATCTTGTAAGAGTTTTCTGGGAAATCTCGTGGCCTGCAATCTGGCAGGAATCATGGCAATGACATGTAAATTTGAATGTTTCATGCAGTAAACGTGATTAATTTTTCATCAAAAGATACAGATTTAAAGCCAAATTTATGACAAATGACTTGTAAAGTTTTTGGACTGTAAAAAAACACATGTGTTGGGTCATTTTTATAGTGCCAATTTTCAAATTCTTCAACTGAAAAATCATTTGGTATCATTTTGGTTTTACAGTAGAACTTAGAATTGGGTTTTAAAAGATTTTTGAGTTTTTTAAATTCTTGATTTGGTTCATAGAAATGCTCCATCACTTCACAACAAATGATAAAATCATATTGTTTTTTTTCATAAGAAGAATCTGGATAAAAATATGGATCAAACAAAGTGATATCAAAACCTTGTTGCTGTAAAATATGCGCAGCAACAGGACCAGTGCCACATCCGTAATCTAAGCCTTTTGAGTTTGTTGTAAATTTATTTTTAATGGCATCGGTAATTGGACTGACAAAATCTTGATAGCGTTTGTCGTGAATGTCATTATTATGCGTCCTGTAACGTTCTTCTTCGAGGTCTGCATCCACAAAATATTTAGATGGTTTAAATATTGAAAAACAATTTGCACAACGATAGAAGTCTTGTGGATTTTTAAAATAGCTACAAAACCATTGGGCTTGATGTTGACATAGCGGACAAGATTCAGACGCTTGATTTGGCGACATTTAACTTACAAGGATTTAATTTTTCGCAATTTGATTTCCCACATTTCGAGTTCGTCTTTAAGTTTATCAATATTGTCGTAAACTTCTTTAACTAACGGACTCTCTTTGTCTGATTCTGAGAAAAATTGCAAATTGTTTTCAAACTGATTGATTTTGCTTTTGGTATCGCTGATTTTGGTTCTTAAAAATTGTTCTTCTTTATAGATTTGTTGGTTGTCGTCTGCCTCTTCTAAACCTTGAAGTCTATTTTCATATTTCAATAATTCGGCTTCGGTTTTATCAATCTTCATTTTGTCAAACAGTTGGTCTAATGCTTTGTTGAATTTGCCTTCAATATATCTTTTCTGTTGAGGCACTAAACCTAATGATTTCCATTTTTCAACATAAGATTTAATGGTTTTTAAATCTTCTTCTTTTTCGCCTTTAAGTTTTAGATTTTTAACTTCATCTAATAATTCTTTTTTCGCCTTAAATGCTTCAAACTCTTCTTCATTTTCTTCATTTTTATGGGCGTGAAATCTGTCGAAGTAGTGGTTACAAGCTGCTTTAAATTGTTTCCAGATTTTATCTGAATGTTTTCGAGGCACAAAACCAATTTTCTTCCAATCGGCTTGAATTTTTTTCATTAACGGTGTAGTTGCTTCAAAATCATCACTATCCTTATTGTCTTCAGCAATTTTTATAAGTTCTAACTTCTTCTCGAGGTTCTCGTTTTGTTGATATTTTAAGTTTTTGTAATACGCATTTTTTGAGCGATTAAAACGTCTGGTTTGTTCTTTAAAAGCTTTCCAAACTTTTTCATTATCTTTTTGAGGTACACGACCCGCTTTAAAAAACAAATCTCTTAACTCTTGAACGAGTTTAATTTGTTTTTGGGCGTGTTTGTGAGACTTGATTTCGGTATCGGCTAAAGTTTCAATCTGTTTGATGATATCGAGTTTAACGTCGAGATTTTTTTCACGTTCTTTATCGAGTTGTTCAAAATGAGCTTTGCGGTTATCATGAATTTTTTTGGTGGCTTCAGAAAATTTATCCCAAATTTCATCGCGATATTCTTTAGCGACAGGCCCGAGCTCTTCTTTCCACATTTTGTGTAACAGCTGTAATTCTCTGAAAGCCCTATTGATGTCCTTTTCTTCTGCTAACTCTTCGGCTCGAGCAATGATTTTTAGTTTTTGGTCTAAGTTATGTTGGAAATCTAAATCTCTAAATTCTCTGTCGAGGTGTAAAAAATCATAGAATCTTTCAACGTGGTGATGGTAAGTTTTCCACAATTGAGAATATTCATTTCTTGGCACTGAACCTGCGTTTTTCCAACGCTCTTGAAGGTCTTTAAATTGGTTGAATGTGGCTTTCATATCGCCGCCACTACCAATCATATTTTTAAGTTCTTCTATTAAAGCGAGGCGATTTTTAAGGTTTTCATTGAGATTTTTCTTGAGGTTTTTGTAGTAAGTATCTCGTTTTTCACGGTATTCAAAATAGATGCGATTAAACTTAGTTTTGACTGGTGATGAATAATGAAAATCTATAACGTTTCCGCCTTCCTCAATAAACTGTTCTTTCTTTTCATCGATGACTTCGTTAAACTTTTTATCAAAAGCTATTTTAATTTGCGTGACATGCTCTCGAATGGCTTGAACTTTTTCCTTTTTTAAAAGTTTTTCAAGTTCAATAACCAATTCGTCCATAGACATGGCATCGTAGTCCTTAATTTCGATATCATGCCTTGATGCATTGTGCTCATCTTCGGAATCTTCGGCGTTAGCGTCGTCTATTTCTTTATGATGTTCGTCGTCATCTGAAGCATCTGAATCATCGTCATTAGATTGTTTTTGAGATTCAGGATTTTCAGGTTTTGTATTGTCTTCAATAGATTTTTCGTCTAAAGCTTCATCTTTAGGCTCAGCTTTCGTTTCATCTATATTTGAATCTGGTGTTGATTCGGTGTTTTCAGAATTAGCTTCATTTTCGTCAGAAGCTAATTTTGGGTCTGAATCTTTTGTTTTTACAGGATTATCAACCGTTTCTGATGGTTTAGGTTCTGAACTTTGGTCTGAAGGGCTTTGATCTTCATCTTGAGATGGTTTTGGATTATCATCTGTCCGTGATTCTTTATCATGATGATTTTTGTCACTTAAGGACTTTTGATTATCATCATTTTTAGGATTTTCACTCTCGTTTTGATGAGAATTAGCGTTGGTGTTTTTGAGTTTATCTTCAGACATATCTTTCAATGTTTAGGTTCGAAAATTAAATATAATAAAAGATGCAATATAATTCAACAAATTTAGAATATACGCATAGACTTTTATAATTTCATTAAGTTTCTAAAGTCCCTAAACGTTGAATCTGAAATTCATAACGTCGCCGTCTTGTACGATGTAATCTTTGCCTTCTACTCTGAGTTTGCCAGCTTCTTTAATTTTAGCCTCGCTTGCGAAATTATCGTAGTCTTCGTAGCTAATGACTTCAGCTCTAATAAAGCCTTTTTGAAAGTCTGTATGAATTACAGCGGCTGCTTCCGGGGCAGTAGCTCCTTTGCGGACTGTCCAAGCTCTCACTTCCTTTACACCTGCGGTAAAGTAAGTTTGTTGATTGAGTAAATTATAAGCTAAACGAATAAGTTTTGACACGCCGGGCTCTTCTAACCCGATGTCTTCGAGGAACATTTGTCGTTCTTCATAAGATTCTAATTCAGCGATATCAGCTTCTATACCAACAGCTAAGGTTAAAACTAAAGCATTTTCGTTTTCAGTTATTCCTTTTATTTTTTCAACCATGTCATTTCCGTCTACCGCGTCATTCTCATTGACGTTACATACATACATTACGGGTTTATCGGTTATAAATTGAAGCGGCTTTATGAAAGTTTCTCGATCTTCATCATCTACTTCAAGACTTCTTACTGATTGCCCTTTTTCTAACCATGCAACAATTTTCTGAAGAATTTCAGCTTCTTTTTGGGCTTCTTTTTGACCTGTTTTAGCAGCGCGTTTAACTTTTTCTAATTTTTTTTCTGCCGTTTCTAAATCTTTCATTTGCAATTCAATATCGATGGTTTCTTTGTCTCTTACAGGATTTACATTTCCGTCGACATGGACGATATTGTCGTCTTCAAAACACCTTAAAACGTGAATAATGGCGTCAGTTTCTCTGATGTTTCCTAAAAATTGATTCCCTAAACCTTCACCTTTGCTTGCACCTTTAACTAAACCGGCAATATCTACAATTTCAACTGTTGCAGGAACCACGCGTTCAGGGTTGACAATTTCTGCAAGACGCTCTAACCTTGGATCGGGTACATTAACTACACCAATATTAGGCTCAATGGTACAAAAAGGAAAATTAGCACTTTGTGCTTTAGCGTTAGACAACGAGTTAAACAAAGTGGATTTCCCCACATTTGGTAAGCCTACAATTCCTGCTTTCATGTCTTAAAATTTAGTTTGCAAAAGTAAGTAATGTTTGTGATTTAGGAATTATGATTTGACACAAAAGCTACAAACTAACTTGTTACAAATCTTATAACCCTATAACCTCAAAATCTCATAACCTTATCAACTCATAATCTCAATTAGGCTTTGGACTTATAATATCTACATCTTGAAATGCAATTGCACCTTTAATTACGCCATTTATAGTGTCTTGAAGAGCTGTTATAATTTGAAGTTTGAGTTCGCTTTTATGATAAATTAAACTCACTTCTCTGGCAGGCTTAGGATCTTTAAAATTTTTGAGATTATTCTTGAGTTTATCTGAAAGTTCTAAAGTTTGAAGATAAGGCAGCAAGGTCATACCTAAGCCTTCGTGAGAAAGTTTGATGAGTGTTTCAAAACTTCCACTTTCTATTTGATAAGGCAATTGAAGATGTGCATTTCTGTTTTTACAAATATTTAAAATGTTATCCTTAAAACAATGCCCGTCTTCGAGAAGTAAAATATCATCGACATCTAAATCTTCAGGGGATAAATCTGACTTAGCATGTAATTTGTGAGATTCTGGAATATAACCTACAAAAGGTTCGTAATACAAGGGTCTTTCAATGATATTTTCGACTTCAAGCGGTGTCGCAGCAATAGCAGCATCAATTTGCCCAGATTTTAGTTTAAGGATGATATCTTCCGTATTGAGTTCTAAAATTTTTAGGTTGACTTTTGAATAACGGTTAATAAAATTTTTCAAAAACATGGGCAATAAAGTCGGCATGATTGTAGGTATAATAGCTAATTTAAATTCACCACCGATATAGCCTTTTTGTTGTTCAACAATGTCTTGAATTCTATAACTTTCATTGACAATATTTCTGGCTTGTTCTACTATTTTTTGACCGACTTGAGTTAAAGCTATGGGTTTTTTATTTCTATTAAAAATTTCCACGCCCAATTCTTCCTCCAGCTTGTGGATTTGCATACTTAGTGTAGGCTGAGTCACAAAAGCGTGTTCAGCGGCTTTTGTGAAATTTTTATGCTCAGCTACAGCTAACACATATCGTAATTGCGTAATTGTCATAATAGTTTTTGATTATGCAAATATAAGTAAGCTATTGTAAAAATCTATTTATTTATAACTTCTTTTAAATTTTATATATTTGATAAAAATATTTTATGAAATCAATTAAATTTTCGCTTGTATTTATTTTAGGAATCATTTTTTTAGTATCTTGTTCATCAGACGATGATACAGCAAGCGATATTAATGATGATGGTAATAATGATGACAACCCTGTAACTGAAGTTGAGAATTATTTTCCATTAGTGGTTGGTAATTCTTGGGATTATGAAAACACCTTATCTTCTCCTAACCAACAAGATGTGGTTACCAATGAGACTTTATCCATATTTGAAACTACAGAATTCAATGGAAGTGTAGTTTATGAGTTAGAAACAGATAATCCTGCAGGTTCAGGTCCAGCAACATTGGCTCTTTCTCAAGGCACGCTTGTTAAAGATGGTTCAGTTTTATTTTACACTGGTGAATTTGGCTTAGGTTTAAATAACTTTCCTGAAGTAAATTTTGAAATAGAAAATGCTGCTATTTATAACACTGCTGCTAGCACTAACGCAGAACTATTCTCTCAGGACGGAACAATTGAACAAGAATTTCAAGGTATTCCTTTATCTATAAATTATACTCTTTCGACTGTTATGGGTAATAATTTTGACACTTTTGAGTCTAATGGCGTGACTTACGACAATGTTATTAGTTCGCAACTAATAGTTAATTTGGAAATTATAGCCAATATTACAGATCCTTTGCCTATAAGTATTCCTATTCTCCAAAGCCAAGATGGTGTGATCGTGACCAACTATTTTGCTGATGGTATTGGCTTAGTAGAGAGTGAGACCAATACAAACCTTATGTTTGAAGACATCCCAATTCCTGGCTTTCAATTAGACAACATCAGTTTTAACACGCTTCAAGTGTTAACAGACTTTAGTATAACTTTAGAGTAACTGATATTAGCTAGTTTTTATCATAACTTTCAGTGTGCACATTTGAAACTGCGCGTCCAGACGGATCGTTCATGTTTTTAAATGACGCATCCCACTCTAATGCAACTTCAGAGCTACAAGCCACAGACGGGACAGACGGCACTGTTTTTGCTGCTGTTTGACTTGGGAAGTGCTCGGCAAAAATACTTCTGTAATAAAACTCTTCTTTACTTTTTGGAGGTTGATAAGGAAACTTAAAATGTGCATTTTTTAATTGTTCATCACTCACTTCTTGGTTGACTTTTTCTTTAAGGGTATCTATCCAAGAATAGCCAACACCGTCTGAAAATTGTTCTTTTTGTCTCCAGGCGACTTCTTGAGGTAGTAAATCTTCAAAGGCTTTTCGTAATACCCATTTTTCAATCCGACCATCTTTTATCATTTTGTCTTCAGGGTTAATGCTCATTGCTACGTCTATAAACTCTTTATCTAAAAACGGTACACGCCCTTCAATGCCCCAAGCCGCTAAAGATTTGTTAGCTCTCAAGCAATCGTATAAATATAATTTATCTAATTTTCTTACAGTTTCTTCATGAAAAGCTTTAGCATTTGGCGCTTTATGAAAATACAAATAACCCCCAAACAATTCATCAGAACCTTCACCAGACAAGACCATTTTAATGCCCATAGCTTTGATGGCTCTTGCCATTAAAAACATTGGTGTTGAGGCTCGAACAGTGGTTACATCATAAGTTTCAAGATGATAAATCACATCTTTTATAGCGTCAAGTCCTTCCTGAATGGTAAAAATAACTTCGTGATGCACGGTATCAAGATGTTCAGCAACGAGTTTTGCTGCTTTTAAATCTGGCGAACCTTCCAGACCAGTTGCAAAAGAGTGTAACTTTGGCCACCAAGCCCCGGTTTTATCATGTTCTTCAATTCGTTTTTCAGCGTATTTTTTAGCTAAAGCTGAAGTCACTGAGGAGTCTAATCCACCAGAAAGCAGAACGCCATAAGGCACGTCACTCATCAGCTGTCTATGTACAGCTGCATCGAGCGCCTCTCTAATTTTTCCTATTGAAGTTTTATTATTTTTGACATCATCAAAGTTTCTCCAAGTTGGTTTATACCATTGTTGAAAACCTTCAGAGCCTTTAGTCATGTAATGTCCTGGAGGAAAGACTTCAATTTTTTGACAAATGCCTTCTAAAGCTTTCAGTTCGGATGCAACGTATAATCCGCCGTTTTCATCCCATCCTACATATAGTGGAATAATACCCATGTGATCTCTTGCTATAAGGTAATTATCATTATCACAATCATAAAGAGCAAAACCGAAGATTCCGTTAAGTTTATTTAAGAAAGTGTGACCATGTTTTTGATATAGCGCTAGAATGACTTCACAGTCTGATTGGGTTGTAAAGTTATAATCATTAACCTCATTATGTAATTTTTTATGATTATATATCTCTCCATTAGCTGCCAAAACCAAATTTTTATCAACACTAAATATAGGTTGTTTACCAGAAGTAGGATCAACTATAGCTAAACGTTCATGCGCTAAAATGGCCTTATCGTTAGCAAAAATTCCACTCCAATCGGGGCCACGATGACGAAGTTTTTTAGACATTTCTAAAACTCGAGGTCTGAGTTGCTCTGCTTTAGACTTAAAATCAAATGCACATACTATACCACACAAAATTGATAAATTTAGAGATTAAAAATAGGGGCTAAATATCGATTAAATAATTATTTTTACAATTTATAAGTTCAATTTTTTCAACACAAACATCATTTTTATGAATTTTTTGAATTTAAATGATATTATTGATATTTTGATAATAAATAAATTAATCTGACTTCATTATTACATATTTTATGGTTAAAGCAACACTAATTTTAAACGAAAAACAAATACAGCATAAAATCAAGCGCATTGCTTTCCAAATTTTAGAATTTTATGACGGTGAAAAACAACTTATTATTGCTGGTATTGCTGATAATGGATTTACATTTGCTGAGCGTATTGCTAATTGTATATCTGAAATTAGTGAAGTTAAGCCTCTTACCTGTAAAGTCCAAATAGACAAAAAGCAACCTCAACATAGCCCAAAATTAAGTTTAGCCTTTCAAGCCTTAGAAAATCAAAGTTTAGTATTAGTTGACGATGTGCTCAATACAGGAGCGACTTTAATCTACACTGTTAAACACTTATTAGAAGTTAACTTAAAGGAACTTAAAACGGCTGTTTTAGTAGATAGAAGTCATAAAAAGTTCCCTATAAAAGCAGATTTTAAAGGAATTTCGCTTTCCACTTCTATCAATGAAACCGTAAACGTGAGTTTTGGAAAAACTTCAAAAGCTGAAATATATTAGAGTTCTAAGATTTTATTAGCTGTTTTCTCAATGTTCAAGTCAGATACATCTATTATAATTTCGGCTTGTCTATAATAGTACTCTCTTTCAAATAAATGCTTTCTGATAAAGTCTTTCAGCTGTTTTTGAGTCTCAATATTAGAAATCAGCGGTCTTTGCAGTCTTTGTCTAAATAGTCTATCTGTTAAAATTTCAAGATTAACCTTAAGATAAATACTTTTAACTGTAGTCTTTGAATTTAGTAAATCCATGTTTTCAGCATAGCATGGTGTTCCACCTCCCAAAGCAAGGATATCAATTTTTTGATTTTTGATAACTTGTTTTAAATATTGATGTTCAATTTTTCTAAAATAGATTTCGCCTTTTGAATCAAAAATATCAGAAATCGTCTGCTTTTCTTCTTTCTCTATGTAAAGATCTAGATCACAATAGCTTAAATTATGATAATCTTTCAAATGTTTTCCGATAGAAGATTTACCACACCCCATATAACCTAATAATACTATCATATCTTTTACTTTAGTTTGACAAAAATAAAATTCCTTTAAAATAAAGAAGCCTTAAACTTGATAAATAAATTATTGATAGTATATTTGCACCCTCAAAAATTCGAGATTTTTTCGAATGCATTGAAAATTAAGATCTGGTAGCTCAGTTGGTAGAGCATCTCCCTTTTAAGGAGAGGGTCCTGGGTTCGAGCCCC
>RRZV01000084.1 GCA_003931895.1 Mesohalobacter salilacus
TGTGATAGTTAACGGGTTGTTGTTTCCATTAGCGTCGCCACTCCAAGATGAAAATTCGTATCCCTCGTCTGGTGTTGGGGTAAGAATAACTTCAGTTCCATCAGCAAAGGATTGCTGATTTGGGACTTGGGACACAGTTCCGTTTTCAGATATTATTGATAATGTGAAATTGGCAACATCAAAATTGGCAACTAATGCAATGTTACCACTCATTTCAAATTGATAGTTGGCGTTTGTAGACACCTCAACACCATCAACAGTCCAGTTTATAAATTCGAAGCCTGCATTAGGAGTTGCAACAATAGAAACTGTAGATCCATTATCAAATACTCCTGCTCCAGAAACGGTTCCAGTTGCTTCTGGAGCAACTGTTAGAGTAACTTCGGGAATCGTCGTGAAACTCCATATATGGTTTTCTTGCAAAGCATTGCCAAGAGTATCTTTAACTCCCGTAGTCACAGTTCCTGTATAGATAGTGAAGGGTAAAAGATCAACAGTTGGAGTAAAAAAGCCTGTCTTCTCTGAATAGCTAACAGACCCTTCTAAAGTATTATCTCCATTGATTTTAAACGTTTCTGTATTTACGGTTTCTGGCCTAAGATCTTCATTGAAGGTCACCGAAATGATTTGGTCGAGCGGTACATTGACTGCATCATCTGCCGGAATTGTTGATAGTACAAGTGGACATGCACTATGAAGTTCTTCGGCATCATCATCGGAACATCCTGTTATTATGAGCGCAGTAACCATCATGATGGTAAAAGCTGAAATTAATTTTAATTTTTTTAAAAGCATGTTTTCTTAATTTTGCGTGTTATTGACTTGAAGCCAAAGTGATAAAATTATCAATGTGCAAATTTGGCGCACTTTACAACTAGAAATGTTATATAATTCACACTAAAAGTTATATACTTCACACTATTACCTGCAGGGCATCTAAGGTCTGCTATGATTAAATCTAGAGTCTAAAAAACGTTTATTTTGATTTTAAAAGAAGTATAAAGCAAAATAATAATCAAAAATTTAGAGCGTAAAAGCGCTATAACTTTGAAAATTCCAAAGCGATTTAAAATAAAAGGAAAATTGAAATATGATGAATTGAAAAGTTTTCAAACCTAAGAAAGGGCATTATATTAAAAAGTGATATAAAACTAAATTGCTAAGCGGTTATAAAAATTCTTCTTTTAATGCGTGATCAGTTTATAACATGAAGGTGAATGACCAGTTGTTTTTTTGAATTGTGCTGACAAATGAGCTACGCTACTATAATGTAAAAGATAAGAAATTTCGGTAAGACTGACATTTTCAGTTAAAAACATTTCTTTTGCCCGTTCAACTTTAGAAAGAATTATATATTGTTGAATTGTAATACCACAGACTTCGGAAAATATATTTGCTAAGTAAGTATAATCGTGATGCAGTTTTGTACTTATATATATAGAGTTGTTCATCACAGGAAGACCATCCGAATATCTAATCATTTCTTGAATGGTAGCTTTAATTTTTTCTATTAGAACACATTTTTTTTCACTTTGTAGGTGCATTCCTATCGGTATCAAACTTTTCTTAAGTGTACTGCGTTTTATATTATTTAAATCATTTGGAAGTTCTATTATTTTTTGGTCAATCAGACCAAAAGCTATTTTTTGCTTTTTTAGCTTTCTACTTACCTTGGATTTATCAACTAAGCTAGACATGTTTTTGATATATAATTTCATAACATTCTTTTTTATTAGACCCTAATTCACATAAGTACAATTGTTGTTAAATCTATTTATTCTAAAATATTGGATTTAAATACATTATACCGTTTTCTTAAGGTACGACAAAAAACATGTTATATACCTGTTTTTATGATAATTGTTTAAGTGTTTGTAGAATTGTATTTTGGTTTTGTGCTACGTTGGAATTAAAATTATCACATCACCCGACCAATTTTATCAGAAATCAACATTTCTAATTTTTTGTAGTCTTTCTGTGATTTATTTTGAATAAAAGTCCGTGTGAGAGGTGACGACGCCTAACTTTTCGGATATAAGTTTTTCTAGTTCATTATAATTCACAACCTCTTTTAAAACTTCTTGGTTTGAATCATTTCTTTTGTCAACTATTGTATAGTTTAATTCTGCAACAATTTTTTTTATCAACAATAATCGCAAGTTTAAAATAGTTTGAGTAACTTCTTTGGGATCAATCTCTTCTTTTGGGGTAACAAATATGTTTTTGTCTTCCCAACGGTGTAAATTGTGACTTTCGTTATCTAGTAAAGCCGAAGAGATTTCAGCATTAATGTCTTGATTGTCTTGTGTCGATAGGCTTTTATGGTCTATGGATTGGTGTTGAAAATATTGTTCGCATATCAATTCATATATGGTTTTAAACTTTGGGTTTGTAAACTCAATTTCGTCTTCCTGTAATTCCATATAAATTTTATTAAAGACAATTTCTTCATTTTTTTCAGAAACTAGTTCGAGTTCTCCATCATCATTTTCTTTAAAATTGTATTCTACAAATTCAGCTTTTTGGTTGCCATACCTCAACAACAAACTAATAATAATGCGTTCTAGCTCTTCTTGCTGATTGACTTTTTTTTGTGAAACTGGTTCTTGGTTAACCACTTCCATTTGTTGATGTTGAGGCTTTTGGCTTTTGCCACGCCGGGTTTCTTTTTCGTTTTTGGTTTTAATTTGAGCCAAAGTGCTAAACAAAACGTCTTCTGAAACTTGCATTATGTCTGAACACGTCTTTACATACAATTCCTGCTGAATGAGATCAGGGATTTTGGCAATACTATTGATAATATCTCGCGTAACTTCAGCTTTCTTTGCAGGATTGTTCTGCGCAGCGGCACTGAGCCGTTGGGCTTTGTAACGGATAAAATCTTTAGAGTTTTTCTCTAAATAGGCTTCAATTTCGTCTTTGTCATGAGCTTTAGCAAAACTATCAGGGTCTTCACCTTCAGGAAAACTGCATACTTTGACTTGCATGCCTTGCTCTAAAATCATATCAATTCCTCGAATTGATGCGCGAATACCTGCATCGTCGCCATCAAATAACACAGTAATGTTTGGCGTAAGACGTTGTATGAGTCTAATTTGTTGTTCAGTAAGAGCTGTCCCAGACGAAGACACTACATTTTTAATTCCCGCTTGGTGAAACTGAATAACATCCGTATAACCTTCAACCAAATAGCAAATGTCGGCTTTGGCAATTTCAGCTTTGGCTTGATACAACCCATATAAAACCTTACTCTTATGATATATTTCACTTTCAGGAGAATTGAGGTATTTTGCTGTTTTTTTGTCTTGTGACAAAATACGACCTCCAAACCCGAGGACACGCCCAGTTAGGGAATGAATAGGAAAGATAACCCGACCGCGAAATCGGTCAAATTTTTTATCTGCTTTTACTACGGTTAGACCAGTTTTTTCTAGAAATTCAAGTTTGTATCCTTTTCCAATAGCTTTGTCAGTAAGCGCTTGCCAGGCTTCTGGGGAATAACCTAGTTTAAAAGTTTCTATACTGTTTTCGCTAAAACCACGCTCTTTAAAATAACTTAAACCCACAGACCGACCTTCGTCGGTTTTCATCATTTGATTAATAAAGAAGTCTTGAGCAAAACTATTAACCAAATACATGCTTTCTCGTTCACTGGCCGCTTCTTTTTGCTCATCAGTTTGCTCGGTTTCTTCTATTTCAATATTGTATTTTTTAGCGAGATACTTTATGGCTTCTGGATACGAAAAATGTTCGTGTTCCATGATAAAGGAAATGGCATTGCCACCTTTGCCACTTGAAAAATCTTTCCAAATTTGTTTAACAGGAGACACCATAAAACTCGGTGTTCGTTCATCAGTAAAAGGACTCAAACCTTTGTAATTGCTTCCAGATTTTTTTAATTGAATAAAGTCACCAACCACCTCTTCGACTCGAGCGGCGTCTAATACATTTTGGATGGAGGATTGAGAAATCAATGCAAAAAGGTTTAAGTGAGACAAAAGTAAAAATAATGTGGTCTCAAAAACAACATCACATGATTAAAAACCAAATAAAAATTATATATCTAACTCCAAAACCACCTGATTCTTCACCAAATCTTCAAAAGTTTCACGTTGGCGGATCAAATGCGCTTCACCCTTATGCCATAAAACTTCAGCGGGTCTAAATCTTGAATTGTAATTACTCGCCATCGTTTGGCAATACGCACCTGCATTTTTAAAAGCCAAAATATCACCTTCAGAAATTTCGCTAATCATTTTGTTGTTAGCAAACGTATCGGTTTCACAAATATAGCCTACAACGGAATAAAAACGTTTTTTGCGGTCAGGATGAGACACATTGACGATATCGTGCTGAGCACCGTAAAGCATCGGACGAATTAAGTGGTTAAACCCAGAATCCACTTGAGCAAAAACTGTTGAGGTAGTTTGTTTGACAACATTCACTTTGACCAAGAAAAAACCTGCTTCACTCACTAAAAATTTACCGGGCTCAAAGGCCAAGGTCAGCTCGCGACCATAAGATTTGCAAAATTTATTAAAACGCTTAGTGAGTTTTTTGCCCAACTCATCAATATCGGTTTGAATATCGTTGTCGTGATAAGGCACTTTAAAACCACTGCCAAAATCTAAAAACTCTAAATCCTTGAAATTTTCTGCGGCTTCAAACAAAATTTCAGCTGCATGAAGAAATACATCAATATCTAAAATATCACTGCCTGTATGCATATGAACCCCATTAATATGCATTTTGGTGTTCTCTACTATACGTAATACGTGAGGCATTTGATGAATAGAAATTCCAAACTTAGAATCGATATGACCCACAGAGATATTAGTGTTACCTCCAGCCATTACATGAGGATTAATACGAATACAAACTGGCACCTTAGGATGTTTTGTGCCAAATTGCTCTAAAACCACTAAGTTGTCAATGTTGATTTGAACCCCTAAAGCTATAGCTTCTTCAAGCTCCTCTAACGATACACCATTTGGTGTATAAATAATTTTAGAAGGCTCAACGCCAGCTTTAATGCCGAGCTTTACTTCTTGAATAGAAACGGTATCTAAGCCGCTACCCAACTGATTAAACAATTTTAAAACACTTAGATTTGATAAGGCTTTAACGGCATAATGTAATCGTAAGTTTTCAACATTTTTAAAAGCATTGGTTAAACGTTTATATTGAGAAATAATTTTTTCACTGTCATAAATATAAACAGGGCTTCCAAATTCTTCGGCGATGCTAACTAAATCTTGAGTTTTCATTTTTTAAAATTTTAAACTAAAAACCCCACCGATTTTGGCAGGGTTTCAAAACTATTGAAATTTCTGCAAAGTTAAGCATTATAAAATTTACTTTGCCAAATAGCTGTATTAAAATTCTTGCCTTTAGCAAACCCGTAATACAATGCCATACCAAGAAACCATTTAAACATAAAAATAAATAATAAGAAAAATTCGGTGTTTGAACCTTCATCCATAAAAATGCCTTTTGGTATTAATGCTGTTGTAATTAGGCTTAGGATGAACATACTAAAAATAAAATTTTCTAAGGTTTTTACTGCCCAGACCAAAAGTCTACGCAAAGGATGCAAATCATTGCCCCATTTGTGGATAAAATAATAATAGCCATTTCCCATAGGCGCCATTAAAACGGGATCGTCAGCATTTTTGAGTTTAAATAACTTAGAAGGCGCCATAATCTTAAACCCTTTTAATTCTGTGTTATGTTCGGTATTAAGGCGTTTAATTTCTTGGATGGCTTCCTGTGGTAAATCGCCTTTAAACAAATTAGAATTTAAGAATCTTAAACGGTAATTGACACAAACCTGTTCTATTTGTGAAATGTGGTATATGCGTTTGGTATCTAAATGATCGAAAACGAAATTGTTTACATCATCATCAGAATCTTTGTTGTTTAAAACTTGATTTCTAATGTTTTCATCTTCACTTTGAAGTTGACTTAAAAAACGCTTTACGTCATCTAAAAGCTTTTCTTCATTTACTTTAGAACGTTCGTTTTCTAATTTTTCTAATAAATTAAGCCTTTTCATTTTTCAATTTTTTATAAAACTATAAACTACTTTCTTTTTGTGCAATAGGAGTTTTAAATTTTAACTTCTGTTAAGTAGATATTTAACCTCAATCTTCAATTCAGTTTTTAATTTTAAAAAAAAGATGCTGTTTAAGGCTTGTGTTTTATCTTTGAGATTTTAAGTTAAAATTGTATGAGCAATACTTCTCAAGAATTTGATGATGTCATCAAAAAATGCAGGCAACTATTTACAAAAAAAATGTCTGATTACGGTAGTGCATGGCGTATTTTAAGGCTGCCATCACTCACCGACCAAATATTTATTAAAGCCCAACGCATCAGAAGTTTACAAGATGGAAAGCCTCAAAAAGTAGCTGATGATATTGAAGGGGAATTTATTGGTATTATCAACTATTCTGCAATGGCTTTAATCCAAATCAAAAAAGGCGTGGCTCAACAACCCGATTTAGACGTTGAAGATGCTACAAAACTTTACGATCAAGTTGTTAAAGAGACTAAGCAGCTCATGGAAAACAAAAATCACGACTATGGTGAAGCTTGGCGTGATATGAGAGTCAGCTCACTTACCGATTTAATTTTACAAAAATTGCTCAGGGTTAAGCAAATAGAAAACAACAAAGGCCAAACCCGAGTTAGCGAAGGCGTTGATGCTAACTATCAAGATATGCTTAATTATGCTGTATTTGCTTTAATCTTAATGGAAGAATCGAAAAAATAGTGAAGTTATGAAATATATATATCAAATTGCTCGAATCATTGTAGGAGCGTTATTTATTTTTAGTGGTTACGTCAAACTCGTAGATCCGCTCGGATTTTCCTATAAATTGCAAGAGTATTTCGGGCCGGGCGTTTTAGAGTTAGAATTTTTAGTGCCAGTTGCTTTACCTTTAGCTGTATTTATTGTAATTTTTGAATTGCTTCTCGGCGTAACTTTACTGCTCGGTTTTGCACCTAAGTTTACGCGATGGAGTTTATTGTTAATGATTATCTTTTTTACGTTTTTAACCTTTTATTCGGCTTATTTTAATAAAGTCACAGATTGTGGATGTTTTGGCGATGCTATTCCATTAACGCCTTGGCAATCGTTTTATAAAGACATCATTTTACTGGTTTTGATTCTGTTTATTTTCTTTAAAAAACAATACCTCAAACCTATCATGCCTAAGCCATTGGCATTTATTGTTTTTCTCGTGGCTTTTGTCGTCAGCGGTTACTTGAGTTATTATGGCTTAAATCATTTACCTGTTGTGGATTTTAGACCTTATCACGTTGGCGCCAACATTCCTGAATCGATGATTGTGCCTGAAGGCGCTCAAAAGGCAGTGTATAATTATCATTGGAATTTTAAGATTGACGGTGAAGAAAAAACCATCACCACAAAAGGCAGTTATCCTCAAGTTGATGGAGAATTGATTGATTACGAAACCGAATTGGTTGAAGAAGGTTATATTCCGCCAATTCACGATTTTTCTTTAGAAAAAAATGGAGAAGATTATACAGAAAGTTTGATGGCTGAACCAAAATTATTAATGATTGCAGCCTATAATTTATCGAAAAGTGAAAATGAAGCTTGGAATTCTATTAAATCTCAAATAGAAGAAGCACAAGCTAAAAATTATAAAGTGATTGTTTTAACTTCTTCAGGAATAAAAGACCAAAACGTCTTAAATGAGCAATTACAAACCGAGCTTGATTTTTACTTTGCTGATGAAACGGCGATTAAAACTATTGTGCGCTCTAATCCTGGTTTATTAATCTTAAATGAAGGTGTAATTAAACAAAAATCGCATTGGCACGATGCTGAAGATTTAAAGTTTTAGATTACCCTCAATCAGAGTTTAAAATATACAACCTTGCTAATTTTAGTATTTAAAAAAATAGGTTACGCCTTACTCACTTTATTTGGTGTAGTAACGGTGATATTTTTTATGTTTTCCGTTTTACCTGGAGATCCTGCTCAAATGATGTTAGGTCAAAATCAATCCCAAGAGCAAATTGACAAAGTCAAACAAAAATATGGTTTTGATCAGCCTGTTTCAGTGCAGTATTTATATTATTTAAACGATTTATCGCCATTATCAATTCATAAAAAGGCAGATAATCATTACACATCTTTAAGCTCAAATAAGTACAATGCTGTAAAATTGTTTGACGTTTCAAACTATAATTTGGCTTTAAAAACACCGTATTTAAGAGAATCCTTTCAGCAAAACGGTCGTTCGGTGACTTCAATTATTGCTGAAACTTTACCCAATACGGCTATTTTGGCCATTAGTGCCATTACAATTGCATTATTCATAGGAATTTTACTCGGTATCTTTTCGGCTATTTTTCAAGACACGATTTGGGATAAAAGCATTCAACTGCTAAGCACCTTAGGAATGAGTTTACCCTCTTTTTTTAGTGCCATTTTATTTGCTTGGTTTTTTGCTTATGTGCTTAAAGATTTAACTGGTTTAAACATGACAGGAAATCTTTATGAATTAGATGATTTTGGAGAGCAACGCCATTTGATTTTAAAAAATTTACTGCTTCCCGCTGTGGTTTTAGGGATCAGGCCTTTAGCGGTTGTCTCTCAACTGATGCGAAATGCTTTGTTAGAACAATTGCAAGAAGATTACATCAGAACGGCGAGAGCAAAAGGGCTTTCAGAGTTTAACATTATTTACAAACATGCACTTAAAAACGCACTTAATCCAGTGATTACCGCTATATCGGGTTGGTTTGCGTCTATGTTGGCGGGTGCCGTTTTTGTTGAGTTTATTTTTGGTTGGAATGGCTTGGGAAAAGAAATTGTTAACGCTTTAGAAACCTTAGATTTACCAATTATTATGGGTGCTGTGCTTATTATTGCACTTATGTTTATCATTATCAATATATTTGTAGATATAATTTATGCTTGGCTTGACCCAAGAATTCGATATTCAACTTAACTTAAATAAAAATACGATGAGAAAACACATTGTTGCTGGAAACTGGAAAATGAACAAAACCCTTGAAGAGTCTCAAGAACTCACAAAAGCACTAACTGCTAAAGTGCCAAATAACGAAGTAGAAGTAATCATTGCGCCGACGTTTCCAAACCTATATCCGGTTAATGAATTAATCAAAAATTCTAATATTTCACTTGCTGCTCAAAACGTACATTTTGCTGACAACGGAGCCTTTACAGGTGAAGTAAGCACTGATATGTTAAGCAGCGTAGGTGTGTCAACAGTCATTGTTGGTCATAGCGAACGTCGATCAATTTTTGGCGAAAGTCACGAGCTTTTAGCTCAAAAATCTACAAAAGTAGTTCAGTCGGGTATGCAATTGATGTTTTGCATTGGTGAAGTTTTAGAAGACAGAAAAAGTGACAAGCATTTTGATGTGGTTAAAAAACAACTTGAAGACTCTTTGTTTCACCTGAGTGAAGACGAATTTAAACAAGTAGTTTTAGCCTATGAACCCGTTTGGGCTATCGGCACTGGCGAAACCGCTTCTCCTGAGCAAGCTCAAGAAATGCATGCGTTTATTCGTTCACTTTTAGTTGAAAAGTATTCTCAAGACACCGCTGAAAACACATCAATTTTATACGGCGGAAGTGTTAAGCCAAACAACGCTAAAGAAATTTTTTCTCAACCCGATGTTGATGGCGGTTTAATTGGTGGCGCTTCGCTTAAAGCCGATGATTTTGTGAGTATTATCAATGCATTCTAATTTTTAAAAATGACTTATACTGAAGTTCGTTTTAGTGTAAAACCTGCAGAGGAAGGCACGCAAATTTTAATTGCACAACTCGGCGAACTTGGTTTTGAAAGTTTTGTCGAAGAAATCAATCTCCTTAAAGCGTATATCAAAACTGAAAAGCTTTCAAACATAAATATTGAAGATTGTCAAATATTTCACAACCCCAATTTTGAGTTAAGTTATACAACACACGATATTGAAGATGTTAACTGGAATCAAACTTGGGAAGATAATTTTAAGCCGGTTCACATTACTCCAAACTGCGTGATTAGAGCACCGTTTCATAAGACTTTTGATGTAGATTACGAGCTGGTTATCGAACCTAAAATGTCTTTTGGCACAGGTCATCATCCTACAACACATATGATGATGGAAATGCTTTTAAAAGAAAATCTGAATAAGCTTGAGGTTCTCGATATGGGTTGTGGTACAGGCGTTTTGTCAATTTTAGCGGAGAAGCTTGGGGCAAAGCATATTTTAGCTGTAGACATTGATGAATGGTGTTTTATCAATACTTTAGAAAATAAAGACAGAAATCAATGTGAAAATATCATTGTAAAACAAGGTGGCGAAGAACAAATTGAAGGTCAGTTTGATGTGGTGTTAGCTAATATTAACAGAAACATTCTTTTAGAGCAGATACCAGCTTATAATCGACATTTAAAAGACAATGCGCTAATGTTTCTAAGCGGATTTTACGAAAATGATTTAAGCAAAATTGATGAAGTTTGTCAAGAATTGGGTTTAAACTATGTTAAACACCAATTAAAAAACAACTGGGTTTGTGCAAAATATGTGAAAAATTAAATTTTGACTACTATATTTGCATTATGAGTCAAAAAGAACAAATACAAGAAGATGTTGTCATAGAAGAACAGGTTTCAAAAGAATATGAAATTATTGTTTATAACGACGAGGTCAACACTTTTGACCATGTCATCGACACTTTGATTCAAGCTTGTGACCACGACCCTATTCAAGCTGAGCAATGCACAATCTTAATTCACTACAAAGGCAAATGTGCTGTTAAGTCTGGCAATTACAAAGACCTGAAACCCCGTTGTTCTAAAATTTTAGACGAAGGAATTAATGCGGAGATTATTTAAATCTAAAATTATCTTTATTTACTCATAAAAACAACTCCATCTTTCATCACAAATGAAACCTTTTCAAAAGCTTCAGTGTTCTTTGCAGTTGGCTCTTTATCTAGTGCAATAACATCAGCCATAAATCCTTTTTTAATCTGACCCAGCTGATTTTCTTTCTTTAGAATTTTAGCAGGAATTAAAGTTGCGGCTTGAATAGCTTCGTTAACAGGCATGCCTACTTCTATCATATAACCAAATTCTTTCCAATTTTCACCGTGAGGAAAAACACCAGCATCGGTACCAAATGCTATTGGGACGCCTTTTTTGTATGCTCTTTTAAACATATTTTGGATTTTTGGGCCAATCTCAAGCGCTTTTGGTCTAACGACTTCAGGATAATAATTTGGTATTTGAGCTTTTTCGGTTACAAACTTTCCTGCAATAATGGTTGGCACAAGATAGACATCATTATCTATCATCATTTGCATGGTTTTGTCGCTCATTTTTGTGCCGTGTTCAATGGTTTTTACACCACCAAGAATGGCACGCTGCATTCCTAAATCGCCATGAGCATGAGCAGCAACATGAAAGCCATAATCGGCTGCAGTTTCGGTAATCGCCTTGATTTCCTCTATTGTGAATTGTGGATTAGATGAATTTTTAGCTTGACTTAAAACACCACCTGTTGCTGTAATTTTTATCAAGTCCGCTCCATTTTTATAACGTTGACGAACAGCCTTTTTGGCATCATCTACGCCATTTACTACGCCTTGTTTTGGGCCAGGATTACCCACATATTTTTTATTGCTCCCATTTGTAGGGTCAGCGTGGCCGCCTGTTGTGGCTAAAGACTTTCCAGAGGTAAAAACTCGGGGCCCAACAACCTCACCACGACTAATAGCGTTTTTTAAGGCAATGTTTACACCTGTTCCGCCCACATCTCTAACTGTAGTAAACCCAGCCATAAGGGTTCGATGGGCAAATTTTAGGGACTTAAAAGCGATATCAGCCTCTTCATCTTGATATTTTTCAAGGTATTTGTTAGGATTGGTTTCGCTTTCAAGGTGCACATGCATATCTATAAAACCTGGGTAAACTACCTTGTTTTTTAAATCGATAATTTTAGCTCCTTTTTCTCGTGGTGTAACAATACCTTCATAAACTTCAACAATTTTGTTGCCTGTAACAACAATGGTAAATTCACCTGTTTTGTATTCAGCAGATGCACTGTCAAAAATCTTTGAACAGTGAAGATAAGTGTTTTGTGCGCCTAGGTTCAGGCTTATAAAAAGCACTAAAAATTGAATCTTAAGTAGATGTTTCATTTTGATGTTTTTATATAAATTTATTTGAAGAGAATAAATTTCAAACTTGATTTGTTTATGGCTCAAATACTCTAACAAAGTTAAACTATTTTATTAAACTGCATTTGAATTAATAATTGAATAAGCAAAAGTTAACAGCCAAAATTAGGATTAGGCAAAGGTGTAAAGCATCTACTTCTCTCTTAAATATGTTTTGAACTTCATAAAAAAACCTGAACTACATTTGTAATTCAGGTTAATTCTTGTTGGCCTACTAGGGCTTCCCGAAAAGGATTTTCTAAGATCATTGCATTCCCAAGAAAATCTCTATCGGGATAAACTTCTCGCCTAGTTCATCTAAAATAAAAAATCC
>RRZV01000035.1 GCA_003931895.1 Mesohalobacter salilacus
TAAAACTATATATAATAATAAGCGAATTAAAAGTTTCATAGGATTAGTCTTTTATGAGGTGTTTTTGGTCTATAATTTGGCCATCTTCTTCTAAGACCATGATAAATTGGCCTAAAGGTAAGTTAAGGGCATTTAAATTTGACATCATAAAAAGTTTCTTTATTAAAATAAATTTAATAAAAATTGGGCATAAAAGTGTTAAAACTTAACTTAATAGCTGATTTTAACACTTAAAAAATGATAATTAGATGTCATTTTAACCTGCTTTATGAATTAGAAATTCTTTTAATACATAAACGAATATCGAAAGTATCCTCTTTTGTTGGATACATCAGTACAATTTATAAAACTCTACCTTTTTGGTGTTTTTACAAACATCAAAATGGTGATTTACTATTTCTGGGTTAAACCCAAATAATACTAGCACGCATGCGTCCTGCAGGTAGTTCGGCTCATTCTTCGCCTCCGGCTTGGCTATGAGCAGTAGCGCCTAAATAAGCCATTCAGTTTTGTTTTATTCAGCTAATTTAGCAAATAATCCCGAACTTTCGCTTTTCAATCTTGAACCCGCGCTATTGGTTAAAGTTATTATTACAGATAGGTTTTATTTTCCATTTCTGCTCATTTTACTAATTTTCAATTTCAGGCAACTTTGATTTTGAAAGTATATCATTAGCTCTCTTTAATTTTTTTGGAAACAGAACTTTACCTCTATATTTTTCTAGGTTTTTATCAATCGGTATAATCGGTAATTTTGATTTATTCAGTTTATTTATCATTGAATTATCCATAGTTTAAATTATTTTTTAGTTACTAAAAATGCTTCGTAATTTTCTCCTATCTCGAATCTCACCCATTCCTCTGCTTTAGTATATCCAAAAATATGAAAATCTTCGGATATTTCGGCAAGATTATTGGTAATTCCCATTCTGTAAAGCCGTGTTCTTGCTTTTGTACTTCCTGTTGCAATAATCCAATAATTTGGGTGTTTTTCCACAAAGGCATATACAGTTGAAGCTACAGTAGCTAAAATTTTTAAACTATCACCGTTGTTAGTTACGGCTTTGTCATCTATTCCTTTAGCTTCCTCGTTATAATCACCAAATGCAAGGTTATAAACATTCTTTTCTGATGTAGGCTGAAACTCTACGACTTTTTTTATAACACCTTTTGGCCCTTCACTTTAAAATTCAAAGTTTTCTTCACTTTTATACAGGTATTTTTCGTATTTCAATTCATTATTTTTTTCAAATTTACGAAATCTATTTCTTTCACGATTTTGTTTTGTTAACTTGCCTGTAACTATTGCATAACTTGGGTTTAACTTATAAACCTGCAAATAAAATATAACATAAATCGAAAGGGATTTACTCAAAGCCACTAATTCACTAATGGATGCAAGGTGTTTTAGTTACTAAGGAAAAAGCTATAACCTAAATCGTTTTATTTTTTACCTTCTGTCAAAACTTTATGTTGATGTGCGATGGATTCTTGGTGGATAGCTTTTAAAAATTTAGTCACAAACTCCTCACTTAAACCGTTGTCTTGGCCTTCGTTTATCATTTTGTCTAAAACTTCATTCCAGCGTTTGGTTTGCAAAATGGCGACGTTGTTTTTCTTTTTCAAGGCACCAATATCGTCAGCAATTTTCATTCGCTTACCCAATTGATTGATGATTTGATGGTCAACCACATCAATTTTGGTTCTGAGTGTGTTCAATTTATTTTTAAATTCAGCGGCTTCGCCGTGTTCTTTTCTGATTTTTAAATCTTCAGTCATTTGGTCTAAAGCTTCGGGTGTGATTTGTTGAGCAGCATCACTCCAAGCTTCATCCGGCGTATGGTGGGTTTCTACCATAATGCCATCGTAATTTAAATCTAAAGCGGTTTGGCAAATATCAAAAATAATATCGCGTCGTCCAGCGATATGCGATGGATCGACAATTAAAGGCAAATCTGGAAATTCATTTTGTAAATCTACCGCCAATTGCCATTCGGGATTGTTTCTGTATCGGGTTTTTTCGTAAGTTGAAAAACCGCGATGAATGACCCCAAGATTTTGAATATCAGCTTTATGTAAGCGTTCTACGGCGCCGAGCCAAAGTGGTAAATCCGGATTAACAGGGTTTTTGACCAATACAATTTTATCTGTGCCTTGAAGCGCATCGGCGATATCTTGAACGATAAATGGACTCACTGTGCTTCGCGCGCCAATCCATAAAACGTCAACATCTGCTTCAAGTGCTAACTCCACATGGGTTTTGTTGGCCACTTCGGTAGCGATTTTAAGTCCGGTTTCGGCTTTGGCTTTTTTGAGCCAATCCAGACCTATTTTGCCCACACCTTCAAAATTGCCCGGTTTAGTTCTAGGCTTCCAAATACCAGCTCGCATAACTGTTGTATCAGTATTTTTGAGTTGATGGGCAATTTTAAGCACTTGCTCTTCGGTTTCTGCACTACAAGGTCCTGCAATCACCAGAGGATGCTCAAGATTAAAAGCTTCGAGCCAGTTTTTAAATGATTTTTGATTTGTCATAATTTATGGTTTATATGTGAATACCTTTTAAAATGTCTTTTACGATATTGGTATTGTTCATGTCTTTATATAATTGTTCAAAATCGTCTTGTTTTAAAGCGGTTTCAAAATTTTTCAAATTATGGATATATTCTGATAAGGCTTCCAAAACAAATGTTTTATTTTGTTTAAAAATAGGCGTCCAGGTTTGTGGATTACTTTTGGCTAACCTTACGGTAGATTCAAATCCACTGCCTGCCAAGTCAAAAATATTCCGTTCGTTTTCTTCTTTGTCGATTACCGTTTTGCCCAACATAAACGAGCTGATATGTGATAAATGCGAGACATAAGCCATGTGTTTGTTGTGTGCCACGGGATTCATATATCTCAATTTCATCTGCATGTTTTCAAAACATTGAATAGCCCGTTGCTGAAGTTTTAAATTGGTTTTTTCGACTTCACAAACAATCATAGTTTTATGATCAAACAACTCTGCAAAAGCGGCTTGAGGTCCAGAAAATTCGGTTCCAGCTATGGGATGCGTCGCCATAAATTGATCGCGTTTGGGGTGATTTTTCAAATACGCACAAAGTTTAGCTTTGGTTGAACCCGTGTCGATGACTAAAGTTTTTGGACCGATTTGATCTAATAGTTGTTCAATAACATTTGGCGCAACATCAACGGGAATGCTTACAATCACCAAATCTGCATTTTTAAAATCTTCCTGTTGAACTTGTCTTGAGATGATACCCAAATCAATGGCTTTTTTTAAATGCTGGGAATTGGTGTCTTGACCTAAAAATTCTACCTCTGGCCAAAAGCGTTTTAAACTCAATAACATAGAGCCACCTATTAAACCTAATCCTATGCCTATGATTTTTTTCATGCTTTAAAATGTTTTGTGCGTTCTAAACACGTCATTAATTCGCCTTGACTCACACAAAGTGAAAACCTTAAATAGCCTTGTCCTTGAGAACCAAAGACATCACCAGGCGTAACAAACATATTATAATCGTGAAGTAAAATATCTGATAAAGTTTTCGCAGAAAATTGAGACTGAATTTTTGCCCAAACAAAAAGACCTGAGCTATTTTTATCATAGGTCAATTGAAGCTGATCACAGATTTGCCAAACCAAATCTCGTCGTTTTGAATAAGTGTCGTTGAGGTGTTGATACCATTCTGATGATAATTGAAGTGCTTTTTCGCCACCTTTTTGAATCGGGTAAAACATCCCGCTATCCATATTCGATTTTACTTTTATGACTTGTTTTAATAATTCTTGATGACCGCAAAGCATACCGACTCTCCAGCCAGCCATATTGAAGGTTTTGCTTAAAGAATTGAGTTCTAAAACGTGATCATTAGGCCATTGATGCTTTAAAATACTAAAAGGTTTATCATTGAGAATTAAGCTATACGGATTGTCATTGACCAATAAAATATTATTTTCTTTGGCAAACTTTACAAGTTTATCAATGGTTTCATCATCAGCTTTAGCTCCCGTAGGCATATGTGGATAATTGATCCACATCAATTTGGTTTTTGGTGTTATCAGTTTTGAAAGCTGTCCAATATCCGGCTGCCAGTTGTGGTTTTCTTTTAAGTCGTAATACAAAGTTTTGGCTTGAACCAAACCCGAAACAGCAGCATAGGTTGGATAACCTGGATTTGGCACCAAAACTTCATCGCCAGGATTGAGAAACGCCATAGAAATATGCATAATACCTTCTTTACTGCCTATAAGCGGTAAAATTTGATTGTTTGCAGACAATTGAACGTCGTAAGTTTTATCGTAAAAGCTTTTGATGGCCCCACGTAAACTCGGAATTCCTGCATAAGGCTGATATTGATGCGCTTTGTTGTGCGATGTTGCTTTAATCATGGTTTCAACAACAGATTTAGGCGGATTGATGTCTGGCGATCCAATGCCAAGGTTGATAATGGGTTTACCATCATCTATAAGCTGCTTAACTTCTTTCAATTTTTTGGAGAAGTAATATTCTTTGGTTTGAGCTAAACGGTCTGCAGATTTTATCATTTTTGAGCTTGTTTATAAATTCCGAGGAGTTTAAAATGATGTGTGATTGATTTTAGTCTTTTAACTAAATTTTCAAAATCTATTTCGGGTAAAAAAATCATATCTACATAAAACGCATAATTCCATTTAGAAAGAGGCGTTGGAATAGACTGAATTTTGGTCATATTGATGTCATAGTCTTGCAGCAAAGCCAACACTTTAAACAAACTTCCCGGCTCGTGAGCCAATTCAAATCGGATTGAAGCTTTATCGGCAAACTTGTTTGGAAAGGCCTCTAAGTTTCTTTCAACTTTCACAAAACGTGTGGAGTTAAGGTCGTTGTCTTGGATATGAGATTTCAAAACTTGTAAACCAAATAACTCAGCCGTACCGTCTGGCACTATGGCTGCGGTATGTGAAATTTGTTTTTCGGCAATAATTTGTGCAGGTAAGGCGGTGTCTACGTCTTCAACCAATTTAAAGTTTTTTTGTTGGTATAAAAAATCACCACATTGTAAGAAAGCCATTTGGTGAGAGTTTACGGTTTTAATATCTTCTAATATTTGACCTTTTAAGGCAACTAGATTGTGTTTGATGTCTAAATAATATTCTGCTGTGATTTTTAAATCATGGTCACCAATTAAGGTGTAATTGGGTAAAATACTGCCAGCAATAGAATTTTCTATCGCCATGATACCGTAATCAACGTCATTAGCCATGATGGATTTTACCAAATTATTAAAACTCATACAAGCTTTGATTTCAGCTTGTTTTGAAATAAAATCACATACCACTTTATGGTGGTTTGAGCCTTTTATGCCTTGAATGGCGATGCGTTCAGTCATGCTTTAGTTTTAATCAAAAAAAAATCCCGAAACAGGTTCGGGACTTTATTTATAAATATTGTTAAAAATTTTCAACAACAGTCCCGTATGCTTTTAAAATAAGCATAATAAAAACCGTTCCAGAAAAAAGTGTTTGTTTTCATAATCAGTGGGCTAAATTAGACATAAAATTTAATTGACCAAATAATTTTGTTGAAAATTCAAATTTCAAATAGGTTTATAAAAGCGATCTGTAAGTTTTAAGTATACTCCGGAACTTTACCAATGGCGTGACTAAAAAACGCTTGAATGTGTCTCAAATCTTTTTCGTAGTTTTCAGTGATGTAAAACGGCTCTGATATAGAAACAGTTTTCGACGCATAATCAAAAGCGACACAGGTTATGGGGACATGAGCGTTTTTAGCGATGTAATAAAAACCTGACTTCCAAGTGTTGACTTTTTTTCTAGTTCCTTCTGGGGTGATAGCTAATCGGAATTCATTTTTAGCATTAAAAATATCAACAATTTGATCGACTTTATTTTGTGAAGACGACCGGTCTATGGGTTCTCCACCCATCCATTTAAAATACCATCCAAATGCAGAGTCAAATAATTCCTTTTTGGCTACATAATGTATTGGAACATTAATAATTTTTCTTGCCAATGCACCGATATAAAAATCATGCCAGCTTGTATGTGGTGCTACTACAACAACTGTCTTTTTAACCTCTGGCGAAAATTGTCCTTTAATTTTCCAACCTAATAAGTATTTAAAAAATAATTTTGCTAAAAGCATTTTTCTAAGGAATTAACGTGTTAAAACTAATTAAAAAACTCATTATGAAATAAGAAACCATTATAATTTACTATTTTTGTGATATGGAATTACTCATTATAACAATTGTTTTACTCGCTTTAGCCTTTGCTGGAATCGCCATCAAGATTTGGGGTAAAAAAGATGGAAAGTTCGCTGGTACCTGCGCTAGTCAAAGTCCTTTTTTGAATAAAGAAGGGGAATCTTGTAGCTTTTGTGGTCGCACTCCTGAGGAACAAAAAGATTGCGATAACCCAAAAGCTTAAACCATGTTTACTCCGCTCGAGTTGATATGGATTTTGCTTATTTTTTTATACTTTTCTTTTGATATTATACTCCTTTTAGCGGTTAATAAAATAAAATTAAAGCCGTTTAATAATAGTTCTCCTTCACCAATTTCAGTAGTCATTGCTGCTAAAAATGAAGCTGAAAATTTAAAAACAAATCTGCCCTATATTCTAAAACAAAACTATCCTCTATTTGAGGTTATAGTAGTTGATGATCAATCTAAAGACAAAACCTTAGAAATTCTAAAACAATTTGAAGAGCGATACCAATTTTTAAAATGCCTCAGCGTAAAATCTTCGTTAAAATCATCAAAAAAAAATGCTTTAGATTTAGGTATTCATCATGCTAAATATGAACATTTGGTATTTACAGACGCCGATTGTAAGCCTATTTCTGAGAATTGGTTAATGCATTTACAAAATCATTTCTCACCACAACACGAGCTTGTTTTAGGGTTTTCTCCTTATCGTAAACTACCGAACCCTATTAACCCTATTATTCGGTTTGAAACTCTATTAACTGCTATCAATTATTTTGGGTTTTCTAAAATTGGAATGCCCTATATGGGAGTTGGACGCAATCTAGCCTATACTAAAAGTTTGTATCGAAAAATAGGTGGTTTTAAAACACATCGCCACTTATTATCTGGTGATGACGACCTATTAGTCAATCAAGCTGTTAAAAAGACTCAAATAGCTCTATGCCTTAATCCTGATAGTTTTGTAGAGAGTCAACCCAAGCTTGATTTTAAATCTTGGGTTAATCAGAAAAGAAGACATGTCACTACTGCATCGTATTATCGTTTAAAGCATAAACTATGGCTTGGTTTACAATATATATCAAAGGTTTTATTTTGGTTTATAGCTATTCCGTTAAGTGTTGTTTTAGAAATTCAAAATAATTTCCAACTCCAGTTTGTCAGTAATATTTTGTTTTTGCTCATCTTAAAAAGCTTTTTGAGCTTTAATATTTATAAAATATTTTTAAGCAAAGATTTATGGTTTTGGAGTTATTATTTGGAAATAAAGTTAATATGCTTACAGTTTTATATCTTTACGAAGAATTTGTTTTCACCAAAATCAACTTGGTAACTGAGTAATTCAAAAAAAGATATCGATTTAGCCAAACAAGGGCATCAAAAAGCTTTTAACAACTTGTTGGAAAGCCATTGGAGTTACGTCTATAATTACCTTTTAAATAAAACTGATGATGTATATACTACAGAAGAATTATGCATTCAAACTTTTGCTAAAGCTTTTGATAAAATAGATAAATACAATGAGGAATACAATTTTAAAACTTGGTTAATCACCATTTGTAAAAGGCTTTGGATTGATCACCAACGCAAAAAAGAGTTAAAAACAACTAAAATCAATAAACAGGTTTCATTTATAAAAAGTGATGATGCTAGTATTGAAGATGCATTGATTCAGGATCAATATATTAAGACTATAAAATTAGCATTGAATACGTTAAAACCAGATGATAAAAACGCACTTATCAAAAGGTTATTTGAAGACAAAAGCTATGCAGAGATTGCTGAGGAAATGGATGACTCAGTCAATGCTATTAAAGTAAAAATATTTAGGGCTAAGCGAAAACTTATTAAAATAATTCAAAACCAATATCCTCTATAATCATTTTAAGTCAAATTTTGAGCAATGTTTGAGGTAGTAATTTAAAATTAATTTTGAACAGGAATAAGCTATTTATAGATAAATACTTGAAAATTTAACAGATTTAATTTTCTTAAATTTTTCTAAATATTTAATTTCGTTTTCTTAAATTAATTCTTTTGAAAATTCTTTTTTTTTGTTTGTGTGTCTTCACTCTTGAATTAAGTTCGGGTCAATCTGCAGATTACCAATCATTACTACTCGACAAAAAATTTACTGAGAATGCTAATTCTTGTATTAGAAAATTTTCAACACATATTAGCATTGAAGCTCAGGACAAAATGTTGATTACGCACAAACAAATCATCACCGTATTTAACAAGAAAGGAAACAGAGATATTGATGCTTTTTTACATTACGACAAAAACATCAATGTCAAAAACCTTGAGGCTAAAGTATATGATGCCTATGGTAATGAAATTAAAACATATAAAAAGAGAGATTTTAGAGATGTCAGTGCGGTTGATGGCGGGACATTGTATAGTGATAGTCGTGTTTATTATTTAGACTATACTCCCATAAATTATCCATATACAATAGAATTTAGTTACAAAATTAAAAATTCAAATACAGCATTTGTAAGGCCTTGGCGACCGGTCAGAAACTATTATCAAAGTGTTCAATCCAGCGAATTTATTGTCGAAGACCATTCTAACTCAGGTTTGAGATTTAAAAAAGAAAATTTAGATTTTTATAAAGAAATCAATGTTCAAAGCTCAGGACAGAAAATAAGTTGCAAGGCTCAAGATTTGCATGCTTTAAAATACGAAGCTTACAGTCCGAGCTTATATTCTTTTACACCTCAGGTTAATTTTGCTTTAACAAAATTCACTTTAGAAGGTCAAGATGGCCAAGCTTCCAATTGGGAGGAAATGGGCCAATGGCAATATGAGAAACTCATTAAAGGAAGGGATAAAGTTTCTGAAAAAACTAAACAAGAAATTTTAACGCTAACACAAGGTATTGAAGACCCATTAGAAAAAGTAAAGATTGTCTATAAGTATGTTCAAGATAATACCAGATATATCAGTGTTCAAGTTGGTATTGGAGGTTGGCAACCCATAGAGGCAGAAACCGTTGATGAGGTTAAATATGGGGATTGTAAAGGTTTGACAAATTACACTAAAGCTTTGCTTAAAATAGTTGGAGTAGATGCTAAATATACAGTTGTTTTTGCTGGTCGTGAAAAACAAAATCTCGATGAAGATTTTGCTTCTATACAAGGAAATCACGTGATTCTAAATGTTCCACTAGAAAACAAAGACTTATGGCTTGAGTGCACCAGTCAAGATATTCCTTTTGGGTTTTTAGGCACGTTTACAGACGACAGAAAGGTTTTAGTGGTTGGCGAAGAAGGTGGAAAAATAAAGACAACAGATGCTTACTATTCTAGAGATAATTATCAAAAAATCGATGCTGACGTTACTATAACTAAAGAAGGCAACTTGAGCTTAGATTTTGATATTTTATCTCAAGGTACTCAATTTTATAATAAATTCAGCCTAGCAGATAAACCTAAAAATGAGATTATCAAAAACTATAAATCTTATTATAGTCACTTGAAAAGTATTGAGATCAACGCTTTTAACTTTACATCCCTTAAAGATGAAGTTAAATTTATAGAACACCTTGAAATTGGTTCCAAAAACTATTGCTCAAAATTTGGAAATCGCTTTATGTTTGTTACTAATATTTTAAATCAAAGTATCAATATTCCTGATAAATACGAGGAAAGAATGACCCCATTTGTAATCAGTCGCGGATTTTTTGATGAAGACCAATTGGTGTTTAATATGCCCGAAGGTATGCAAATTGAGTCCATGCCACAACCCATAGAATTCAAGACCAAGTTTGGAAAATACCATGCTAAAGTTACTAAAAATGAAAAAGGTCAGTTAATTTACGAAAGAAGTATGTTGTTGAAGCAAGGTGATTTTTCAAAACAGGATTACAATAGTTTTAGAACTTTTATGAGTAATGTTCATAAAGCCGATCAATCTAAAGTTATATTGATTAAAAAAACTTAAAATCAATAAATTATGAAGTATTTATTTTTATTTATTATTCTATCAAGCATTTCATTAAATGCTCAAGAATTCGAATTTAAGGAAGTCACAAAAGCTGAACTTCAAGAAAAATTTCATCCGCAAGATTCAACTGCTCCTGCTGCCGTTCTGTATGAAAAAGGATACCTCACCATGCGATTTGATGATGGCTGGAATTATCATTTAGATGTCACTAAACGTGTAAAAATTTATAATTCAGATGGCTTTGATTATGCCACTGTTGAAATACCATATTACTATGGAAGCAACACCAAAAGTAGAGAAAATGTTAAAAGCATAAAAGCTTATATTTATAATTTAGAAGGCAATAAAATTAAAGACGAAAAATTAAGGAATAGAGATATTATTGATGAAGAGACAACAGAATTTTGGAAAAAGGTAAAATTTACCTTTCCTAATGTCAAACCAGGCAGTGTTATAGAATACACATATACATACGAATCTCCTCACATTGATGAATTTCCAAGATGGAATTTTCAAGACGAAATACCCGTTAACCACTCTTATTACGAATTAATTTTGCCCAACCATTTTGGCTATAATGAATATTCTAAAGGTTTTCATACCATCAATAAAAATATAGAAAACACTATAATTGATGTTAGTTTTAGAGTTGATAATCAAGCTATGAACAGTTACGGGACAGGCTCATTAAGTTCAGAATCAGGCACATCAACGATGGAAGCTCGAAAATATTCTTATGAAGCTCACAATGTCCCAAAACTTAAAGACGAGCCATTTGTAAACAATCATAATAATTTTATTACTTCAATTCAGCACGAACTTTCATACTACAAAAATCCATCAAACAACACTTTTAAGGAATTCACAACCAATTGGAAAAATGCAAGTTTAACCCTGCAAAAGTCAGAATCATTTGGAGAAGAATTAGATGAAACAAAATACTTTGAAGAGGACGTTAACAAAATTCTAAGTCAACCAAGTTCTGAGGAAGAAAAGATTTTTAATATTTTCAATTTTGTAAAAAATCATATGTCATGGAATGATTATGTCGGTATTTACTGTTCGGATAAATTAAAAAAAGTCTATAAAGAACGTATAGGAAATATAGCCGATATCAACTTAATGCTAACCTCAATGTTGAGATATGCGGGTTTTGAAGCCCATCCTGTTTTGGTAAGCACAATACAAAACGGAATTCCTAGTCAATATGTTTCAACAGAGAATTATAATTATATCATAGCAGCCATTGAATTAGAAAACAACCAGATTTTACTGCTCGATGCTTCTAATCCTTATACAGCACCTAACCTACTTCCAACCAGATGTCTCAATTGGCATGGTAGATTAGTAAGGCCTAACGGAACTTCAAAGCAAATTCAGCTTAATCCCACTTCAGCTTCTGTTGACAATTTCATAATGAATATTAAGTTAGATGCTTCTGGAAAAATTACTGGAAAAATGAGACGCCAATATACAAATCAATATGCTTTTGAATATAGAAACAAGTTTAGCTCTGCTGACCCAAAGAACTATGTTAGCAAACTTCAGAATGCTTTGAAAGTTAATATTACTGATTATAAAAGTGATAATGTAAAAAATTTATCTAAGCCTGTTGTTGAAACCTTATCTTTTAATGTTGAAGGTGCTGTAGATATTATAAATGATAATATTTATTTGTCACCTTTGCTTTTTCTGTCTCAGAATGAAAACCCCTTTAAACAAAATCAAAAAGAAAGAAAATTACCCATTAATTTCACCTTTCCTAAATCACAAAAATATATGATTAATGTTGATATCCCTGAGGGCTACACCATAGATTATATGCCTGAACCAAAAGCTATTGCACTTCCTAATGATAAAGGAATGTATAGATTTAACATCCGAAAATCACCAACAGGAGATTTACAAATAATTGTTATAAAAGAACTTAAACAATCTATTTTAAGTGCTGACTATTATCAACCTTTAAAAGATTTTTATAAAAATATAGTCAATAAAGAAACGGATAAAATTGTTTTGGTTAAAACCTAAAAATCTATTTGATAATAACATAAGTCTACATATTTGTTTTTCGTAATTTTGCTCAAACATCTTTTGAAAAAAAGCTTTAAACAGTAAATATGAGCATAAAAACTACCCAACAACAAGTCGATGAATGGATCAACCAACACGGCGTAAGATATTTTAACGAGTTAACCAATATGGCTCAACTGACTGAAGAAGTGGGGGAAGTGGCTCGCATCATTGCCCGTCGCTATGGCGAACAAAGCGAAAAAGAAAGCGACAAACACAAAGATTTGGGTGAAGAGCTTGCCGATGTTATGTTTGTTGTATTATGTTTGGCCAACCAAACTGGGGTCGATTTGCAAACGGCTTTCGATAAAAAAATGGAAGTCAAAACCAAAAGAGATCACAACAGACACCAAAATAACCCAAAACTAAAATAAATGTTTACAAAAGTCATCTGTCACAAAGGATTTTGGCGCTCAGTAATATTTCTTACCCTAATGTTCATAATTATCTACAATCTTGTAGACTGGGGTATGGCATTTAACTTTGATTTTCAAACCTTTATTAAAGAACGGTTAAATCCTGATAAGCTATTAAAATTTATTTTTGCTAATATCCTAAGTGGATTTGTCTATGGATTTATCATTAGCTTCTTTAAATTCAGAAAAAAATTAAAACATTTAAATCCTTCTGACCACTAAAATGAACAAAACACTTCGTCAAAGATTAATAAAAGGAAACTACCCGATAAATATTTGTGGTTCTAAAAGCGAAAGCAACCGATTACTCATCATTCAGGCTTTATACCGCAATTTAAATATTAATAATCTCTCAACTTCAGATGATACCGAAGTCTTAAAAGCAGCTTTAGCGTCTCAAAATGATGTTATCGACATACATCATGCAGGTACAGCTATGCGTTTTTTAACAGCTTACTATGCTTGTTTTACAACCAAAACTATCAAGCTGACTGGTAGCGAACGCATGCAAAACAGACCCATCAAAATATTAGTTGAAGCCTTAAGACAAATAGGAGCTAAAATTGATTATGTCAATAAAGAAGGTTATCCTCCGTTGAAAATTCAACCTTCTAACATAATAAAAAATGAAGTTTATATACAAGCGAATACCAGCAGTCAGTACATCAGCGCTTTGATGTTAGTTGCGACAAAACTCAAGAAAGGTTTAAAAATTAATTTCACTTCAAAAATCACTTCTCTACCCTACTTAAAAATGACTCTAAATATGATGCAAAGTCTTGGTTTTGAAGTTAATTTTAAACAGCAGTCTATTGAAGTTAAACCGCAAAATAATTTTAAAGCACAAACTTTTAAAGTCGAATCAGACTGGAGTTCGGCTTCATATTTTTATAGTTTAGTTGCGCTTTCGCCTGAATTAAAATTAAATCTAAGTATTTATAAAACTGAAAGTTTACAAGGCGATTCATACCTTTATGAGTTATATAAAGACTTAGGCGTTCAAACCACTTTCGAAAAAAATGTCATTATTTTAGAAAATATTAAAAATAACGCTATACAGTTTTATCAAAAAAACCTAAATCACACACCAGATTTAGCTCAAACTATTGCGGTTACTTGTTTAGGCTTAAAAATTCCCTGCCATTTAACAGGTTTACATACGCTTAAAATCAAAGAAACCGACCGGTTGGTTGCCCTAAAAAATGAATTAGAAAAATTTGGCGCTCAGGTTCAAATAGACGACGAAAGTCTAAAGATGACACCTGCTCATAAAATATTATCTAACCGAAAAGTTAAAACCTATAACGACCACAGAATGGCCATGGCTTTTGCTCCTTTAAGTACAACAACAGAGCTTAAAATTGAAAATCCTGAGGTTGTATCTAAATCATATCCAGATTTTTGGAAAGATTTTGAATCATTACAATAGTTTTCAGTAATTTATTTTAAAATATTAAAATTTTAAGTTAATATTGCATCAAAACAAACTATTATGAAACAAACAATTTTATCACTCGCCATGCTTGCCTTTTTTGCTATAAGCATCACAAGTTGCAAGCCAGAAAAAAAAGAAAACGCTGAAGAGCAAGTTGAAGAAACTGCTCAAGATGTTGAAAACGCAACAGAAGAAACAGTAGAAGAAGCTGAAGACGCTGCTGAAAACGTTAAAGATGCTGCCGAAGAAGGCGCTGAAGATGTAAAGCAAGCTGCAGAAGACACCGCAGATGAAGTTAAAGATGCCGCTGAAGCAACAGCTGAAGATGCTGAGGACGCTGCTAACGATGTTAAAGAATCTGCAGAAAAAGCAGCTGAAGATGTTAAAGGGAAAATGTAATAAATTTTTTCTTATACAATTTAAAAAACCGTATTACAATAATGTAGTACGGTTTTTTTTATGAATAAATTTTAATCCCTAAAGTATTCTTATTTTTGCAACCATGGATACAAATAATCAAAACAGATATGCCAGTCGTGGTGTCTCTCATCAAAAAGAAGATGTTCACAATGCCATCAAACATATTGATAAAGGTCTATTTCCTAAAGCCTTTTGTAAAATTATACCAGATTATTTAACAGGAAGTGACAAACATTGTATTGTTATGCACGCTGATGGCGCTGGCACTAAGTCTTCTTTAGCCTACATGTATTGGAAAGAAACTGGAGATATCTCAGTCTGGAAAGGCATTGCACAAGACGCTATAATTATGAATATAGACGACTTGCTTTGTGTCGGGGCAACTGACAATATTCTTCTATCTTCTACTATTGGCAGAAATAAAAATTTAATTCCAGGTGAAGTCATTGCCGAAATTATAAATGGTACAGAGCAAATTGCCAAAGAACTTAAGAAACACGGCGTAAATATCATTACAACAGGTGGCGAAACTGCTGATGTAGGCGATTTGGTCAGAACCATCATCGTCGATTCTACGGTCACTGCAAGAATGAAACGCGAAGATGTTATTGACAACGCCAATATTCAAGCTGGCGATTGCATTGTAGGTTTATCTTCTTTTGGTCAAGCCAGTTATGAAAGTGAATATAACTCAGGAATGGGAAGCAATGGCTTAACTTCAGCCAGACACGATGTTTTCAACAAGTATTTAGCTAAAAAATATCCTGAAAGTTTTGATGATCTTGTACCTGAAAGTTTAATTTACTCAGGAAGTCAAAAACTTACCGATTCCCATAAAGATTTAAATATTGATATTGGCAAACTCATCCTCTCACCTACTCGTACTTATGCGCCGATTGTCAAATCTATTTTTAATGAACTTCCTCGACAAGCCATTCACGGTATGGTACATTGTAGCGGTGGTGCACAAACCAAAATACTTCATTTTGTAGAAAATCTAAAGATTATAAAAGATAATATGTTTGATATTCCACCGTTATTTCAACTTATCCAAAAAGAAAGCCAAACCGATTGGAGAGAAATGTATCAGGTGTTTAATATGGGACATCGTCTTGAAATTTACACCCACCCTAACAAGGCTCAAGACATTATAAATATTTCAAAATCATTTGGTGTGGAAGCCAAAATTATTGGCCATGTAGAACAGTCACAAAAAACAGAGCTGAACATTTCTTCTGAAGTTGGTCAGTTTAAGTATTAAATCACTGTCTTTATTTTGAGATGAAGCTAAAAATTTGTCTTATTTTATGTTGTATATGCAGTATTCCTTTAGCGAATGCTCAAATCCCTATGACTAAAATTCCTAAAGTATTTTTAGAAGCATCTGGAGCCAAAAAAATGCACAATTTCCATCAGCTTGAACTTAATAGGCATGAACTAGTAAGAATAATTGACATGCCGATATTTTGGAAAGAAGTGAATAAATTTAGTTTACAAGCCAGTGAAGTTTCATTTACCAATTGGAATGGTGGTGGTGCCAACTCGGTCTCAGGACTTATAGGTATTGAAATTGAAAGAAATTACAAAGACCGAAAATTTAAATGGGATAACCAATTGATTATAAAGGTTGGCGCAAATAAACAAAGTGATCAAGATATTAGAAAAACCGAAGATCATTTAGAAATCAATTCTAAAGCAGGTTTTAGTTTTAAAAAAAATTCAAACTGGTATTATTTAGGTAAGCTCAATTTTAACACTCAGTTTTTTAACGGCTTTAATTTTCCAAATACAGACGAAATCATTTCTCAATTTATGGCGCCAGGCTATCTGTTTATGGGACTTGGTGTTGAACATAAAATTAAAAAACAAAACTTTTATATGTATTTATCACCTATGACCTTAAAATCTACCTTTGTTTTAAACCAGAAACTAGCAAACGACGGTGCTTTTGGAGTAGATGAAGCTATAAGAGATGAAAATGGAAATATCTTAAAAGAAGGCGAAAAGGTAAGAATGGAAAGTGGTATTTTAATCAATAATGAGTATGAAAAAGAAGTCTTTGAAAATGTCAATATGAAACACAAATTAAGCCTTTATACTGACTACATCAATAATTTTGGCAACATAGATGTAGATTGGGAAATCAATTTTAATTTTAAAATAAATAGTTTTTTAAAAGCTAATTTTGGTTCACATCTAAGGTATGATGATGATGTAAAAATTAGGTTAGAGCAGGAAGACGGCTCTTTTGTTGAAGGTGGCCCACGAGTGCAATGGAAACAGCAACTTGGCATCGGCGTGACTGTTGAACTTTAATTATATTTATCTCACTATACATTTAGGTTTAACTTTCGTAAATTTGCAAATTATTAAATAAATTTATGTTAGATAAACTCAATATACTTAAGCAGCGCTTCGATGAAGTTAGTGATTTAATTATTCAACCTGATGTGATTAGCGATCGCAAGCGTTATGTAGAATTAACTAAAGAATACAAAGAACTTAAAGATATTAATGAGGAGCGAGATAAGTATATTGAACTTAAAAACAATGTAGAAGAAGCTAAGCAAATTATTGCTGATGGCGAAGACGATGAAATGGTAGATATGGCCAAAATGCAACTCGAAGAGTCTGAATCAGCTTTAGAAAAATTAGAAGAAAAAGTCCGTTTTATGCTCATCCCTAAAGATCCTGAAGATGAGAAAAATGCAGTAGTTGAAGTCAGAGCAGGTACAGGTGGCGATGAAGCCAGTATTTTTGCAGGTGATATTTATAAAATGTTGACCAGATATTGCGAGTCTAAAGGCTGGAAAGTCAGCACAGTTGATTATAGTGAAGGTACCAATGGCGGTTTTAAAGAAATACAATTTGAAGTTAGCGGCGAAAATGTGTATGGCACTTTAAAATATGAAGCTGGCGTACATCGTGTTCAGCGTGTGCCACAAACCGAAACCCAAGGTCGAGTGCACACCAGTGCAGCTACGGTAATGGTGTTTCCAGAAGCAGAAGAATTTGATGTAGAAGTTGATCCTAATGATGTTAGAATTGATTATTTCTGTTCATCAGGTCCTGGTGGTCAATCCGTTAACACTACCTACTCGGCGGTGCGTTTAACTCACGAGCCAACTGGCATTGTCGCTCAATGTCAAGATCAAAAATCGCAACATAAAAACAAAGAAAAAGCCTTTAGAGTTTTACGCTCAAGACTTTACGAAATGGAACTTGCCAAAAAACAAGCTGAAGATGCAGAAAAACGTGGCAATATGGTGACCAGTGGCGACAGAAGTGCTAAAATTAGAACCTACAATTATCCTCAAAGTCGTGTAACTGATCATCGTATTAATCTAACCCTTTATGATTTAGATAATATCATCAATGGCGATATTCAAAAAATCATAGACGAGCTCAAGTTGGTTGACAACACAGAGAAATTGGCCAGAATGTCTGATTCTATCTAAAATTTATTATGGACATCTCAAAGCTCATCAAACAAATACAAATAAAAAAGAGTTTTCTCTGTGTAGGTTTAGACACCGACTTAGCCAAAATTCCTGAACACCTTCACCAACAACCTAATCCCATATTTGAGTTTAACCGTCAAATTATAGACGCAACTGCTAAATATGCAGTGGCCTATAAACCTAATATTGCATTTTACGAAGCTATAGGTAAAGAGGGTTGGGAAGCTTTAAAACAAACTATTGATTATCTCAACAGTCAATATCCCGAAATTTTCACCACTGCAGATGCTAAACGTGGCGATATTGGAAATACTGCGTCAAAATACGCCCAAGCCTTTTTTGACGATCTTAATTTTGATGCCATTACAGTCGCTCCTTATATGGGCAAAGATTCAGTGGAACCGTTTTTGGCATATCAAAATAAACATACAATTCTACTCGCACTGACTTCAAATGAAGGTGCGTTTGATTTTCAAACACAGACTTTAAAGAATAAAGATTCGCTATACCAGACTGTGCTTAAAACGTCTCAAACCTGGAAAAATTCAGAAAACCTAATGTATGTGGTTGGTGCAACAAAAGCTGAATATTTTAAAGAAATCAGACAGATTATTCCTCATTCATTTTTGTTGGTTCCAGGTGTCGGTGCGCAAGGCGGAAGTTTAAAAGAGGTTTGTCAATACGGCTTGACCAAAGATTGTGGGTTGCTGGTCAATTCTTCACGCGGTATTATTTATGCTTCAAATGGAAAAGATTTTGCGCAAGCCGCAGAACTTAAAGCTAAAGGTCTTCAAGAGGAAATGGCAATTTATCTTTAAAATCTTACAATAATTTTAGTTTTGAATATAATCATAAAATTTATTTAAGTATTTGCTTAAATAATAATTTATTTAATATGTTTGTGTCAAATTTTATAAATGATAGATCAAAATCAAACGTGTATTAGAGCATTTGCTGACAAAGTTCAAATTGACAATTGTCGTAATACCATTATTAATAATGAAAATTCATTTGAAAAACTAAGTCAGTTATTAGCCCTTGCTGGAAATGAAGTACGACTAAAAATTCTTTACCTTTTAGAAGAAGAAGGCGAACTTTGCCCCTGTGATTTGTCGGATATATTAAACATGAGTGTTCCAGCTATTTCTCAACATTTGCGAAAACTTAAAGACAGAAATGTGATTCAAGGTCGTAGAGAAAGTCAAACTATTTTTTATTCCATAAAAACAGAACAATTAGACATCCTACGACCTCTTTTCAAACAGATTACAAATTTTTCAAAACAAGAATTAGTATGAGTAAAAATTCAAATAAAGCAAAAACAACTGGTCTTATAGCGGCATTAGCCGCTTCGTCTTGTTGTATCCCGCCAGTTATTGCTGCTTTAGCTGGCATTGGTGGAATAGCGGGAAGTTTATCTTGGATGGAAACTTATCGACCGTATTTAATAGCTGTTGCCATAATCGCTATTGGATATGCTTGGTACACCCAACTAAGACCTAAAAAAGCAGATGACTGTTGTGCCATTGACGATAAACCCAAATGGTATCAAACTAAAGGTTTTTTAGTTGGTATTACAATTTTTGCAAGCTTTTCAATTGCCTTTCCTTATTATTCCTCTGTTTTTTATTCTTCAGAGCCTAAAAAAGAAATTGTTATTGTTAAAGACACTAATATCCAATCCGTGAATTTTAAAATTGATGGTATGACTTGCACTGGTTGTGCTACACATGTAGAATCTGAAGTTAATAAGCTACCAGGTATCATTAAAATAAAAGCCAGTTTTAAAAACGCAAATGCTGTTGTGGAATTTGACCAATCTAAAGTCGATGTTAAAACAATAAAAGAAACCATTAACAATACTGGATATAAAATCACAAGCATAAAAAATTAAGAATATGGAAGTTACATTAACATCTACAATCACTTGTCCAAAATGTGGACATCAAAAAGAAGAAGCCATGCCAGAAAATGCGTGTGAATTTTTCTATCAATGTGAAAATTGTAATGAGATTTTAAAGCCCAAAGAAAACGACTGTTGTGTTTATTGCAGTTATGGCACACAACCTTGCCCACCGATTCAACAGAATCAGTCCTGTAGTTAAAGTTTACTTGAAAGCATTCCTTCAACTTACTTAAACTTTTATAATCACCTTAAAATCATCATCTTTGCAAAAGAAATGAGATTATGGTTTATGATTTTATCGTTGTTGGTGCTGCACAGGCGGGTTTGTCTATGGCTTATGAATTAAAGCAGATGAACGCCAATTACATAGTCTTAGACAAAGAAGATGAAATTGGAGCCTCATGGCTTAACCGATGGGACTCTTTGAAATTATTTACACCTACCGAGTTTAACCACTTACAAGGTCTTGATTTTCCAGCTCCAAAAGGACATTATCCTAATAAATACGAAGTTGCCAATTATTTCAAAACCTACGTTGATACCTTTGAAATTCCTGTTCAACTTAATACGTTGATCACTAACATCTATAAAAATGATGGTTTGTTTGTTTTAGAATCTGAAGATGAAAACTTTGTGTGCCATAATGTGATTTTAGCTACAGGACCATTTCACATTCCTTATACCCCGCCGTTTTATAAAAAAATAAGCCCTAACATCAAGCAGTGGCATAGCAATTATTACAAAAATCCTGATCAACTACAAGATGGCGATTGTATGGTGGTTGGCGCTGGCGATTCGGGATTTCAAATTTTGGATGAAATCTCTCAAACTGGCCGAAAAACATATTTTTCAGGACAAACCAAAGTCAAAACTTTACCACAAGAAATACTAGGCAAAACCCTATGGTGGTGGTTTTGTAAAACAGGTTACCTGAGTATTCACAAGTATCATTGGTTGGGGAAATTTATCAGTAAATCAAAACAACCTGTTATTGGCGTTGATGTCAAAGGGATTTTAAACCGAAAAAATGTCATTGCTGTCGGAAAAACCATCGATGCTGAAAATGAAACAATCATCACAGAAAATCAATCTATAAAAGATATCAAAAATATTATTTGGGCTACAGGCTACCGCCCAAATTTCAGTTGGATTGTAGGCATAGAGTTAGACAAAGAAGGTTACCCGGTGCACAGACGCGGAGTGAGTAACTCAAAAGGTTTATACTTTATCGGTCTACCGTGGCTTCATACTAGAGGCTCAGCAACATTAGGTGGTATTAAAAAGGATGCGAAATATCTTGCTAATCACATTTCAACAATTTCTGAGCTTGTCGCTGACTAATTTTTCCCAACCTTTAAGATGAGTCGGCCAAAGAAAGTAAAAGTGGTGATTTCATTTTATACTTAACTTAATGTTTTTTAGCTAAGCTTTAACCCTACTCGATAGCAGAAATACTTAGTTTCGCTGTGAATTTTAAAAAAATATTAGATGTCAAATAATCAAGCTTTACTTCAGCCCATAAGAATCGGCGAATTAAAATTAAAAAACCGTGTCATTATGGCGCCGATGACCAGAAATCGTGCCGATAATGAACACGAAGCACCAACAGATTTACACGTTAAATACTATACCCAACGTGCGGAAGCTGGACTCATCATTACAGAAGGCTCACAAGTATCTGAACGTGCTAAAGGTTATATCAATGCAGCCAATATTTATAAGCAAGAACAAGTTGAAGGCTGGAAAAAAGTAACTGAAGCCGTTCATAATGAAGGGGGTAAAATCTTTATTCAGTTGTGGCATGTCGGTCGAATTTCTCATCCTGACTTTCACAATGGCGAAAAACCGCTCGCACCCAGTGCAATTAATCCGCACGCTCAGTCTTACACGCCTGATGGTTTTAAAGACACAGTTACGCCAAGAGCAATGACTACAGAAGAGGTGTTAGAAACTATTCAAGAATTTAAACGCGCTTCTAAAAATGCAGTAGATGCGGGTTTTGATGGAATAGAAATTCACGCCTCAAACGGCTATCTGTTTCATCAATTTTTTAACCAAACTTCTAACAAACGTGATGATAAATTTGGCGGAAGGAGAGAAAACCGTACGAGATTTTTATTTGAAGTTTTAGACGCTGTTAAAGTGTTTTGGCCTGAAAATCAAATAGGCGTTCGACTCAATCCATCTTTACACGGTATTTTTGGTATGGAAGCTGATGAAGAAACTATTCCAACCTTTGAATATATCGTTAAGCGCTTAAATGATTACGATTTGGCATATTTACATCTTTCTGAGCCTTTTAATGATGTGAGCGATAAACCATTTTTAGTTGAAAATATAGCTCAACACTTTAGACCTTTATATAATGGTAATTTGATGATTAATGCCGGGTTTGATCAAAAAAGAGGTAACGATGTCATTGACAAAGGCGATGCTGATATGGTAGCTTATGGTAAACCTTTTATTTCTAATCCTGATTTGCCAACCCGTTTTGCAAAAAATGCGGAATTGGCTGAATGGGATGAAGATACGTTTTATGTTGCTGGAGCTAAAGGCTACACGGATTATCCTAAGTTAAAAACGTAATTTTTAGTCTGCTTCTCGGCTTAAGGATTGAGGCATTTGTTGGAGCTCTTGCCACGCTGCAAGCGTGGTAAAGCGACTGCCGAAAGCCTGACGCTGACAACGCTTTGCGTTCGTCAGGGTAAGCTCCAAATTATTTTCAATTGTATTTTAGTGTTTTATATAAAAAGTCTTTGTAATTTTAAATTTTATGAAGACAATATTAAACTACATTGATGGCGAATTCTTGCCTTCGCATTCAAATGCCTTTTTGGAGAATATCAATCCTTCAACCGGTTATGTTTATGGTGAAATACCTCGAAGCAATACTTCCGACATAGATTTTGCTATTGACAAAGCTGAAATTGCCTTTAAGACTTGGTCAAATACTACTTTAGAAACTCGCTCTAAAACATTAATGCGAATTGCAGATTTGATAGATGAAAATCTTGATCAGTTGGCTATGGCAGAATCGAATGATAATGGCAAGCCTTTGCATCTAGCAAAATCAGTTGATATACCTCGTGCATCGGCTAATTTTAGATTTTTTGCTCACGCTTTAACTCAATTTTACAGCGAAAGTCACGAAAGTCAAGGCAAAAACACGATTAATTATACTTTGCGAAAAGCACTTGGCTTAGTAGGCTGTATTTCGCCGTGGAATTTGCCATTGTATTTGTTGACGTGGAAAATTGCTCCTGCCTTGGCTGCTGGAAATACTGTAATTGCTAAACCGAGCGAAGTTACACCTATGACGGCCTTTTTGCTTTGTAAAATTTGTGAAAAAGCAGGCTTACCCAATGGTGTTTTGAATATGATTCACGGTTTAGGGCCTGAAGCTGGACAAGCCATTGTGGAACATCCTAAAATCAAAGCGATTTCCTTTACTGGCGGAACAAAAACAGGCGAAAACATAGCTAGAACAGCTGCACCAATGTTTAAAAAATTATCATTAGAACTCGGAGGTAAAAATCCGAATATCATTTTTGCGGATTGTGATTATGAAAAAATGATGCGTACAACTTTGAAATCTTCTTTTGCTAATCAAGGGCAAATTTGCTTATGTGGCTCTCGTATTTTTGTTGAAGACAAGCTCTATGAAAAATTTAAAACCGATTTTGTGAATCGAGTTAAAGCTTTGAAAATTGGACATCCTATTGAAGACAACACTGATTTAGGTGCAATAGTCTCGGAACCACATCTTAAAAAAATTAAAAGCTATATTGATAAAGCCAAAAAAGACCCAAAGATGAAAGTCTTATGCGGGGGTGATTTGGCTAAAGTCAAAAAGTTTCCAAATGGATATTATTTAAATCCCTGTGTCATTGAAGTTCAAGATAACCAATGTCAACTCAATCAAGAAGAAATATTTGGCCCAGTGGTCAGTATGATGTCTTTCAAAACTGAAGAAGAAGTTTTAAAAATGGCAAATGACAGCGTTTATGGTCTTTCATCTACACTTTGGACTCAAAACCTGAACCGAAGTATGCGTATGAGTCAGGCTTTAGAAACAGGAATTGTTTGGGTAAACACTTGGCTCAATCGAGATTTAAGAACACCTTTTGGCGGAACTAAGCAATCTGGCGTAGGTCGTGAAGGTGGTTTTGAAGCTTTACGCTTTTTCACTGAACCGAAAAATGTTTGTATTGAGTATAGTTAGTAGTTTGTAGTTGGTCGTTGAAAATAAAAAAATTAGATAGTGAAAGAACAGATTGAACAATTGCCATCAAAAGCTGCAGCTGAGCGACAATCTCATAAAGCTTTATTTAAAAAACTAAAACGCAAACCTCCAAAAAACTTGGATTATGTAATGCAAGAATTGCATGAGCAAACCTTTGAACGTATCAATTGTTTAGACTGTGCTAATTGTTGTAAAACCACAAGTCCTTTATTTACAGATCGCGATATTAAACGTATTTCTAAATTTTTAAAGCTCAAACCGCGTCAATTTGAGGATCAATATCTCAAAAAAGATGAAGATGGTGACATGGTTTTGCAGTCTTCACCTTGCCCCTTTTTATTTGAAGATAATAAATGTATGGTTTATGAAGTCCGTCCGAAAGCTTGTGCCGAGTATCCACATACGAATCGTAAAAAGTTTCATCAAATCACTGTTTTGACTTTAAAAAATATGAGTATTTGTCCTGCTGCTTTTGAAATTGTTGAGCAATTGAAAAATAAGTTATAAGCTTTTAAAACAATCGGTTTTAATTGAATTAGAAATCATTAGTGATTTCAGATAACATTTATTTAATAAATATTTAATATATTTGAAATTATCTATATATAATTATTTATGAATAAAGTTACTATATTTTTATTGCTGACATTTTTCTTTTATACACTTTTTTCACTATCTCAGGGATTTGTTAATAATCCTGTTTTAGGAACTCAAGAGGTAGCCGTTGTACCGTTTGATTATCTTCAAGATGGCAATGAGCAAAGTTTGACAGATATAGATAATGGTTTTTTCACTAGTTCATTTTCTATTAAAAGTTTTATCGAAGAAATTTCTTATGGCAAAGCTTCATTAAATGGCATAGTTTATCCCTATAGGACTAATCAACCACCACTTTTTGGGACGGGTTACACAAATTGTTATCCTTTAGACCAAGATATAGTAAATCAACCAGATGTGGATTATAGCATAATAGATGGTATAGTCCTTTTGGTGCATTCAAATACTACTGGCTGTGGAGCTGGTGTGAGTTCATTTGAAAAACTTCCGTTTACAACCATTGACGGAGATTTCAATTTTAGAAGAAGTGGATTTAGAACCAGTTTTTATTTTCCACACGACTTTTCTAAAATAACGAGCAGCACGGTTGCTCATGAAATTATTCACAGTTTTGGTGTTCCATACCATTCCAATGCCTACATAAAAAGCAATGGTCAATGGACTCTACAAGGTTATGGCAATTTGTTCGATATAATGGGGCTGCGATCACAAGCTTCTCATCCCTGTAGTTTGGTAAAGCAACAGAAAGGTTGGCTTACAGACAATGAAATAGAAAATGTGTCTACTACTGGAACCTATAGAATACATGCCCTTGAAAAGACATTACCAGGTCAAACACAATCTATCGTCATAGATTTACCCAACGATTTAGACATTCAGCCTAATGACCCTACCATATTTAGCAAGTTGTATTTAGAATATAGAGGATTGACAGGTTTTGATTCACGAACTAACCGAAATGTTCCCCTGTCTGACGGAACAATGCATACCATTCAAGATCCACATGGTCTTTTAATTATTGGAGCAGATTGCCAAACTAATAATGACTATTGTGTACCCGTATTAGTAGACACACATCCCGAACCTATGGGTAATATCGGAACCAATTATGAACCCCACGAAGCTAGTGATGCACAATTAAACCTAGACGAAACCTATTTTGTAGGAAATAACAGCATATCCATAGAAGTCGTTAATGTAGTTGAAGGCGACTATATAGATGTTTTTATCGATTTCTCTACGCTTTCTACAAATGAAAATTCAGAGTTGGGTCAATTAAATATTTACCCCAATCCTGCATCAGATAAAGTCACAATAGCTAATCCTCTAAACACTTCACTTGAAGAAATCAGCATTTATGACTTATCGGGTAAAAAAATTAAAACCATAACACGAGAAGCTTTTGATAGCTCCTTATCTCAAATTAGTGTTGATGTCAGTGATATGACAAATGGCACTTATTTAATTCAAATCAACTCCAAAGAGCATTCGACCACAAAAAAGCTTGTGATATCTCAATAATTTATTTTGATTTTTATATCGAACTCTAATTACTATAAAACGAGAGTTCGACTCAAAAAATTTAATTCAAACAAATTAATTTTTTAACACCACTCTAAAGCGCGCTTTACCCTGCTCTAAGTGCTTTATGGCATCGTTGATTTTATCCATAGGAAATTCTTCAACATCGGGATAAATATCATGTCTAACGCAAAACTCAAGCATGGTTTTGGTTAAAGCCGGGCTTCCAATTGGGCTTCCACCAACTGATTTTTCACCCATGATCAAACTAAAGGCTGGAATCTCCATAGGTTCTAAAACTGCACCTACGGTGTGAAATTTGCCTTTTGGTGCCAAAGCTGTTAAGTAAGCATTCCAATCTAATGACACATTTGTCGTATTTAATATGAAATCTAATTGACCAGCAATACTTTCTAATTCATCTGAAGATTTTGAATTCACGACTTTTGTAGCGCCCATTTTCAAAATATCGTCTTTCTTTTCGGGACTTGAACTAAATGCAACAACTTCGCAACCCCAGTGTTTTAAAAACTTAAGCGCCATATGACCTAAACCACCTATACCAATCACTCCTACTTTATCTGTGGGTTTTACGTCAGCTAGAATAATTGGGTTAAAAACCGTAATGCCACCGCACAATAAAGGTCCGGCTTTGCTCCTATCGATGCCTTTTGGTAAAGGAATAGCCCATGACCAGTGTCCCCGAACTTTATCGGCAAACCCACCATTTCTACCAATAATAGTAGATTCTGCTTCAGCACAAAGATGATGGTCACCTTCCATACATTGTGTGCAACTCATACAAGAGCTAGACATCCAGCCCAAACCGACTTTATCGCCTATTTTTAAATTTTTGACTGCGTCACCAGTTGCAATCACTTCGCCAATAACTTCATGACCTGGTACGAAAGGGTATTCAGACAAGCCCCAATCGTTATTAATCATACTTAAATCGGAGTGGCACAATCCACAATACTCTACTTTAATATCAACTTGTTCAGCACCAATTTCATCAAGTTCATAAGTATAAGGTGTTAGTTCTGACTTAGGTTCTTTTGCAGCGTAAGCGTTTACTTTCATAGGTTTTATTTAAATTAATTTTTAGTTTTTATATATTTTGAATAATCTTTTACAGTTGTAATTTAAGTAAAATTATTTGATTTGAGCTTGAAATATTAATACGATTTTTGAGGAAAATATCTCACTTCAGTAGGATCTATTATTAGAGATTTTGTCTTTAAAACAAAAGCGATTAAAAAGTAATTTTATTATTATAAATGGGTTATAAAAACCGTTAAGTAGTGAAGAATAGATTCACAACTTAAAAGTATCCCGAATCGGCTTTTTATTTTTTTAATACCGAATGTTGTTTATTATCATCATTAGTGTTATATTTGTTGAAAATAAACAACATATGAAGACGAAAAGAAATATTGTGTTTCCAAAACATCAGGAGATGTTGGAACGAGTAGGTGAAAACATTAAATTAGCCCGTAAGCGCAGAAAACTCACTACAATTCAGGTGTCTGAACGGGCTAACATAGACCGATCAACCTTATATAAAATTGAAAAAGGCACTTCTAATGTTTCTATCGGGTCTTATTTTAATGTTTTGAGAGTATTAGGTTTACAAAACGATATTTTAAAACTGGCAGCGGATGATGAATTTGGAAGGAAATTACAAGATATTGAGATGCTTTAAAAAATTATAAACTCCAAAATTCATGAAACGCAAAAAACTCAATATATATGTGTTTGCCCACTGGAAACCTATGGAAGAGCCTCAGCTAGTTGGAACCCTAACCGCAATTTATGCTAAAGGAAAAAAAGCATTTAGCTTTGAATACACTAAAGAATGGCTAAAATCTAAACATCAAATATTACTGGACCCTGATATTCAGTTTTTTTCAGGACCACAGTTTCCAAATAACAAAGAGAATTTTGGTGTGTTTTTAGATAGTATGCCAGATACATGGGGCAAAACACTTATGAAAAGAAGAGCGGCTCTTGAGGCAGCTCGTCAAAATCAAAATCCAAAAACGCTTTATGAAGTTGATTACTTATTAGGGGTTTATGATGAGAGCAGAATGGGCGCATTGCGTTTTAAAACAGATCTTAATGGTCCTTTTTTGGATGACGATCATAAAAACCCAACACCGCCCTGGTCATCTATTCGAGAACTTCAACTTGCAGCAGAACAATTTGAAAATGATGGGCAAAGTGAAGCAACAAATCAATGGCTGGCAATTTTAACAGCTCCGGGTTCATCTCTTGGAGGAGCCAGACCTAAAGCTAACATCAGAGATTTTGATAACAATTTATGGATAGCTAAGTTCCCGGCAAAGAACGATACCACTGATAAAGCCGCATGGGAATATTTAGCTTATAAACTCGCTATTCAGGCAGGTGTTGAAATGTCTGAGTGTAAAATTCAAAAAGTGATAGGTCCTTACAATACTTTTTTCACCAAACGTTTTGACCGGGATAAAGAAAAACGAATTCATTTTGTATCGGCCATGACCATGACCGGGAATAATGAAAATACCATAAGAGATAACCCATCCTCATACCTGGAAATCGCAGAATTTATTCAAAATTATGGAATTAACGTAGAAGAAAACTTAAAACAACTTTGGCGGCGTATCATTTTTAATATTGCTATTTCCAATACTGATGATCATTTGAGGAACCACGGATTTATAATTACCCATAATGGCTGGGAGCTGTCTCCAGCATATGACCTCAACCCTTCTATAGACAAAGATGGTCTGGCGCTAAATATCGATATGGATAACAATGCTTTAGATTATGAGTTAGCAAAACGCGTGGGAAAATATTTTCGGTTAAATAAAAATCAAATGATTCAAATTATAGAAGAAGTCCTCAGCGCTGTTAGTTCCTGGGACAGAGTTGCTCAACAAATAGGTATCCCTCAAAAAGAAATAGAGTTGATGAATAAAGCCTTTAATGTTTAACCCAAGTCATGCAATAAGAGGCGAAAAATAAGCCGAATTACCTGCCGGTGGGCTTGCATAGTTGGTTTTATACAGACGATAAATATCTGTATTTGTTAAAACCCGATATAGAAAACAACCAACTCAACTGGTTTTTTTGAGATTTTAAAACAACGTGATGAGGTTTAATTGAAATATTATTCCAGAGCTGTTGCCCAAGATAAAAAGGTCTAAAACTATCGTAGTGTTGTTTAGCGTGAAGATCAAAATCCAGAACTTTTTCTTTATAAATATTAACCACTAAAAAGTAAAACTTAATATCAAGACCATTCAAATGTTTAAATAATCTTTTGATTAATTCAGGTTTGAAGTTTTCACTATTGACAATAATAAAGTAAATATCTATAGATATCTTTTTATAATTAATATCCTCGGAGTCATTAATAACAAATCTGCTTGGGTTTTCAACTATATTATTTTTACAGATATAGTTATAAATTGAAGCCTTTACATTGTGTTGCTCTACAACCAGTATTTTTTTAGATTTTACAATTTGACTGAACCATATCGCTGTTCGAATTGGTGCATGTCCTGCTTGTCCAGTGAGGAGCTGAATGGTATTAGATTTAAAATAATTGAGGATATTCTCTTTTTCCAAACCAACCGAAAAGCAACTCAAAAACAATTGAAAGTCTTGATGAATTACTTTGTCCAGGCTTAAATTATTGGTGTTTTTATTCATAACTAAAGGATTTGGGCAAACTTAATTAGAGCCGCAGCCAAAAGTTGTCATTAGAAAAAATAATAACAACGTCATATTTTGTCGTAGTCTATATTTACTTTTACATAAAATTTATAAAGCATGGCAAAAACAGAAACCATAATACGTTACAATCTGATTATAAAAAAATTGCGACGAAAATCATGTGATTTTGATGAAATTGCTGACTATTTGGCTTTAGAGTCAGAACTTCAAGGTTTAGACCTCCAGGTTTCAAAGCGCACTTTTCAGCGAGATCTTAAAGCTATTTATACGATTTACAATATTGATATTCAGTTTGACTTTTCTAAAAGAGTATATTTTATTGATTTTGAACACCAGCCTGAACTCAACAACCGTTTACTTGAAGCTTTTGACATGTTCAACGCTTTGAGCATTTCTGAAAGACTCTCTAAAAATATTCAATTTGAACAAAGACAAGCTCAAGGCACTCAATATTTACATGATTTTCTGAATGCCATAAAAAATAAAGTTATCATTGAATTTGACCATCAAAAATTTTGGGATATCACACCAGAAACAAGAAAGGTTAAACCCCTTGCACTTAAAGAGTTTAAAAGTAGGTGGTATGTCATAGCTAAAGACACTAAAGATGATAAAATTAAAAGTTTTGGTTTGGATCGTATCACCAATCCAAAATCTACAAATCAAAAATTTGAGAAACCTGAAAATTTTGATGTCAACGCTTACTACAAAAATTCTTTTGGGATCACAGGTAGCAACGGTCGTAAGCCTGAAGAAATCATTTTGTCTTTTTATGAATACCAAGGTAAATATATTAAAACACTACCACTTCATCACTCACAAAAAATTATCAGCGACAATTCAGAGGAATTAATTGTCAAGCTAAAACTCATTATTACTTACGATTTTATTATGGAGTTAATGTCTATGGGTGAAAATGTAAAAGTTATCAAACCTCAATCCTTGATTGAAATCCTAAAAACAAAAGCGCAAAAGATTTTAAACCACTATAATTAAAAATAACCACACAAAAAACAGATACTTATGAATTTTAAACACCTTCAGCAAAAAACAAACAAACTTAATCATATAAAAACCATCCTAAAACAAGAGTTTTTTGGTATTGATAACGCAATAAACCAAATTATTGAAAGTATACAACCTTGGTATTTATTTAATGAAACCCAAACACATCCTTTAATCATTAATCTTTGGGGATTAACTGGTACGGGGAAAACTGCTTTAGTCAAGCGATTAGTTAAGCTTTTAGACAAAGAGCAAGCATTTTTTAGATTTGAAATGAATAGTGAAAAACGTAAAGATATAGATCGACAATTATCAGAAGCCATTGATGTTTATGAAAATGAAGATTATATTTTTTGTTTTGATGAATTTCAACATTTAAGAACGCTTTATGATGATGGAACTGAAAAAGATGTTGACATGGAATTCAATCTTTGGGATTTTCTTGATGTTGGTGAGTTTGATATGCAGCTTCGCATTAGAGATGTCAATGGCTATTTAAAATGGTATAAAACCTTACAAATATGGATTGAAAATGGATTTAAGCTTAAAAATGGTTTTATTTATTACGATGAACAACCTAAGAAACTTGAACAATATTTACGAAACTTTTACAAGGATTTTAAAAGTAAATCCTATGAGTATGTTGAACGTGTAGAGCGACACAATATTTTTAAACTTTTTCAAGATCAGTTTGAGAATATTTTAGATTTTGAATCCTATTTTTTTCAGCTTGATGAAACTCAACTCTTAGGTATTCTTTATGAAGCTTCTAAAAGAAAACGCAAAACAGCGAAAGGCAATATGCGTAAATCACTCCTGTTTATAATTGGCAACCTTGATGAAGCCTATGAAATGAGTAGTGATTTTAATCCAGATTTAAACGCCGATGCTTTTCACAAACAATCTTTAGAAATCAAAATTCCAGAAATTAAAGAAGCATTAAAAAAGCGTTTTAGAAACGAACAGATTGCAAGGCTTGGCAACAATCACATCATATATCCAGCCTTAAATAAATCGGCTTATCACAACATTATAGAAAGGCATTTACAAAACCTGAAAAATGATTTTGCATCAAATTACAAGGTCAAACTAAAATTTGCCTCTTCGGTAAACCAAATGATTTATAACAATGGCGTTTACCCAACACAAGGTGTAAGACCACTTAAGAGTAGTTTAAAAACTTTTATCGATGCTAATTTAGGGCAGATATTAAGCTATTTGGTTTTAAAGAAGTTTAATGCAGATGAAATAAAAATCTCATATCATACAAATACGCTTCATATCATCTATATGAACCAAGAAAAAAGCGTTGAAGAATTAGACTTAACAATTGATGCCTCTTTAGATAATATAAGACAATCAACAGATAAAAATAAACAGTCCGTTACAGCTATTCATGAATCTGGGCATGCGTTATTGAGCATTGTCTTATCAAACGAAATTCCAACACAACTCAATTCAACAACGGCAAATACAAGAAGCGATGGTTTTACACATTTAAATTTTGAGGATAAATTAATTGTTAAAAAAGACCTCATCAATTTAGCAGCAAGAGCATTAGGTGGCATAGAAGCTGAACGTTTAATTTTTGGAGAAGACTTGATCACGTTAGGCTCAAGCTCTGACTTAAAAAAAGTAACCAACCTCATTATAAAGTCTCTTTATGAAAATGCTATGGGTTCAAAATTAGGCTTTTATCACATTGAGTCTTTACAGAATAGATATGGTTTATATGAACCTATTTTAGACTTGCAAAAAGAAGCTGAAGTAATCATACTAAAAGCGCAAAAATTAGCTAAAGACCTGCTCAGTCGAGAAAAAACTCTACTGCTAAATATGACTCAAAAACTTATAGAACATTCAACCTTAGAATTTTCAGATATTAAAACTTTGATAGAAAAGCATGCTATAACCACAAGTTTAGTCAGCATAGAAACCAACTCTAATCAACAACCTCATCTGGAAAAGCTAAAGTATCAGATTGATGAAATTGCGGATAATGACGTAAAAAAAGAACTGGATTTATTAGTTTAGCATAAAATTAAAAGCTAAAATTAATCAGAACTTTATAAGAGGTTTTGGGGTTTTGACAATAATAAATTAAAATCGTAAATGTGAATTATCCGATTGTAACTATATTTAAACTTAATATTATGAATGAAATATGCCAAGAAGAAATTTTTTTCAATTATTTAATTGAAAAAACAAAAAAAACTTATAAGCAATCTCCTGTTTATGAAAAATATAATGGTGAAAATTGGAACTACGCTATTTGTGATACTCCAATAAAGAAAAATGCACCAGTCCTGTTTGGCTTAAACTGGGGTGGCAAGAATCATAATACCCAAGATAAGATGCCAAAAAAAAACTACCTAAGAAAATTTAAATTGGCTAAACATGCTAACAAGTATTTGAAAAAGTACTTTTTGGTTGAAATTGATAATATAAATTATACTAATTTGTGTTTCTTTAGAACACCATCTACAAAACACTTAACACACAAAGATTGGGAATTATCATTCCCGTTATTCAAAGAATTTATTGAATTTATTCAACCGCCATTTTGTATCATGCTTGGAAAGCCTAATATGATTTTAAAAAAACATATTAAAAATTTCAAAACCATTGTATATGAATCAAAGGGCGAAAAAAAGGCTTATGCTTACGTTGGTATATAATACCTCGATAATTTCGGACCATTGTTTAAGTTGAAAATTTATTAACTTTAAACAAAA